>PFVX01000079.1:132494-174539 GCA_002790835.1 bacterium CG_4_9_14_3_um_filter_65_15 | reverse complement strand
CACACCCAGCCCCACCACGACCATGCCCATGACCGCGCCGCCGGAGAAGGCGACCCCCAGGGCTTTGTTCAGGCTGGTACGGGCCGCACTGGTGGTGCGCACGTTGGCCACGGTGGCGATCTTCATGCCGAAGAACCCGGCGGCGCCGGAAGCGAGGGCGCCCAGCACGAAGCTGAGGCCGATCAGGGGGTGGCTGCTGGCCTCATGGGCGTTGCCGAAGGCCAGCAAAGCGGCCACGACGACCACGAATACGGCCAGAACGCGGTATTCCCGGTTCAGAAAGGCCATGGCCCCTTCATGGATATGGCCGGCGATGGTCTGCATTTTCTCATCACCGGCGTCTTGCTTCTTGACCCAACTGGTCTTGAAGGCTGCAAACAGCAGCGCAAGCACGCCGGCGGCGGGGATGAGGTAGATCACGCGGATTTCCTCCTGGAGGGGGTAAAAAACAGCTTTCAGCCAACAAAAAGGCGGACGCCGCTGTGGGGCGTCCCCAGTGAAAACGATCCAACTCTAGCAAAAACAAACCCTTGCCGCAAGAAAATACCATTTTGTCCGAATGAGGGCGGTTCCCGGGTCCCGCCCGCGGACCGAGGGGCTCCGCGGGCGATGTCCGGGTATGCGGTTCGGTCCGCCGGGCGGTTACTTCCCGGCGATGTCGACCAGCTCCACGTCGAAGCACAGGGTGGCGTTGGGGGGAATAGCCTTCCCGTAGCCCCGGCTGCCGTAGGCCAGGTCCGCAGGGATGATCAGCCGGGCCTTGGTGCCCTTCTTCATGCCCTCGAAGGCTTTGTCCCAGCCGCGGATCACCATGCCCGCGCCCAGGGTGAAGCTGTAGGGCTGGCCCCGGTCGACGGAGGAGTCGAACTTCTCGCCCGTCTGGCCGTCCTCCCACAGATAGCCCGTGTAGTGCACCGAGATCTGATCCCCCAGTTCGGCGGTGGGGCCGTCGCCTTCCTGGCTGACCTGGACCTCGACCTTGGGGATGTCCACGACCTCGACGTCGAAGATGAGGGTCGAATTGCCGGGGATCACCGGCGGGTGCCCCTGCTCGCCATAGCCCATCTCCGGGCTGATCAGCAGGGTGCGCATGCCGCCCACGCGCATCCCGGGAACGCCCTTGTCCCAGCCCTGGATCACGAGGCTGCGGCCCAGGGGAATGGTCAGAGGCTCGTTGCGGTCGAGAGAGCTGTCGAACTTCTCGCCTTTCTTGCCGTCCACGTACAGCCAGCCGGTGTAATGAACCGTGACCATGTCGTCCAGCTGGACCTCGGGACCGGTGCCCACCACCGAGTCGACGTAGCTGAGACCGGGCATGATCTCGGTGAACGTGGCGGCCGATTTGCCGGAATCGGAATTTTGGCAGCCGGCGGCCGTCAGCAGGGAGAATACGGCCAGGGCCGCAAGCGGGAGCAGGATTACCTTGCGCATGAATGGTCCTCTTTCAGGATCTGGGGATAAGGGGTCGGACCAAGGTCAAAGGTCCAAAGTCCAATGTCCCAAGTCCAAGGGGGCCAGTTTCGCACCCCGGGTCGAAAAAATCAAACCCTGCCTGCGCCGACCCGGGACCGGATCAATCGTCGGCGGAATCCGGTGCCTGGACAGCCATACTGTCGCCGCCCACCTGCTCGATGCGGTAGCCGGCGCCTTCCAGATGGGCGAACACCCGATCTCTCGCGTCGCCCAGGTGTTCGGATTCGAAGAATACGGCCTCGGGGCGGATGACCGAGAAGTCGATCCCCGGAATGAGGGTGCTCTCGAACCCCTCGGCATCGATGGCCAGCAGGTGGAGAGGCGACCGCGGCAGATGGCTCCCGACGACCTCCTCCAACCTGACCTGCGGTACGGGAATCCGGTGCAGGACCTCTTCGGCCTCCACTCCGTCGGGCAGGAATCCGGCCACATGGTCGCGCCGGAACGAGGCCTTGCGCAGGTAGTCCAGGCGCTTCTCGACAGGCTGGGCGTCCAGGAACTCCGGGGCGAAAGTCCAGAAATCCAGGTCGCCTGTGTCCTCGGCCACCACCGCGGCGTTCACGAACACCAGTCCGGGACGTCGCAGGTAGGCATAGTGCTGTTGCAGGAGCGGAAAAACCGTGGGCAGGGGCTCGATGAGCACCCCTTGCCAGTCGTCGCGGACGATGAAGGGACGCAAGGGGTCGTTCCGGAGCCCGTCGTTGGCCCCGATCTGGATGAAATTCACACGGCCCCCGCGGGCCCGGCTGAATCCATCCAGGACCCTGTACGAGGGCACGCCGGGCCCCAGCAGCATCCGTTTGATGCTGCGTGCGCGGTCGTACAGGACGGGCCGCGACCGCACGAAATCCTTCACGATGCTCACGGTGTTTCCTTCCCGGATGCGGAGGTTGGGGAGCCCCGGACGGGGTCCGGGGCGGCAATCGAATTCCTTTGCTTTCCGCCGCACTTGGCTTAGCCTTACACGGGAACCCATCGGTGGCCAGGATAATCCTCCCGAAACCCCGCTCCACCAGGTACATAGCTTGAGCCCTACGCTTCGCAACCGCAACAGCATGGCCTACAACCTGGGCATCCTCTCGGTGGGCCAGGTTGTGTCCCAGCTCGCCAACATGGCCGCCCTGGTCTACCTGGCCGGGTTCCTGGGCGCCTATTGGTTCGGCGTGATCCAGATCGGTGTGGCGGTCATGAGCTACTGCCTGATCACCGCCGAATGGGGCATGATGTCCCTGGGCATCCGCGAAATCGCCCGGCTCGATGACACGGGCCGCATCGGTCGTTACGCATCCCAGCACGTGGCTTTGTTGGTTTTCCAGGCGGCCGTTGTCCTGATGCTGGGCGCCGTGGTCCTGCCCCGGCTCCCCTTCTTCCACCATTCCCCGCTCATCTACCTGCTCTACATGGCCGCGGTGGTGCCCCAGGCCTTCATGCAGAACTGGGTGGCCGTGGGCCTGGAGAAGATGACCTGGGTGGGCATGGCGCGGATCCTGCGCAGCCTGATCTACGCTGGACTGATCTATTTTGTGCTGCGGCATCTGGACGGCGTGGGAGGACATCCGGCGGCCGTCTGGGTCCCGGCGCTGTTCCTGACCGCCTTCGCCCTCAGCAACCTGGCCGTGAACATCCCCTTGATCGGCTGGTTCGGCCGCTTCATCCCCCCGCGCCCTCCCGCCTGGCCGGAGGCCATGCGGCGCTGGCGGGAAACCAGTTCGATCGGCGCGAACATCATCATCCTGCGCGTCCTTTACAACGTCGACCTCCTCCTGCTCGGGATCCTGGCCACGCCGGAGGTCGCCGGAAACTACGCGGCCGCTTCCCGTGTCGTCTTTTTGCTGATGGTGGCCACCGAGGTGCTGTGGGCCGCCTTGCTGCCCCGCCTGTCCCGGCTCTCCAAGCTCTCGCGGGATCGCTTCCTGGACACCTTCAACCTCTATTTCGGCGGCGTGGCGGCCGTCCTGCTGCCCCTGGCCGTGGGCGGCGCCATGCTGGGCCGCCCCTTCGTGGCCTTCCTGTACCGCGACCGCTTTGCCGACGCGGGGCCGATCTTCCAGATCCTCGCCGTGGCGTATTCTTTGCTGTCTCTGGCCACTTTCCTGGGCAACACCCTCCTGGCCGAGGACCGGCAGAAGTGGTACCTGCTGCCGCTGGTGGCGGGCTCGATCACGGCCGTGGGCGGGGTGCTGCTCATGGTGCCGCGGCACTCCGGCCTGGGGGCCGCCTGGGCCATGCTCGCCGCCCACGGCCTGCTCTTCGTCATCCTGGTGGCGCTGAACGCGCGGAAGTTCCGCCGGCAAATCGGACGGCTCCTGCTGCAGATCATTCCCGGGGCGGCCTGCCTGGCCTTGGTCGTCCACGCCACTGATCCGTGGCATATCCTTTGGCGGATCGCCCTGGGCGGGCTAACCTATCTCGTGCTGGCCGTCTGGCCTCTGTGGCGGTTCCGGCGGAGTTTCGCCAGCGATATCCGAAAGGGCCCCGAACCCGCAGCATGAAGATCCTGATCCAGAACAGCATCTTCTATCCCCACGTCATCGGCGGGGCGGAGATCTCCACCCACCTGCTGGGCCGGGAACTGCGCAGCCGGGGCGTCGAGGCCGACGCCGTAGCGAGTACCGGTCTGCACGGCAGCGGCACCCGGTTCGCGACTCGCCCGACCTCAGATGGCCTGGGCACGGTCTACGAGGCCGACGCCCACGGGTACTGCGACCTGCTGACGACCGCCGATCCCCAGGCGCAGCCCGGCGTCCTGATGCGTGGACTCAACCACTTTGCGGCGGTGAGTTCGTCACGGTGGGAGAAGCTCTTCGTCGAGGTGCTGGACCGTTCACGGCCCGACGTCGTCCACACCAACACCATTGTCGGCCTGACCCCCTCGATCTGGGAGGCGGCACGGCTCCGCGGCATTCCCGTGGTCCACACGGTGCGCGACTACCATCTGATGTGTCCCCGCACGACCCTGCTGCGGTCCGACGGCACCGACTGCCGGAACCCGCCCCTGCCCTGCCGGATCCTGGCGGGGTTGAAACGCCGCCACACCGGCGGCCTGCAGGTTGTGACCGGAATGACGCGGTATGTCCTGCAGCGGCACCTGGAAGCGGGGTTCTTCCCCGGGGCGCGAACCGAGATCGTGCCCAACGCACTGGAGGAATGGCCTGCCGAGATCCCGGACCGCGGCACGGGAACCGTCCGGGGCATGTACCTGGGTCAGATGGCCCCCAACAAGGGGATCGCCCCCTTGCTGGAGGCCCTGGAGGAGATCTTCGCCGATTCCCAATGCGCGGGTTTCGGCTTCGATTTCGCCGGAGCCGGCCGCCTGTCCGAGGTGGTTCGGGAATTCTGCGACCGCCATCCGGATCGCGCCCGCTACCACGGAATGATCTCGGGCCAGGCCAAGCGCGAACTCCTGCAGTGGTCGTCCTTCATGGTCGTCCCCTCGGTATGGGCCGAACCCTTCTCCCGCAGCATCATCGAAGGATTCAGCTGGGGCCTGCCGGCGATCGGCAGCGACCGAGGCGGGATCCCCGAGGTCATCACCGATGGGGCGGACGGGCTGGTCGTTACGCCCGAACCGGCGGCACTGGGCCGGGCCGTCCGCGCCCTGGCCTGCGACCATGAACTCCGCCGTCGACTGGGAGTGGGCGCCCGCGCCCGCGCCGCCGACTTCACCCTCACCGGTCAGGTCGATCGCTTCCTGGCCATCTACCGGGATCTGGTCCAGGATGGTGGCAGCCATGACGATCAAAGCTGAAAAATTGCTGCCGTTCGCCGCGGGGTTGTTCCTTTCGGCCAACCTCTACATTCTGCCGTTCCTGGCCGCCTCCCCGCGTGTCACCGACCTGGGCGGTCTGGCGTTCGGCGT
The DNA here is from genome assembly GCA_002790835.1 of bacterium CG_4_9_14_3_um_filter_65_15. GTDB lineage: Bacteria > Krumholzibacteriota > Krumholzibacteriia > LZORAL124-64-63 > LZORAL124-64-63 > JAHJTW01. The sequence goes on along the minus strand of PFVX01000079.1, from coordinate 169,207 downwards.
CGCCTTCATCGTTCTGATGGCCCGCAGGAAATTTCCCGCCATGGCCCTGGCCGCCCTGGGTGTCGTGGGCCTGGCGCCGATGATCTGGGTCTTCTTCAGCACCCTCGAAGGCCAGAGCGAGACCCTGGTCCTGTCGGCCCGCTGGCTTTTGGCCATGCCCTGGGCCGCGGCCCTGCTCCTGATCCAGGTCCGGGAGTCGCGCCTGCAGGAATTCGCCCTCGGACTGGTCGCCGGGAGTTTCGTCAACGTCGCCGTGACCCTCCTGCAGCTATTCGGATTCGAAAACCAACTCATGGCGGTGGGCCTGTCCTCGGTGGGCGCGAATTTTTCGGAATACGTCTCCCATCAGGTCCGCCTGCCCGGGCTGCACGGCCACCACAACGCCTCCAGCGCCGTGACCAGCCTCGTGGTGCCTGCGGGTTTCTACCTCTATTACCGCGGCCGGATCAGGCTGGGGTTGCTGGTGGCCGGGCTGCTGGGACTCCTGCTGTCCCTGAACCTCACCAGCACCCGGGGCCCCCTGGTCATCTCCGTGGTGACGGTGTTTCTCGCCGGCGCCCTGGCGCGGCGGTGGAAGCTGGGGATCGTCCTGCTGGCGGTTGGCGTGGGGATCATCCTGCCCCTGCTGGTCGTCTACGGGCCGCCCGGCGGCTGGGCGCGCTGGCGAAACACCGAGGCCATGCAGTCCAACGCCAACGAACGCGCCGAGAGCGGGATGGGAGGACTGGAACTCACCATCGAACATCCCCAGGGGCTGGGGGTGGAATCAAGCCACAAACAGATGGAGGAGAAGACGGGGATCCGCTCGGCCCACAACGCCTTCCTGCAGACGGCCCTGGTTTGGAGCCTGCCGTTCGGTCTGTTGCTCGCGGTGGGGTTGGCGCTGGGGATTTTGGCGGGAACGGGAGCCGACGGCGGGGGCAATCTTCTGACCCGGCTGCTCGCCTTCCATCTGGCGGGATTGTTCATGTTCGAGGAACACCTGAACAATCCCACCTTCATCATCCTGACCGCTTGGTTGACCGCCGCGGCATTGTTGGCCCGGTTCAGGACCGGAAAATTTCCCGCCGGTTAGCGACCACGAACTCCCAGACGAAGGCCAGGATCAACCCGCCGATCAGCCCCAGGAAGACCAGGATCGCCGTGGCCCGCAAGGTCCGCGGCCGGACCGGCTTGTCCGAAACGACCGTCTGGCCGACGCGCTGCAGAGGGGACAGGAGACTGAGCTTGCTCTTTCGCGCGGCGATCTGGTAGTCCAGATTGTTGCTCTGGGAAGGGATGTCCAGGTTCCGCTTCAGCCGCAGATCCCCGATTTTCTTCTCCACTTCGCGCAGGTCGGCCTTGATCTTGTTCTCCTGACCGAGTTTGGTCCGCGAGAGATCGAGGAGGGCGCGGTCGGACTCGTAGGCGAGGCTGTCGATCAGGGCCTGGTTCCGGGTCAGGGACTGGAACAGCTTCAGCCGGACTTCGGTCAACCCATCGATGGTGAGCGGTCCCTGTGATCCCGCGATGGGGACCATCGCATCGGGCAGGGCCGAGGCCACCGGACCATCACCGTCCTGCAGGTTCCCCATGATCCCGTCCAGCCGTTCCAGTTCGCTCTGCAGCCGTGGGGTTTCACCCTGCAGGGTCTCCGCCCGCTTCAGGCAGAAATCGTGTTTGGCCTGGTAGAGCTTCAAGGAGAGTTCCAACTCGTCGAACCGCTGGGCTACCGTCACCGACTCCTGTTCGGCAGCCTCAATGGACAGGGCAAAACCGGCATCCTTGAGTTCGATGCCGAGCCTCTGGTTGTTCAGTTCCTGGATCTGGATCAGCAGGCCGTCCCGGGTCAGCTTGAGCTGGCTGGAGATCGAATCGGCCTCGGCGTAGTCCTTGAACAACACCATCGAGGTATCCAGGATCGCCGCAGCGAGCTCGGGGCTGGTGGCCGTGGTCCAGAGAGTGATGACGTCCCCGCCGGCCAGGTTGGTCAGCCCCGCAGAGATGAACTCCGCCTTGATCACCGGCCGGGCATCCCGGGGAAGCCCCAGGCGCCGGGTCAGTTTCTTGCGGTACAGTTCCTGCTCGTACCACCGCGTGATGTCCTTGAGTTGCCACTGCCGCACCGGCCCGCCGCTGGGATCGAAGGCGGTGATACCCGGCCGGATGGTGGCAAAGGCCTCCCAACGCTTCGTGCCGAACACCCCGTAAAGCAGGCCGACGGTCAGACCCGCCAGCACCGGCAACAGCACCATTAAACGCCTGCGCCACAAGATGTTGAGCAGACCGGCGAGGTCGATGGTCTGCTCCTGGTTGTGGTTCTCGTATTCCACGCTCAAGCCTCCCGGGTGTCCCGCTCGGTCCTTTACGGGTCTCACCGACCCCCGGCGAGTTTCAGTTGCGACGCTTTCATGACCTGTTCATGCAGGGAATTCCCGTGGGAATCCATGGTCACCACCACGGGGAAACGCTCCACCCGGAATTCCCAGATGGCCTCGGGTGAACCGAACTCGTCGGCCATATGGACTCCCGTCACCTCCACCACTTTCCGGGCCAGCACCTGGGCCGCCCCGCCAACGGCGTGGAAGTAGACCGCGCCCACCTTGCGGCAATACTCAAGGGTCTTGGGGCCCATGCCGCCCTTGCCGATGACCCCGCGGATCTTGTACTGCTCCATCAGCGGGCCCTGGAAAGGCTCCTCGCGGATGCTGGTGGTGGGCCCGGCGGCCTTCACGACCCACTTGCCCTTTTCCCTCACCACCACCGGCCCGCAATGGTAGACGATGCTGTCGGTCAGGTCGACCGGCGGCTTGCCTCCGTCGTGCAGGTACTTGTGGGCGGCATCGCGTCCGGTGAAGATCAGACCGGAGATCTCCACCCGGTCACCCACCTTCAGGGCGCGGATCTTTTTCTCGGTAAACGGCGCTTCCAGCAGCATGATCCAGCCTCCTTTGCTCTAGTAGAGCCAGCGGGTGATTTTTCCGGATTCGGACAGCATGAAACCCTGGCGGCGGAAGGCCCAGCACATGTAGGCCACCGACACGAAGAAGCTGGCGGGAACCCGGTTGCGGTGGGTGATCTTGACACCCAGCAGGGTGGTGGCGCCGCCGAAGCCCATGGGGCCGATGCCCAGGTTGTTGCCGTCGCTCAGCACGCGCTTTTCCAAGCGGGCCAGGGCCTTGTCCTCGTTGACGTCGCCCAGGGTGCGAAACAGGGCCTCCTTGGCGGCAAGATAACCCGCACCCCGGTCGCCGCCGATGCAGACGCCCAGGATGCCGGGCCCGCAGCCCTTGCCCTGGGCCTGGAAGGTGGCGTCCATGAGACACTTGTACACGCCATCGAGATCACGACCGGCATCCAGCCTGGTATCGGGCAGGCTGTACTGGCAGCTGACGTTCTCGCACCCGCCGCCCTTGAGTATCAGGCGCACGCGCAGGCTCTTGCCCCGGCCCTGATGGATGTGAAACGAGGGCGAGCCCGGTCCCAGGTTGTTGCCCGAATTCCTGCCGGTGACCGAATCCACCGAGTTCTGGCGCAGGTAACCCTTCTTCGTCGCCTGCGCCGTGGCTTTCTCGAAGGCCCCCACGAAGGTGCGTTCGTCGCACCAGGACGGCAGATCCGCGTAGACGATGACGGTCCCGGTGTCCTGGCAAATCGGTTGGGAAGCATCCTTGGCCAGGACGATGTTGTCGCGGATGACATCCAGGGCATAGCTGGCCGTGGAATCTTTCGTCTCCTTCCGCGCCCCGCGTTCGATGGCCTGCACGACATCCGCGGGCAGTTCCGCCGAAGTGCGGCGGATCAGCTCAAGGAGATTGTTCTGCAGCAGCTTGGTTTCCATGGCAGCTCCTTGGAAAACTGGCAAATGGGTTTGTGCCATCGGATATTAGCTCCCGCGGGGAAGCAGGTCAAAGGATGAAGGATGACGGAGCGGGAAATTCCCGGTATGGTTTCCTCGTCAATCGTGAACCGGAAAGGGAAAGCCATGAAGTACCTGCTGTTGGGCGCGGGCCTGCAGGGCACGGCCATCGCCTGGGATCTGCTGCACAACGCCCAGGGCACCACTCAGATGGTCGTCTGCGACGGCAACGCCGACGCCCTGGGCAAGCTGGCCGCCCGCCTGGCCGACGCTCGCCTGCAGACCGTAGCGGGCGACGTGACCGACGCCGAACTCGTGCACCGCCTGATGTCCGCCGCCCAGGTCACCGTCAGCGCCGTCAACTACTGGTACAACGCCGACCTGGCCGCCAAGGCCGTCGCCGCAGGCTGCCACTTCCTGGACCTGGGCGGCAACAACGACATCGTCGCCAGGGAATTCGCCCTCACCGACCAGGCCGCCGCCGCCGATGTGGCCGTCATTCCGGACTGCGGCCTGGCCCCGGGTCTGGCCGGCATCCTCGGCCATCACCTGGCCGTCAGCCTGAACCGCTGCGAGAACCTGCGCCTGCGCGTGGGCGGTCTGCCCATGGCCCCACGTCCGCCCCTGAATTACAAGCTGGTGTTTTCGGTGCAGGGTCTGATCAACGAGTACATCGAGCCCGCCGTCGTCATCCGCGAAGGCGAGATCAAGACCGTGCCCTCGCTGACCGAGCTCGAAACCCTGCACTTTCCCCCGCCGTTCGGCGAGATGGAAGCGTTCCAGACCAGCGGCGGCACCTCCACCCTGCCCCAGACCCTGTTGGGACACGTGCGCAACCTGGACTACAAGACCATCCGCTATCCCGGGCACTGCACGCGCATCCGCCTGCTGCATGAGCTGGGGCTGTGCGACTCCGAGCCGCGGATCATCAACGGCCAGAAGGTGGTTCCGCGCGAGTTGTTGGCCACCCTGCTCGAAGAGAAGCTCCACCTGCCGGGCACGGACGCGGTCCTGCTGCTCGCGGTGGCCGAGGGCTGGGACGAGAACGGCTGCGAGGTAACCCGGCGCATCCGCATCATCGACCACCAGGACACCGATCACGACATCACCGCCATGATGCGCATGACCGGATTCCCCGCCGCCATCATCGCCCGCATGCTGGCCGCCGGCGACATCACCGCGCGGGGCACCTGCCGGCAGGAGGAGGTCGTGCCTGCCGAGGGCATGATCGCCGCCCTGAAGGACCGAAACATCGGCGTGGAAGACTGGACCGAGCGGGAGCCGCTGGAGGTATGATGACCGGCGGGAGGAATCGCGGCAGCCTGGCCGGCCTGTGGACCTGGAGCCTGCTGGCCGTGGTGTTGTTCCTGGCCCACGCGGCGAGTTTCGGTTTCGTGGTGGACGACGCCTTCATCTCCTTCCGCTACGCGGCCAACCTGGTTGCGGGCCACGGCCTGGCCTTCAACCCGGGCGAAGCCGTCGAGGGCTACAGCAATCTGCTGTGGGTGCTGCTGGTCGCCACAGGCCTGAAGGTGGGGCTGCCGGCCCTGCTCTGGGCGCGCATCCTGGGTGTGGCCTGCTCCATCGGCACCCTGCTGCTGCTGCCGGGCATCGTCCGGGCCATGTCTCCCAACGGGGAAGTGCGCTCGCCTTGGGCCGGCCGCATCGCCCAGCTCCTGGCCGCATGCACCGGGGCGGTCGCCTGCTGGAGCCTGGCCGGTCTGGAGACACCCCTGTTCGGCCTGCTGATCATTCTGTCCTGGCGGGCGGCCCTGCTGCGGTCCCCTCTTCAGGCCGGCGCCCTCGGCCTGTTGTTGGTGCTGACCCGGCCCGAGGGGCCGGCCCTGGCGCTGATGTTCACCGCCTGGTCTTTCCTTCCCGGCCGGGGACACTCATCCCTGCGGGCGCTGCCCTCCTGGATCGGACCGGTGACCCTGTTCGTCGGCACCGCCGTCTTCCTGCTCTGGCGGCACGCCACCTACGGCTGGTGGCTGCCGAACACCTACTACGCCAAGACGGGTGATTGGGGTGGGCAACTCGCCACCGGATTGCCCTACGGCCTGGGTTTCCTGCGCGACTACCTGATCGTTCCCCTGCTGGTGACGGCGTTCCTGCTGGCCCGTCGCGGCCTTGCGCTCCTGCGCCGAGTCGACGTGCTGGCCGGCGCCTGCGTGGCGGTGTTCTGGTGGTGCTATGTGGTGGCCGTCGGGGGCGACATGTTGGGGATGGATCGTTTCTTCGCCCCGGTGCTGCCGTTGATCACGACCTGGGTCGTCGCCGTGGCCGCCTCGTGCGGCTGGTGCGACCGCCCTCCGGTGCGCACGGTCTTCGGCCTGATCATGGCCACGGCACTGCTCGTGCCCACTTTTTTGGGGCAGCAACGGAGACTCGTTGATATCCACATGAGCGAAGCCAACCTGGGCGGCTGGATGCTGGCCGGCGACGCCATGGCCACCGCACCGCTGAACGGTCTCTTCAAGCCCGGTACCACCCTGGCGCTGGGCCCGGCCGGCTACATCCCCTGGCGGACCGGCCTGCTCTGCTACGATTTCTACGGTCTGGTCGACCCCCGCATCGCCCACCAGGAAGTCGAATTCACCCACCATTACGCCGGGCACGAGAAGCACGATGCGGCCCTGGTGCTGGCCCGGCGGCCCGACTACATCCTGCTGGGCAACGTGGACGTCTCCGACCGGCCGCGCACCGGCCCCTCCCCTGTCCTGGACCGCGAATCCGACATCGCCGGCAACCCCGCCTTCCGGCGCGATTATGTGCGCATGGCGGTGCCGATCGGCGAGGGGAAGTTTCTGAATCTTTTCCAGCGCAAGGATTTGCGACAGGGGGGCTGAATCAATCCGGTCCCGGATGTCCTCGGCCTGCGGCCTGCGGATTACCGGAACCGGATTGATTCAGCCCCCCTGTCGCAACACCCGTGTGGGAAAAAATCAGAATCTCTATTTCCGCGCCTGGACAGCTCGGGTGCGGTACGAATCATAGTCGGGCACAAGACGGTCATAATCGCTATCCATCAAGGGCGAGGAAATCATGAAATCGGCCGAGGCCCGGTTGCAGGCGATGGGGATGTTCCAGACGACCGCCATGCGCAAAAGCGCTTTGACGTCGGGGTCATGGGGCTGAGGTTCGAGGGGATCCCAGAAAAAGATGAGGAAGTCGATCTCGCTGTGGGCGATTTTGGCGCCGATCTGCATGTCGCCGCCCAGCGGTCCACTCTGGAGCGTGCAGATCTCGACGCCGACCTCCTGCTTCAGGATCCTGCCGGTCGTCCCGGTCGCGAATAGCTGGTGATGGGCCAGGAGCACGCGGTTGAATTTGGCCCACTCGACCAGGTCGCCCTTCATGTTGTCATGCGCGACCAGGGCGATCTTCTTGTCCCGTTCCATGGCGATTTTCTTGTGTGCCATCCCGCTTCCCGCTTTCCCGGTTCAACCCAGGCCATGACTCATTGTCCCGAATTCCGGGCGAGGGTATCACGAAAACGGCGGGGGGAATACCCGCCAGGGCAGAGAACTTGATTTTTATCTTGAGCCAAAGTCGGCTTTGCTGCAGGAAAATTCCAGATTCGGAATGATCGGAAAGATCGATTCTATCAGCGGGGAAAGGGGAACATCCAAAGGCCCCGCCGTAGGGCGGAGCCTTTGGATTAGGTTGGAAGTTCAGGGTCAATAAATCAAGTGGGCAATTAGAGATAATAAAAGAACAATCCGCAGGCCGTAGGCCGAGGACATCCCGCATCACGGTCGCATCACCGCGTTCAGATCAATCTGCGGCACCACCGGTCTGCGCGCGGCAGATAGTGGTGCTCGTGGTCGAGGGAGAACGCCACGCCGAAGGCCCGGCCGCAGATGTCGCGCCGCGGAACGAACCCGAACCAGCGCGAGTCCCCGCTATGGTCTCGGTCGTCCCCCAGCATCAGGTAGTGATCCTCGGGCACCGTGACGGGACCGAAGGTGCGGCGCGGTTCACCGTTCGGCTCCAGGGCGATCAGGTGGGCGCGACCGGGAAGTTCCTCGCGAAAGAAACGCTTCTTTCCCGCCTCGTCCCCCATCTCGCCGCGCAGGTCGGGGGCATCGGTCGGGGTGTAGACCAGGGCCGTCCCGTTGATCACCAGCCGGCCGTCATGCATGGCGATCACGTCACCGGGCAGGCCGATGACGCGTTTGACCAGACGATTTCCGTCGGCCGGGGACCAGAAGGTGACGATGTCGCCCCGGTCGGGACCACCCCAGCGAGCCAGGGCGATGCGCGTGAAAGGGACGTGCAGATCGTAGGCCAGCTTGTTGACGGCGATGCGGTCGCCGATCAGGACGCTCGGCTGCATGCTGCCGGTGGGAACGTCGTTCCAGTCGGCCACCGCCGAGCGGAAAGACAGCACCGCCACCATCATCAAGGCGGTTGTGAACAGCCAGTGGCGCGTGATGCGCCGCAGGAGCAGCGGATGGCTGGCGAGCATGGAAAACCTCCGAAAGCCGGGGAGCGAGGAGCGACCGGGTTCATACGTCGCGGATCGGCGATCGGTTCCCTCCGGATCCCAGCGGCCGGCCCGACTGCCCGGCGATCCCCTTCGACTTCTTCGATCCGGGGTCGGACCTTGCTCGGGCCTTGCCTGATCCATTACTATCTGTTGCGGGAATATGCACCACCGACCGGCCGGACGACAGCCCCCGCCGCGGTCCCTTTCCCATCCGTTCCAACGAGATGGTCCGAACAGAATTTCATGAAGGAGCGCCTTCCCCATGCCGGGAAAGAGACTTGATACGGGAACTCTCCCCGCTGCGGCCTTGACCCTGGCTGCCCCGGGATTGGCGCTGCTCGGTGTGGCGCAACTGTTCAGAGGGGCCGTTTTTTCCGCTGCCTTGGCCTTCAGCTGTGCCGCGGTCGTCTACCTTGTGCGCTCCAGCCTGGGCAAGGCCGAGGTGACCTGGGCCCGTTTTGCGGCAATCCTGGGGGTGACCGGCGTTTTCCTGGGGTTGGCAGGCCGTGCCCTCCCCAGCCCGGATTTCTATTCCTTGCGAGCAGGAGCCGCGTGGGCACCGGCAATTGCAGGCGGATTGTTGTTGGCCGGGGCGCTTCTGGTGGGGACGACCCGCCGCTTGAAAAACCTGGATTCGATATTGGCAGGCTCTGCCCTGGCCCTGGCCCTGTTCCATCTGGTCCCCATGCTGTCACGGTTCATGGTGGGTTATTGGCTGGCGGCCTTCATGCTCCTGCCGCTCGCAAGCTACCTGGTTTTCCATTTTTGGGCTCGCGACGGGGCGGACCAAGGTTCGCTGTCGCATCTGTCGACGCCCAGAAAAGTGCTTTGGACTTCGGCCTGCGGGATATTCCTGGCCGTGATCATCCTGAAGAGCGCATGGGTCGGGGACGACGCGTTCATCAGTTTCCGGACCGTGGACAATTTCCTGCATGGATACGGTTTGACCTGGAACGTCGGCGAGCGCGTCCAGACCTACACCCACCCCTTCTGGCTGATCCTGATGACCCTGGGCAGGGTGATCAGCGGTGAATTCTATTACACGTCCATCGCGGTGGGGTCGGGGTTCAGCGTTCTCGCGGTCCTATTGATCACCGGGAAATTGGGCCGGAATCCGATCTCCGTGGTCTGGGCCGTTCTGGTTGTGAGCTTCTCCAAGGCCTTCATCGACTACGCGACCTCCGGCCTGGAAAACCCCCTCGCCTATCTTCTGCTGGCGGCGTTCCTGGTGGAGTGGTTCAAGCAGCAGGTGACGCTCAGGAGCCTGTTTTGGCAGTCGTTGCTGGCAGCTCTGATTACCTTCAACCGGATGGATCTCCTGCTTCTGGTGGCCCCGGCTGTGGCCGTCACGGTTGTCCGGGTCCACGGGCACGCAGGCCGGAAAATCCGGCTTCCCTTTTTGGCCGGATGGGCGCCGTTCATCCTGTGGGAATTGTTCTCGCTGGTTTACTACGGGTTCCCTTTTCCCAACACCGCCTACGCCAAGCTGGGATCGGGGGTCCCCCAGACCACCCTCATCCAACAAGGTTACAGATTCCTTCTCGATTCGCTGTGGCGCGATCCCGTGACCCTGGCGGTCATCACCGGGGCGATGGTTCTTCCGCTGTTCGGTGCGGTCAAAAGGAACGGGCCGTTGGTCGTGGGTCTGCTCCTGTACATGCTGTACATCCTCAAGGTCGGCGGGGATTTCATGAGCGGACGCTTCCTGGCCGTCCCGTTCTGCATGGGCCTCGCCATGCTTGTCCGCAGCCATTCGGCGACGGCCCGGACAGGCGTCCTGAGCTGGATCCTGCTCGCCTTTTTCACGACGCTGTTGCCCCAGAACCCCTGGGCCGCCGGCCGCGACTATGTGGAACAACCCCGGGTAGGCGGGATCGCGGATGAGCGCGGCTTCTATTTTCCCGCGTCCTCCATGCTGTTGTCCCAGCCGGGACATCCTTACGGAAACGACGCCCAACACCCCTTCACCCGGTGGATGAAGCTCGGGGCGAGTACCCGGGGCGCGGGCCGCCAAACCGTCCTGCATGGAGCTGTCGGGGTGCTGGGTTTTACCGCCGGTCCCTCCGTCCATGTCATCGACATGATGGGGTTGGGGGATCCGTTGCTGGCGCGGTTGCCCGCCGTCCGGGCCCAGGAATTCCGGATCGGCCATTACCGGCGGAAAATCCCCGGCAATTATTTCGACCGCCAAAACGGAGAGGCCGACCGGTTGATTTCCCCGGGTCTGGATGAATACAATCGGATCCTGCAGGAAGTCATCAGCGGCCCGGTCTTCTCTCTTTCGCGCTTGAAATCGCTGGCGGCGATGAACACGGGATCATGCGACCATCTGCTGCCCCGGGCCCATTTCGCAAAAGGCCGCTACATATTCATGATCCCCCTGTCCGCGGCCACGTCCTACGACAATCTGGTCCGGGCCGGATTGTCCGCCGCCGCCGCTTGGGAATACGACAATGCCCTGGCGTCGTTCGATGCCGCCATCCGCAACGATCCCCGTCGGCCCGCCGCCTACCTGGCCAAGGGCTTGGTCCACCAGCAAAGGGGCCAGCTGGACAAGACCCTGGCGGAATTCCGCCGGGCCGCCCAGCACGACCCACGCGCCGCAGAACTGGTCGCCAAGGTCACGGCGGACATCCGGAACGAAGCCGGTTCGTAACCGTCGGGACAGCTCAGTCCAGCAGATCCCCCAGCACGTCCTTGTGGACGGTGAAGCTGAGCATCTTCAGCTTGATGTAATCCGCGCGCCACATGTAGTAACCCTTGAACTGACCCAACCTGCTGCTGCGGTTTGAATCCTTGATCAGGTACCAGTTCACTCGGTCCACGGTGGTGCGTCCGACCAGGTGCACGCCGTGGTCGTCGGTTGTGGTACGATTCTCGATGCGCATTTCGCGGCTGGCCTGGTTGATGGACGCCGTGGGGATGTCCCACTCGGGGATGATGGCCTTGTCGACCATGCCGTCCATCCCGGGCTCGGAGTTGTCGCCGCCGATGGCCATGCTGTAGCCCATGTCCACGGCCTTGTCGATGGTGGCCATGAAATCGTCCAGAGACAGGTTCAGGTACTGGTCGGTCCGACGCCAGTTGTCGTGCACATCCAGCATCACGCGCGTCCCGAAGGGGGCGTTCATGCGCGAGACGCACGAGACGTAATCGGCGGGATCCAGTTTGAGCACGTCGTGCAGGAAGGTCCGGGGGTCGTAGGTTTCGCCGTCATAGCGGAACGTCTCCGGCACCGGGCCCAGACGGGCGTCCAGAATGCCGCGCACCGCCGCAAGATTGCGTTCGATGTCGATGTTGCCGCTGTCCAGGACCCACTCCAAGTAGCCCTTGAGCTCGGCGATGAGTTCGCGGTGGTCGTGGCGGCCGTCGGCCGACAGCACCCCCGGATAGGCCGACTGGGGCACGGCGCCGTACCGGCTGTAGATGATCAGGGTGCCGTCGCTCTCTCCGCCCTCATCCACGGGCGAATGGCCGTATTCCTGCAAGTAGCGGCGGGCCTTCTCCACATATTCCCAGTAGACGACCCACAACTTCGAAAGCTCCACATCGACGTCTGCGATGCGGTGGGTTTCGCTCTCCATGAACGAAACCGAACTGAAAGCCCAGCAGGTGCCGGTGTAGAACTGGGGCACCGGCGGGTTGTGCCACAGCTGGTCGAAATCGTCGGGTCCTTCGGGGGCGGACACCTGGGACCAATCCACGCGCAGATCCTGCTCGGCGTCCGCCTTGGCCTCGGCCTCGGCGGCGTAGCGGTCGTCGACGACCCGGCGCAGGGAATCGCGTGCCGCCTGACCGGCCTTGAAGGCCTCGGTCATCTCGTCCAGCACCGGGTACTGGTTGTGGGGCCGATAGACGGCATCCTGGGCACTGGCAACGGCGGCGGCAAGGACCAGGGCCGCCACAACCGGAATCAAACGCTGAAACATGAAGGCACTCTCCTTGGCAGGGTTTGGGTGTTCGGTCGACTATAGGCCGGGCGGGCCGCCGGAGCAACCCTTGACAGGATCCGGTCGGTTCCCATAACCTCCTTCATCACTCCGGTTTGAGCAGGATTCGGCGCGAGGAGACAACGTGGCGGCACCCCGAGGACAATGGAGCGGCAAGCTGGGGTTCATTCTGGCTGCGGCGGGCAGCGCCGTGGGCCTGGGCAACCTGTGGAAGTTCCCCTACATCACCTACGAGAACCACGGCGGAGCCTTCGTGCTGGTCTATCTGGGGGCGATCGCCCTGGTCGGCATTCCCATCATGCTGGCCGAAATCATCCTCGGTCGACGCACCCAGCTGAGTCCCGTGGGCGCCATCCGCAAGCTGGCCGCCGGCCGGGCGGGCGGGTCGGCGTGGACCGGCCTGGGCTTCCTGGGGGTCGCCTCCGGCTTCGTGATCCTCAGCTACTACTCCATCGTGGCCGGTTGGACCCTGCGCTACACCTGGATGGCGCTGGGCGGCCAACTGGAAGCCCTGGCCGCCGAGCCGGGAGCGTTGGGCACGTTTTTCGGAGGTTATGTCGCCGACGGCAGCCAGCAGATCCTCGGCAACGGAGCCTTCATGCTTCTGACCATCGGGGGCGTCTATTTCGGCGTGAAATCGGGGATCGAGAGGGTGGCCCGGGTGCTGATGCCCCTGCTGGTGCTGATCCTGCTGGCCATGGCGGTCTACGCCACAACCACCGCGGGCTTCGGCAAGGCCGTCACCTTCCTGTTCCGGCCCAGCTTCGGCGAACTGACGACCCACGCGGTCCTCGAGGCGGTGGGCCACGCGTTCTTCACGCTCAGTCTGGGGATGGGCGCCATCCTCACCTACGGCAGCTACATGGGGAAGAACGAATCGGTGCCCCTGGCCGGGATCGCCATCGCGGTGATCGACACCATCATCGCCATCCTGGCCTGCATCGTGATGTTCTCCATCATCTTCACCTTCGACATGGACGTCACCAAGAGCGCGGGGATCCTCTTCACCACCTTGCCGGCGGTCTTCTACCAGCTCAGCGGCGGCGGCCTGATCGCCTCGGCGTTCTACATCCTGGTGGCCTTCGCGGCCCTGACCAGCACCATCAGCCTGCTGGAGGTTGTCTCCAGCTACGCCATCGACGAACTGAAATGGACCCGGCACCAGGCCACCTTGACCATGGGGCTGGCGATCTTCCTCTTCGGCATCCTCAACGCCCTGAGCCTGGGCGCGGTCTCGGGCATCTCGAACTTTTCGCCTCTGGGCAGCGCCCACGCGGGCCTGTTCAACACCCTGGACTACCTGGCCTCCAACTGGATGCTGCCCGTCGGCGGCCTGCTCATCGCCATCTTCACCGGGTGGTTCCTGTCTCCCAAGGAGACCTGGGACGAAATGCGACAGGGCAGCCCCGGTTGCCGCTCGCTTTACGACGGCTGGCTGGTGTTGATCCGTTTCGCCGCACCCATCGCGGTGGGCGCGATCATCTTCAGCATCATCTTCCTGGGCATGGAATACCAGTAGCTCAGTTGAGGTTGGTCAATCCCATGCGGATGGCCAACCGGGTCAGATCCGCAACCGAGCCACACTCCAGCTTCCGCATCAAGGAAGCCCGGAAGGTGTGGACGGTCTTGTGGCTGATGCCCAGCTTGGCGCCGATCTCCTTCACCGATAATCCCTCAGCCAGCAACTGCAGGGTTTGACGCTCGCGGGGAGTGAGCCGGTTCAGGATGGGCGGCCCGGTAACCTGGCCTTCGCTGTCATCTGGACCCAGGACATCGGCCACCCGCTCTCCCACGTACCGGGGGCCCTGCATGACCAGAACCAGGGCGTCCTTGAGCTCCTCGAACGAAGCGGACTTCATGAGATAGCCGCGCGCGCCGTTCTTGAAGGCGGTGGCGACGAAATCACGTTCCCGGTGCATGGACACCACGACACAGCGGGTGCGGTTATCGGGCAGGTGGGTGATGGCGCGAATGGCCTCGATGCCGTTGAGTTTGGGCATGGTGATGTCGACCAGGGCGATATCCGGCTGGATCCGGGCCACGAGCTTGACCAGTTCGTCCCCGTCGGCGGCGGTACCACAGACATCGAATTCGGGATCGGCGTCGAAGCAACGACGCAGACCTTCCAAGACAAGGGTGTGATCGTCGGCGAGCACGATATTCATGGGGCGACCTCGCTCGTCACGGGGCTGCGGGTTATACCCGCGGCAGGTTGATGGTGATTCGCGCGCCACGACCGGCGTGGGCACGCATGGTTCCTCCCAGCGGTTCGAGTCTTTGTCGAATGCTGAAGAGTCCGAAACCTCCTTCCTTCCAGGGTCCCTCTTTGGTCTCATCCGATTGGTCGAATCCCCGACCGTCATCGGCGACCATCAACCGGATCTCGCTCTCAGTACATGACAATATAATTTCAATTTTTGTGCAACCGGAATGTTTGAGAGAGTTGGTCAGCAGCTCGCCGGTGATCCGATACAGCAAAACGCTTCCGGGAGCCCCCGGGGGCAAGGTCCGGCCCTTCAACGCGAGGCGGCAGGGTATGCCGTGGTTCCGCTCGAACTTGCGCGCCAGGGCCTGCAAGGCGGCCGGCAAACCCAACTCATAAAGCATCGGAGGACTGAGATCAAAAGTCAAGTCCTGGGTCTTGTGCATCGTGTCGCGCAGAAGGTTGATGACCATCCGAAGCCGCTCGGGGTCGGCGACACCGTCCTGCAGGCAGGACTGCAGCTGGAAGTGCATACCCGTCAGATCCTGGCCGATGGTGTCGTGAAGAAGCTGCGCCAGCTCGCGGCGTTGCGCCTCCTCGGCCTCGTCCAGTTGCAGGGCCAGTGAGCGCAGGGCTTTTTCGTCCTTCGCCCGCTGGGTGACGTCCCGGACCAGCGCGAGATAATCGCCCCGCCCGTACGGGGTGACCCTCACCTCGAATGACAATTTGCGCTGGTTTCGCTTCAACACGAAATTGGCCACGGCCGGGGTTTCCCCCATCTTCACCCGCTCCACGACGTCCTCAAGCACCGGGGCCATGTCCGGACCCAGGAATTCGTATAGGTCCTTATGGAACAATTTCGCGGAAAGCCGGAAGTTGGGGTCGTCCCTTCCGATCAGAAGATCGAGGATCTGTCCCCTGGCCGAAAACATCACCAGGGTGTCGGGCAGGGCGTCCAGGATGGCTCGGTTGTGGGCCTCGCTCCGCTCCAGGCGCAACCACAGGGCGCGGTGTTCCAGGGCGGAGCCGATCAGGTTGCTGACGACCTGCAGCAGGTGCCAGTCCGTGGGGTACCACGGCCGGGCCTGGTTCACCGCATCGAACCCCGTAAACCCGATGGTGGTTCCGCTATTGTCGTGCAGAGGCACGACGATCAGGGACTTGATCCCCTGGGCCAGCAGGGTTTCCTTCACCGACCCGGCCTCAGGGGGCAGATCTTCGACAACTGGAATTTCCAGGATACCCCCCCCTTCCAGAGGATCCAGGAAGTAGGCCGAGCCGGCCATCTCCAGGTTCTGTAGGTTATCCCTTTGGGCCGAAATCCCCTCGGCGCACCACTCATGAGTGTTGGACAGGGTCCGGGCTGTCAGGTCGTAGAGGAAGACGTAGCTGCGGTCGGCGCCCACGAAGGCGCCGATCTCGGCCAGGCAGGCGATGATGGCCGCATCCAGCTTGTCCGGCGGGAGGCCGGAAAACGACACGGATATCTGGGCGACCAGGGCCTCCAGTTCGGCACGGCGTTCGAGATCCAGATCGGGGGGCAGTGCGACCCAAGGCCGGGATTGATCCATGTCCGGTAACCTCCTGGGACCATTATGGCACAGTTGCCCGGCTCGGGGAACCAACTCGACAACGGTTCCCGCCGGTTGTTCCTGACCGCTTCGGTGTGTTATCTTTCGCGAATCGACGCTGAATATCACCGGGAGGTCGAGGGTGAACCCCGTCTCACAGGACTTGGATCGCGATACGTTCCGCCGCCTTATTTGCCAAGGCATTCCCGACGAGATGCCCCCCGCCCCGTCTGAGGATGCGGCCGTCAGCCGCGCCCCGGTGCGGCCCCTCGTACTGAGGGATGCGGAAAAGCGCCTGGCTGTGGCCAACGCCCTGCGCTATTTCCCCGCGCACCTGCACGCCGAACTGGCCGGCGAATTCGCGGCCGAACTGGCCCGTTGGGGCCGCATCTACATGCACCGCTTCCGGCCCGCCTACGCCATGCGGGCGCGTCCCATCGACATGTATCCGGCCCGCTGCCGGCAGGCCGCCGCCATCATGGTCATGATCCAGAACAACCTGGATCCCGCCGTGGCGCAGCATCCCTACGAGCTGATCACCTACGGCGGCAACGGCACCGTCTTCCAGAACTGGGCCCAGTACCTGCTGACCATGAAGTATCTGGCGGAGATGACCGAGAACCAGACCCTCGTGCTTTACTCTGGCCACCCCCTGGGCTTGTTTCCCTCCCACCCTGATGCCCCGCGCGCCGTGGTCACCAACGGCATGGTGGTCCCCAACCACAGTAGCGGCGAGGACTACCTGCGCATGAGCGCGCTGGGCGTGACCAGCTACGGTCAGATGACGGCCGGCAGTTTCATGTACATCGGTCCCCAGGGCATCGTCCACGGCACCACCATCACCATCCTGGGCGCCGGCCGAATGTACCTGGATTGCGGCGACCCGGAGCACCCCTTGCGGGGCAAGCTCTACGTGAGCAGCGGCCTGGGCGGCATGAGCGGGGCGCAGGGCAAGGCCGCGGTCATCGCCGGCTGCGTTGGCGTGCTGGCGGAAGTCAACCCCGACGCGGCACAAAAGCGCCTGGAGCAGGGCTGGGTCGACGAGTTGCACACCGATCTGCCGAAACTGCTGGAGCGGATCCGCGCCGCCAAGGCGGCCGGCGAAGCGGTCGCCCTGGCCTATCTGGGCAACGTGGTTGACCTGTGGGAAGCGCTGGCCGACAGCGACATCGACGTGGAGCTGGGCAGCGACCAGACCAGCCTGCACATCCCGTACACCGGGGGTTACTACCCCACCGGCATGACCTACGACGAGAGCAACGCCATGATGGCCGCCGACCCCGCCCGGTTCAAGGAGCGGGTCCAGGCCACCTTGCGCCGGCACATCGCGGCGGTGGGGCGGTGCGTGGACAAGGGCACGAATTTCTGGGACTACGGCAACGCGTTCCTGCTCGAGTGCAGCCGGGCCGGCGCAGACATCACGCGGCCCGACGGCGGGTTCATCTACCCCAGCTACGTCGAGAACATCATGGGCCCCTTGTGCTTCGACTACGGCTTCGGACCCTTCCGCTGGGTGTGCACCAGCGGGGATCCGGCCGACCTCGAGACCACCGACCGCATCGCCGGCGACGTGACCGAGAAGCTGGCCGCCGCTGCGCCGCCCGAGATCAGGCAGCAGTACCTGGACAATCTCCGGTGGATCCGCCAGGCCGGCGCCAACAAGCTGGTGGTGGGCAGCCAGGCCCGGATCCTGTACAGCGACGCCGCCGGGAGGCGGGCCATCGCCGAGCAGTTCAACGCCGCCGTCGCCCGGGGCGACATCTCCGCGCCGGTGGTCCTGGGCCGCGATCACCACGACGTCTCCGGCACCGACAGCCCCTACCGCGAGACCAGCAACATCCGCGACGGCTCCATGTTCTGCGCCGACATGGCCGTGCAGAACGTCATCGGCGACGGCTTCCGCGGCGCGACGTGGATCAGCCTGCACAACGGCGGCGGCGTGGGCTGGGGCGAGGTCGTCAACGGCGGCTTCGGCATGGTCTTGGACGGCACCGAAGACGCCCACAGGCGGCTGCACGCCATGTTGCACTGGGACGTGAACAACGGCATCGCCCGCCGGGCCTGGGCCCGAAACGAAGGGGCCGAATTCGCCATCGCGCGGGCCATGGAGCAGGGTGACGGTTTGCAGGTCACCTTGCCCGAGCACGCCGATCCGGACCTGATCGCCGATTCCATCCGCAACGCTTTCGCCGACCACCAGGAGTAACCGTGGAAATGCAGCCGCAGCAGACACCTCAGGCAGAAGCCCTTGCCCGCCCCCACGTCCCCGCCCTGGATCAGATCCTCGGCAAGCCCTTTCCGGTGCTGGACGACGGCCTGGTGCGCGTGGTGGATTACATGGGCGACGACGCCGCGGTGGTGCAGGCCGCCCGCGTCAGCTATGGGGCCGGCACGAAAAAGGTCAGTGACGACCGCGGCCTGATCCGCTACCTGCTGCGCAACCACCACACCACACCCTTCGAGATGTGCTCGTTGAAGCTCCACGTGCGCGTGCCCATGGACGCGTGGCGGCAGTGGATCCGACACCGGACCGCCTCGGTGAACGAGACGAGCACGCGCTACTCCGTGGCCATCGACGCCGCCCAACGCACCGCGCCCGACCAGTGGCGCATGCAGGCGGTGGACAACAAGCAGGGCAGCGACGGCACGGCCTCTGCGGATCTCGGCGCCGAACTTTCGCGGGCCGAAGCGGAATTGCAGGACCAGGCCCGGGCCGTCTACAACCGCCGCCTGGAAGCCGGGATCGCCCGCGAACAGGCCCGCAAGGACTTGCCCCTGTGCACCTACACCGAAGCCTACTGGAAGATGGATCTGCACAACCTGCTGCACTTCCTGGCCCTGCGCATGGACGCACACGCCCAGCAGGAGATCCGCGCCTACGCCGCGGTGATCGGTCGGGAGATCGTCGCCCGCTGGGTGCCGTTGACCTGGGAAGCCTTCGAGGATTATCGGATGGGCGCCTTGGGCTTTTCGCGCATCGAGGCGGCGGTTCTGGCCGCCATGGGAGCCGGCGACCATGAGCAGGCCCTGGCCGTGGCCCGCGAGGCCGGCTGGCTGAAGCCGTCCAAGCGCGGCGGCTTGTTGCGCAACCGCGAACGCCGGGAATTCGAAACCAAGTTACAGACGCTCAACCTGTCCGCCCCGTGGGGAGAGACGGGCTGATTTCCCGCTACTCGAGGAGATCCCACCATGGCCAAGTGCGCCGACTGGTACTACCACCGCAAGGGCTGAACGAGCTGCACCCGGTCGCAGGGGTTCCTTGCGCAGCATGACGTGGACGTGAAGGAAGAGACGAGCGCCGCCAAGAAGCTCGGCGCCGAAAAAGCCCGCGAGCTCATCAAGAGCGCCAGCAGGATCGTCGTGATGAAGGGCAAGAAGGTCACGACGTTCGATCGCAAGCAGGACAAGCCTTCAGAGGACGAGATGCTGGCAGCCATGCTCGGCACCACCGGCAATCTGCGCGCGCCGACGGTGGTGCGCGGCAAGACCGTGCTCGTGGGATTCAACGCGGAGATCTACGAGGAATTCCTCGGCTAGGCCACTCCTCGGCTAGGCCACTCCTCGGCTCGACCACTTGGCCCTGCTTCACCAACATGTTAGGATGGCCGAAAGGATACCGTACCTCGTTCAACGGTGGAGTTTCTGCATGTCCAAGATCCTTCTCTACAGCGCGGTGGTCGTCAGCGGCGCGGCGGTCCTCATCATCGAGATCCTCGGCGCAAGGCTGCTGGGCCCCTACTTCGGGGTCAGCCTGACGGTGTGGTCGGCCCTGATCGGCGTCACCCTGGCGGCCCTGAGTTGCGGCTACGCCCTGGGCGGCCGCTGGGCCGACGCGGACCCGGCACCCACCAGGTTCGCCGCCCTGTTCCTGACCGGCGGCGCCTTGACCCTGCTCCTGCCGCTGATCCAACGCCCCGTCATCACCCTGGTCGCCGGCCTCGGCTTGCGGGCCGGTTCCCTGGCCGGGGCGATGGTGCTGATGTTCCCGCCCCTTTTGGTGCTGGGCATGGTCACCCCCTTCGCGGTCCGCCTGAACACCGCCCGCCTGGACCAGGTGGGCCGGGCCGCGGGCAACCTGTTCGCCGTTTCCACTCTCGCCAGCGTATTCGCCGCCGTGGCCACGGGATTCTGGCTCATTCCGATCCTGGGCGTTCGTCGGCTCCTGGTCGCCACCGGGGCCATGCTGCTGGGCATGGGCCTGGCGCTGGTGGTCCGCACCCGCACGAAATCCCTGGCGCTGCTGGCGGTCCCCGCTTTCGTGGCCCTGGGTCTGGCCGGCGCTTCAAGACCCCAACCCGCACCACAGCAGGGGCTCCTCGCCGTCACCCCCAGCCCCTACGGTGAGATCCGCGTGCTGGACCACAAGGGCATGCGCTTCATGCTCATCGACGGGTCCTCCCACACCATGGTCGACCCGACGACTTTCGCCTCCGATTTTCCCTATGTGAACGTGTTGCAGATCGGCAGGGAATTCCTGCCCCAACCGGGACGGATGCTGCTGGTGGGGCTGGGCGGGGGTTCGGTGGCCAAGTCATACGCCAAGGCCGGATGGCGGGTCGACGCGGTGGAGATCGATCCGGTGGTGGCCCGGTATGCGGTGCGCTGGTTCGGATTGAAAGCAGACGAAGCAACCGTTTATCTGGCGGACGGCCGGCGCTTCCTCGAGGAGCAGGACCCGGGAACCTACGATCTGATCGTCATGGATGCCTTCGGCGGCAGTTCCATACCCTTTCATCTGGTAACTCGGGAAGTGTTCGATCTTGTCCGCTCGCGGCTCAAACCCGAGGGTTTGTTCGCCATGAACGCCGAGGCCGTGGGCTGGCACCACCCGCTGATCGAATCGTTGGCCGCCACCCTGCAGTCGGTCTTCCCGCACGTGCAGGTGCTGCCCATGGTGGAACCTCCCGACAAGCTGGGAAACCTGGTGCTGCTGGCCGCCGACCGGACCCTGGAACTGGGCCGCGAGCTGGGGCAACCCGGGTCCCGCTGGAGCGGTCAATACGATCTGGTCCACGCCTGGGCCAACCGCTTCGGCCCTACGCCGGGCCGGGGCCGGGTCCTGACCGACGATCACAACTCCGTGGATGTGTGGTCCGACGCCATCAACCTGGTCGCCCGGAAGGACCTGCACAAATACTTCGCCGATACCGAAATGGCATGGTAGCTAGCCCCCCGCGCCCAGGGGTTTGATCTCCCCGCTTTCCTCGATTTCCACGGGGTAGCCCTCCACCGCATCCGGCAACCGGCCGCGCAATTGGGGAGTCAGTTCCAGCACGTAGATCCTCAGGCAAGGTGCGCCGGTTTCGGTTTGTCCCTCCGCAACCATGGTCACACCGGGGATCTGCATCCAGCCGGCGGCATGATCCTTCAGAACGGCGCTGATATCCCGGGTCGGATGGGCCACGCCCTCGTCTCCTTGTTGGGGTGAGCGACAGCCGGCGACGGCGACCATCAGGAAAAGCAAGCATACCACCGGCACCCAAGTTCTCCTGCTCATCTCTATATTCCCTCCCGAAAGAAACGGCCGGCGCCACCCTGGAACGCCGGCCGCACGATTCACTTCAGGCGAAGCGGATCAGTTGCCCACCATGGAAGCGCCCAGGAAGCTCAGCACCTCGTCGATGGGGTTGGCGATGGCCGCCGACCGGGAACCGGCGAACAACAGGCCCACCGCACGGGGATTGCTCGTCGCATCCTCGACCATCAGCGAACCGGAATCGCCGCCGGCCAGGAACTTGCTGCCCTTGTTGTCGATGACGATCTGTCCGGTGTAGGTCTTGGTGAAGGCCGTCGAGCCGGCGCACTCGTCCTCGTAGGACACGCTGACGGTGGCGTTCAGGCCCGAGACGCTGCTGCGGGTCAGGCCCGTGGTCCGGCCGCTCTTCTTGACGTTTTGGCCCACATAGGCGGCCACGGTCTGGCTCGACAGGGTGCCGATCTCCAGGATGGCGCCGCTGGGGTCGACCATGCCGCTGATGATGGTCGCGGTGGAGCAGTCGACGTTGTTGTTGGGAATGGAATGGCTGACCACGAGGGTCGCCACGTCCTGGCCGCTGGCGGCGTTGCAGCCGATGTCGATCAGGCCGGGCTGGACGATGGGATCACCTGTGGTGGCCTTGCGACCGTTGCCGCCGTTGACGATGTCGGCTTCGAACACGTGGTAGTTGCTCAGGATCCGCAGCTGGCCGCCCACCTGGATCAGGGAACCCAGGGTGCCGCCGCAGCAGTAGCCGTTGGCCAGGTCATAGTGCCAGCCGCCGGAGGTGCCCATCTGGATGGGAGGAGTCTGCAAGGCCTTGTGGTCAACGCTGCCGCCGCCGCCCCCGCCGCCGCCGGGCTTGCCCTTCATGGCAACGATGGGATCGGTCAGCAGGATCTTCACCGGAACGCCGTCGATATCGGCCGGCATGGCGCCCATGGCCTTCTCGGAGGTGACCAGGAGCAGAATGGCGGGATTTCCGTTTTCATCAATGGTCGTAGCCGTGCCGATGACGTCCTGGGTGGCCATCAGGGCGGTGGTGTTCCGCTCCTGGATGGCCATGACTTCGCGCACGGCCGGGTTGAGGGCGCCCGTGGTGCGCAAGGCCTGATCGGTGTTGGGTGATGTTGGCGCGACATCGGAATCGGAGCACCCCTGGATCAGGAGCATTCCAGTCAACAATACGGCCAAGGTCATGAAGATGCCGAAGCGGGTGATGTGCTTCATTCTGACGGTCCTCCCATGTATGGAAACAAGGTCGGGCGGAGGCGAGCCCCCGTCATGCGAGGCAGAGACCGTACCTTTAATCAGTAATGAGTGTCAACATTAAAATTTGTTATAAAATTATCGTAACACTATGGCGTAACGCGGATAAAGATCGGCAAATGGTCACTGATATTCTTGTCGTAAGCCGACCAACCGCTGCTGAAATAGTTATCGAGCCGAACAACCCGGACGTCGCTTCCCGTTTTGTCGAGGGCTAAAAAGAGAGGCGCTGTCACCAGGACGTGATCCAGGTGGCTGGGCCAGGAAGGATAGGACCACCCGCTGGACGGCCCTTGGGCGATGGACATATCGGCAAAACGATAGCGCTCCGGGTCACTGATGAAGTTCTGGAAGACGTTGTTCGACTCCCCATCGGTCAGCTCGTCGTTGAAATCCCCGACCATGATCACGCTCATCCCGGCGAAGTTTTCCTCGATGTAGGCCTGCAAGGCCAGGTTCGCGTTGAGGCGCCGGGTCTCCTCGTCCCAGGAATCGGTCAGATCGATCTGGTTGTTTCCGCAGCACTTGTAATGGTTGTCGATGACCACGAACGGGGCGTCGCCGAACGTCCCCTGCAGCACCAGGGGCGAGCGGGGCAAATCGCTCTCGCGGGTCAGGATTTCGTAGATGGATTCGACCGTCAGCAGGCCGTCGGTCTTGTAGAGGTAGGCCAGGTTGATGTCGTAGCCGGCGCTGCCGGCGCGAAAACCTTGGTATCCGGTCAGGGTCGCATCGAGAGCCTTGAACTGGGCGGCGTCCTTGATCTCCTGCAGGGCGACGATGTCGGCGTCCAGGGCTTCCACAGCCTGCGCCAGGTCCTCCACCGTGGTCTGGCCGTTCTTGGGGAACGACTCCACGTTCCAGGACACCACCTCCAGGGTGGAGTCCGTGCCGATGGCGGCGGCCGCGAAGGGGTTGGTGTCCTCCGGCAAGGTCGTCTGGTCCGTGGTGCCGCAACCGGCCACCATCAGAACGGCGCTCAAAAGGAAAATACCCGCCAAATGGCGTGTCATGATCGCTCGACCTTTCTTCCCCTGCCTACCGGAATGATAATACCATTGCTCATGAGATAGCAATATCATCGTGCGGCGATTCCGGAATCCGGATGCGCAGGCAGATGAAGAAGCCCGCCACCGCCACCGCCCCGGCCATCAGGAAAACATACTGGAAACCGAAGCGGTCCCAGATCCACCCCGACAAGACCGGCAGGGTCATGGCCACCGCGTGATCGATGGTGATGCCCAGGGAGATCGTGGGAGTGATGTCCGCAGGATCCCGCGCGATCTTCTTCAGATAGGTTGTGCGCGCCACGCGCAGGGCGAACAGGACGATATCCAGCACGTAGGCCCCGTAGAGCAGCCACAGGTCGTAGGGTGCCGGCAGCAGGGCCGAGGCGAAGGCGTAGATCAGACACACCAGCAGCAGCAGCACCTCGTCGGCGGCCAGCACGATGCGCTCCCCCACCCAGTCGATCACATCGCCAAGGAGCGGCCGCATGACCACCCCCAGCACCGACGCGATGAAGTACAGCAGCGCCATGGTGGACACCGGGACCTGGTGCAACGAAACCAGCACCCAGGAGCCGAAGACCAGGAAGATCTGCTTGCGGATGCCGAACAGGGCGCTGATGGCGTAAAAAAGCCGGTACTCCCGGTGGAAAACCATCTTGCGCGATGGGGGATCCTGATGCCCCAGATGAAGCTGCAGGTAGAAGACCCCCGTGATGACGGCGAACATCGCCCCCAGCAGGTAGAAAATCTCGTAGCGGTCGCCCCAGAAGTGAGCCAGGACCCACACCAGCGAAACCCCGACGATGGTGCCCAGGTTGCGCGCCCCGCCCAGCTGGCCCAGGCGTCGGCCCTCGCCGCCCCGAGTGGCCAACTTCAGCCCCAGCGGACCCTCCACCGCGAAGATGATGTGGTCGCCCAGGGACCACACCACGATGCTCAGCACCAGCACCGTGGTCCCGCGGGCCAGGAAACCCAGTCCCAGGGCCCCGGCTGCGGTCAGGACCATGGCCACCGCCGCGATGCGGCTTTCCCGCAACCGCAGCAGCAACATCCCCATCACCGCGAATATCAAAAAGCCCGGCAACTCGCGCGGAAATTCCAGCCAACCGCGGTTCTCGGCGGTGAACAGGTGCACGTCCGACAGGTAGTTGTTCAAGGTGCTGGTGAAGATGCCGGAGACGGCGCCGAAGCTCAGGGTCGCCATCAGCAGCATCAGGAAATCCCCGCGGGGAAGGCGGCGACCGATCATGGCGCGAAACCCGCCGCGGGAGGTTCGGGATCCTCGCGCCGGGGTGATTTCTGGTCCGGTCCGCGCCGGAACAACCACGTCATTTGGGCCAGGCGCTCGCCGTCGGCCCAGCCCCGCCAGCCCGGTTGCAGGCGCCAGTTCCAGTTACCCGTCCCGGCCCCCGGCAGGTTCATGCGACCCTCGCGCCCCAACCCCAGCACATCCTGCAGGGGGGCGATGAAGGTGTGGGCCACCGACCCCATGCCCAGGCGGATCAGCGTCCAATTGGGTTCGGCCACCTTGCAGCCGGCGTAGGCGGCCACGAGGTCCCGGGTCCTCTTGTCGGTCAGGTGCTCCCACCAGCCCAGCACCGGGTCGTTGTCGTGGGTGCCGGTGTAGACGACCGCATCGGACTCGTGTTCGTGGGGCAGAAAGAGGTTGTCCGGCCCGCTCCAAGCGAACTGCAGCACCTTCATGCCCGGCAAGCCGAATTCGCGGCGCAGGTCGTCCACCGCCGGAGTGATCACGCCCAGATCCTCGGCGATCAGCGGCAGCGGGGAGCCCAGATCCTGCTCGAGGCTCCGGAAAAATGTCGCGCCGGGGCCGGGCACCCAGCGCCCCTTTTCGGCGGTCTTGGCGGTGGCCGCCACTTCCCAATAGGCCTCGAAGCCCCGGAAGTGGTCCAGCCGAACCACGTCCACCATTTCCAGAACGGCCCGCAGCCGGGCCCGCCACCAGGCGTGATCCTCGGCGGCGGCGGCCGGCCAATCGTAGAGCGGATTGCCCCAGAGCTGGCCGGTCTTGCTGAAGTAGTCCGGCGGAACCCCGGCCACCACCGTGGGCTGCCCCTTCGCGTCGAGTTGGAAGAGTTCCTGGCGAGCCCACACGTCGCTGCTGTCGTGGGCGACGAAAATGGGCAAATCCCCGATCAGGCGGACACCGCGCTCACGGGCATGTGCGCGCAGGGCCTGCCACTGGCGGTGGAAATGCCACTGGCAGAAGCGGTGGTAGTCCAGGTCGGAAGCCAGTTCGGCCTTGGCCGCGGCCAGGGCAGCGGGTTCGCGCCGCACCAGGGGCGCCGGCCATTCGGGCCAGGGTCGACCTTCGTGGCGCAACTTGAGGGCCATGAAGAGGGCGAAATCGTCAAGCCAGGCGGTCTGACCCGCGCACCACTGCGAGAATTCCTCCCACCTGGCGGTGTCGGCGCGCTGGACGAAGACCGCCCACGCCCGCTCCAGGCGACTCTGTTTCCAGGTGATGGCCGCGCCGAAATCGACCCGGTCGGAGGGAAAATCCGGCCGGCCTTCCAGATCGGAGTCGGCCAGCCACCCATCCCGGCACAGGATTTCGAGGCTGACCAGCAGAGGGTTGCCCGCCATCGCCGACAGGGTCTGGTAGGGCGAGTCCCCGAAGCTGGTCGGACCCAGCGGCAGCACCTGCCACCAGGTTTGCCGGTGCGCTGCCAACCAGTCCACGAAGGCGAAGGCCTGCTCCCCCAGGTCTCCCACCCCGTCGAGGCCGGGCAGGCTGGTGGGGTGCAACAGAATTCCGCTGCTCCGGGGAAAGAGCGAATCGGTGTGGTTAATCATCCGTCTCCTCGCAGGGGCAAAGCGCCGCCGCCCTGTCAACCAACGTCGTCAACCGGGGCAAGGGTCCCGGCCCGTTTGAAGCGCACCCATGATCGGTCCCGAGCTGCGCCAGCGCCAGTTTCAGGTTGGCCACCGCACGCGGAATGTGCGCCAGGTATTCGGTCTTGCCCTTGACGTGCCCCAGGAAACCGAACGCGCCCAGGACCTGCATCAGCCGCTGCAGGGACGCGGCCAGGAACATGGTCCGCACCGCCCCGGGATCGGCGCAGCCTACACCCAACCCGCCGGCGAAGCGCTCGCGCAACCGCTGCCTCGCTGCGACCGGCAAGGACACGTAGGGATCCCACAGCAGGGAGGCCAGGTCGTAGAGCAGGGGACCGGACCGCATGCCCTGGACGTCCACCAGGCGCACCCGGCCGCCCGGGAGCAGGATGTTGCGGGACTGGAAATCCCGATGGATGAGAACCTGCGGCTGGGCGGCCACCGACCTTGCCAGGGCCGCAAACTCGGGATCCAGGTCCGCCAGATCCGCCTCGGCCCATCCCAGATGCCCCACCAGGAAGCGCGTGCGGAAGTAGTCGGTCTCCCAGCGCAGGGCATCCTGATCCAGGCTGCGATCCCACGCTTCGCTCAGGTCCCGCAGGGTTTTGTTTCCGGCGAACTGGAGGGTCAACAGGTGGTCCACAACCGGCGCGTAGAGCTCGCACCACGGTCCGGGATCGGTGCCCAGTTCGGCGGCAACCGACCACAGGTCCCGCCGGCCGAGGTCTTCCATGACCACGGTTTGCTCGGACAAGTCCACCGCCAGGATTTCGGCTGCACCCAGACCGGCGGCGTGAAGTCGCCTTCCGATGGAGATCTGGCGGGAGAACTCCTCGCTGCCGGGCACATCGCGCATGGCCACCGCGCTCCAGTCGCCGGCCGCAAGGCGCCAGAACCGCCGATCCGAGCCCTGGCCGAGCAGAGGTTCCACGCGCAGGGCACCGCTGCCTTCTCCCCGGTCGTCCACGGCCTTCAGATAGCGGCCGGGCGTGCCCAGGTCGGACCACGGCGCCTCGGTCACCACAGCCCGCACGCTGCCCGGCAACTCCTGCAGGCACCGTTCCAGAATGTCCGCCAGGGAGGAAAATCCCGTCGGAACCTCGTCCAGGATCGCCCGGGAGAAGATCCCGATTCCGGTGTAGGTCAGGCGGCGACCATCGCCCTTGCCCCGCAGGGACAACACCTCACCATCCGAGGCCAGGACCACGGAGTTAACCTCTGGCCAATCGGTCACCAGAAGGGTGGCCACTGCCCGGTGTTGCCCATGGCCCCGCACCACGTCGTCCAAGGACCCGGTGAACAACACGTCCGCGTTGTGGATGCAGAAGGCGTCGGCCTCGGCCAGGAAGGCGCGCGCGCCGTCCAGCGCGCCGCCGGTGCCCAGGATTTCCGCTTCGGGAAAAACCCGAACCGTCACCGGCGGGGACGCCCCTTCCAGGTGACGGGCCAGCATTGTCCCACGGTGGTGGGTGTTGACGGCCACGGCCCCACACCCCGCCCGGGCAAGAGAGGCGATGGCCCGATCCAGGAGGGTCGCGCCGTGGACCATGAGCAGGGGTTTGGGGACGTGGTCGGTCAGGGGGGCCAGGCGCGTGCCGTAACCCGCCGCCAGAACCATGCCCCGCAGGCGGTCACCCATAGATCCGGTACCGGGCGGCTTCCTCGTCGAAGCTCGTCAGTTCGGGAGTCCAGCGCGCGATCACCTCGGCCAGGGGATCGGCGCCGTCCACCGCGCGGCGCAGCCACGGACCTCCGGCCAGGATGTCGATGGGCAGCTTTTCGACCTCGTATTCGTAGGGCGGCTCGCGCCAGGCGAAATCCTCGGGGTACAGCTCCCGGATCGCCATCAACAGCGCCAGAAAGGTGGCCACCGGACCGAAGGTGCCGCGGTCGGTGACGTGGACCTGCACCCCACCGCAGACCCGGCCGGCGAACTTGTGGAAGGTGGGCTGAAAGGACAGAGGCCGCAGGGTGAAACCGGGCAACCCGAATGCGGCCATCCTGCTCACCAAGGCGTGGGGGTCGATGAAGGGAGCGCCCAGGATCTCGAAGGGCCGCGTGGTGCCGCGCCCCTCGCTCAGGTTGGTGCCTTCCAGCAGACACCCGCCGGGGTAGACCCAGGCGGTTTCCAGGGTGGGCATGTTGGGCGAGGGCAGGACCCAGGGCAGCCCGGTGGCGTCGAAAACCATGGACCGTTCCCAGCCCTGCATGGCCACCACCTCCAGATCGACGCCCAGGCCGCGCTGGTCGTTCCACATCCGGGCCAACTCGCCCATGGTCAGGCCGTGCCGCATGGGCAGCGGCGCCAGGCCGACGAAGGATTCGTAGCCGGGCTCGGGCAGGGCGCCCTCCCGGGCGAGCCCTCCCAGGGGATTGGGGCGATCCAGCACCACCATCTGCCGACCGCTCTCGGCGCAGGCTTCCAGGCACAGGAGCATGGTCCAGATGAAGGTGTAGTACCGGGCGCCGACGTCCTGCAGATCGACGACCAGCACGTCGATGTCGGCCAGCATGGCCTCGGTCGGTTTGCGCTGCTGCCCGTAGAGGGAATGGATCGGCAGGCCCGTCACCGGATCCCGGAATCCCTCCCACTCGATCATGTTGTCCTGGGTCTCGCCGTTGATGCCGTGCTGCGGTCCGAAAAGGACCCGCAGGTCGACCCGCGGATGGTCGTGCAGAAGTTCGGCGGTCGGGCGCAGGGATCCGTCGACCGAAGCCGGATGCACGAGCAAACCCGCCCGCCGGCCGCGCAGACCGTCGCACCCCTGCGCCAGCAGCTCTTCCAACCCCGTTCGCGTCCTGTGCAAAACCGACCCCATCACTTCACCTCTTTGGGCCCTGGGCCAGCTCCACGATGGCCTCCACCATGGACTCCCAGGAATACTTCTTCTTTTCCCGGGCCACCGCGGCGGCGAACTCGTCCGCCTTGTCCTCGCGGAAGAACCGGGTGATCGCATCGGCCAGGGCGCCGGAATCCTCCGGCGGAACCAGGAATCCCGTCTCCCCTTCGCGGACCACTTCGGGCAGCCCGCCCACCCGCGTGGTCACCACCGGCCGGTCGTAATGGTAGGCGATCTGCACGATGCCGCTCTGGGTAGCCGAAACGTAGGGCAAGACCACCAGGTCGGCCGCGACGAAGTAGTCTTCCACCGTTTCGTCCGGCACGAAACCCTCGACCAGGGTGACGATGTCCTTCCCTGCGGAGGCGGCGATCCGGTCCAGGTACGGCTGACGGCCCCCGTAGATGTCGCCGACGATGAGCACCTGCAACTCGTCGCCGAATTCCGCCCGCAACGGACCGGCCGCGTCGATCAGATGAACGACGCCCTTGTAGGGTTTGATGAAACCGAAAAACAGCACCACGCGCCGGTCGGGATCCAGTCCCAGGTCCCGTCGGGCCTCCTGGCGGGTCTTGCGCGGTCGCCCCGGCGCTCCGAAATCATAGACCGGATGGGGCACGTCGCGCACCGCCTGCGGGTCCGTATCCGGCAACACGGAGAACAGATCCGCGCGCACCTGGCCGCTCTGGGCGATGAACCCGTGCCCGGTGCCCAGGGCCTTGCGGGTCAGGAACTGTCCGAGGGGATACTTCTCGTGGGGGATGACGTTGTCCAGCAGGTAGACGACCCGCACGCCCTTGGCCCGCAGCCGGCGGGTGACCCCCCAGAACCCCGGCGCGAAGAAGGGGAGCCAGTACTTGATGACCACCGCCTCGACGCCCGCGGCCTCGATGTCGCGCGCGGCGCGCCACCAGCTCCAGGGCGACCAGGGAACGAAGCGGGGGGTGTTGGGGTGATCCAGCCAGGGCGCGGTCTCCCCCTCCTGGGTCGTACCCGGGAAGAGGAAGCCCGGATACTGGGCTGCGAACGACGCCCAATACACCTGGTGCCCCGCCTGCTCGAGAGCGCGTGCCAGCAGACCGTAGTAGGTGACGATCCCTCCCCGGAACGGCGGCGCCGGTCCCAGGAACGCCAGCTTCATGTCCGGTCCGCCAACTCGATCACGGCGGCCAGGGCGGCCTCGGGCCGCAGCGTCTCCAGGCAAAAGTCCTTGCGCCGGCAGCGCGGTTGGAAGAAGCAGGTGCAGGGGCTGTCGGGCGCCAGGATCCGGCCGCGACCGTACAGCTCGAACTCACGGGGATTGAAGATGTTGTTGAACAGGACCAGCTTCTTGCCCAGCCCCAGGGCGATGTGCATGGCCATGGTTACGGCCGTCACCACGATCTCGCAGCGATCCATCAGCCCGAGGAAGGTGCGCAGGTCGAAATGTCCCGGATAGACGGCGCCGGTTGCCGCGCTCAACCTCCGGTTGCGGGCGTCCTCGTCCGGGCCGCCGAGCAGCACCGGCACGAGCCCGGCGTCCTGCAGCCCGCTGGCCAGAGCCGCCCAGTGGTCTTCGGGCCACAGGCGGCTGGTCCAGCGCCCGCCGCAGCCGGTGTTCAGGCCCACCAGGGTTCCCTCGGGCAGATCGAAATGGGGCGCCGGCTGCGGCCGATCCAGGATGTACTCCTGGCCTGCGAACTCGTAGCCGCAGATGGCGAAGATCTCCTGGGGATAGCTCAGGGTGCAGGCTTGGTTCACGTCGTCGAACAGGCCGGTGTGGAACTTGGCCTGCGCGGCGGCCGCCTGCTGCGGGGTCACCCCTTCGGTCACCGGCCGGCACATCCCGTCATCCCCCAGGGTGAACCCCCAACGACGGCCGGCCTGGACGGATGCCGCCAGGGCGCAGGCCTGCCGGTCCTTGTCCAGGTTGATCACCAGGTCGAACGGGGTGTGGCGCAGCCACAATTCGGTGGGGGTATCCAGGCGGGCCGGATCGTCCACCGAGTCGGGCAGCAGGTCCGGGAAGTCGGTCACCCAGGTCAGGATGTGGTCGGGATAATCCCGCTTGAGGACGTGCAACAGCGGCGTGGTGCGGATCACGTCACCGGCCGCTCCCAGCTTGACGATCAGGATGCGTCCGGCCCGCGGACGGAAATCGGGGCAGCCCTCGCAATGGACGCCCTTCTCCTTGTGGGGCCGGCAGGGCACGTGCCCCCGGAAGTGAAAACAGTCTCGCTGCAGTTTCACGCTCGCTGCTCCCGGTCGCTACGGTGTCTCAATTGTCGGGATGGCTTTCGATGGCCTGGAGATTCTCCCGCGCCTGCAACTCCAGGCCGCTGGGCAGACCCGATTGCAGGGCCATGGTGAACGCGCCGCGGGCCTGGGCGGAATTGCCCATCTTGCTGTACAAACGGCCCATGTGAAAATAGATCACCGCTTCCTCGGCCTTGCTGCGGGCCAGACCCAGGGCCGTTGTGAAGGCGTCGACCGCCTCGAAATCCCGCTCCTGCAGATCCAGGGACTGGCCCCGCAACAGGTGCAGGCGGCTCTTGGCGCGCAGAGGCAACTCGGACTTGTCCAGCACCTCGTTGCAGATCTTCACGGCCCGCTCGCCGTCGTTCTGGCTGATGAGTTCGGCGACCTTGTCGATGCTCTGCTGGATTTCCGGCGCCAAGGGCGCCCGCAGGACCACCAGCTCGGACTGCAGATCTTCGGCCAGCCGGCGCATTTCCCGGGGCAGGTCGCCCAGCAGGGCCTCCTCCACCAGCACCGAGGCCCGCGTGTAGAAACGCCCTTCGCGCAGGAAGCTGGCCAACAGCACCTTGGCCACCGCGTCCTGGGGGTTCTGGCGCAGGGCGATCTGACACTGATCCTGGGCGTCCAGCCGCCGGCCCGAGGCGAAATCCTCGAGGGCTCGGTTGACGTGGAAACTGTAGGCTGCGTGCACCTGGTCGCTGGGCGGCCCCAGGAACTTCACCGTGTAGGTCGCCTTCGCGGGGCCGTTGTTGATCACCACGATGACTTCTTCGCCCGTTCCCCAGGGGATCAGCACCTCGTGCCGGGATTCGTGGGTCTGGAAGTAGAGCAGGGATTCGTCCTTGACCCTCAGGACGCTGAGATCGCAAACCTGATTCTGCCCGTCGACCACCAGTTTCCAGCTGCGCACCTGGATGTCGGCAAAAGGGACCCGGAACTGGAAAGACTCTGCCGGCTCCAGGGTGAAGGCCTCGGTATGGCGGGTTTCCCATTGATACTGGGCGCGGCCGGCCGAGGGCAGCATCAGCGCCCCCAGCAGGAATATGGCGAGAATCCGGGCACGGATCATGCCAGACAGCGGGGAAACCATCAGACGAGGCGTCATTGCCATCCACCTTTGGTGGCAGGGAAAGATTGCATGGGAGCCCAAGTCCCCTATACTCGGCAGCGAATGTACCGGAAGAACGGGGGTAACTCAAGCGGGCAGCTTGCCGCCCCAGAGGAGGGAACATGCACGGAAGATGCCAATTCGCGCGACGCTTCGGATGGGTGCTGGGAATCGCCATGATCTGCGGCCTGGTCCCCGAACCCTGGACGGCCAGCGCCCGGGCCCAGACCCGGGACGGGTTCGACGCGTCGGTGACCTTCCGGGTCTTCAACGCCACGACCCAGGGTCCCGGCGCCGTGGACCGTCTGACCATCGACTACATGACTTTCCGCCTCAACAGGATCCTGGATACACACCCGTCCGGCTCGACCTTCACCCTGGAGGGGGTGCCCCTGAAGGACGCGGGCCACTACATCGTGACCGCCTGGTGGCGGGACGTTCCCTACTGGTTCGAGTATCGGGGCGGCAAGATGGTCGGCGACACCCTGACGGTGAACGTTTTCGACGCCACCGATGATCTGCAGGGAGTGAGTCAGACCGGTTTGAACCTCGTCGTTCACCGGCGCGGAGAGCTCCTGGATTTGGAATATCTCCTCCAGTTCAACAACGCCACTTCACCGCAGCGCACCGTCCTGGCCGATGACCGGACCCTGGAACTGGCGATACCGGCGGGAGCGTCGAATCCCGAGGCCACCTACACCCGCGGTCCGGAACCCACCCCCATCGCCGTCGCCGCCAGGAGCGATCGCCTGCTCCTGGCCGCTCCCCTGACCTGGGGCAAGAACACCATCCGCGTCACTGTCCAGCTCCCCTGGGCCGAGAACCTGGAACTGCCGGTGGGCCTGAACTTCCCCCTGGAATCCTGGAGCCTGTTGCTTTCGCCCGATTGGCTGGAAGCCGTGGGCGCCGGCCTGGAGCCGGCCCAGTCGGCGGATTTCCCCGGCTATGCCCGCTACCACGGGCCGCCTGTCGACGCCGGGCGAACCCTTTCCGTGCGGCTGACTGGCCCCGACACGCAGACCGGGCCGAAAGGCAACCTGTTTGCCGCCGGAGAGGATTCGGCGGCGACGACGACGACACCCGGTGACTCCGAAAGCTCCGGGCAGGGTATCGGGGTGCCGGTGCGTCTGGTTTTGGTGCTGGCCCTCTTCGCCTTGATCTTGTTATTTGTGGCCAGTCGCCGTTCCCAGTCCAAATGAACCCCAGCCGCCACGCGGCCCCCAGCCGCGTGAACGGGAGAGCACGATGTCCGACCGGATCGAATTGACCCTGGGCCACAGCCCCGACCCCGACGACGCCTTCATGTTCTACGCCCTGGCCAAGGACAAGATCGACACCGGTCCCTACCACTTCACGCACGTGATGGAGGACATCCAGACCCTCAACGAGCGCGCCACGCGCGGGGAACTGGACATCACCGCCATCAGCATCCACGCCTACGCCTACGTGTTGGACAAGTACGCCCTGCTGCCGGCCGGAGCGAGCATGGGTTTCGGTTACGGCCCCATGGTGGTCGCGCCGCAGAAGATCGCCCCGCAGGACCTGGCCGACACCACCATCGCCATACCCGGCAAGATGACCTCCGCGTACCTGGAACTGCTCCTTGCCATCGGCCGGTTCGAGGCTGCGGTCGTGCCCTTCGACGAGATCATCCCCCGCGTGGCGAGCGGCGAGTTCCCCGCCGGATTGATCATCCACGAAGGTCAACTCACCTACCGGGACGCGGGGTTGGCCGAATGCATCAACCTCGGACAGTGGTGGTGGGAGACCACCGGCCACCGGGACTGGCCCCTGCCCCTGGGCGGCAACGCCATCCACAAGAAGCACGGCGACAAGATGAAGGGCATCAGCGACATTCTCACCGCCAGCATCCGCTACAGCCTGGATAACCGCCAAGCCGCCCTGGACTACGCCCTGGGCTGGGCGCGGGACATGGGCGGTGAGCTGGCCGACGAGTTCGTGGGCATGTACGTCAACGACTGGACCCTGGACTACGGCGACCGCGGCCGGGCCGCCATCCGGGAACTGCTGGACCGCGGCCACCGGGCGGGGCTGATTCCCGAGGTGAAGGAACTGGAGTTCGTGGCGGCAGACGAGGCCGAGAACCCGCAATAGTGTCCCAAGTGATATTGATTATAATAATTGTCCGGATTATTAATTGACCAAGTGGCCTGTTTTTTGTTATGATATTGGCCAAATTGGGTCATTTTCTGGGGGATTACGGGTTCCGGAGGTCAGCGATGGTTTGGCGGAAGTTCATACGGCATTTCTGTGTCTTCTTGTCGGCGGCCCTGGTGTTGATTCCGGTGGCCTCCCTGGCCGAGAACGCGACCGTACGCCCGCCCGAACTCCTTTCGGCGACTTCTGCTGCGGACAAGCAGACCGGTGACAGCCTGAACATGACCTGGATGGGGGCCTGGGGCGGCGGTCCCAGCCGCGCCATCTCGTGGCGGGGGCCCCTGGCTGCCTTCGCCAACGGCGCCTATGTCCAGGTGCTCGACTCCTCCACCGCCGAAAATCCCCTCCTGGGCGGCCGCGTGCTGACGCCCGAGCCCATCATGGGCCTGGACATCAGCGGAAACCTGATTTTTGCCGCCGACGGACAGGCGGGTCTGTACATCGTCAACGCCGCCGACCCCCATGCCCCATCCCTGTTCGGCGTCTTCGACACCCCCGATCGCGCGCGGGACGTATCGGTCCTCGGCAGCCTCGCCTACGTTGCCGACGGCGAGGCCGGCCTGCGCATCATCGACGTCTCCGATCCCGGACTTCCCTTCGAGGTGAGCTTCGAACCCACCACCGATTTCACCATGGGCGTCCTCGCCACCGACAGCCTGATCTATCTCGCCGACGGGGACAACGGCCTGAAGGTCGTCGACGCATCCAACCCCCTGTCGCCGCAGGTGGTCGGATCGTTGGACACCCCCGGCTTCGCCCTGGGCGTGGAAATCGCCGGCGGCTTCGCTTACATCGCCGACTACAACCGCGGGTTGCGCATCATCGATGTGAGCGACCCCACCACCCCGACCGAAACCGGGTTCTACCAGTCCCCCGGACTGGCCCGACGCGTGTCGGTGGTCGGCAACACGGCCTACCTGGCGGACAGCAACGGCGACCTGCGCATCCTCGATGTCGCCAATCCGGCTTCCCCCGTGGTCACGGGAGTCTACGTCGCCGCCCGCTTCGCCTTCGATGTGACCTGTGACGGGACCTACGCCTACCTGGCGGACTTTTCCGACGGGATGCGCGTGTTGGACGTGACCGACCCCGGCAACATGGTCGAAACCGCCTTCTACGACGCCGGCAGCTGGGCCCAGGGAGTGGTCGTGCGCGGCGACGTCGCCTACCTGGCCGACGACTACGACGGCCTGCGCATCTTCGACGTCAGCGACCCCACAGCCCCGATCCAGATCGGGTGGTACGACACCCCCGGCTGGGGCACCGGCGTGAAGGTCCGCGGAGATTACGCCTACGTGGCCGACTACTCCGGCGGCCTGACCATCGTGGACGTCGGCAACCCGTTCAAGCCGACCTTGACCGGCAACGTCAACACCCTCGATCGGGCCTACGACCTGGCCCTGGACGGAGACATCGCCTTCATGGCCGACGGCTCCGACGGCATCGTGACCTTCGACATCTCCGACCCCTCCGCGCCCGTCGCCACCGGTGGTTTCGACTCTCCCGGCTACGCCTGGGACGTCTCCCTGCGCGACGGGTTGCTCTACGTGGCCGACGACACGGCCGGCCTGCGCATCGCCGATGCCTCCAACCCCAGCGCGCCGGTGGAAATCGGTTTCTTCGACACCCCGGGCCGCTCCCGCGGCGTCACCCTCGAGGGCGATTTCGCCTTCGTGGCCGA
>PFVX01000079.1:0-132486 GCA_002790835.1 bacterium CG_4_9_14_3_um_filter_65_15 | reverse complement strand
CCGGCCTGCGCGTCATCGACATCAGCAACCCCGCCTCGCCGGTGGAAGTCGGGTCGGCCCCGACCGTCGATCGCGCCCACAACGTTTCGCTCGACCGCGGATTCGCCTACGTGACCGACTACCTGGGCGGCGTGCGCATGTTCGACGTGCGCGATCCCGCCGCTCCGGTGGAGGTCGGCTACTACGAACTGGGCTACCGCTCCCGGACCCCCGACTTCGACGCCGATTACGTCTACATCGCCACGCAGGAGAACGGACTGCAGATCCTGCGCAACGACCTGCTGCCCGACGACATCGAGGTCACCCTCACCCCCCGGTCCGCCCCCATCTCCCTGCCCGCCGCCGGCGGGACCTTCCAGTTCGATGTGATCATCGAGAACAACTCGGCCCAGGACATCACCGCCGACGTGACCATCGAGGCCGTCCTGCCCACGGGTGTGGTCTATCCCGTGCGGTCGTATCCCGGCCGGCTCCTGGCCGCCGGCGCCTACCACACGCGGGTGGGCATGACCCAGGTCGTGCCCAGCGGCGCCCCCGCGGGCACCTACGTCTACCGGTTGCGGGTGGAAAAGCCCGGCTCGCGAATCGCGGACTGGGAGGAATTCACGTTCCGCAAGACAGGCGGAGCCGCAGTCGCGGGACGGACCGCGGGCTGGGAACTCAGCGGGTGGGATGACCAGGGTGCCGGGGATCCGGTGCAGGCCGCACGCCCAATCCTGAATGCGGCTGCGCCCAATCCCTTCAACCCCTCCACGACCATCAGCTTCGAGCTGCCCGGGCCCGCCGGCGTCACCCTGGACATCTTCGACGTGCGCGGCAGGCGGATCAGCAGCCTGATCTCCGGACAGGACTTCAGCTCAGGCACCCATACCGTGACCTGGCGGGGCGAAGACCAGCGGGGAGGCGTCGCTCCCGCCGGCGTGTACTATGTGCGGATGCAGGCGGCCGGAACCGTGCGCATCCAGCGCTTGACCATGGTCAAGTGATCCGGCGGCCCCGGATCAGCTCTTGCCGATCCCCTTGAGCGGCGTGGTGATCATGTAAACCATGAGCAGGGCGAACACCGCCAGTCCCAGCCCCGTGGCCACCAGGGGAATCCCGGGGTCCAGGGACGGCAGGGTGTTGCCGGCGGCCGGTCGGGCGGCCTTGATGCCGGTCAGGACCAGGGCCATGAGGGCCTCGCCGGCCACCAATCCGCTCGCCAGAAGAATGCCCTTGTTCTCGCTCGTGGTGGCCTGCTGCGGCGTGAAATTCTTCCGTTTGCGCAGGCGCACGGTCATGACCTTGGCCAGCCCGCCCACGAAGATCGCCGCGGTGGAATAGAACGGCAGGTACATGCCCACGGCGATCAGCATGGGCGCCGGGGCCCGGATCAGCAGCAGCGCCAGCCCGAAGAACACCCCCACGATGACCAGGGGCCAGGCCATGTCGCCGCCCACGATCCCCTTGGCCAGCATGGCCATCAAGCCCGCCTGGGGCGCCGGCAGGGCGTCCGAGCCGATGCCCCCGCCGTATTTGTCCAGCATCATGATGGGGATGATCATCACCGAGGCGGCGGCCACCACGCCGATCATCTCGCCGATCTCCATCAGGCGCGGGGTGCCGCCCAGGATGTGCCCCACCTTGAGGTCCTGCATCATGTCGCCGGCCACGCCGCAGGAGCAGCACACCACCGCGGCGACCCCGAGCACCGCCGTCACCCCGGGATTGCCCTTGACCCCGACCACCAGCAGCAGCAGGGCCGCCACAATGAGGGTCGAGAGGGTCAGCCCCGAGATGGGGTTGTTGGAGGAGCCGATCAATCCCACCAGGTAGCCCGCGATGGCCGCGAAAATGAAGCCCGCGAAGCCCATGACCAGGGTCGAAACGAGGGCGCCGAGAATCTGCCGCGCCAGCGAGATATCCCCCTGTCCGCCGTGGCGGATGAAGTAGAAGTACAGGCAGAACATGGCGATCATGCCCACGCCCACACCGATGAAGATGGTCTTGAAATCCACGTCCCGACCGGTGCGCGGAACGTCGCCGGCGCCGCCGGACCGGCTGATGTCCGTGAAGGCGCGCCGGATGCCGCCGATGAGCTGATCCTTCATCTTCCACAGCGTGGACACCGCCCCGACGAGCATGCCGCCGACGGCGATGGGTTTGACGTAACTGGCGAAGACCAGCTTGGCCAGGCCGATGTCGTCGGTCACCAGGTTGCCGTGGGTGGCCAGCAGGCCGTGCAGGCCGGACGGATCCAGATACACGATCAGCGGCACCAGCAGCCCCCACGCGAAGAGGGCGCCGCAGAACGTGATGGCGGCCAGCTCGGGCCCGATGATGTAACCCACGCCGAACAGCGCCGTGGAAATGCCCGGACTGGTCAGCGCCAGTCCGCCCTGGCCCGCGTGGGTGTAGAAGGCGTTGTCGTGGTCGATGAACTTCACCGCGCTGCGACCGAAGCGCAGAAACCCTTCCCAGCCGGTGCGGATGATCTGGAATTCTCCCAGCGCCAGGACCAGGGCGCCCACCAGCCCGCTGTGCAACACCATGCGCGCCCCGGCGCCCCCTTCCTGGCCGGCCTTGTGGATCTCGCCGCAGGCCACCGCTTCGGGAAACGGCAGACCGGATTCCTCCACCAGGATGCGCCGCAGCAGCACGACGAAAAGCACGCCCAGCACGCCGCCGACCAGCATGATGGCCGTGGATTCGATGTAGTTGAACTCCTCCCACACGCCGGCGATCTTGAAGGCCGGGATGGTGAAGATGGCGCCGGCGACCAGCGCTTCGCCCACCGACGCGATGGTCCGGGTCATGTTCTCCTCGAGAATCGAACCCCCCAGCATGCGCAGGGCGGCCATGCCGATCACCGCGGCGGGAAAGGTGGCCGCCACGGTCAAGCCGGCCTTCAGGCCGATGTAGGCGTTGGCGGCCCCCAGCACAACGGCCATGACCACACCCAGCAGCACCGCGCGCAGAGTGAATTCGGTCATGATCTTGTCGGCGGGGACGAATGGCGTGTATTGCGGAACGGGCGGCTGATCACCGGGGCGGGTGGACAAGGCGATCCCCTTTCGAGACGGCCATCGGTTGCTTTTGGTGGTACGGAGAAACCCGGGGCACCAACTGGCTGAGGGGGAAAGCCTACTGCGGCGGGAGGACAGGAACAACCATGAAATCGAGAGCCACCCGACCGGGTGGACCGGTCCGGATGGCTCCCGTGTCGGGGCCGAGCCTAGGGCGCTGCGGCGACGTCCAGGGCGCGTCCGAACTTCCGGATCTGCGCCACACGATCCCTCAGTGCCTGGGCCAGGTAATATTCCCCGGAAACCTCCGCGTTGCGGATATAGATCTCCAGGACCGCGATGTCACGCTCGGTTTCGGTCCGGTGGATCTTGCGGATCAGGACCCCCACCTCACGCTCGGTGCGGGCGGCCGCCAGATCGGCCAGCAGGGCATCCACCTTTTGCTCGCAGGTCGCGGTGATCAGCCGGATCTGGTGCTCGTTGTCCAACGAGGTCAAGAATGAGAAGCGGGCAAGGAAGACGGTCAGGTCCTCGGGCCGTTCGTTGGCGCGGAGTGGGTCGGTTCCCTGGTAGTGAGCAGCCTGGGCGGCAAGGGGAACCAGCAGCAGCAAGAGTGCGAGAATCAGAATGGGGCGGTTCATGGTAACCCTCCCTGTTGGGGCAGGAGATCCGAATCTCCTCCCTGATTGTCAATATGATAACAGATTTTCCATATGTCATCAATATATTTTTTGACCTTTTATCATTATCGCCGAAAAACCTGTTCTTTCCACTGCGGGCGCC
This sequence comes from bacterium CG_4_9_14_3_um_filter_65_15, assembly GCA_002790835.1. Classification (GTDB taxonomy): domain Bacteria; phylum Krumholzibacteriota; class Krumholzibacteriia; order LZORAL124-64-63; family LZORAL124-64-63; genus JAHJTW01. The sequence goes on along the minus strand of PFVX01000079.1, from coordinate 128,698 downwards.
CTGTGGCACAGTGGCAGGCGTTCGGATTTCACGAATGCTTCCATCAGGCGGGAATGAATGTCGGGGAAAATGCGTCTCGGTCTGATTCTGTTCGGTGCGGGAGCCATCCTGGTGGTGGTCTTCTTCGCCTTGTTCGACCCCAACGGCATCCTGCGGCAGGCTGCCCAGGACGGGGCGGCCCCGGATTCCGCCGCGGTGATCACCGATCCCATCGATACCGCGCCCCTCCAGGAATTCCTGACGCAATACAATCGGCACTACCAGGAAATGTATCGCACTCGCCAAGTCCGGCGACAGCTTCTGGCGCAGGGAAAAGCCGATATCGACTCCTCCCAGATCCTTGCCGCCACGGAAATTCTGCTGTCCTACGCCGGCCGCCACGAGACCATCGCGACTTGGGAGGCGTATCACGAACGACCAGGGCTTCCGGATCACCTGTACCGGCAGGTGGGTGTGGCCCGGAGGTTGGCCGGCCTGAGGCCCGAGGCTCTGGCCCCGCGGGTAAGGGCATCGTTGGGCACCCCATTGAGTGATGCGGAGGATCTGCCGATCCTGTTCCGCCAGCGCAACCTGGCCGCCCAGGCCGCAGGGTATCCCTCCTGGCTGGACCTCATGGCCGACGACCAGTCCTTGACCCTGGATACCTGGCGGGGTGCCCTGCACCGCCTGGCCGCCGCGGACAGCTCGTTGTACGCATCGGTGTTCCAGGAAGTGGTGCGCCGTATCGACCCCGACCGCCCCGACAACGGCCGGAACCTCGTGTCCAGTGACCTTTTGGGCAAGGGCAGGCCGGGCTCGGTGGACAAGGCCCTGGCGGCCCTGGGACAGCCCCCTCGGGAGTCCTTGCCGGCTTGGCGGCATGCCCTGGCATTTCGCAAGAAACTGGCCCTGCCCTCCCTGCCGGCATCCTTGACCGATTCCCTGCCGGATCCGTCCCCCGACGGGAACCCGACCGTGTTCAGCCTGGACCTGGACCACGCCTTTTCGATCCAGTTGCCGCCTGCCCTCTCTGGGGATGCCGCCGCCCGGTGCACCGGTCTGCTGGCCGACTCCGATATCGTCCTGGCCTGCGCCCGCTCCGATCTGCCGCCCCTGCTGCGCGGTCCGCCGTCCCGGGCCATGGGCCGCGGCCTGGTCCACCTGTACGAATTGGCGGCCCATGCCGCCCAGGACAAACCGGATCCCCTGGAGGATCTGCTGCGCCAGGCCGTGGCCGGCCCCGTGCTGGCCATCCCCCTATTCGCCGGTGCCTACCTGGACTGGCTCGACGGCGTGAACCGGGGCGTGGTCCCGGCCCCGGTGATCGGCACGCGTTTCTGGGAAGCCGCGGCACGGCATGCCCGGTTGGCCCCTCCCGCGGGCGCAGGCGCCGACCCGTTCCTTCCCGCAGCGGCTTTCGGGCTCGACACCGCCGCCGTGGATCCCCTGGACGACGTGCTCGGGTGGGCCATCGCCCATCAGCTCCACCGCTACATCTGCACCCGCCTGCTCGAGTCCGACGTCCACACCGCCGATTACCGCGGCGATCCCCGGGTGGCCGATTTCCTGGAGAGTCTGTTGCGCACCGGAGCGGGTGTGGATTGGCAGATCCTGCTGATGCGGGCCACGGGCGAAGACTTCGATCCCCAGGCCCTGGTCCAGTACTACCAACCCCTGGCCGACCACCTCGCCTCCCCCTGAACGGCACATCCAGCGGGTGGCTACATCCGCTGGATGTGCTCGCCGGTAGCATAGTCGTAGGTCGAACCGTGAATGCTGTGGGGAATGGCGAAGATCACGAATATCCCCACCATGGCCGCCACCGCGAACCAACGCCCGCGCGGTCGGCCCGGCAGCGCTTCCCTGGTCCGCCAGACCGCCAGCAACCACAACAACGCCCCCACGGCCAGCTTGTTGTCGGTCCAGTCCTGCCCGAAGGGCCAGCCGGTCCAGAAGGCGTCGAAGGCATATTTCTGGACGATCGGGCCGAGGATCAGCCCTCCGACGAGGAGACACCCCAAGGCCAGGCGGGACAGTGTACGCAGGCCGGCCCCCCCCGTCAGGCCCTCCAGGCCGGCGCCGGTGGAGAACAGGAAACCCAGAACCAGCAGGCTGACGTGGAAGATCAGCACCAGCGCCGGAACCCCGCCCTTGAAGCGGGCCACGGCGTGGCTCCCGCCCGTCGGCAGGATGCTGGTGTCCGTCCCGTCCGACAACTCGACGCGGTACTCCAGCTTGCCAGCCATGGGCTGGTGGGGCAGAGCGGCCTGGAGATCATCGTCCCGCGGGACCATGGGCAGGGTCTGCCAGGGATCGTCGGTGGGATACCGGCGCCAGATCACGTTGCCGGTCACGGTCTTGCCGGCTTGAAGCGCCTCGGCCACATCGACCTTGATCACCATGTCTTCTCCGGTGATTCCGCTCCGGGTCAAACGGGCCGGAATCTCCACCTCACCCAGCTCGAACGACCCGCGCACGGGATAGGTCGGACCGGACATCTTCTGCCAGACGAGAAAAGCCACGGTCAGGACGAATGCCACCGACCACAGGGCGAAAGCTCGTTTCATGGGACACCTCTCTATTTCCATCAGCCCACACGGACGCGGGCGGGGTGATCGGTTTCGGGATCAAGCTCCGTACTTCTTGATGGCCGCATCCAGACGCGGCAGCATGGCGAAGATAAAGCCCGCAACCCCCAGAATCGCCACAGCCAGAATCACGAACATGGTCGTGCCCGGCTCCAGGCCGCTGATGAACCCCGACAACTTGTTGCCGATGGCCGTGGCCAGGAACCATCCGCCCATCATCAGACCCACCAGACGCTTGGGGGACAGCTTGGTCACCAGGGACAGCCCCATGGGCGACAGGCACAGCTCGCCGCAGGTGATGATCAGGTAATAGATCACCATCCACAACATGGAAGTCTTGGCCGCACCGTTCTTACCCAGGTAGGCGCAGAAGGCCATCACAATCAGGGCCAGGGTGGTGATCAGCATGCCCAGGAAGATCTTGCGCGCCGTGGTGATCGGTCTGCCCCGCATGGCGAGCCAGCCGAAGAATCCCACCACCACCGGGGTCATCAGCACCACGAAGACGGGGTTCAAGAGGCCGGTCAGCATTTCGGCGTTGACCAGCCGCACGTAGGTGCCCGGGGCCAGGGTCGGCACGGCCGGGTCACGGCCGGCGTAAACCGCCTGGCGTGTGGCGGGGGTGACGAGCAGCACCGGGATCCGTTGGCCGTCCAGGTCGCGCACCACCAGGGCTTCTCCCTGGGGTTCGGAGCCGTCGGTGACCTTGACCGTCGTGTTGGCCGCGCCGTGGGCGTCGGTCTCGGTGTTCACGGTGACCTGGTCGGAAGCGTACACCTTGCAGGTCAGGAAATTCTCGTCCTCGGGGATGTCGGTCTGGGCGGCGTCCAGCACCTCGAAATCCGGCCGGGACTTCAGGGTCGCCACCAGATCGGAGGACAGCATCCGGGCGCCGAACATGGCCTCGCCCCGCGGGTCCACGTCCACGAGCACCCGCTCATCCGGCCGCGGCAAGTCGCCGCCGGCATTGACGTAGTAGCTGGGCATGGCCTTCTGGGCGTAGAAATCGGCCCATTGCGGGATCCATTCGGCCCTGCGATCGGTGTTGTGTTCGGCGAAGACCGTCATCAGGCCGCCGGAGAGGTGCAGGACCATGAAGAAGGCGCCGCCGGCCACGTAGACGGGGATCAGGGCGGCCAGGCCGGGCTTTTCCTCGGGCGTGGCCCGCTTGACCAGCAGACCGAAATAGGCCACCACCGGCAGCATGCCCACCAGGAAGGCGAAGGTCACCGGCCCGATGGTGCTGGTCACGAAGCCCAGACGGCTGCCGACGAAGTAGCCGACCACCCCGCAGCCGAACGCCGGCACCAGAATGGTCATGACCACCTGCTTGAACGAGATGTCGTCGTCGCTGCGTTCGGCGGGGCGGTCGGCCGCGGCCAGCTTCTTCCAGTTGACCAGCAGCACGGTCACGCCGATGAGCAGCCCCACGCCCGCGGCGCTGAAAGCCATGTTGAAGGACCAAAGGTTGCGCAAAGGCGCCGACAGCAGGGCCGAAAGCGAGGCCCCGATGTTGATGCCCATGTAGAAGATGTTGAAGCCCGCATCGCGGCGCGGATCATCCGGGGCGTAGAGGTTGCCCACCATGGCCGAGATGTTGGGTTTGAAGAACCCGTTGCCCAAGCACAGCAGCGTCAGTCCGAGATAGAAGGTCGGAAGGGTGCGCACGCCCAAGGAGAAATAACCCGCCGCCATGAGCAGGCCGCCGATGAAGACCGCGCGCCGGAAGCCCAGGAAGCGATCGGCGATCATGCCGCCGATGAAGGGCGTGAAGTACACGAAGGCCATGTAGGTGCCGTAGATCTCGGCGGCGCGGCGCGTGGAAAACCCCAATCCCCCGCGCTCGGTGTCGGTGATGTAGAGGAGCAGGATCCCGAGCATCAGGTAGAACCCGAGCCTCTCCCACATCTCGGTCATGAACAGGGCTTTCAACCCCCGGGGTTGCCCCTTCGGAACGGCGGCTTCTGCCATGATGGCCTCCAGATCGAAACTGATCATTCAAACAGAACGGCCGCCATATCCAAGGCGACCGTCCCGATTCTGCCTCGCTGAGCAGATTAGCTCATCGGTGGCCGGCGAACCACCCCAAATGCGCCGCTCTCAGGTGATCCCGTGCATCATCTTGTTCAGGGGCTTGGACAGCAGCACCAGCCCCACACCGATCCCCACGGCCACCAGCCCGATGTTGCCGAACACGTGCATGTAGTTGGCCAGGCTCTCGGCGGGATTCAGCTGGACGACCGCCTCGACCCCGCTATCGTCGACACCGGTGAACTTGGCGAGCAGCGCCGCCACGTACATGGAAAACGCGAAGCTCAGGAACCACGCCCCCATGGCGCTCCCGGTCATGTGCTTGGGCGCCAGCTTGGTGACCATGGACAGCCCGATGGGCGACAGGAACAACTCTCCGGTCGTATGCAGCAGATACATGACCCCCAGGAAGAAAAGCGGCACCCGATCGTCGGGTCCGGCGAACTTGCTGCCGACCAGCAACATCAGAAATCCCAGCCCCAATTGCACGATGCCCAGTCCGAATTTCAGGGGGATGTTGGGGTTCTTGCCGATCTTGGACAGGCTGACCCACATCACCGAGAAGATCGAACCGAAGATGATGATGAACGCCGGGTTGAAGAACTGGGTCTGACTGGCGGGCATCAGATAACTGCCGATCTCCCGGTCCACGTTGCGGTCGGCGAACATGGTCAACGAGGTCCCCGCCTGCTCGAAGAAGGCCCAGAACACCACGTTGAAGGTCATCAGGATCATCAGGACGATGATGCGGTCACGCTGGACGTTGCCGCTCGTGAAGCCCGCGCGAAGCAGGTTGAAGCACACGAAGACCAGCAGTCCCATGAGGATCCAGAACAGCAGGTCCTGGCCCAGGATCACGACGTCCTGGCCCTTGGTGATCAGGGCATAGAGAAGGGGAATGGCCGCCAGGGATCCGCCGTAAACCACCTTGCTCCACTTGCGGTAGAATTCCATGTTCGGGGGTTCGCCCACTCCCTGGAGCTTGCCCTGCCCGAAGTAGAACTGCAGCACGCCGGCGATCATGCCCACGCCGGCCAGCCCGAAGCCCCACATGTATCCGTGGGTCTCGCCGATGGGAGCCACCACCAGGGTCGCCAGCAGGGCTCCCACGTTGATGCCCATGTAGAAGATCGTGAAGCCCGAATCCCGCAGGGGATCGCCTTCCTTGTAGAGCTTGCCCACGATGGTGGAGATGTTGGCCTTGAAGTAGCCGTTGCCGATGATGATGGCGCTCATACCCAGGAACAGCCAGAACTCGCTGCCGCCCAGGATGAGGAACTCGCCGATGGCCATGACGATGCCGCCGAACATGATGGCGCGGCGGTAGCCCAGCACGGTGTCGGCCAGCTTGCCGCCCCACACGGGAGCGGCGTAGACCATGGCGGTGTAGGCGCCGTAGATCCCGAAGGCCCGCGTATCCCCCATCATCAGGGCCTTGATCAGGTACAGGGTCAACAGTCCCCGCATGCCGTAATAGCAAAGGCGCTCGAACATCTCGGCGCCGAAACACACATATAGACCCTTGGGATGCCCTTGGCTCATGATTCCTCCTGGGGGGAAAAGGCGCGGACCCGAGATGCCGCCATACCGTCCGCGAGTCATCTGCTGCCCGTGAATCTACCCGGGTCGGCGGGGCTGCGTCAAGGACCGGAGCGGTTGACCCCCTCGTAAAGGCAGCTATACTGACAATCATCAACCGACTGAGGGGACCGGTCATGCCTACCGCGCAAAAAGGAAGTTGGATTCTGCCGGTCCTGCTGTGTGCCCTGCTGCCTGCGGTCCGGCTGCAGGCCGCCACCACCGTCTTCTTCGAGGATTTCTCCTCCACCGCCTGGCGGGATTCCGCCCTGACCACCGCCCAATGGGACACTCTGGCCGGCGAAGTGCGGCTGCCCAGCCTCGGGCTCGCCCTCAGCGGCACCTACAACACCACCGGCAACGCCTTCGCCTGCGCCGCCGCGACCGGCTACCTCTTCGTGGCCGACGGGACCGGTGGGCTGACCAGCCTGGACATCGCAGACCCGGCCGCCCCGATCCTCGGCTTCAACCTGGCCACCCTCGACCAGGCACGGGACATCGCCTTGAGCGGCAACCTGGCCGTCCTGGCGGTGGGTTCCCTCGGACTGCAGATCATCGACATCGGCGATCCCCTGGCCCTGTCCGCACGCGGGGACGTCGATACGCCGGGGTACGCGACTTCGGTGGATCTGTCCGGCAACCTGGCCTACCTGGCCCAATCCAACCTCGGGGTGGCGGTGGTCGACATCACCGCCCCGGACAACCCCGCCTTCGTGCGGAGCGTGGCCACCGGAAACTGGGCGCGGGGCGTGGCGTTGGCCGCCGGCGCGCTGGCCGTCGCCGATGGGGACTCGGGCCTGACCATGCTGGATCTGACCGTGCCCGACACCCCCGTTTTCCTTTCGCGCCTCCACACCACCGGCACCGTGCTGGACGTGACCGTTTCCGGAGACCGGGCCTATCTCGCCGCCGGCTCGGCCGGGGTGATCATCGTCGACATCTCCGATCCGGCCAACCCGCTCCAGCTGGGCAGTTACGCGACCATCGGCACGTGCCGCCACGCCGTGGCCACCGGGGACAGCCTCTACGTAGCGGCCGGTTCCGGAGGCCTGTACCTGCTGGACGTATCCAATCCGGCGGCGCCGATCCTGCTCGAACGCTCCGACACCCTGGGCGAGGCCTACCACACGGCCCTGGCCGGCGACGTGGCCTGGCTCTGCGACGGGGTCGAAGGGGTGAAGTCCTTCCTGGCCGATCCCCAGGGGCTGGACACGACCCGCAACATCGCCCGGTCCCTCGACATCAACACCTCCAGCGACGATGTCACCAGCGTGAGGTTGGTCAGTGATTACGCCGATTCGATCCGGTTCGACCTTTCCAACAACGGCGGCACGACCTGGACGGCCGTCCCCGACGACGGGATCCCCGTAGCCTTCGCCACCTCCGGCGCGGACCTGCGCTGGCGGGCCACCCTCGTCCAGGCCGGCCCCTATCCCGGACCGGTTCTGCGCGATCTGACCATCACCTTCGAACGCATCCTGCAGGCTGCCGAGATCACGACCATCACCGACATCCCGGGCGACACCGGCGGCCAGGTTCGCGTGGCCTTCAACGCGAGCGTGCACGACACCCTGGGCGCCCCGGACCCGGTGACCCAGTACTCGGTGTATCGTCGCTACACCGGGGCCAAGGCCTATCCGCCAGGCAACTGGGATTACCTGCTGTCCCTGCCCGCGGACGCCGAAACCCAGTATTCGGTGGTGGTGCCCACCCTGTCCGATTCCTCGTCCGGCGGAGCGGCCTGGACGGCTTTTTTCGTGCGCGCCCGCACCGCTGCCGGCAAGCTCTACGATTCTCCGGTGGACAGCGGCTACTCCGTGAACAACCTGCAGCCGCCCGCGCCGTCGGGTTTTCGCGCCCTGCCCGACCTGAGCGGCGGCCACCAGCTCGCCTGGGACCCCACCGGTCTGAGCGACTTTTCCCACTTCGCCATCTATCGCTCACCCGACCCGGACACCCCCATCCAGCCGGGAACCCTGCTCACCGTTCGCATCAGCAACGACTACTACGACGCCCAACCCGGCGACTGGTACTACCAGTTGACGGTCGTCAACCTGGCGGGACAGGAAAGCGAGCCGGTCTCCGCCGTTCAGCCCTCCGGCGTGCCGCGGACCGCGCCCCTGGAACTGACCTGCTCTCCCAACCCCTTCAACCCCGTCACCGAATTCGCATTCACCGTTCCCGAGGGAGCCGGGACGGTCAAGCTGGCTGTTTTCGATTTGCGCGGCCGCCGTGTGCGGACCCTCCAGAACGGTCCCCTGCCCTCCGGCAAGCACAGCCGCCGCTGGTTGGGCCGGGACGATGAAGGCCGCAGCGTCGCCACCGGAGTCTACTGTTGTCGCCTGGACATCGGACCTCGGTTGCGGGTGATCCGAGTCTCCCTGGTGCGGTGATAGGGTTAAATTTTCCGTTCAATGTGCCGATAATCCCTCAAGACCAGCTTCGGCCGGCCATGGGCCGTCCATCCCGACTGCGACCCGGAGCGTGCCATGTCCGCCCCTGTGAAACCCGACACCACCGAAGAGACCGCCCTCGTCGTCGTTGAGCCCCAGCGCCGGCTCGAATTGCGCGTAACCGAGGACAGGCTGAGCGTCGTTCTCGACGCCGAAGATCCTCTGGCCGATCTTCCGGATACGCTGATGAGGATCGACGCCGCCTGGCGGGAGCTGGGTTTGCCCGCACCACTCGATGCCTGCACCCTGACCGCCATCCTGCAGGCCAATTGTCGCCCCGGCGAGGACACCACCGACCTGATCCTGCGCCGCGGCACCCCGTCGATCAAGCCCGTGAACGGTCGCCTGGAGTGGACCCAGGATTTCTTCTGCAAAGGTTTCGAGGTCGACACCAAAACCAACCGCATGGATTTCTGGGAAAGGATCGACCACCGCAATGTGACCGACGGCCAGCTGCTGGTGACCGTGCTCGGTCCCGTCGAGGGAACTCCCGGCCAGGACGTATTCGGCGTCGCCCTGAAGGTGGTCAAACCCCACAGCGCCAAGATCCGCCTGGGCAAGGGCGTCCAGGAAAAGCCCGTCGAAGGCGGCAAAGGGGTATACGCCTCCTGTCACGGGAAGGTGGGCTTCGGAGGCGGCACCGTATCGGTGGAGAACGTCCTGGTCATCCGGGGAGACGTCTGCCTGGAAACCGGCAACATCCACCATCACGGTCACGTCCAGATCGAAGGCGACGTCCGCGAAGGGGCTTCCATCGAGACCCAGGGCGACCTGGAGGTCAAGGGCATGCTCGAACCGTGCAACATCACGGCGGGCGGATCCCTGAAGGTCGGCGGGGGCATCGTCGGGGAGGAGGGGTACGCGATCCGGGTCGGGGGAGACCTGCAGGCGCGTTACATCCACCAGACGTCGCTGCGGGTGGAGGGAAACGTGCTGGTCATGAGGGAAATCGCCCACTCCGACATCGAGGCCCTGGGCAAGGTGGACGTCTCCGAAGGCCGCATCGCCGGAGGCAGGACCCTGGCCCGCAACGGCATCTTCGTCGCCGAAGCGGGCGCCGACGGCACGGGCTACACCGAACTGGTGGGCGGATTCGATCCCACCCTCGAGCCGAGGCTCCAGCAGATCCGCAACCGCAAAGCTGATCTGGAAAATGTCCGCAACAGGATCCTGGAGGCCATCCAACGCCACCCTGCGGGGAAGGGCTCCCTGACGCCGCAACAGGAACAGCTGGTGAAGGATCTGCGCCACAAGGTGAAGGTGATCGAGGCGGGGATCAAGGAGTCGGATGCCCAGTTCGAACGGGCCCGTCAGGACTCCGCGCAACAGGTCCATCCCGAGGTCGTGATCTACCGCGAGGTCCACGCGGGCACCAGAATCCAGCTGGGGGAATACAAGACGAAGGTGCGAACCACCATCCACAAGCCCCGCATCGCCCGGATCCGGCATAAATCCGTGCAGGTCCTCCCCCTGGGCGAAGGCAACATGCCCGAGGACGAATCCTGATCAGCCGGCGGTGACGGGAACGGCTTCGTAGCCCAGCTTGTGGACTTCCGCCGCCAGGGACGCACCGTCCAGGCCCGAGCCCTTCACGATGGCCAGTCCCCCCTCCAGAACCACCTCGCAGGACTCCACTCCCGGTATCTCGCTCAGGGCGCGATCGACGCTCAGGGCGCAATGGCTGCAATGCATGCCGGTGATGGTCAGGCGGTGCTCCTGAACCGCGGAGTTCGAGGCCTCGCAAGCGCCGTCGCAGCACTCGGTCCCGCGTCGTCGGCGCAGCCAGCTCCATCCCAGCACCAGCACCAGGCACACCGCCCCGAGTTGACTCCCCCAGCCCACGCTTTCGTGGGCATGGGGCACACCACCCAGGAAGGGGATCGCCAGGGACGCGCGGGGCAGGAGCCAATCGAGAGCCATGCCGCAACCGAAGGCGCTGCCGGCGGCGGTCAGCAGATAAACGGCGGCGGCCCTGCGACCAAGGATCCGGTCGACCGTCGTCAGGGCCGCGACGTTGGTCGCGGGGCCGGCGATCAGGAAGGCCAGGGCTGCGCCGGGGCTCGCCCCCATGTGGATGAAACCGGCGGCGATGGGCACGCTGCCGGTGGCGCAGACGTACAGGGGAATCCCCACCATCATCATGGCCAGCACGGCCAGGGCTCCGCCACCGAGGTAGTGATCCAGAAACGAAGCCGGCACCACCGCGCCCAGGATGCCCGCCAGGACCAGGCCGATCACCAGGGCTCGCCCGATGTCTCCCGGCAGGATTTCCAGGCCATAGGACAGGGCGGCCTTGAGGCGCGGCCCCAGCCCGGTCGGCCGGGTGTCCGGGACGGAACGGTCCGCCACCATGTGGTGCTCGTCGGGGGCCAGGACCTGCACCGCTCCTCCTCCCGCCAGGCCCGTGACCAAGGCGGCCAGGGGCCGGAATAACGCGAAGAACGGGCCGAGCATGGTCCAGGTCACCAGGATGGAATCCACCCCGGTCTGGGGGGTCGAAAGCAGAAAGGCGGTGGTCGCCGACCGTCCGGCGCCGTGCTGACGCAGCGAAGCGCCCACCGGCAGCACGCCGCACGAACACAAGGGCAGAGGGATGCCCAGCAGCGCAGCCTTGATCACCGGGCCGGGACCCCGGCCGCCCAGGTGCCGCTCCAGCCAGGCCGGGGAGATGAAGACCGACAGCAGACCCGCCATCAGGAATCCCAGCAGGAGATAGGGAGCCATCTGAGCGGTGATCAACCAGGTCTGAGTGACGATGTCCTGAAGGATTTCCAGCATGATGCGTTCTGCTCCGCGGTTGGACGACCTGCGGCACAAGGTAAGGAACCCGGCGAGGACCCGAAAGTGGGAATGCTACCAGTAGAAATACAGTCCGACCTGCGGGACGAGCTTGGTATCCCCCGTGCCGCCGTCGTGGACGAAATCGGCCTCGAATTGCAGGGACCACCGTTCACCCTGCAGAAACTCCACGCCGATCCCGCCGCCGGTGTTCCAGGCGGCATCCAGGTTCCAGTTTTCGGCCTCGCCGTCCAGGCTGGTCCGCTCCTTGTGGTAGAAATAGGCCGCGCCCCCGGTCACGTACAACCGCAGACGCTGATCCTGGCGCAGGATGTAGTCGAGCTGGGCGCCGACATTGTGCCGCTTGTGATCGGCCGTGTGCCAGATGCCCCCGGAGGTCTGCAGGTAGAGGTACCAGTGCAGCGGATAGCGAAAAGACAGCCCGTGACCGCCGAGCTTGCCGTAATGGACCCCGAGGGCTCCGGCCATGGTATCGGTGGTGCGGTTCCAGTCACCTGCGGAGGCGTACTGGGCCCGGGCCTGTGAGACCGTGCCAAAGGCCATGGCCACGATGGCGCAGACGAGACAGGCGGCCCATCCCGGGCGGTGGAAGGCAAGAATACGACGCATGGTTCCCTCCAGCCCTGCTCCGACGCAGGGGCGCTTCAGATCCATCTTCAGGAGGACGCCATTGTGCATGACCCCGCCGGGGAATTCCAGGGTCTTTCTGGCCTGTGCGATCGCGACGACTTTTGCTAGCCTGGGGTGCCGATACCGCCACGCTTCACGGGACCACCGGCCAAAGGATGCCCCCCATGCACGCGACCCTGATCTCCCCCACCGACACCTGGGCCATCTGGACTATTCTGCTGGCCGCCGCCGCCTTGGGCCTCCTGGGCGAGCGCACGACCTGGGGCCGGCGCCTCTCGGGAGTCATCCTGACCATGGGAGCGACCTTCGCCCTGTCGAACCTGGGGGTGATCCCCGCCGACGGCGTGCCGGCCTACGACGTGGTCTGGGGCTACCTGGTGCCCCTGGCCATCCCCCTGTTGCTGCTGCGGGCGGACCTCAAGCGGATCCTGCGGGAGGCCGGTCCCACGCTGATCGCCTACGTCCTCGGTGCCATGGGCACCGTCATCGGCACCATCGTGGCCTTCAAGGTGGTCCCCCTCGGGGAGTCCGGCTGGCAACTCGCCAGCATCTTCTCGGCCACCTACATCGGGGGCTCGATGAACTACGCCGCCGCAGCCGAGGCCGTGGGTCTGCACAGCGGCGACCTGCTGAGCGCGGGCGTGGCGGCGGACAACCTGGTCATGGCCCTGTACTTCCTGGTGCTGTTCGCCCTGCCCGGGATCGGTTGGCTGAGCCGGCTGTATCGGCAACGCACCCCGGTCGCAGCACCGGCGACCGACGACCCCGCAGCAACCGGCCCGGCGCACCTGCCCCGCTTTCCGGAACTGGGCCGCAGCGCCCTGGCGGTCGCCCTGGCCATGGGGCTGTGCGGGGCCGGATACGCCATCGCCCGCGTGGCCGGCTGGCAGGGCGGCGGCATCCTCGTCATCACCGCCCTGACCGTGACCCTGGCCACCGCCCTGCCCGGCCGCATGCAGGCACTGGACGGCGCCGAGGTCATGGGCGCCTTCCTCATGCAGATCTTCTTCGCGGTGATCGGCGCCAGCGCCAACGTGGGCATCGTCATGCGGGTGGGTCCCATGTTGTTCCTCTTCGCCGCCCTGATCCTCTGTATCCACCTGGTGTTCCTGCTGCTGGCCGGCAAGTTGTTGCGACTGGATCTGGCGGAAATGGTCATCGCCTCCAACGCCAACATGGGCGGACCGACCACCGCCGCGGCCATGGCCGTTGCCCGTCGCTGGGACACCCTGGTCTTGCCGGCCATCCTGTGCGGCACCCTGGGCTACGCCACGGCGACCTTCCTGGGGGTGGCCCTGGGCCACTGGTTGCGGTAAAGAGCAGAATGGGTTTTCATAGCTGGGTGTGAACCGATTCCGGTTGCATGATTCTGAGTTTTTTGCCTCAGGCTGGGGAAACTCGCGCCCATGTGCCGTTTTGCCCCACAGGAGGATCCCCGTGAAACCTGTCCTGATCATCGCCGCTTGCGTCATCGTGGCCGCCGCAGCCGGGGGCTTGTTCTTCTTCCGCGCCGTCTTCGCCGGTGGGCCCCAGCAGCCCAAGACCACCACGGCGGGCAGCCTGTGGGATTTTCCGGTCACGACTCTCGGAGGCGAGGCGGCCGACCTGGCCGACTATCGGGGCCAGGTGGCCCTGGTGGTGAACGTGGCCAGCAAGTGCGGCTTTACGCCCCAGTACGAGGGGCTGGAGGCGCTGTACAAGAAAATGAAAGACAGAGGATTCGTGATCCTCGCCTTCCCCAGCAACGATTTCCGCCAACAGGAACCCGGCACAGCCGAGGAGATCCGCCAGTTCTGCACCACGAACTACGGGGTGACCTTTCCGCTGTTCGAAAAGGCGAAGGTCAAGGGCGAGGCAAAGTGCGAGATCTACCGGTTCCTGACCACGGGCGGTCTGCAAGAGCCCACCTGGAACTTCACCAAGTACCTGGTGGGGCGCGACGGCAAGGTCATCGCCCGGTACGCGCCCAAGACGGCGCCGGATGACGAGGAATTGCGCACCGCGATTATGAAGGCCCTGGGAGCGGACTGATTCCGGCTACATCTTCAGTGCGCGCTGGATGAGCATCTGGGCCATCTCCGACTGGTCCCTATAGCTCGATGCCGTGGCCAGCAGATCCAGGGCGTCATCCTTTTCGCCGAGTTCCAGGGCGCAATAGCCCCGCATCAGCCACGCCCTGCCGTTGTCCGGGTCCATCTCTCCCAGCCGTTCGTATGCAACCTTGGCCGACCGGAAATCCCGGCGCATATAGTGGATATCACCCAGCAGGGAAACCAGGGTCGGCGTTTCGTTCCGCCGCAGAGCCTGGTCGAGGGTCGCCAACGCCTCATCCAGTTCGTGTGCCGCCACCAACGAGGACACCAGGCGCTCGAACTGCGCGGCTGCCGCTTGGTCGTCCAAGCCCGCGCGGTAGTGACTGGCGGCGAGTTCGGGAACCCCGACCAGGGTGTAGAGATCACCCAGTTGCCGCTGTTCCTCGACCCGCAGCGGCCGCAGGAATCCCGCGATGTTCAGGGCCACGGCCGCCGAACGATAGTCCCCCGTGGAGACGCACCACTGGTATTTCAGATACCACATTTCCGGATCCTCGGGGTAGAGCAGCTGCACGTCCTCCACCGCCGAGGCCGCCTGCTCCGGCTTCCCGGCACGCACCGTTGCGGCCACCAGTCCCTGGTACCAGCGCAGCTGCTGGCTCTGGGGATAATTGGCGATCAGACGGGAAAACACCTGCCGGGCCCGAGGGAAATCCTCAGCCAACAGATAGGAGGTTCCAGCGTAGGATAGCACCTCCGCCGGCTCCTCCGGGTCAACCGCGAACCCCTGCAGGAAGGCTTCGCCGGCCTCGGCATACCGTTCGAGCTCGTAGGCTGCGTCCGCAAGGCCGTACCAGCCCCGGGCCAGGGCCGGCTGCAGGGAGACTGCCCGGCGATAGCGGGTCATGGCCTCCTCCAGGCGCCCCAGGTCACCCAGATCCTGGGCCAGGCTCAGTTCGAGCAACGGATGATCCTCGTCGGGATGGTCCGCGATGAAACCGTCCAGGACCGCCACAGCACGTTCAAGGTTGCCCCGCCGGACAAACCCATTGGCCCGGAACAGCACCTTGCGGGCCCGGCGCGGCACTTGGGTCATGTCGTAGAGATCGGCCATGACGGCCGTCTCGCCCTCCGCAACGCCGTCCTGCGCCTGCAACGGCGGGGCGGCACGCAGGGGTAATGCCCAAACGGCTCCGAGAAGAACCGCCGCCAGCAAGATGCCCGAACGTCCCGACCCGATCCCCACCCGGTTTCGCTCATTCCTGTTCCCCATAGCGGACCCCTCAATTGTTCAGGTTGAAGCGAATGGTCGTGACCACCCACGATGCGACGCTGTCACCGCCGATCCTGCCCGGCTGGAATTTCCAGCGGGAAAGACTGCGCCGGACCGCTTCCTCGAACGGCCCACGCGGCTTGGCCTTCAGGATATTGATGTTGCCGACGCTTCCGTCCTCCCGGACCAGGAATTTCACCGCCACATAGCCTTCGATGCCCTTCTCCCGGGCTCCGTAGGGATATTCGGGGGGAATCTTGGCGAGGGCCTGGGGGGCTTGGTCCAGGTCCGCGGAATCGAAGATGAAATCCTCCTGCTGGCGGCCGGTTTCCACCCCGCCGATATCGATCTTCACCGCAAGCCCCTCCAAGGCCGCCCCCAGCACCGACGGCTGCACCAGGGTCGGGGCGAAATCCGGACGCTCCGGCACCGGAGGCGGGGGAGTCGGCTCCTTGACCTCTTCCTGCTTGGGCGGCTCCGGAGGCTTGAGCGAAACCAGGCTTACTCCCACCGGATTGCTGATGTCGCGGGGCGTCCCGTGCTGTTCGGCGAGCATTCCCGCCATAACGAACACCAGCAAGTTGACGGCCATGGCCGCCCCGGTGATTCCCACCTTGCGTGCCGCGCCGACCAGGGTCATTCCCCCCCGGCTTCCTGTTTGGCCGCCAGGCTGACGTTGCCGGCCCCGGCCAATCGGCATTGGTCCATCACCCCGACCACGGCCCCGGTTTCGCTGGCCTTGTCGGCGACCACCACCACGCCGCCCTCCGGATCTTCGGCCAAGGCCCGCTCGACCAGGCCGCGCACGCTCCTCATGTCGACCTGCTTGCCCTCGAAATAGATCTCTCCCTGCGCAGTCACCCCGACCATGATGCTGCCTCTCTCCTTGACTTCCGCGGTAGCTGCGGTGGAGCGCGACACGTCGATGCCCGCTTCCTTGACGAAGCTCGTGGTGACCACGAAGAAGATCAGCAGCAGGAAGACCATGTCCACCAGGGGACCCATATTGATGTCCACCTTGTCTCCCCCGCCACGCAGGGATCCACGCACATTGATCATGAGCCCGAGGCCTCCGGGGTTTGCTGCGGCGTCCCGTTCCTGAGGGCCTGGTCGACCGCAAGGGAGAATTCGTCCAGATTGCAGGCCAGGCTCCGGGCCTTGCGCTGCAGAGCGCCGCTGAGGAAAAGGCCGGGGATGGCGACCATCAGGCCGGCCTGGGTCGTGACCAGAGCCACCGATATCCCCCCGGCCATGGCCTTGGCGTTGCTGGTGCCGAAAACGGCAATGACCTCGAAGGTTTGGATCATCCCCAGGACCGTTCCCAGCAATCCCAGCAGGGGCGCCACCGCGGCAAGCACTCCGATGGCCGGGAGTTTCCCCCCGAGCGACCTGCGATGCTTATCCGCCAGATATCGCCACAGGGCCCGATCCACCCCCGTCGCACCTGCGCGGGAGGAAAGGAATTCATCGATCAGGGACCGGCGCAGGCCCTTGTCCCCGGTGGGCAACTCCTGGCCCAGGATGGCCGCTTCCGCTTCCGCTATGCCGATATCTCCGCCCTGGAAGCGGGCGAAAGTGCGGAACTTGTCCAGGATCAGGGCCCACATGCCCAGCGAGGTCAGCAGCAGGGGAATCATGACCCACCCTCCCTGTTGCAGGTACTCCCAGGTCGTCCAAAACCGATCAATCACCGTGGGCCTCCCTCGCGGCCAGTTGCAGGGCCGGCTGGTTGTTCAATTGGATCAGGTTGGCCATCTGAACGGCCTTGCCCTCCATGTCCCCCACGATGGAGTCCGTGCGCCGCGACAGGTAGGTATGCAGCAGCATGATGGGAATGGCCACCGCCAATCCGAGCTCGGTCGTCACCAGGGCCTCGCTGATCCCTCCCGACATGAGTTTGGGATCTCCGGTTCCGAAAAGGGTGATGACGCGGAAGGTGTTGATCATACCCGTGACCGTGCCTAGCAACCCCAGCAGGGGCGCCACCGCGCCCAGTACCGCCAAGGCGGACAATCCCCGTTCCACCCGCGGCAACTGGTGCAGAATCGCCTCCTGCAGCACATTTTCCACCGTCTCCCGATCGCGATCGCGAACCCCGAGACCGGCTTTGATGACCGCGACGACCGGGCTGCCGCTCCGGCCGCGCCGATCCACGAAATCCTCGGCCTCCCGCCAATCGCCGGCGGCGACCATGCGGTTCACCTCTCCCATGAACCGATCCGTGTTGGCGTGGACCCGGTTCAGGAAAATCACCCGCGAAATCACGATCAGCAGGGCGATGACCGCCAGGCCGAGAATGGGCCAGACGATCGGACCTCCCGCTTCGAGCTGATCCCGGAAACTCGTCTGTTGGGTGATCTGGGCCAGGGCGTTGCCTCCCGACATGTCCACCGGAACCGCATCCGTTTCGCCGGCGAAGTAGTTTTTCAGATCCCGCCCGAAGCCTCCCCGCGGCAGGGTGGACAGGGCCACGAACTCCTTTCCCTCGGGCATATAGCGCAGGAATCCCGTTTCCCTGGGCGTCTGGTATGCCGCCGTGAATTTGCCCAGGGTCAACACCCGGGCCGGGGTTCTCTGGCCGTCACGCCCCACGATTTCATCGTTGTGGATGGCGACCTGTCCCGATTGCCGGATCTCAGCGAATAAACCGGCTGCCATCCCGGCGATATCATTGATGTCCGGAAAGTACCCCTCGTTCAGCAACCGGCTGACCCGGTCCGGACGTCCCGGCGCAAAGGCCGTGAAGGGTGACTCCAGGAGCATGGTCTCCAGATCACGCGCCGCCACTCGGACGTTGCCGCTGATTTCCTGGAAATCCAGTTCCTTGTGCGACCACTGTTCCTGGAGATCGGACCGGAGTGCGGTCTGCGACTCGATCTGGCCTTCCAGGTCCGCCAGTTCCTTTTCCATCTGCTCCTGCCGCTGCTCGAGACCCGATACCAGCGCCAGGAAACTCTCGCGGTCGGCCTTGATCGCCTCTTCCTTGGCCTGGGCCCGTTCGGCCTCTTGGGCCTTCATCTGTTCGGCCTTCCGGTAGGCCTCGCGAAGGTCCTGGGCGTCGGCGAATTGCGGCAGGAGCAGCACGGCGGTCAGCAGGGCGAAAACCAAAGACCTCATGGCTGGATCCTCCCCAGGGGAAGCGATATCAACTGGGTCGGACGCACGTGCACCGCCATGTCAAAGGCGCGGTTGATGACCCGTCGCTCCCCTTGGGCCAGGATTTGCCACTTCTCCGCGACAGGATCCCAGGTCCCGACCTCCTTGCCGTCCGGTGTGCGCCAATACATGGCCAGGCGACCGATGCGCAGGATGTCCGCGTGGATGTCCCGTCCGGCAACCCTGACGTTTTCGGCGACGACTTCCACCGTGGAACCGTACTGGGCCTCGATGAGCATGGCTTCGAGCAGGCGACGGAGTTTCTCCGCAGGGGCCACATCGGTGCGGGCGTTGAGACGGGCGAGGGAATCCAGGCGTTGGCGCCTTTCGTCCGGCAGAAAGGGCAGATCATTCTCCACCACCGTTTCCAGGCGACCCAGCACCGTATTAAGGGTGTCCTGGATCACCGCCTGTAGCCGATCCGCCTCTTCCAGGCGTCGCTTCAGCTCCCCGATGTCCCCGGCCAGGGCGGTCTTCACGTTTCGCTGAAATGCGAGACGATCTTCGAGGTAGGTGATGTTCGCCGTTGCTGCCTTGTGGCGCACCTCGAGCGCGGCTTTCTCCTGATACCAGTCATCAAGTTCCTGCTGAGTTCCGGTGGCCGTTTCCACGGCCTCGGTGACCGGTCGCTCGAGGGGATTGGAACCCGGGGCGCCATTCTGGGCGGCCACCTGGTCCGCAGTCAGCATAAGGCCCAGGGCGGTTGCGAGCACGACGCTGCTCTGCTTCAGTTTCATCGCGGTTCTCTTTCCGATGACGGGCCCAACTTCGGAATCATGGGATCGAATATAGAATTGGGGTGTAAATGCGCCGTTAACGTCCGGCGAAATCCCGGTGAATCCCGGGCCGAAAAGGCCGCCGCACATCCCTGTGCGGCGGCCCCATGCGGGTTATCCCGCATGGTTGAGACCTTACTTCACCATCTGCATCTTGCCGGTGCGGGAATAGCCCTCGCCGACCAGGCGGTAGAAGTAGGTTCCGCTGGACAAGCCGGTGCCGTCGAAGTGGACATCGTGATCGCCCGCGGACATCCGGCCGTCGGCCAGGGTGGCCACGCGGCGGCCGCGGATGTCGAACACCGAAAGGGTCACCTGACCGTCGCGGGGCACGCTGAACTTGATGCTTGTGCTCGGATTGAACGGGTTGGGATGGTTCCGCAGGTTCACCAGGGTGCTGGGCACCTCGCCGACCGCCGACACCGAGGCGTAATTGCTGTTCTGAGGGTCGAAATTGGTCCAACCGGCCGTCCATTGCCCGGACATGGGCAAGGCGGGGTCGAAGGCACCCCGGTAGCTCACGGGAGTGAACAGGGGATCCTGCAGGTAGCTGTCGCTGAAGTCCGCGGAGCCGATCAACTCGCTGCCCGCCTGGGGCACGGCGTCGGGATCGTTCAGGTTCAGGGGGTAGGACGCCCCGATGAGCAGATCGCTGAACAGGCGCGGCGCGGTGCCGGTGTTGTTGTAGGCGGCGCGGTCGTACCAGGTCGCAACATCGGCCCACTTGTTGGTCTCGTGGACGATGCCCGGAGAGACCTCGGTAATGGCCTGCAGGCTCAGGTTGCGCACGCGCAAGGTGTCGTTCCAGGCGTCATCCTGTGTCTCGGCGTCGCGGATGGACATCCCTTTGGGATAGCCCGCAATGACCGAGTTGAAGACGCTGGTCCGGGTCGAACGGCGCAGGGTCGCGGAAGTGGCGAACTTGTTGCCCGTCACGAGGGTGTCGCGGGTCGCCAGAGGCCCGCACAGGGTCACATTGCTGAAAATCGGGAAGGTCCTGGGCGCAGCCAGGGTGCCGGTGCCGTCGTTGTCGGACTCGAAGCCGTTGCTGGATCCGTTGGGATCCCACATCTCCGGGTCGCGCAGTCCGAAGACGAACTGCAGTTTTCCCTGGAACCCGAAGTCGGTGTCGAACTCATCGTCCGTACCGCCGAAAGCCACCAGGTGATGCGGATTCACCGTGCCCCCGAACCATTCGTAACTGTCGTCGAAGGAGTAGCTGACCTGCACGTGGTGCACCTCGGTGCCGTCGCCCACGCCGCCGCTGGTCAGGCCGTTGATCTCGTTGTTCAGTTGGAAACGGTAGCCCGGGTATTCGATGCGAACGTACTTGAACACGCCGGAGCTGTCGTGAGGGTCGGTTCCGCCGAAAGTCCCCTCGATGATGCCGCCCTCGATGAGCGGGTTGGCCTGGTTCACCGGAGCCCGGCCGAGAATCACCACTCCGCCCCAATCACCGGGGTTGCGCAGGCCGGCCGGCTGGTTGCTCGTCATGACCACCGGAGCGGTCTCGGTGCCGGTGGCGAAGATCTGCCCGCCGGGCTGGATGACCAGGGTGCCGCCGAAGGTGCCCAAGATGACGGTGGCAGGGGGAATGTTGATGACGGCGCCGTCGGTGACATAATACAGGCCGTGCAGGGTGTACAGGGTGTCGGGGCTGAGAGTCCGGACACCGGTTTGGTGATAGGGTGCCAAGGGGTCCAGGGGGTCGATGGTGCCCAGGTCGGCCGTGCCCACCCAGGCCAGGGCGGGCAGGGCCGCGGCCGCGACCATCAAGCCCAACAGATATGCCGTCAATCGCTTGCTCATGGAAATCATCCTCCGTTGCTGCTGTGATCTGCTGGGGCGACCGCCCACATCGGTGGCCGCCCCGGAACCTTCTCACCCGCGTCGTGTGAGACGCTTCACGGGACCAGTTGTCAAGTGCTGGACGGAATGTGGTGGAAAGGTTTGGCGGTAGTCCGCCGGAGGGCCCGCAGGGGAATGAACCGCAGTATAGCCACGCTGCACGTCCTCCATTCCCACCTGCGAACCCCATTCCGGACGACTACCTGTGCGTCGAGCCGGTTGCGGGGAGGTGCGGGATCCAGGGCCTCGGGAAATGCATTCCGTTTGGATTGCCCTTGTCCGCAGGTGCCCACGCAACGAGCGGCGACGGAGGGAATGATAGGCGGGAACTGTTCCGATTCGGCCAAGGGTTGGTGTCAAGATGATCAGGATTTCATGCGCGGGTAGTTCACAACCGATGTAGGGAACGTTAACCGCCGCGCGGCGCCTAACCCGCATTATTCATGAGGGTCCTACTGCGGAGGGTCAAATGCCTAACCACTCTTCGCTACCGACCTTCATGAATAGTGCGGGCTAGAATTTGTACTGGACCGAGAGGCTGTAGGTAGCCCCTTTCTCGACGACCGCGTAGTCGTAAGGCTCCTGTTCGGGGCCGCTGGTGCGCAGGATATCCTGCCCCAGGACATCCTCGGCACTGATCTTGAACTTCAACCCTGAAGCGATTTGCTGTCCCACGAGCAGGTCGAGACGGTCCCGTGGTTCGAGATAGATGTTGGTGATGGCGCTGTCCCCTACCTTGTCGAGATTACGACCCACCTTGTTGTACAGGACATTGATCGAAGTCCCGGTGTTGGGGTTGTCGTATTGGAGGCCGGCGTTGAAGACCCAGGGAGCCTGACCCTGCAGGGGGCGGGTCTTGTCCTGGCCGTCGAACAGATCCCGGAAGTCGACCTCCGACCACACGCGGGTATAGTTCAGCGATACCGAAAAATCTTCCAGCATGGCCGGACGGTCCAGCTTGCGCCTGACCTCGAGTTCGAAACCGTAGTTCCTGCCGCGAGGGGAGTTGGTCCACGACAGCACCGAACGCTCCGGGGACGGGAACACCCTCTGTTCGATGGCGTCCCGGAAATCCTTGTAGAACAGGCTGCCCGCGACCACCTGGCCGTAGCCGGGAAAATACTCCGCGCGCAAATCGTAGTTTTCAATGCCGGCGCGTTTGAGCTCCGCATTGCCGAACTCGTTCTGGAACGTCTTGAAGTTTCGCCGGTTCACCGGTGCCAGCTCCCGGAATTCGGGCCGGTTGACGGATTGGTAATAGCCCAACCGCAGGTTGGTGTGCTCGTCGTAGATCCAGGTCAGATTGACCGAAGGCAACAGGTCGCGCTTGTCGACCATTGCGGTATCGGGGCGGTCGAGAAACTTGTCCTGCCAGGCGAGCACGAATTGGCCGGCCTCCTCGAGCCGCACACCCCCGGTCAACCGCAGATCCTCCTGGAAAAGACCGAACGGGACATCGGCCATGAGATAGGTCGCGGTCAGATCCCACTTTCCCGTGTAGCGGCCGCTGTTGAGGCGGTCGGTCTGGAAGTTGAAGCCGTGGCCCCGGACATCCACCGTCTCATTGAAGTTCTCCGAGGCGAAGATCTCATCGGGAGACAACAGGCCGAAGGCGAAGCTCTGGTAGGCGAAGGTGTAGGCCGCATACCACGCCTCCATTTCGAAGGAGCGGGTCTTGGTCTCCTGCGCCAGGCCGAATTTGAAACTGGTGGTGTGGTCGCTGTCCTCCGGATCATCGCTCGTCATCCAGGTCAGATCGACCCGGTACCCGCGTCGCAACTCGTCCAACCAACCCCAGGTGCGGAGGTTTTCATCCATGATGGGCGACTCGGGGTCATCGATGTTGTATTCCAGGTAGCGCCGGTCCGGTTCGCTGGCGTGGGATTCCCCGTAGTATGCGTTCCAGTCCAGCTCGATCCCGCTGCCGGGCCCGCCCAGTTGGTGGATGCCGTCGATCTTCTCGATGAACTGATATCGTTCCTGCCAATCGAACGTCCTCCAGGAAAACAACTTGTCCGAGTCTTCCCCCTGCAGCGTGGTGATGGTGTTATCGGAACTGCGGGTGTAGAAATTGCTCACACCCAAGCGGTGCCCATGGCCCAGACGCAGAAAAGAGTTGAACAATCCGCCCCATAGGACTTCGGACCTTGCAGCCTGATAGATTCCGAATTTGTCTTGTCCGCCGTAGGTCACATCGGCTTTGCGTTGTTCGAAACCGTCCTCACGGGTGTAGCCGTTGCGATACGATACCGCCCCCATGTAACCCAGGTCCCGGCCCGCCACCGTGGTCTTGCCGCCGTGGCTGATATTCCAGGAATACTTCGACGGCGCGTCGCTCTCGCGGATTTCCCAACGATTGGGTAGCGCCCGGGCCAGATCATTGTCGGCCAGACCGGAGGGCAGGGCCCGATGACCGTGGTCCATGGCCAACCATTCCCGATCCCCGCGAGCGGTATCCATGAAGAAGGACTCACCGGTCGTTCCCTCGGTGCCGGCCGTCGAAATCCCGACGGCGGTCGTGGCCCGATCCGGGAATTCCATGGTGTTGATGCGCACCAGGCCGCCGCTGAAGTCCCCGGGCATGTCGGGGGTGGCGGTCTTGATCACGCTGACGTTGGCCAGGAGGTTCGAGGGTACCATGTCGAAATTGAAGCTCTTGCGATCCCGTTCGATGTTGGTGCCCGTCATGGTCACCCCGTTGATTTCGGTCACGTTGTAGCGGTCGGTCACCCCGCGCACATAGATGTACTTTCCGCCCCTGACCGTCAGGCCGGGAACCCGCTTCAGCGCGTCGCCGGAAGTCCCGTCGGGCGTGCGGCTGATTTGGGCGGCGCTGATGGCGTCACCGACCACGCCGGCGGATTTGCGGCTGGCCAGGAGAGCCGCCTCTGTGGACAGGATCCTGCCCGCCGAGACCACCAGGTCATCGGTGGCATAGGCCTGGAAGCTCTCCAGGTCGATCTGAAGCCGGGTGGTCTCTCCGCCCGCGACCTCCAATCCGGTCATGAACTTGGTGTTGTAGCCCAAATAGCTCAGCCGCAACTTGAATTTTCCTGGCCGCAGGTCGGTGAAGGTCAGAACACCGTCCAGATCCGTGGCACCCTTGCGGTCGGCCCCCACCAGGGCGATGTCCACACCTATCAGGGGTTCATGGGAATCGGTGTCCCGCACCCGCACCGACAGGGAACCGGTGGCCTGGGCTACGGCGGCGGAAAAGTCGGCCGCGACAAGCAACCAAAGCAAGCTGAAGGCCGGGGCCTTGAGCCGTGAAACGAGAAAGACGGGCAAGCGAAGGGCGGTCATGCGATCATCCTCGACGACGGGACGGAGCCGTGCGGGCGGTCAACCGGTCCGAACCATATGTTCACTGTGTCAGGAGGATGTTAAGGTTGTCCCAATAGGATGTATATTTTCCGGCCGGTCTGCAGGTTGCAAAAAGGCCGCAAGCGGAATCCATTCCGCTTGCGGCCTCTGTGGCAATCCCTTGCCTGCTGGCAGCTCCGTCTGATTCCTCAGGAGCAGCCTGTGGTGGCCCCGCAGTTGTGACACTTGTAGCATGATCCGTTGCGCACGGTCACCGATCCACACTCGGGACAGGGCGGGCTGTCGGCCTGCTGCTGAAACACGGTGTGCTCCCGCTCATCCAGGGTGATCCGGCTGCGTTCGCTCCCGGCCGCGGCCACCATGGCCTTCAGGCCGGCGGCCTCGTTCTTGGCCAGGGCGGCTTCGGTGGTGTCGGCCACGCCGTCCTCCTCGGTGCCGTCGGCGTCCCCCAGGTGGTCGCCGAATTTCAGGTCCATCCAGCGGAAGATGTAATCCATCACCGACTTGGCGATGGGGATCTCCTTGTTGCTGGTGAAGCCGCTGGGCTCGAAGCGGGCGTGGCTGAACTTGTTGACCAGCACCTTCAGCGGCACCCCGTACTGCAGCATGATGGAGACGCTGGTGGCGAAGCTGTCCATCAGGCCGCTGACCACCGAGCCTTCCTTGGCCATGCTGATGAACATCTCGCCGGGCTTGCCGTTGGGATACATCCCCACCGTCAGGTAACCCTCGTGGCCGCTGATGGAGAACTTGTGGGTCAGGGCTTTCCGCTCGTCCGGCAACCGCACCCGCTTGGGCTTGGGCGGTGCCAGCTGCGACTCGTCGGCCTTTTCCTCCTTGGCCCCCGTGTTCAGCGGCTGCAGCCGCTTGCTGCCGTCGCGATAGATGGCGACCGCCTTCAACCCCATCTGCCAGGCCTCCAGGTAGGTCTGGGAGATCTCCTCCACCGTGGCCTCGGGCGGCAGGTTCACCGTCTTGCTGATGGCGCCGCTGAGGAACGGCTGCACCGCCGCCATCATGCGCAGGTGCCCCATGTAGTGGATGCTGCGCTCGCCTTTGGCCGGCCGGAAGGCGCAGTCGAACACCGGCAGGTGCTCCTCCTTCAGGTGGGGCGCGCCTTCGATGGTCTCCTGGTGGCTGATGTAGTCGATGATGTCGCCGATCTGCTCCTCATCGTAACCGAGGCGCTCGAGTGCGTCGGGCACGGTGTGGTTGACGATCTTCATCAACCCGCCGTCCACGGTCTTCTTGTACTTGATCAGCGCGATGTCCGGCTCCACCCCGGTGGTGTCGCAGTCCATCATGAAGCCGATGGTGCCCGTCGGCGCCAGCACCGTGACCTGGGAATGACGGTAGCCGAAGTCGTGCCCCAGGGCGTAGGCCTCGCGCCAGGCATTCTCGGCTTCCTCCAGCAGGTTCTCGGGCACCCGGTTGCGGTTGATGTTGTTCAAGGCGGCCCGATGCTGGCGGATCACCTCGAGCATGGGTTCGCGGTTCTCGGGAAATCCGGCGAACGGCCCGATACGCCCGGCGATCTCGGCCGACGCCTTGTAGGCCTCGCCGCACATCAGGGCGGTGATGCCCGCGGCGTAGTCCCGCCCGGTGTTGCTGTCGTAGGGCAGGCCGCGGTACATCAGCAGGGCGCCCAGGTTGGCGAAGCCCAGACCCAAGGGCCGGAAGCGGTGGCTGTTGGCCTCGATCTCCGGACGCGGGTAGCTGCTGTTGCCCACGATGATCTCCATGGCCATGATCAGCAGGCGCACGGCGTAGCGGAACGAAGCGGTGTCGAACTCGCCCTTGCCGTCGCGGAACTTCATGAGGTTCAGCGATGCCAGGTTGCAGGCCGAGTTATCCAGGAACATGTACTCGCTGCAAGGATTGCTCGCCTTGATGCGGTCGGTGTTCTTGCAGGTGTGCCAGTGGTTGATGGTGGTATCGAACTGCATGCCCGGATCGCCGCACACGTGGGTGCCCTCGGCGATCTTGCGCATCAGATCCCGGGCGCGGTAGGTGTCCATGGGCCGGCCGTCGACCACCGCGTGGGTGGTCCACTCGCCGTCCTCCTCCACGGCCCGCATGAACTCGTTGGTCACGCGCACGGAGTTGTTGCTGTTCTGGAAGAAGATCGAGCTGTAGGCCTCGCCGTTGAACGAGCCGTCGTACCCCTGATCCATCAGGGCCCAGGCCTTCTTCTCTTCCTTGACCTTGCAATCGATGAATTCCTCGATGTCCGGGTGGCCGGCGTCCAGGATCACCATCTTGGCCGCACGACGCGTCTTGCCGCCGCTCTTGATCACCCCGGCGAAGGCGTCGAACCCGCGCATGAAGGACACCGGGCCGCTGGCCTGTCCGCCCGCCGAGAGGTTCTCACGGCTGGAGCGCAACGCGGAGAGATTGCTGCCGGTCCCGCTGCCGTACTTGAAGAGCAGCCCCTCGGTCTTGGCCAGATCGAGAATGGAAGCCATGGAATCCTCGACGGCGTTGATGAAGCAGGCCGAGCACTGGGGCTTCTTCTCCACCCCGACGTTGAACCAGACCGGGGAATTGAAGGCCGCGAGCTGGTTGACCAGCATGTGCTTCAACTCGGCGCGGAAGATCGCGCCGTCCTCATCGGTGGCGAAGAACCGATCCTTGACGCCCCAATCGGTGATGGTGTCGGCCACCCGGCCGATGAGCTGCCGCACCGAGGTCTCCCGCTCGGGGGTTCCCACGCCGCCGCGGAAATACTTGCTGACCACCACGTTGGCGGCCATGGGACTCCAGGAACTGGGGATCTCGCAGTTCTCCTGCTTGAAGATCACTTCGCCCTTGTCGTTGGTGATGGCGGCGGTGCGAAGTTCCCATTCGATGGCGTCGAAGGGATCCACACCCGCGGTGGTGAACCAGCGGGGCACGGCCAGACCCTTGCTCCGGATTTCGGCCTCGGTTTCGGTTTCGGCCCCGGCGAGGGTCGCCGACCCGGCAGCGGGAGTTTCCACTTCCCGGCAAATGCGTTTTGAATCCAAAGCCGGGGTGCCGGTCTCTCCGAACAGGACACCATCGCCGGCGGGCTGAAGTTTTTCCTTGTTGATCTTATCCGTCATGATCCGTCTCTCCTCCAGGTTCAGATCCATCTGAACACCTTCGCGGTGTCGTTTATCGTTGTGTTTACCAGCCACTCCCGAAACATTTGGGAGTATTTTACTTTTGTTTTCAAGAGAGCCCCCGAACCCCGCCGGAAACTCTCGCGGTAACCGGGCGAGAACTTATCCCTGTTTGGGGTATCCGTTGCTCGCTTGATGTCCCGTGCGAAAACCCCAATATCTGGGGTCCTTTTGGTCAGTTACCACATCCCGTTGTGGGATCAGGCCGACAATAAAAGAGCGCCAACCGGCACATCAAAGGAAAAATCCCTGGCGATGCCAAGCGCCGCAGGCGTCCAACCTTCGAAGTCGCCAACCACAAGACATTTGGCCTGTTACAACGAAAGAGGGGCCGCGAATAAAAAGGGGAAATTCTCACGAAGAAATCACACGCCAACCCTGCGAGCCAAATCGACTCCTCGTTGCCCGGTATGAGAAGATATCTATCGTATTGAAACTAAATCAGATACAAAATGACCCTGCGAAATGGGGAGAAATGGTCACGAATCCTCCCCGGCAACCTCGATTTCCACCAGCAGATCACCCTGGCCGACCACCTGTCCCGCCTCCACGGCGACCTGGGCCACGCGGCCGGAAACCGCCGCAGACAGCTCCGTTTCCATTTTCATGGATTCCATGATGACCAAGGGCTGCCCCACGGCGACCTCATCACCCAACCCCACCATGACCTTGACCACCTTGCCTGGCATTTCGGCAACCAGCAGGGGACCCGCACCGCCTGCGCAGCCCGCCTCGTCCAGATCAGGGTCCGGCTTGGCAAAGCTCCGAACCTTGCCCTCGCGAAAAACATGGCACGCATCGGGGGTGACCAGGGCGGCGAAGCGAAGCCTCCCCGTCGGCGTATCGATGACCCAATCCTCTCCCTCCGGACGGACGGCCCAGGGCAGATCCCGGCCAGCCACCGCAACCCGGTAGGCCCCTCCTTCGCCCCGGACGGTGACCGCAATGTCCTCATCGTTCACGCGCAACAGCCTGGTCATCGGGATCGCCTTTCCCTCGGTTGGATCGGATCAGTCGAGGCCGCGCAGGCGGAATCGGCCCACCCGGTGCCACGGATCGCCCTGTCCCGCATCGTGGCCGGAGCTGTCGGTTCGGGTCGCCGCACCGGCTCCCTGGAGGTGATCCGCCACCGCGGCGACCGCCAGAGCCATCTCCCCATCATCGTTTTGGGGTTGCCAGTCGTTCAGGTGCTCGGCCAGAAAACCCGTGTGCAGGTTGCCGGCGGCGAACTCGTCCCTGGCCAGGACCGCCAGCAGGTACTCCGTGTTGGTGGTCACGCCCAGCACGGCGTAATCGCGCAGGGCGCACTCGGCTCTCTGGATCGCGGCGGCCCGATCGGGTCCGTGCACGCTCAACTTCGCGATCATGGGATCGTAGTTCATGGTCACCTCGTCACCCTGGCGCACGCCGCTGTCGATGCGCACGCCGGGACCGGCGGGCTCCCGCACCAGGCCGAGCCGTCCCAACGAGGGCATGAAGTTGCGCGCCGGATCCTCGGCGTAGATCCGACACTCGATGGCGTGCCCCTGCAGCCCGATCTCCTCCTGCCGCCAGGGCAACGGGTGCCCTTCAGCCACCCGGATCTGGGCCCGAACCAGATCCAACCCCGTGGCCAGTTCGGTCACCGGATGTTCCACCTGCAGGCGCGTGTTCATCTCCAGGAAGGAGAAACCGCCGGCCTGGTCGAGCAGAAACTCCACCGTACCGGCTCCCGTGTAGTCCACCGCCCGGGCGGCCGCCACCGCCGCCTGGCCCATGCGTTCGCGCAACTGGGGGGTCATCACCGGGGACGGGCACTCCTCGATGATCTTCTGGTGGCGCCGCTGGATGCTGCATTCGCGCTCGAAGAGATGCACCTGGTTGCCGTGGCTGTCGCCGAAGATCTGGAATTCGATGTGCCGCGGCCGCGCAAGGTAGTGTTCGAGGTAGACGGTGCCGTCGCCGAAAGCCTTCAGCGCTTCCCGCGCCGCCGCCTCGCAGGAGGCCACCAGGTTCGCTTCATCCTCGACCAGGCGCATCCCCTTGCCTCCGCCGCCGAAAGCCGCCTTGACCAGCAGGGGATAGCCGACCTCGCGCCCGATGACCAGGATCTCGGCCGCGGGCCAGGGTCCGTCGCCTGCCGGCTGGGGCAACAGGGCCCCGGGCACCACTGGAACCCCGGCCTTTTCCATGATGGCGCGGGCGGCGGTCTTCTCCCCCATGCTCGTGATCACTTCGGGCGAGGGGCCGATGAAGATCAGCCCCGCCTCCTGGACCGCCCGAGCGAAAGCGGCGTTCTCGGCCAGAAATCCGTAGCCGGGGTGGATGGCGTCGGCACCGGAGCGCAGCGCCGCTTCGATGACGGCATCTGCCCGAAGGTACGAGGCGGACGGTTCTGCCGCACCCAGGACCTCGGAGGTGTCGGCCATCTCCACGTGCAGGGCGCTGCGATCGGCGTCCGAACACACGGCCACCGTGGCGATGCCCATTTCCCGGCAGGCCCGCATGACCCGCACGGCGATTTCCCCGCGGTTGGCTACCAAAATCCGGCCGATCGGCCGGATGTTGTTTCCCTTGGTATCGTTGCGACTCATTGATCCTCTTCCGTTTGCTCGGCAGGCAGGCTCCACGCCTCCGTCGTCACCCAGGGCGCCTTTTCCCTGGCGGCGAAGGCCTTCAGCGCGGCCTGGCCCTCGCGCCCGGTGCGGGCCTCGGCGATCAGGCGGGCGGCAAACTCGGCGCTGCGGTCGTAACCAAGGGATACGACCCCGTCCACCAAGCTCTTGCACAGGCTCAGGGCGGCGGGCCCGCATTCCAGGACCGCCCGCACGGTCTGTTCCACGGCCGCATCGAGCCCGCCGGGCTCGGCCAGGCGATCGACCAGGCCCAGGCGCAGGGCGTCGGCGGCGGACAGAGGCTCGGCGGTCAGGAAACAGCGTCGTGCGGCCGCCGGTCCCATGCGGTCGACGATCAGCGGGGAGATCACTCCCGGCACCAGGCCCAGCCGGGCCTCCGAGAACATGAACCGGGACTCGGGCGCGGCCACCACCACGTCGCAGGCCGCCACCAGGCCCACCCCTCCCCCGTAAGCGGGCCCCTGCACGCGGGCGATCACGGGCGCCGGACAGCTCCGGACGGCGCGAAAGACCTTCCCCATCTCCAGGGCGGCATCCAGGTTGGCCTGGAAATCGGCCTCACCCAGCTGCTTCATTTCCTTGAGATCCGCCCCGGCGCAGAAAACCGGGCCGGTCGCCCTCAGCACCACCGCGTGCGGCCGAAAGCCGCCGCCCTCTCCGATATCGAATCGGCCGCCCGGCAGCCGCGGATCCGGCGGCAGGGGCTCGCGGTAGGCCACCGAGTCCATCAGTTCGCCCAGGGCCTTCAGCGTGGCCATGTCCAGGGCGTTGCGTGTCCCCGGACTGTCGAGGGTCACAACCAGGACCGGACCCCGGATCTCATTGCGCAAACCCATGGGGGCCTCCTACATGCGATAGACGCCGTATTTCACCGGCGGGATGGGCGCGTTCAGGGACATGGCCACCGCCAGGCCCAGCACGTCCCGGGTCTGAACCGGGTCGATGACCCCGTCATCCCACAGGCGGGCGCTGCTGTAGTAGGCGTGGCCTTCCTGCTCGTACTTGGCCAGGATGGGCTCGGTAATGGCATTTTCCTCCTGAGGGGTCAGCGCCTGCCCGGCCCGCGCCAGCTGCTCCTTCTTCACCGTCAGCAAGACGCCGGCCGCCTGCTCGCCGCCCATGACCGAGATCTTGGCCTGGGGCCACATGAACAGCAGCCGCGGCTGGTAGGCCCGGCCGCACATGCCGTAGTTGCCGGCCCCGAAGCTCCCGCCCACGATGACCGTGAACTTCGGCACCGTGCTGTTGCTCACGGCGTTGACCAGCTTGGCCCCGTCCTTGGCGATCCCCCCGTGCTCGTACTGCTTGCCGATCATGAAACCGGTGATGTTCTGCAAAAACAGCAGGGGAATGCGCCGGGCGTTGCACAGTTCGATGAAATGGGTGCCCTTGAGGGCCTCGGCCGAGAAGAGGATCCCGTTGTTCGCCAGAATCCCCAGGGTGTAGCCGTGGATGCGCGCAAATCCGCACACCAGGGTCGGCCCGAAGCGGGGTTTGAACTCGTGCATGCGACTGCCGTCGACCAGACGGGCGATGACCTCGCGCATGTCGAAGGGAAACTTGGGGTCGTGGCTGACGATCCCGTACAGCTCCTGGGGGTCGTAGTAGGGGTCTTCGGGAATCGAATGCGGCGTGCGCACCCTGTTGATCGGCCCCAGGTTCTCCACGATATCGCGCACCAGGCGCAGGGCGTGGGCGTCGTCGTTGGCGAGGTAATCGGCCACGCCGCTGATGCGGGTGTGCACGTCTCCGCCGCCCAGCTCCTCGGCGGTGACTTCCTCGCCGGTGGCCGCCTTGACCAGAGGAGGGCCGCCCAGGAAGATGGAGCCCTGTTCCCCCACGATGACCACCTCATCGCTCATGGCCGGCACGTAGGCGCCTCCGGCAGTGCACGATCCCAGCACGGCGCTGATCTGGGGAATCTCCAGGGCACTCAAAGTGGCCTGGTTGTAGAAAATGCGACCGAAGTGATCGCGGTCGGGGAACACCTCGGCCTGCAGGGGCAGGAAGGCGCCACCACTATCGACCAGATAGATGCACGGCAGACGGTTCTCCCGGGCGATCTCCTGGGCGCGCAGGTGCTTCTTGACCGTCACGGGGTAGTAGGTGCCCCCTTTGACCGTCGCGTCGTTGGCCACGATCATCACCTGGCGGCCGTGGATCATGCCGATCCCGGTGACCAGCCCCGCCGCCGGAACCGGATCCGGGTAGATCTCGTGGGCCGCCAGCGGTGACAGTTCCAGGAAAGGGGTGCTCGGGTCCAGCAGATCGGCGATGCGGTCACGCACCAGCATCTTGCCCTGGGACAGGTGCCGTTGACGCGCCCGATCGCTGCCGCCCTGGCTGACATGCTTCAGCAGTTCCGCCAGGTCGGCGGCCTTCTTCCGGTTGAGCCGGTCATTCTCCCGGAATGCGGGATCCGCCGTACGGATCCCGCTCTTGATGCGTTTCATGCAGACCTTTCCGATTGTGCGGATTAATTCCCGGTCTTCTTCTCGGCCGCGTCCTTCAGCTTGTCGTTGGCCATGATGGCCAGCTCCACCCGGCGGTTCAGACGTTTGCCCTCGGTCGTCGAGTTGTCCGCAATGGGCTGGGTCTCGCCGTAGGCCATGATGGTGAACCGGGTGGCATCGACACCCTGGCCAGCCAGGGAGTTGGCCACGGAGTTGGCGCGGTTGCGCGAGAGGTTCATGTTGTAGTCATCGGGGCCCGAGGAGTCGGTGTGGCCCTCGATGAGGATGTCGGTATCCGGGTACTTCTGCAGGATCACGGCCAGATTGGCCAGGTTCTGCCGGGCCTCGTATTGCAGATCGGACTTGTCGACGGCGAACAGCAACCCCGAGTCGAAGGTGATCTTGATGCCTTCGCCGACGCGTTCGACCGAAGCGCCTTCCAGATCACGCTCGATTTCCTCGGCCTGGTTGTCCATGTAGTTGCCGATGTAGGCGCCGGCGGCTCCGCCGACGGCCGCTCCGATGATGGCGCCCAGGGCGGTGTTGCCGGACTTGCTGCCGATCAGCCCGCCGATGGCCCCCCCGGCTCCGGCCCCGATGGCCGTTCCCTTGGTCTGGCGGCTCATGTTGGCGCAGCCCGTCGTCATCAGCCCCAACAGACTGACAACCAGTAACAATACGATGGTCCTCTTCATCGTCATCCCCCTTAGCCCGTGTGTTTCAATTCCCGCGGAATCTCGAATGTGGAGTCTATGGAAAATCCCGCAAAAAAGTAATCAAAAACAACCTCGGCCCGCCACGCCGTATCCGGCAACAGGGCTATTCCCCCATGATCCAGGACGGTTCGAAGCGGCTGAAACCACCTTGATCGCTCCTCCCGCCCGCGATCTCCAGTTCATCGCGGCCATTCACCTGGACCATCTGTCGTGGCCGGTCGTGAGCGGCGCCGTCGGTCCGGATCGAGGCCTTCGCGGCGGGGAGCGCCAGGGGTCCACTGAACGCAACAGAATCCCGGATGTGGAACACCCGCCAGGAGGATCGGCCATCACATCAGCGCCCGTAGAAACTGGCTTCGAGATCGTAGCCGAGGGCATCCTGGAACGACCGATCAGGCAGGGCCCAGGAAACGATGACCAACCGATCACCCCGCCGCAAACCCGCCAGCAACAACGGCAGGCAAAGCAGACCGCCCCCCTGGATCGAAATCGCCGTGGCATCGTGGCGCCACCAATGGCGGACAAAATTCAGCATGCCGTCCGGCCTGGGCTGAAAAAAATACTTGGCATAAGCCGACTGCGGAAGAGGGGATCCGAACACGATCACCGTTGTGAGGACAAATAAAGCCACGGGAATCCCCGCCCAAAGCGCTGCGCGTCGCAACTCCGCCAGCCAGGCGCGCCCATCCACCCGTCGAATATGCAGTTCGAGAGTGCGCATAGCGGCCAGGACGCAGATAACGGGAACGGCATCCAGCTTCGAAACCAGCGCCACCCCGATCATGTTGGCCAGCAGGACGCTCTCTTGGGGAGAAAGGATCTGCGTGGAGGCAATACCGCCGGCAAGAACCCCGTGCAGGAATCCCGAAATGCCGAAGACCGAGGGACCGTCGAGGTTGTACTGGGAGAAACCGCCCTGGGCGAAGTTGTCCATGTAGCGCAGGACGATCGCCCCGTCGTCGTAGAGCGATCGGGTCGGCCAAAGCCACCGGGACACGCCGGCCGCCAGGAGGGACAGACCCAGGACGGCCAAGGGCCATCCACGGGAACGGCAAACGGCAGCTCTGAGGCCGGGTTCGGTCGGGAACACCGAGACTGCATCTTGGCCGGCCGTCGGCCTCGGGTGTATGCTCTGCGGGTGATCCGTGTTCTTCCACCATACCGAGGAGCAGCCATGGGCCTGCACATCACCGGCGGCAGCATCATCACGCCCCGCGGCCCGGAACCGGCGGACCTGGGCGTTTCCGGCGGCAAGGTCACGGCCGTGGCCGCTCCCTGCGGATTGCCCCCCAACACCGCCGTCGAGACCTTCGACGCCACAGGCCTGTGGCTCCTGCCCGGCGCCATCGACGCCCACACCCACTTCGGCATGCCCCTGGGAAGCGGCATATCCAGCCTCGGTTGGCGCGAAAGCAGCGAGGCCGCCCTGCTGGGCGGCACCACCACCGTGATCGATTTCGTCAATCCCCAGCCGGGTGAACCGCTCCCGGACGCCGTCGCCCGCTGGCGCCGGTCAGCCGACGGGGCCTGCCTCTGCGACTACGGGCTGCACTGCACGGTGAGCGAGGCGCTTCCCGAGCGCCTCGCCGAGATCCCCGCGCTCGTGGGCGTGGGGATTCCTACGTTCAAAGGATTTCTCGCCTACAAGGGTCGTCTGATGCTCACACCGGAGCAGATGAAAGCCCTCATGCACGATGTCCGCCGGGCCGGCGGCATGCTCCTGGTCCATGCCGAGGACGGCGAGGTGAACGCCGCGGCCCAGGAAGTCCTGGTGAACACCGGCCGCACCACCGCCAACTGGCACCCGGCGGCCCATCCTCCCGAGTCGGAGATCAGCGCGGTCAAGACCGCGCTGGCCCTGGCCGCGGAAACCGACTGCCCCTTAACCATCGTGCACATGAGCCTCGCCGAATCACTCGCCGAACTGGACAAGGCCAGACCGGCCGCTGCCGCGGCCGTATACGGCGAGGTCTGCCTGCACCACCTGGCGGCCGATGCCTCCCTGTACGGCATGGGTCAGGACCGGGCCCTGGCCGCGATCTGCTCGCCACCGCTGCGCTCGGCCGCCGACGCCGCAGGACTGCTGGCGGGCCTGGCCGACGGGCGCATCGACTTTCTCTCCACCGACCACTGCGAGTTCCCCCTCGAAACCAAGCGTCTGGCGGCCCGCGGCGGCTTTGGCGCCGTGCCCAACGGCTGCGGTGGAGTGGGCGAACGCCTGACCTTCGCCTACACCCTCGGGGTGGTCTCCGGGGCCATGTCCCCGTGGCGCTGGATGCAAGTCTGTTGTCAAAAACCTGCTGAAATCATGGGGCTTACCGGAAGAAAAGGCCGCTTGCATCCCGGTCATGATGCCGATATCGTTGCCTTCGATCCCCTGCAAGAATTCCGGTGGGACGCCCTGGGCGCCAGCGATGGCCCCGGCAACCTCTATCGCGGGCGAACGGCCCGGGGCCGAGTCGTGCAGGTCTGGAAAAGCGGCAGGTTGGCCGTCACCGAAGGCCGGGTGGTCACAGGCACGGCCGGATCCTTCCTGCCGCGCCGGCTGTCCCACCCTCAAGCGATTTGAGCCGGGAAAGGAACCGACATGTCCGCCACTCCTCCCTCCTCCCAGCATCTCGCGGGACGCTATGGACGCATCCTGGCCCAATTGACCGAACTATTTCACGGATACCGGGGAACTTCCTGTGACGAAATCGCCCGCATGGCCACCATCACGGCCCTGCTGCAGCACAAGATGCCCCACTTCTTCTGGACCGGATTTTACCGGCTGGAGGCGGGACAACTCATCGTCGGGCCATACCATGGGCCCCTGGCCTGTGCCGTGCTGAAACCCCCCAAAGGTGTGTGCTGGCAGGGGATGCGGGATCGCAAGACCATCATCGTGCCGGACGTGCAGGCCTTCGAAGGACACGTGGCCTGCGACGAGCGCAGCCGCAGCGAGATCGTGGTCCCGGTCCGCGAGCCGGCCGGCAACGTGGTCGGTGTGCTGGACGTGGATTCCGATCAACCCGACGCCTTCTCCGATGTCGACCGGCAAGGCCTCGAAGCCATCGTCGAACTGGTCTACGCCTGACGGGTCAGGCCATCCATCCGCTCAATCCTGCGCGAGGGGAGCCTCGCCCGGCAAGGGAAACCAGCGCAGGGATTCGCACTCGGGATCCAGGCGGCTCAGCAGCCCGGTCGCGGCGAAACCCGCCCCGGGAATCCCTTCCCGGTTGGCCATATCCCCCATGATCGCTTCGGCTTGGCGCAGATAGCACTCCAGAGCGGACTCCGGTTCAGTCTGCTGATGCCCGCGATACCGGATGCGACCACCGCCGAAAGTCACCTCCTGCAGCTCGGGGATATCATCGCGGACGGCGCCTCGATGCCGCCAGATCCCCGTCACCGGATTGAAGTCGTAGTGGGGCAACAGGCGCCAGCCCTGGTCCGCCACCAGCTCCACCGCCCGCACGATGAATCGGAACACATTCTCGCTGATGAAGTAGTTGAAGTTCAGCCGCACCCAGCCCGGCTTGATGCCCTCGGACCCGGCGTTGATGGCGTCGTGGTACTTCATGCTGTGAGCCAGGTCGATGCCGAGCAGGCGGTGGCCGTAGGGCCCGGCGCAGGAGCATCCCCCACGCGTCTGGATTCCGAACAGGTCGTTCAGCAGCGCAACCACGAAATTGTGGTGCAGGATGAGCTCGCCGTGGCGGATGACGAAGGAGACGATGGACAGCCGCTTGGCGTGGATGTTGCCCAGGATCTGGATGTTGGGGTGCTGGGCCCAGGATGCGATGGCCCGCGCCAGAAAATCCGCTTCCAGCTTTTCGATGACCTCGGCGCCCACCGTCTGCTTCAGCTGGAAGACCAGACCCGCCCGGATGCCCTCGACGATGGCGGGCGTGCCGCCTTCCTCCCGGTGGATGGGATCGGTCAGGTAGGTGTGCCGCGCCGAACTGACGTACGCCACCGTCCCGCCGCCGGGCACCGACGGCACTGCGTTGGTCAGCAGACGACGCTTGACCACCAGCAGCCCGGGGGTCTGGGGCCCGCCGATGAACTTGTGGGGCGAGATGAACACCGCATCCTTGCTGGCCGGACCGACGCCATCGCCACCGGCGGTGGGATCGAAGCCGGGGTTCATCTCGATGTTCACGTAGGGGGCCGCGGCGGCGAAATCCCAGAAGGCCAGGGCGCCGTAGCGGTGCAACAGTTCGGTGATGCCGTGGGTGTTCGAGACGATGCCGGTCACGTTGCTGGCCGCCGAAAAGCTGCCGATCAGCAGGGGCCGGGTGGCGTGGGCGAGCAGTTGCTGCTCCAGGACTTCCTGGTCGATGCGGCCGTCCTCGTCCTCCGGAATCACCACGACCTCGGCGATGGATTCGCGCCACGGCAGTTCGTTGGAATGGTGTTCGTACGGCCCGATGAAGACCACCGGCCGGGCCTCGACCGGGATGTGCCGACCCAGGCCGTGCCGTTCGTCCAGTTCGTGGGGCAGGCGCAGATTGAGGATCTCCACCAGCTTGTTGATGGCGCCGGTGGCACCGGAACCGCCGAAGATGACCACGTCGGCGCTCGTGCCGCCGACCGCCTCGAGGATGATCTCCCGGGCCATCTCGCGGAAACGAGTGGTGCGCCGGCCCGTGCTCGATGTCTCGGTGTGGGTGTTGGCGTAAAGGGGGAGCACTTCGTCCCGGATGAAGTCCTCGATGAAGGTCAGGGAACGGCCGCTGGCCGTGTAATCCGCGTAGGTCAGTCGGCGCAGGCCGTAGGGGCCCTCGATGGCCCGGTCATCCCCGATGATGCCTTCGCGAATCTGCTCGATGAGTTGCTCGACGTGGCCGGTCAAGGCGCTCCTCCGCAGGTTCGGTCCCCGTGGTTCCGCTCCCAGCAATAGTAGCCTTTCGGGGCAGCCGGGGAAACCGGTTTGCGCGCCGGAGCTCGACGGCGATCAGAAGGGGTAGGTCAGGCTCGAGGTGACCCAGCCGCCGCTGAGACGATAGGTGTCGAGGTTGGAATCCTGGTTCCGCCAGCCGGTCGCCACGCGGAAGCGGGCCTGCCGCCGGCCCACGGCAAAGGTGCGTTCCAGGGACAGGAACGCATCCCGGACCGTGTCCTGCCGGGTCGCGCCTCCCTGATCGGTGACGAAGAGCAGATCCCCGTAGTCATGTTCGCCGAGATAATATCCCCCCTCGACCCAGACCAGGAGGGGACTGAGCCACTTGACCGCCGCCAGGGCGTCGGTCCCCTCGTGGGCATAGAAATCGAGCAAGGGGCTGTCGAAAACATCATCCCCGACGTAATGGGGAAAGTCTTCGAGGCTGAACCTCTGCTCGACCCAGGCCCTTAGCCCGGTGCGGGAGGATAGTCCCTGGGAAAAATTCAGCCGCGCCGCCAGCTGGGAGGCGGAGGGGAGTTGAGGGGTCTCCCAGACCCGCGACGCGGCCGAGTCGTAGAATCGTTTCCATCCGGCAGCGACCGTGAACCCGACGGTGGTGCGGGTGGCGAAGAACCGTTTCAGCTCCACATCGAGCCGCGGCTCCAGGTAGCTTTCCTCGGGCAGGTCCCGATAGCGCCGGTACCGAAAGGTCCCGGTCGCCTTGAAGAGGGTCGCCGGAGCGAGGTACGTCTTCCAGACGGCGTACGCATTGCCCTCCTGATGGTCATAGGGCGCATAAGTGTCCTGGTAGCTGCGCATGGCGTACTCGACGCCCAGCCCCACCGATCCGGTTCCCGGGGCCCCGCGCCGCTGCCACTGCCAGCCCAGGGCATGTCGCAGGGATCCCAGGTCGGTGTCGTTGCCGAACTGACTCGCCGCCAGTTCGTAGCCCAGCCGGAACGCGTCCTGGTCGTGCTGCTGACGGGCGTCCAGCCGCAAGGTCTGGGCTGCGTAACCGGCCGACGATTCCCCCGAGACGCCCAAGGGGTGATCCATATAGCCTCCGGCAAGGGTGAAGACGCCGACGAGGTCCGTCGCTGCAAAAACCCGACCGACAGCCAGAACCGTCAGCACCAGGAGCCCGTAGCGCATCCACCGCCGTTCCATCTCCCCCCCTTCATCCCAGCTGGAGCATAAAATTGACCGGGGCAAGGAATCGGACACCCTGCCCCGGCCCGCGGCTACCGTTGGCCTTCACGCCGTTGGGTCCCTCCACCCATATCGACGCCATCACCCGAAGGTCCCCCGGAGCCAGGACGACTTCCCGTTCTGGGGCCCGGACCGTCTTCCAGCCCACCTGGGCCGAACAACCCCGGTCCGTCTCCGGCTCCCTGCCGGAATTGGGCCTCTCGCAAAAGATTGAACAACCTGGCAAAACGGAACCAGGGGTGGAGCCCCTCGGAGGAGTTCTCCTGCCCCCGGGTATCCGGGTCCAACCGGTTCGGGATCCCGTCCCCGTCCCGATCCGGTGCCAGATCGTTGAAACCATCTCCGTCCTCATCGACGAAGGGGTACGGCTTCGGCTGCGGCTTTGTGGTTTCGTCCCCGGTTGCAGGTGGCGGGCCTTGGGCCAAGGCCGAACCTGATCCGCCGAGGTCCAGGACCACCGCAGAAATCAGAATGAGGATGAAGCCGACAACCTGCCGCATGACCGATCTCCTTCGTGTGACGCCGCCCGGACCCCCGAACGGCATCCGTCCGCCATCCGCAAGGATCGGACCCACCCTCCGGGTCGCGGAAATTTTCCGCAATCGCAATAAAGTTCACGAGTTGTCTCACGCAACGGGTGAATGGGAGGCGAGGGGTCGCAGAATTCCGCGAAACCCCTGCGCCCTCCCACGCAGAAATCTGCGCACAATCGGGGATAAGAAAGGGAGCGGGTTGCGCCCGCTCCCTCGGGGGAAACTTGATCCGGACCGTCTAGCGGGCGCCGCCGCCCCGCCGGCTCCCGCGATTGGCCAGGGTGCCGCCGTCCTCGGTGCAATCCCCGCTCCCGTCGCCGGGACCGAATCCCGAGCCGTCGGCCGGACCGGTGCCCAACCCAGTGCCGTCACCGGGACCGAAACCACCGGAACCCGAGTCGCCGGTACCGGAACCGCCGGGCCCGTTACCCGCCTGGACGTGCGTCGCCAGCTGGTTCATGAGCTGGAAGTACCGCCCCCAACCCTTGGCTTCGTTTTGCTGGTGTCCGAACTGCCGCCCGGTGCCGTCCTGGGGTTTCACAAAGTCGGGATCCATCCCGTTGGGAATTCCGTCGCCGTCGGCGTCGGGGGCGAGGTCGTTGAATCCGTCTCCGTCTTCATCCAGGAATCCGCATACGCCGTTGCCGTTGCCCGGCCCGGTGACCGGATCGGTCTGCGCAAAGGCTGCCGCAGTCATCAACATCAAAATGGCGGCCAGTGTCGTGATGATTAGTTTGCTCTGCATGGTTCAACTCCTTTTTGGGTGTCCTCCGTGTGGGTGATGAGTCTATGCTGGAGTGATTGCAGGGTGGGTGCCAGGAAAACGAATATCCCAAATGACATTTAACTCGTTGTATTTAAATTAATTAACAAAATTGCCCAGGAAGGTGCTTGGGCGGAAATGCGCAAGAATCCGCGAAATTCCGGGACCCGTTCGCAGGATTCGACGGGGGTCAGACCTCTTGGTCGCCCACCGGTTTCCACTTGCCCAGCTTGTAACGCAGCCCGCTTTCGGTCAGTCCCAGCAGGCGGGCCGCTCTGCTCTGGTTCCCGTCGCAGGACGCCAGGGTATCCATGACGATGCGTCGCTCCAGGGCTTCCAGCATTCCGGGCAGGTCGCCCTGAACGGACGGGAGACCCGCAGGCAGGTCCGACTCCGCCGAACCGTCTCCCCGGCACGGCAGGTCCTCGGCCCGGATGACGACGTCACGGGCCATGACGACCGCTTGCTCGATCAGGTTTTCCAGCTCGCGGATGTTGCCCTTGAATTCCTGCGCCATGAGGCAGGCCATGGCTTCGGCGCTGAAACGGCGCACGGGTCGTTGGTAACGCTGGGCATACCGTGTCAGGAAGTGCTCGGCCAGCTCGGGGATGTCCTCCCGGCGCTCCCGCAAGGGCGGCAAGGCCAGGTTCACCACGCGCAAGCGGTAAAAAAGATCCTCGCGGAATTCACCCATAGCGACCAGGTCCTCGAGGTCACAGTGGGTGGCGGTGACCACCCTCACATCGGCCTGGACCGTCAGGTCCGATCCCACCGGGGAGAACTCCCGCTCCTGCAAAAAGCGCAGCAGCTTGACCTGGACCAGGGGGCTCACGTCGCCGATCTCGTCCAGGAACAGGGTGCCCCCTTCGGCCTTGGCGACCCGGCCCGGACGGTCCCGATCCGCACCGGTGAAGGCCCCTCTGACGTGGCCGAACAACTCGCTTTCCAGCAGGTTCTCCGGTAGCGCCGCGCAGTTGACGGCCACGAATTTTTCCAGGGCCCGCGGGCTCAGATCGTGCAACGAGCGAGCCAGCAGTTCCTTGCCCGTCCCGCTCTCCCCGGTGATCAACACGGTGGCAGCGGTCTCGGCCGCCCGCGCCGCCCGATCCAGCACCTCGGCCATGACGCGGGATCCCCCGATCAAGCGGAACCCCTCCCGGGTATCCTCCAGCTTCTGGCGCAGCAGGCGGTTTTCCCGGATCAAACGGTGCATCTCCAGGGCCCGGTTCACCACCAGTTCGAGCTGGTCCAGGTCGATGGGCTTGGTCAAGAAGTCCGCCGCACCCTCCTTCATGGCCGTGACCGCCGTCTCGATGGAACCGAAGGCGGTGACCATGACGACGGCGATGTCCGGACGCAGGCGGCGGCACTCCCGCAGCAGTTCGAGCCCCGACATGCCCGGCATCCGCATGTCGCTGACCACCAGGTCCACGGCCTGGTCCCGGACCACCTCCAGGGCGGCCTGCCCGCTGTCGGCCTCCCGCACCTCGTGTCCCCATTCGGCCAGGACCGAGGCGATGGTCTGCCGCTGGGTCTCTTCGTCGTCAACTACCAGAATCAGGCGTTGGCCCCACATGGTCCCGTTCCTTCCGTCCTGTGTCATCGGCCTGTCGCGGCAGGCGCACCACGAAGCGGGCGCCGCGTCCGTCCAGACCGGGGCTGCCGGACAATTCCAGCGTGCCGCCCATGTCGGCCACCATCCTGGCGACCAGACTCAGGCCCAACCCCGTGCCTTCGGGGCGCGTCGTGTAGTAGAGATCGAAGATCCGGCCCCGGTCCTCCTCACTCACTCCCGGTCCGTTGTCCTCCACCACGATCTCCGCGTTGCCGGCATCTCCGATGAGGGACACCAGGACCTTGGCCTCGGCGCCGGCGGCCTCCACCGCGTTGCGGATCAGGTTCTCCAGGATCTCCCGCACGAAGCCCGGGTCGACCACCGCGGTCATCCCCGGAGCGTAGGCCGTGATCACCGCCCCCTTCGGCGCATGCGCAGCGGCCTGGATGGCCACCGTATCACGCACCAGAGCGGCCAGATCCGTCTTCTCCAGCACCGGTTGCCGCGGGCGGGCAAAATCCAGGAAATCCTGGACGATGCCCTCGATCCGCGAACTCTCCACACGGATATGGCCGGCATGGGTCCGGACATCCTCGTCCAGTTCGGGCATGCGGCCCAACCGCTGGGCGATCATGTGGATGCTGTTGAGCGGGTTGCGGATCTGGTGGGCAACCCCCGAGGCCAAAGACCCCATGGCCGCCAGATGCCCCAACCTCCGCGTCTCCTCCTGGCGGGCTTCCAGCTCCGCGCGAACCCTCGCAACCTCATGATCCAGAACACCCTGACGCTGCCAGGCCAACAACAGGGCGCCCAGCAGCACCAGGCTGGCGGCGAGGACACCCGCCCGCATCACCGTTCGGCGCCGGATGTCCGCGCGCATGACGACCAAAGGCTCCGCGTCGAGGCCGACCCGCAGCACGGCATCCCCTCCGTAGAGGCCGACGACCTGGGCGACCTCGAATACGGGCCCGGCCGCAGACCGGTATTCCCGGGCGACCCAGGGTTCGCCGCCGGCCAAGGGAGCCAGAAAAGGGTCTTCGGCGGGCACCGGTAGGCTGATGTCAGCCAGGGTGGAAGCCTGGATTCCCGTCTCGTCCTGGATGATCACGTAGCGGACCGAGCGTTCCTCCCCGATGCTCTTGAGCAGGTGCCCGGGCCCGATTTCCCGACGCACGGCCACCAGATCGTCGGCCTTGCCATCCACCACCACGGCGCCGCCCTCGTCCCGGTGGACACCCACCACGAAGCTCGCCCCGGCGCCGGCGGTCCGACCCCCGATTCCCAGCACGGTTTGCTGCGCCGTCCCTTCACACAAGTCCTTCAGGAACGTCACCGGGAAACCCTCATTGGCCTCTGGAGAAGGATAAGTCGCGACCGTGCCACCGTTCCGGTCCAGGATCAGGATCCGCTGCAAGTCCAGTCCCCGGGCCAGAAAAGCCAAGCGCTCCGGGTCATGTTTCTCGGAGGCGGACATCCAGGCCAGCCAGCGGGCGTCATC
This sequence comes from bacterium CG_4_9_14_3_um_filter_65_15, assembly GCA_002790835.1. Classification (GTDB taxonomy): domain Bacteria; phylum Krumholzibacteriota; class Krumholzibacteriia; order LZORAL124-64-63; family LZORAL124-64-63; genus JAHJTW01. Next base: position 84,878 of record PFVX01000079.1, on the reverse strand, counting down.
CAGCAAGCGGGCGGCGAACTCGTTCTGCCACTCCTGATACGTCCTCAGGCCATGCAGGTTGGCCTCGGCGATGATGTCGCTGACCACCTCGGCATGGCTGACCATGAGCGCTTCCAGGTCATCGATCCTGCGGCGCAGATCCCAGCGAAAACCGAGGCTCAGCACCACCAGCAGAAGCAGGATGGCGGAAAGGAAAAGGATTCTGCGCCTCGGCAAGGTCACGGCCATTCCCTTTCTGGTACGGCATTGTTCTTGTGTCCCGGGAGTATACCCACCAGATTAACCCAGCCCAAGCTCGATCACGGCCCCCAGCTCCCGAAACGGCCTTCATGCAAGATCAGAGCCATCACGGTACAACCCCTGCCGTCGGCTGGCTGGCCGCCGGTTGGCTGGCCGCCGGTTGGCTGGCCGCCTGCCTGGCCGCCGTTGCCCTCGGCCAGGCTCTGCGCCTGACCCCCTTCGAAGCCGCCTACGCCTGGCCCCTGCCCCGGCCCGTCGCCTGGTTGCCGGGAGCCCTGTTCCCCCTGGCCCTGATCTGCCTCGGCATCGCGGCCCTGCTGCTGCTGTTCGGCGCCGCCGTGGCGCGCGCGGGTGGGGTCCAGAAACCGTGGGCCCGGCTGCTGCTGATCCATCCCCTCCTTTTGGCCTTCATCTGGCTTGTCTGGCCTGCCAACGGCCGCCAACCCTGGTCGGGCGTGGCCCCGGAAACCCTGATGCTGGCCGGCCTGGGGGTGGCTGCGGCCACCTGGCTGGGCCTGCGCCGGGGGCACCTGAGTTTCGGACCGGCACCCAGACCCGGTGAATTCATCCGTGACGGGGTCTTTCTCATCCTCATCCTGGTGGGCGGATATCTCAAAGGACCGGGCCTGCGGGGTTCGGCGCTGGTCCCCGCCCTGGTGAGCTACCCCCTGTTCGCGGTGGCGCAGTTGCTGGTGATGATGATCCTGCCGGCGACCGACCTCGTGCGTTGCGGGGTATCCCGGCGGGTCACCATTTTGGCCTGCGGCATGGTCTTCGGCGCTCTGCACTGGCCCAATCCGGTGCTGGTGGTGGCCACCTCCGTCGCGATGGCATTCTGGACCTGGGACCGCCTGAACGGGCGGGGTCTGATCTCCCTGGCCCTCGGCATGGGACTGCTCGGAGCGGTCTTCAGCCAAACCCTGCCCGACACCTGGACCGAACACATGCGGGTGGGCCCGGGCCTGATCAGGCAGGTCGCGCGGGAGGATCTGGCCGTCGGCAGGCTGTGGTTCACCCCGGGCACCCCCGAATGGAACGCCCATCCACCCCTGCCCGCCGAATTCCTGGGCACAATTTACCCGGGTGTCGTGGGCAGACCCATCGGCCCCGAGGAGTTCGACCTGTGGCAAAGCTCCCTCGACCGGGCCCGACGCCGCACCGTGATCTGGCAATTCATCAGCGGCGCAGAGTACGCCGGCAAGCAACTGCACGGACCCGCGCCGGCTCCGGTGGGTGAAGCGGAGGAACACGCCCTGTTCTGGCGCAAGCTGATCGACCGCCTGGACAGCCCCGATTATTGGGAAGCGCACGGAGGGAATTGGGACGGATTTCTCACGGGCCTGTACGCAGATCTGCTGGGCCGGCGCCCGGCACTGCCGGAGCTGGCCGCTTGGTCGCCCCGTCTGCATCTCATCCAGCGCCGTCAGATTGCCGAGGTCCTGTTGCGCCACTCCCTGCAGTGGAGGGACCAACCTCCGCAGACCCTCTCGATGCGCAGCCTTGTCGCGCCCCAGATCCCCCTGCTGGTGGCCCGCTTTCCCTGACCCCGGGTCAGTCGCGGCCTTCGCTCTTTTCGGCTTCCCGACGGACGATGGTCTCGGCCAGGGCATCGCGGCGGCGCTCCAGGATATCCCGGTCCGCCTGGGCTGCGGCGCGCGCTTGATCATCCGCCGCATCCTTGATCGCCTGGTCGCAGGGGAAGGCGCGGGTGGACATCAGGGTCGGCGAGGCGATCTCGATACCCCCGCCGTGCAGCTGGTCGAGCATGGCCGACCGCAGCCGCGAGGGGACCGTCAGCAGGCGGCTCACGTCGGTCAGCAGCTCCGAGACCCGGTAGCTCACCGTGAAATCCCCGAGTTCGAGGATCTGCACGAAGGGTTCCTTCAGCCCCGCGGCGGCGGCGGCCGCCAACAGGAGCGGTTCGACCGCAGCGTGGGAGGTGTCGTATCCCAGGGAAACCTCACCGGTGACGATGGTACCGGACCGGCGGATGACCCTCACGGGGTGCGTGGCCAGGAAAAGGTTCGGCAGGGTCACCAGATCCCGTTGCTCGGTCTGGATCTCGGTGTGGAAGAGACCGCGCTCGGTCACGCGGCCGAAATGCCCTTCGGTCCGCACGAAATCGCCCACCTTGAAGTTGCCGACGGCCCGGTGCATGAGGCCGGCCATGGCGTTGCCCAGGATCGTGGTGCTCGAAAGGGCGACGGCGGCGCTGATCATCAGTCCCACCAACCCCAGCAACTGTCCGCGGGTCATCGGTGCGAAGGGCGCGGCAACCAGGAGCGCCACCGCCACCACGAGCATGGCTAAGAATCCCAACCAATGGTCGAGCAATGCGATTCCGGTCATGCCGTCCACCTTTCCCCGGGATGTCCGATTCAGAACAGGCGGCGCGAAACGAAAGTCCAGCCCCCGGGCCGGACCTCCACACCCGCGATGGTCCTCACCCCGCGCACGTGGTCGCGCTTATCCAGCAGTTCCACCTGCAAATCGTGCCGGCCGGGCGGCAGGTCCAGCCGAGCCACCAGGATGCGACCCGGAAGGGTCGACCAGCTACGGGTGTCGGCCTTCTCGGTAACCGCCCCGAAGATGTTCGCCAGCAGGCCGCCGACCTTGCCGGTGGATTTTTCCAACCCCCGCTGGGCCAGGTACTTGGTCAGACCGCGCAAAATGGTCTTGAAGAAGATGGTGGGTTTTTCAGCGTCGAAGGTGATCCGCGCGGCGCGGGACAGGTTGGTCGCCACGACGGTATATCGCGCGGTGTCGCAGTCCGAGGCGGCGACCCGGCAACGAGCCAAGGGGTCGGCCAGGGCGTCCTGCAATTCCGGCGCCGCCACACTGACCCAGTATTCGATCTTCCGCTGCGGATACAGGGTCCGGTAGCGTCCCGCCCCGTTGTACAGATCCCAGGAAGCCGCGTTGGTGTCGTCGTAGGATTTTCCGCTGTATACCGGAAAGTCGAAGCGGATCTGGGTCTTCTGCGGCACGTAACCGGTCTCCAGAAGCACGACGACCCGCCCGGTTTCCGCCTCCTGAGGGTCGGGAGCCGGAGACCGGAAGACCACCGGGCAGTCCTTGCGGACCTGTTCCAGTTCGGCGGTGAAGCCGAGCCGGCGCGCGGTGCGGGCCAGATCCCGGGCCAAGTCGTCCGGAGGTTCCACCTCCAGCAAATCGTGCAGATCCTGGAAGGCCACCGCGGCGTTGCGGTAGGAAACGAAGGCATCGTTGGTCTCCCCCGCCTGCTCGCGCAACATTCCGGCGAACCAGAGCAGGAAGGGATCAATCCGGATGCGGGCCAGATCTGCCCGGTCCGCTTCCCTCACGTCGCCGAGAGTCGCTTCCACGGCGGCGGCCTGCAACTCCTCGGCGCGGCGGGCCTCCACCACCGATTCCCGCGGCAGGCCGAGGTACTCGTAATTCAGGGCCTTGTAGTAGGGCACCATGGCCAGTTCGTAGGGCCGGGCCCGGTAGTCGATGCTCTCATCGCTGGAAACCAGCGAGGCCACACCCTGGGAAACGGACTTGGTGTACAGATCCTCGGCCAGCAGTTCGGCGGCGGAGAAGACCTCGTTGCTCTCCTCCCAGCGGTCGGCGTAGTGCAGCACCAGCCCGCGCTCCAGCAGGGTCAGCAGGCGGTCGTGGGAGCCGGTCCCCTCGTCGATGGTCTTGAGCGCCGCATCGAAATCACCGGCGGCCAGCTGGGGCCGCAGCGCCGCGGTGCGGGAGCTGTAGGTCGCACAACCGGACAGCAGGGCCAGCGCCGCCACCAGCGCCAGCGCCCCCCCGAGCCGCGGGATCCTGCGTCTACCCAGGGACAAGGGTCATCAACCCCGGTACTTGTCGTTGCTGATGTACTTCTTGATCTTCTCGAAACCCGCCCAGACCTTGGTGTTGTCCTGCAGGTCCACGAGATAGCAGTCCACCTGGTAGTACTTGACGGCCTCGCCGCCTTCGCGGTCGGTCACGAGGTTGATCTCGCCCAGCATCATGAAATCGGCGCCCTTTTCGCGGCCCCACTGCTTCATGGTCTCGGCCGAGGAGAATTCCTGCTGGTCGGCGCGTTCGGAACGAACCTGCTCGCGCTCGTCCACCGAGGCCACGATCTTCACCCGGCCGCCGTTGATGAACTGGCGTTCGAGGTCGCCCATGAACGTCTGCACGGCGATGTGCTCGGGCGTCTTGTTCAGGATGTCGCCGATGATCAGGTACGGCTTGCGCCCGTTCTCGGCGAGGAAATCCTCCAACCAGGGCGTGGCCATGGCCTGGCCGATGAGGGTGGCGGAGACCTGCCGGCTGTCGGTGTCGTTCCACCGGCCCGAAAGGTCGATCTGCTCGCCGACGTCGATGCGCGAGACCTGCTTGCCGCTGCTGCATCCGCCCAGGATCGCGGCCGTCAGGACGACGGCGACCAGGAGGCTGCTTCGCATCAGGTTCTTCATGGACTTTCCTTTCATATGGCCGCGAGTGCGGCGGGAACCAGGGGTCGCTATCCGGATAATGACAATCCTGCGCGCCGGATTATACTGAAAGAACGATGGATCAGGAAGTTCTCACTCACGAGGTTTCGCGATGACCCCTCCCCGCCATTTCCTGCTGACCGGCGCCCACCGTCTGGTGACCATGAACCCGGGCGAAAACATCCTTGCCGACGGTTGGGTGGCCGCCACCGACGGCATGATCACCGCCGTGGGCGAGGGCTCGCCACCGGAGGTCATCGCCGGCACGCCCGGTGCCGAACACGAATGTTTCGACGCCTGCGGGTGCGTGGTCCTGCCCGGGTTGATCAACACCCACCACCATCTCTACCAGACCCGCACCCGCGCCTGGCACGACGCGGTGGACAGCGAGCTGTTCGACTGGCTGAAGACCCTGTACCCGGTGTGGGCCAAGCTCGCGGACGACGAGTTCTATACCGGCGCCCGCGTGGGGTTCCGCGAACTGCTGCGCAGCGGCTGCACCCTGACCACCGACCATCACTACCTCTTCCCCCGCGACGCTTCGGGAAATCTCATCGACATCACCATCGAGGCCGCCGCCGCCGAGGGAATCCGCTTCCATCCCACCCGCGGCAGCATGAGCCGCTCGCAGAAGGACGGCGGTCTGCCCCCCGACAGCGTGGTCCAGGACCCCGAGACCATCCTGGCCGACAGCGAAAGGGTGATCACGACCTGGCACGACTCCACTCCCGGCGCCATGGTGCGGGTGGCCCTGGCGCCCTGTTCGCCGTTTTCCGTCGACCCCGGCCTGATGCGTGAGACCGCGGCCCTGGCCCGCAGCCACGGCGTGCGCCTGCACACCCATCTGGCCGAGACCCGCGACGAGAACGACTACTGCCTGCAGATCTACGGCAAACGCCCCCTGGAGTTTCTGGCCGACGTGGACTGGCTCGGGCCGGACGTGTGGCTCGCCCACGGAATCTGGTTCGCGGACGAGGAGATCGCCCGGCTGGGCGCCGCCGGCGTGGGCATCGCCCACTGCCCGACCTCGAACATGCGCCTGGGTTCGGGCATCTGCCGGGTGCGCGACCTGCGGGCCGCCGGTTGCCCGGTGGGCCTGGCGGTGGACGGCTCCGCCAGCAACGACAGCTCCAACCTGCTCGCGGAACTGCGTCAGGCCCTGCTGCTGCACCGCGTGCTGGGGGGGGCGGCGGCCATGACGGTCACCGAAGTGCTGGAGATGGCCACCCTCGGCGGGGCGGCCTGCCTGGGGCGCGAGGATGTCGGCGCCGTCCGGCCCGGTCTGGCCTGCGACCTGGCGGTGTTCGACCTCGAAGCCATCGGTTACGACGGAGCCGACGACCCGGTGGCCGCGCTGCTGCTCTGCCACCCCGAACCCGCGCGCGCGACCATCGTCGCCGGAAACGTCGCCTACTCGGGGGACGAAGATCCCGCCTGAGCCCGCCACCCGCTGAGGTGCACGTCGCGCTGGGGGAAGGGAATGGTGATACCGGCCTCGTTCAACGCCTGGTAGATGCGCGAGTTCAGCTCGTCGACAACCTTGCCGCGGAACATCGGCTGCTCCACGTAGACTCGCACCTGGAACTGCAGCGCCGAATCGCCCAGGGCCAGAAAACGCACCGTGGGCTCCGGAAAGATCACCACGTGCGGCAAGTTCTCCGTGCAGGCGGCCAGCACCTGGCGTACCTGCTCCACCTCGCTCCCGTAGGCCACCCCCACATCGACCCCGACCCGCATCTGGAGCGTCGGCCCGCTGCTCTCGTTGACGATCTTGGCGTTGCCGATCACCGCGTTGGGCACGGTGACCTCGATGTTGTCGCGCGTCAGGATGCGCGTGGAGCGCATGCCGATGTCGGTGACCTCGCCGCGCGTGGTGCCGTCGATGTTGATGTAGTCGCCCACTTTGTAGGGCGCGTCGGCCAGGATGAAGATCCCCGAGATGAAGTTGGCCAGCGTGTCCTTGGCCGCAAACCCGATGGCGATGCCCATCACTCCGGCGCTGGCCAGCCAGGTGGTCAGGTCCAGGCTCCAGGTCTGCATGAGCAGGTAGACCGTCAGGCCGAAGACCACCACCTTGTAGAAGAACTGCACCAGGGGCAGGGTCCGCGCCTGGATCCAGGTCACCCGGTCGGCCTGACCGCTGAGGTGACGGGTGACGAGTCCGCCCACCTCGAGGAAGAACCGGCTCCAGATGAAGATGATCAGGGTCAGGGCCAGGGACATGACCGCCCGGTCGAGGCTGGGTTGGCCGACCAGCCCCTGCACGGCCAGGGCCACGCCCAGCAGGAAGACGGTCTGGAACAGACCCGGATTCAGTCTGGCCACGATCTCGTCGTCGAGACTGCTGGCGGTATGACCGGCCAGGCGCTTCAGGACGGGCACCAGGATCAGGCGCAGAAACGTCCCCGCCAGCAGGGCCACCGTCACCGTGAAGGCCGCCCGCAGCCAGGGGTTTTCCAGGATCGTGGTCAGGATTGCGGACATGGGCCAAACCTTTCTGGCGGAATCATGGTCGCCGGTCTCTCCCGGTTTGACCTCAAGCGGTCTCGTCCTCTCCGCCGTCGGGCACCGCCGGACGCACCGTCAGCACCTTCTCCTTGCGGATGTTCACCGTGCCGGGCTGGGCCCCGCGCGGTTTGGTCACGAAGCGGGCCCGGGTGCAACTGACGCCAACCTGCCGGGCTTCGCGCTTCTTGCTGTGCCAGGCGGCAACCGCGGCGGCGGCCTTCAAGGTGGCGTTGTCCGGTTCGCTGCCCACCGGCACACGCAGAATGACGTGGCTGCCGGGCATTCCCCGCACATGGAACCAGTAGTCGTCCGGGGCCGCCAGCTTCAGGGACAGCAGGTCGTTGTCGCGGTCGGTGCGGCCGGCCAGGACGGTCCATCCGCCGGGCAGGGTGTAGGTGAAGAGCTTGGGTTCATCGGGCGCGGGCCGACCGGACATGATTCCTCACTTCTCCCGCAAGTGATAGGGCCGACGCTGCATGCCGCTGCCCAAGGGCAGTTCCCGGACGGGGTAATTCATGACAGACCTTATTCTCCAATGGTTCCCTGACAACATCGTATGGAGCTGCCATGGGTATTGTGCTAGGGTCAGGGAAAATCGGAAAGAAAAAAGGGGGATCCCCGATGGGAAAATCTTGGGACGGCCGTGAGTCATGACCGACGGATCATTATCCCACTACGAAATCCTCGAAAAGATCGGGGAAGGCGGCATGGGTGTGGTCTACAAGGCCCGCGACCTGCGCCTCGATCGGCTCGTGGCCCTGAAATTCCTGCCACCGACCTCAGCCGTGGACGCCGACGCCAAATCCCGGTTCCATCAGGAAGCCCGGGCCGCTTCATCCCTCGATCATCCCAACATCTGCAACATCCACGAAATCGGGTGGACGGACGATGGTCAGGTGTTCATCGCCATGACCCTATACGAAGGCGAAACCATTCAGAACAAGGTCGCCAGAGGACCCCTTCCCCTTAAGCAAGCCATTGATTTCACCCTGCAAGCAGCGGCAGGACTTCAGAAAGCTCACGAGCAGGGCATCTACCACCGGGACATCAAGGACGCAAACCTCTTCGCGACCACCGAGGGGCTGGTCAAGATCCTCGACTTCGGTCTTGCCAAGCTGGAAGGAGCGACCGCGCTCACCAAGACCGGCACGACCCTCGGCACGATGGCCTTCATGTCCCCGGAACAGGTTCGCGGGGAAGTGGTCGACCGCCGCAGCGACCTGTGGTCCCTCGGGGTTTGCCTCTATGAAATGGTCGCGGGCAGAATGCCGTTCGGCGCCGGTGATCAGCAAACGGTCCCGGCCAGAATCCTGACCGGAACACCCGCCCCGCTGACTTCCCTGCGGGCGGATGTGCCCCTTGAACTCGATCGCATTGTGGGAAAATGCCTGGCCAAGGACATGGAACTCCGCTACCAAACGGCCGCCGACCTCGCCGCCGACCTCAGAGGTCTGCAGACTTCCCCCGTTTTTTCTTCATCCGCCCCCACAATCCCCATCCCCGTTCCGAACCACGATAAGCCCACGGGCCGCCGCCGCTTCGCCGCTTGGATTCTCCCTGCGGCCCTCGTCCTGGTGGCCGGGGCATTCCTTTTGGGCCGAACCATCTGGACCCCTCGAACTGCGGTTCAAGGAAGTATCGCGGAGGCCTCCCTTGCCGTCATCGATTTCAGCGAACCCCAAGGCCAGGACGACGCCACCCTGGCCTCGGGTTTGACGGAACTGGTGAATATCGGGTTGGTCCAGTCCAGCCCGGTACGCATCGTTTCGCCGGAACTGGTCAAGGACCGTTCGCGACACATTTTCGGCTCCGAGGGCATCGCCATCGAATCCGGGCGGAGCCTCGAGGTTGCCCGGGCCACGCGCGCCAGTCTGATGATGACGGGACAGGTCGGCCCCGTCCGGGATGGATTCTTCGCGACCTGGCGCATCGTCGATACCGAAACCGGGGCCACACTTGCCGGCAGCAAGAGCGAAGGGCAGGATGCATTCGCCTTGGCCGACGGGATCGTTCAGGATGTCCTGGAATATCTCGGAGGTGCGGAAATTCACGCTGCAACCGGGTCTCCGTCCGTCTCCGCCTTTTCCACCGACTCTCCCGCAGCCTATCGCGAATTCGTCCTCGGCCTCGAGGACCGGGACAACCAGCAGTTAGGCCAGTCCGCTCAGCACTTCGCCAATGCCGCCGGGATCGACTCCACCTTTGCGCTCGCCTTTCTGGAACTGGCCAATAGTCGCTGGATGCAGAGCCAATTCGACGCCGCCCGTCCCCCGGCAGAAAAGGCCTGGGAATTGAGGGACAGGTTGGGGGTCAAGGAGCACGCCTTTCTGGGCGCCCGCCGCAAACAGCTGGATTTCCAGATCGACGAGTCTTTCCAGGACTACCGGGCGATGATCAAGCGGTGGCCCGACGACCGATCCGTCCTGGCCGCCTTCACCCAGGCCCAATTCTGGTGGTGGTACTTCGAGGATGCCGTGAGCACCGCACGAGAAGCCATCCAGCGCTATCCGGAAGACCTGGAATTCCATGCCCTTCTGAACAGCGGACTGACCTACTCGGGCCGCGCGAACCAGGCCGTGACGAATCTCCGGTCCCTCCTCGCCCGCCACCCCGGGAACAGGGACTTGTTGTTCAGCCTTGCAGACGCATTCCTCGTGACCGGATTTCCGGACAGCTCCCGTGTCGTCTGGGAGGATCTCCAGCGTCACGATCCCGACTATCGGGGAACGCAGGCCCAGCTTGACCGCGCCAGGTTCGCCTGGCAGACCGGCGACACAAAGGGAGCGATTGCCCGACTCGACAGCCTCAGCATCCCAGGTCCTGATGGAAGTGAGTCGGTAAGGCTCCAGTACTCGATTGGTTGGAACCAGGCATGCAAGTTCAACACCGCCGAACTGCTCTGCGAGTTGGGCCGGTTCCGGGAAGCCGAGGAATTGCATGGCGAAGGGTGGAGGATCCTCGGTCGCTGCCCCAACGATCGAACCTATCCCCTTGCTCACGCGCGCCAGCTTTCCCGCTGGGATGACGGCCCCGGGCTATCCGCATGTGCCGCCGAACTCGCCGCTTGTCCGGATCGGAACAAGTCCCATCTGTTCGCCACCGCGTTCAGGGCCGAAGGATTGGCCCTCGTCGATTCCCTTGAGGAAGCCAAGGAACTCTACAACCGGATTGTCTCTCTGGACGACAAGTTCGGCGTGTTCGTGGGCTACCTTCCCCACAAGATCGCTGGACGGATCGCCATGGCTGAAGGACGATTTCTGGACGCCGCCAAACAATTCCATGAGCTGAGGCGATTCTCCATTCCTGAGCCCGGCTACCTCGAACTCCAGGCCAGCGCCCTGCATCGTGCCGGGCGCCTGGATATGGCCGCAGCCGTTCTGGACGAACTGATACGACATTTCCCGGGCGACGCCCACGCCCACTTCCTCCTGGCGCAAGTCAGGATGGACCAGGAACTGCCCAGCCTGGCAGAACGGGAATTTTCTCTATTCATGGACAAATGGAAAGATGCCGACCCTGATCTGCCTCAGCTCGCGGTCGCGCGGAATCGCCTGGCGGAACTGCGCGGGCCAAGCCGGGAAAATCGGTAACTCAATTGCCGGAACTTTTCCCACCTTCGGTTGTAATCCCCCGGTCGCGCTGGTACCCTGGCGCCGTTTTGCGTTGTATTCCAAGTTCTTCTTTCAACCCCTGAGGAGCCTTCGTCATGATCGAAGTCCAAGGCATCACGAAGAGCTTCGGGACAACCCTCGCGCTCGACGAGGTGTCGTTCGGGATCGACAAGGGGGAAATCCTCGGATTCCTCGGTCCCAACGGCGCCGGCAAGAGCACGACCATGAAGATCATCACCACCTTCCTGGCCCCCGACAGCGGCACCGTGAAGGTCGATGGGATCGACGTCCTGGAGCAACCCCTGGCCGTGCGCGGCCGCATCGGCTACCTGCCGGAGAACGTGCCCCTTTACCCGGACATGAACGTGCAGGAATACCTGACCTTCGTCGGACGGGCGCGCGGTCTGGACAGCGTCCACCTCAAGCAGCGCCTCGACTGGTGCGTGGAGGCCTGCGGTCTGGTCACCGAGTTCAAGAAGCCCATCGGCGACCTCTCCAAGGGTTACAAGCAGCGCACCGGCCTGGCCCAGGCCCTGATCCACGACCCGGACATCCTGATCCTCGACGAGCCGACCAGCGGCCTGGATCCCCTGCAGATCATGGGCATCCGCGACCTGATCAAGAGTCTCGCGGGCCACAAGACCATCATCTTCTCCACCCACATCCTGCAGGAAGTCAGCCCGGTCACCGACCGCGTGGTGATCATCAACGAGGGCGGCATCATCGCCGACGGCCACCTGGACGACCTGGCCCGCGACGCCATGGGCGACCAGCGGGTCATCCTCGGGGTGCGCGGCGCGCCGGGCAACGTCGAGGAAGGCCTGCGCGGCCTGCCCGGGGTCAACTCGGTCAAGGTGCTCGACGCCCCCGGCCTGGATTCCAACCGCGGCAGCCGCCTGGAAGTCCGCGGTCCCTTCGACGGGGATCTGGTCGGCGCCATCAGCGGCCTTTGCCGCGAACGTGGCTGGGAGGTCACCGAACTGCGCGAAGCCATGTTCTCCCTGGAAGACACCTTCATCGAACTGACCCGGCGTTCCCTCGGAGCGAACCACAGCCGGGCAAGGGGGGTGGCGTAGATGCGAAACACGATGACCATCTTCAAGCGCGAGTACGCCGCCTACTTCAACAGCCCCATCGCGTACATCTTCATCATCGCCTTCCTGGTGCTCAACAGCGGGCTGTTCATGACGGGCTTCTTCCTGAACCAGGTCGCCGACCTGCGGTCGTTCTTCGGGAATCTGCCCTTCTTCCTGATCTTCTTCATCCCCGCCGTGAGCATGCGGCTGTGGGCCGAGGACAAGCGCACCGGCACCTTCGAATTGCTGATGACCCTGCCCATGCCCGCCCGCGACATCATGCTGGGCAAGTACCTGGCCGCCCTGGCCTTCTACCTGGTGGCCCTGGCCGGCACCCTGCCCCTGGTGGTCATGGTGGCGGCTCTGGGCAACCCCGACCTGGGCGCCATCTGGAGCGGCTACATCGGCAGCATCCTGCTCGGGGCCCTTTACCTGGGCATCGGGACCTTCACCAGCGGGCTGACCCGCGACCAGATCTCGGCCGTGATCCTGGGGATCATGGCCTGTTTCCTGGTCTTCATCCTGGGCGTGGGCGGCGTCGCCGCGACCATCGACGGCTGGATTCCCGGCCTCGGCTCGTTCCTGCAGGATTTCGTCGGGCTGGCCAACCACTTCGACATGATGCTCAGGGGCGTGGTCTCCATCGGGGACCTGGCCTACTTCCTGGGCCTGACCGCCCTGTTCCTGACACTCAACACCCTCTGGCTGGAAGGGAGGAAGTACTAACATGAACCGCAAACGAAACAGCTTCCGCCTGACCTTCACCTTGGCCGTGGTGTTGCTGACGGGCATCGTGTTCTTTTTGATCTCGGTGCTGAGCAACCTGCAGGGCGTGCGCGTGGACATGACCAGCGACAACCTGTTCACCCTGTCCGATTCGGCGGTGAAGATCCTCGAGGACCTCAAGGTCCCCGTGCAGGTCAAGCTCTACGTCACCCCCGCGGACAAGATGCCCACCCAGCTGCGCAACCTCGAACGGGACATCACCGAGCAGATGCGCAACTTCGCCGACGTGAGCGGCGGCATGCTGCAGTTCTCCGTCCACAATCCGCAGGACGACGAGGAAATGCAGCAGAACCTGACCGCCAAGGGCATCCAGCCGTTCCAGGTCCAGTCCATCGAGAAGGACGAGATGGGCATCAAGGTGATCTGGAGCGCCATGACCATCGCCTACAAGGACAAGCCCGAAGAGGTGCTGCCGCGGCTGTTGCCGCAGGACCTGGCGGGCATCGAGCAGAGCATCATCGATCCCATCTACCGGTTGACCCGCGAAAAGACCCCGCGCGTGGGAGTCTTCGCGCCGAAGAAGGAAGTCGACCAACAGATGGCCATGATGTACATGCAGCAGGGCATGAAGCCCCCCGAACCGCAGGACCAGTTCACCAAGCTGGCCCAGCTCCTGCAGCAATCCCACTACGACGTGGTCCCGGTGAACCTGACGGCCAGCGAACCTCTGCCCGACGACCTGGACTGCCTGGTGGTCATGGCCCTGACGAGGTTCAACGAGCGTCAGGTCTACGAGATCAACAGCGCCCTGCGCGGCGGGCTTCCCGTGGTCCTGGCGGTGCAGAGCCACGAGTACAACTACGCCCCCGGCCGCAACGGCGGCTGGACGGTTTCGGGCGTCGAGCAGGAGAGCGGGCTGGAGCCCATGCTGGAGAAGTTCGGTCTGCCCGTCAGTGAAGACCACTTCTTCGACGAGGCCATGGAAACCATCGACCTGCCGCGGGAGGTGAACCTCGGCGGCATGCGCATGCAGACCCGCGAACCGGTGAAGATTCCCATCCAGATCCGGGTCACCGAGAACCAGATGCTGCAGGACTCCCCCGTGGTCAACCGCATCAGCCAGCTCTTCTACCTGTGGGGCACGCCCGTCGAGCCCGATCCGGACACCCTGTCCAAGAACGGCCTGAGCGCGACGAACCTCATCGTCAGCAGCCCCAACTGCTGGGCGATGGCGTTCGACACCGCGCCCCTGCCGGGCAGCGCCCTGGATCCCCGCGGCAAGCAGATGGAGGGAGCCCAGCCGCTGCTGGTTCAGGCCCAGGGCACCTTCCCTGACACGTACGCCGACGCCGGCGTGCCGCCCTGGCCCGCCGGCCAGGACAGCACCCAGATCGACGACGCGCAGCTGGGTCCAGGGCCCGGAGCCCAGCCCTCACCGTCCACCCTGCTGGTCGTCGGCAGCGCCAAGATGTTCGACGACAACATCCTGGGCGCCGCCCAGAACAGCGTGCTGATCCGCAACGCGGTGGACTACCTGGCCGGGTCCGAGGACCTGTTGAGCATTCGCGCCAAAAGCCTGACGCAGCGGGTCATCAGACCGGTGCAGAGCGGCGAGAAAATGATCTGGCGCCTTTTCGTGGTGTTGCTGGTCCCGGTGGTCCTGGCGGTCTACGGCGCGATGCGCGCCGGCATGCGCCGCAAGGACGCCGCCCGCTACGCCGAAGCCCTTCACCATCGCGGTTGAGAACCCGCAGGGAGGATGCGACATGAATAATACTCGCAATCTCGTGATCCTGGCGGTGGTGCTCGTCGTGCTGGGGGGCATCAGCCTGCTGCAGGGCGCGTCCCATCGCCAACAGACCAGCCAGGCGGCCACCGAGGTCCTCGTGCCCGATACCTACGGAGTCGATGACCTGGACCGCATCACCTTGGGCCAGGGCGACAAGGAAGTCGTCGTTGACCTGGTGCGGGATCCCGACGGCTGGAAGGTCGTCTCGGCCTGGAACGCGGCCGCCGCCGACAACCGTCTGGACGGCATGTTAAAGGCCGTCAGCGGCCTGAGCGGCGAATTCCGTTCGGACAACGCCGGCGTCGTCGCCGACTACGGCCTGGATGATTCCACCGCCGTGCACATCCGCTGCTACAAGGACGGCAAGCCCGTGGTCTCCCTGGAGGTCGGCGAGCTGGCCAAGAACCATCCCGGCAACTTCGTGCGACAGACCGGCAGTCCCAAGGTGTATCTGAGCAACGTAAGCCTGCTGTCTCCCCTGGGGATCTACGGCGAACTCACCGCACCCAAGAGCCGCCAGTTCCTGGAACTGCAGGCGGTCAAGGAAGACCGCCTGGCCGTGGACCGCATCGTGATCCGGGACGGAAATAGCACTCTGGAGATGCACAAGGAATTCGCCATGATCCAGCCGGACACCTCCGGCGGCGAGCCCGCTCCCGACCGCAACACCTGGGAGTGGCAGCTGGACGAGCCCCGCTCGGTCGCCCTGGCCAAGACCAAGACCGACGGCGTGCTGGGCACCCTGGTGAGCATCCGGGCCACCGACGTGGGTGACCCCGGTGCGGATCCGGCGGTCTACGGTCTGGACCAGCCGCCCCGCAGCGCCACCCTGGTGATGAATGACGGCAGCGAGGTGGTGCTGGAATTCGGCATCGAGCGGGAAACCGTCGGCGATCACCCGGGCGGCACCTATCTGCGCGTGCAGGGCAAGGACACCGTCTGGGTGGCCAACAACTACACCGTGAAGAACATCTTCAAGGAGCTGGACGACCTCTTGCCGGACACCAAGTGACCCCTCCAGGGATGCCGGGCCCCACTCGGCAGGGCCCCCGCCGACACGGGGGCCTTTTCGTTTCTCTTGCAGGTGGCATTTCCTTCCTTCCCGGGCATGTGTTAAATTTTTTGCAGCTATCATCCCGGCCCACCACCATGCGGCCGACAGGAGGAATATCGTGAGCGACAAGAAATCCGGCGGCGTCCCCGCGGTGGACCGGGAGCGACCCCTGCTCCTGAAGAACGCCATCATCCTGGACTACTACCCGGTGGCCATGGATGCCGACCCGGCGCCCCGGGTGATCCGGGGAGACCTGCGGGTGGTCGGCGAGCGCATCACGGACCGGGGTCCGAACCTCGATCCCCAGGAGGGTGAAGAGGTCGTCGACCTGGACGGCATGACCCTGCTGCCGGGCAATATCAACGCCCACGGACACCTCTACGCCGCTCTGGCCGGAGGCATGCCCCAGCCGAACGCCACCCTGGAAACCTTCACCGATATCCTCACCGAGATCTGGTGGCCCCTGGACCGCGCCCTGGATCACGAGGCGGTTTACCTCAGCGCCCTGGCCGGCGCCTGGGACGCCGCGCGCTGCGGCACGACCCTGATCTTCGACCACCACGCCAGCCTGGCCGCCGTGGGCGGGTCCCTCGACCGCATCGAGCAGGGCCTGGCGGCCGTCGGCCTGCGCGGCTGCCTCTGTTACGAGACCACCGACCGCGGCGGCAAGGGGCAGCGCGACACCTGCCTCGATGAAAACGAGCGCTACCTCCAGAAGCTCGGTGACCTGAAACCCGGGGATGTGCCGCGCTTCCGCGGCCTGGTCGGGGCGCACGCCAGCTTCACCCTCGAAGACAAGACCCTGCAACTGCTGGGCGACATCTGCAGCCGCCACGACACCGGCCTGCACATCCATCTGGCCGAAGGACCCACCGACCGCGAGGTCAGCCGCGAGCGGGGCTGGCTGGATCCGCTGGAGCGCCTGGCGGCCAACGGGCTGCTGCGTGCGGGCAGCATCTTCGCCCACGGCGTGGACCTCTCCCCCCTGGACATGCAGACCATCGAGGATCACGACTGCTGGTTGGTCCATTGCGGCCGCTCGAACATGAACAACGGAGTGGGCCGGGCCCCGGTGGACCGCTTCCCCTCCCGTTGCGCCCTGGGCACCGACGGCCTCGACGACAACCTCTGGGGCGAACTGCGTACCACATACTTCCGCGGCAACGAGGGCGGACGCGGACCGCTGGGGCACGCGGGGGCCGCCCGCTTCTGGCTCGGCAACTACCGCCTGGCCCGCGAGGTCTTCGGCGAGCCCTTCGGCAGCCTGGACACCGGTGCGCCGGCGGACTTCATCGTCCTGGACAACTTCCGCAAAACCCCACTGGACCAGGAAAACTGGCTCAGCCACCTGCTGTTCTGTTTCCACCCCTGGGACATCGCCGCGGTCTACGTGGGAGGGTCCCGGGTGTACGCCCGCGGCGACGCCCCTCCGGCCGACGCGGCCCTCCTGCAGGAAACCGCCGCGCGCATCTGGAAGCTCATGGGGGTCACGAAATGACGACGCCTTCGGCCGTGCTGGCCGCCGCCCGCCGCCATGAAGACCGCCTGATCGGCTTTCTGCGCGACATCGTGGCCATCCCCAGTCTCAGCGGGCAGGAAGAGGCGGTGGTCAAGCGGATCGCGCAGGAAATGCACGCCGTCGGTTTCGACGAGGTGCGCTTCGACCCCCTGGGCAACGTCCTGGGTCGCATCGGCGACGGACCGCGCGTGATGGCCTTCGACGCCCACATCGACACCGTCGACGTGAAGGATCGCGACAACTGGGTATGCGATCCGTTCAAGGGCCAGATCAAGGACGGCCAGGTGTACGGCCGCGGCGCCGTGGATCAGAAGGCGGGCATGGCCGCCATGGTCTACGCCGCAGCGATCATGAAGGAGCAGGGCCTGCTCGACGGCGTGCAGGTGTGGATGGTGGGCTCGGTCATGGAAGAGGACTGCGACGGCCTGTGCTGGCACTACATCCTGCAGGAGAAACAACTGGCGCCGGAATTCGTCGTCTCCACCGAGCCGACCAACCTGCGGCTGAACCGCGGACACCGCGGACGCATGGAGATCCGCGTGCGGGTGACCGGGCGCAGCTGCCATGGGTCCATGCCCCATCTCGGGGTGAACGCCATCTACCGCATCGCGCCGGCCATCGCGGCCATCGAGCAACTCAACGAGCGCCTGGCGGACGACCCCTTCCTGGGCAAGGGAACCTGCACCATCAGCTGGATCGGCTGCAAGACCCCCAGCCTCTGCGCCGTGCCCGACGAGGCCGAGTTCCATATCGACCGCCGCCTGACCCGCCGCGAGACCCGCGAGTCCGCCCTGCAGGAGGTCGAGCTGGCCCTGGCCGCCGCCGGTGTCGAGGCCGAGGTCTTCACCCTGACCTACCGCGAACCGGGCTGGACCGGACTGGTCTACCCCATGGACAAGTACTACCCCACCTGGTTGCTGGACGAGGATCATCCCGTGCTGGGCGCCGCGGTCGACGCCTTCACCCAGGCCCTGGGACGCGAACCGGAAATCGCCAGCTGGAACTTCAGCACCAACGGCGTCAGCATCATGGGTCTGCACCATGTGCCGTGCATCGGCCTGGGCCCCGGCCCCGAGGAACAGGCTCACCGGGCCAACGAGCACTGTCCCGTCGAGCACGTCGTCGAGGCTTGCGCCGCCTACGCCGCCTTGCCCGGCGTGTGGGTTTCCCGGTCGTCTTGAGGGCGATTGTGTTTGACAGAAATGGCATTGTTTTGATATAATCTCATAATCGCCCAGGATGAATGCTATGGGATTCCTGGTCCTTGGCAGGGGGCACCTGCCGACGGTCTGGTATGGCCTCAACCGAATCAGGGGTTCTATGATGAAATCGCTAACGGTGCTCGGCCTGTTCCTGCTTCTGGCCGGTTCGGCACTGGCCCAAACGTCCGACCTGCTCATCTCCGAATACGTCGAAGGGTCCGGCGACAACCAGGCCCTGGAAATTTTCAACGGCACCGCCGATGCGGTCCTGCTGTCCAACTACGCCATCGTACGCTACCCCAACGGCGCAGCGAGCCCGGCCGGGTCCGTGAACCTTCCTGCGGTCAACCTGCCCTCGGGCGGCGTGTACGTGGTCGCCAACTCCCTGGCCGGCCCCGCCCTGACGGCGCTTGCCGACCTGACCGACGCGGGCATTTCCTTCAGCGGCAACGACGCCCTGGTCTTGACCGGCGGCGGCTTGCCCGTCGATAGCGTGGGCCGCGTGGGCCAGGATCCGGGCAACTACTGGTCCTGTGTCGACGGTTCCACCCAGAATCATTCCCTGCGCCGCCTGGCCAGCGTCTGCAGCGGCGACACGATCATCGACGATCTGTTCGACCCCTGCATCGAGTGGAGCTTCGCCGCCGTCGACGATTTCAGCGGCCTCGGTGACCACAACGACAACTGCGGCAGCGTGGCCGACGACGCCACCAGCTGGGGAGCGCTCAAGGCCTCCTACCGCTAACCTGGCCTCTCGCTCTCGCCCGATGTGGACCCGGCTTTGGCCGGGTCCACGTTTTTTGTCATTCCCTCCTTGGCCTCCGGGCCGCCCAAGGCGTACCATTGCCCGTTACGGGAAACGAGTATGGACTGTCAACCAAGAGGCCGAACCATGAGCAAACCCCTCCAGGGCCGCCATTTCATCACCACCCAGGAATGGTCGACCAGTGAACTCGAACTGGCCTTGCAGACCAGCTGGGACCTCAAGCGCAAATTCTACCGGGACGAGCCCCACGCCCTGCTGCGCGACAAGACCCTGTTCATGTTGTTCTTCGAGCAGAGCACACGCACGCGCAACTCCTTCGAGGCGGGCATGACCCAGCTCGGCGGCCACGCTCACGACCTGGCCCCCGGCAAGCTGCAGATCAGCCACGGCGAAACCGCCGAGGACACCGCGCGCGTGTTCAGCCGCATGGGTCACGGCATCACCATTCGCAACTGCGACTGGGGCCTGGGCAACAGCTTCATCCGCAAGGTAGCCGGCATGAGTCGGGTTCCGGTGATCAACGCCCAGTGCGACCTGTACCATCCCTGCCAGGCGCTGGCCGACCTGATGACCATCCGCGAGAAGTTCCAGGGCGACCTGCGCGGCCGCAAGATCACCGTGAGCTGGACCTACGCCCCCAGCTACGTGCGCCCCATCAGCGTCCCGCACAGCGAGATCCTGTTGATGACCCGCTTCGGGCTCGACGTGACCCTGGCCCATCCCCCCGAGTTCAAGCTCCAGCCCGAAATCATGGCCCAGGCCGAGGCCAACGCCGTCGCCGCCGGTGGGAAGTTCGCCACGACCGACAACATGGACGACGCCTTCGAGGGCGCACACATCGTCTACCCCAAGAGCTGGGGCTGCCTGGTGCACGAGCCCGACCGCGAGGCCGCCGTGAAGCACATCGAGAAGTATCCCGACTGGATCTGCGACGAGCGGCGCATGGGCCTGGCCTCCCCCGAGGCCATCTACATGCACCCGCTGCCGGCCACCCGTGGGCAGGAGGTCACCGACGCGGTGATCGACGGCCCCCAGTCGGTGGTCTGGGACCAGGCCGAGAACCGGCTGCACACCGCCAAGGGCCTCATGGCCCTGACCATGTAGCGGTGGGTGCCTTGCCGCTTCCGGTCGTCACTTCGAACCCGTTGTGGACGGGTTGCCGCTGCGTGGTCTGCAATCGCGTCTACCCCATCGATTACGCCGGCTTCGTGTGTGCCGACTGCGGCGTCGACGGCATCCTCGACGTCGAGTACGACCTGGACGACCTGGCCGCCAAGGCGCGTGCCGACTCAAGATGGTTCGCTTCGGGACCCGTGTCGGGACTGTGGCGGTTCGCCGACCAGCTGCCCGTGCAGCCCGAGGCCCGGCATCCCGGCTGGGACGTGGCGGGCCTGGCGCCTCTGACTGCGCCGCGTCTGGCGCAGCACCTGGGTCTGGCTGCGCTGATTCTCAAGGACGACACCCGGCTGCCTTCGGGCAGCCTGAAGGACCGGGCAGCCGCGGTCGCCATCGCGCGGGCCGTGCAGCTGGGCATCGATCACATCGCCTGCGCCTCGACGGGCAACGCCGCAGCCTCCCTGGCGGTCATGGCGGCTCGCGCGGGGTTGAAGGCTTCGATCTTCGTGCCTGCGGCGGCTCCCCGCGCCAAGCTGGCCCAGTTGCTGGTCCACGGCAGCGATCTGGTACGGGTCGACGGCACCTACGACCAGACCTTCGACCTCTCCCTGCGCCGCATCGAACAGCACGGATGGTACAGTCGCAACTGCGCCCACAACCCGCTGCTGGTCGAGGGCAAGAAGACCGCCATCCTGGAGCTCGTACGCGACTGCCCCGGCGCCCTGCCCGATGTGGTGATGGTGCCGGTGGGCGACGGCTGCATCGTCTCCTCGGTGGCCAAGGGTCTGCTCGAACTCCATCACCTCCGGATCATCGACCGCCTTCCGCGCGTGATCGGCGTCCAGGCCGCCGGCGCCGCCCCCCTGGCCTCCGCCTGGCGGGACTGCCGCCGAGACCCGGCCACCCTGAGCGGCCCGGGAATTCTCGCTGCGGTGCCGAGTATCGTGCCCCAGACCCTCGCCGATTCCATCAGCGTGGGCATCCCGCGCAACCGGGTGAAAGCCTGGCGCTACGTCAGCCGCACCGGCGGAGCGTTCCTCGCAGTGCCGGACGAGGCCATCACCGAAGCCATCGGGCAGCTGGCACGCTTGGCCGGGGTGTTCGCCGAGCCCAGCGGCGCGGCCGGTCTGGCGGGCATCATCGCGGCGCGCGACCAGGGCCTGATCAAAGGCACCGAAGCGGTCGCCGTCCTGGTCACCGGCAACGGCCTCAAGGATGTCGACGCGGCCCTGGCTGCCGTGACGATCCCCGAACCCATCGACCCCGCAGCATAAAATACGGGGCAGCCCCTGAGGACGGCCCCGATTCCCCCACCTTCACTTCGGCATCTCCCGGGGATTGTGCGAGCCGGATAGGACCTGGCTGCTCCTGCTCGACGCACACGTATGCCCTGTTTGGGGAAACGGATTGGCCTTACAAAAATTCTACAGAAAATCCCACACCGAATCTTCGGCGCTGTCCTGGACCCCCACGCCCAGCTCGGCGAGCTTGGCGCGCATGGCGTCGGCGGCATCCCAATCCTTGGCGGATCGGGCTTCCCGGCGCTGCCGGACCAGGTCGTCCACATGGGCGGTGTCAAGCCCGAGGCGCGCGGCCTTCATGTCCCGCCGCTGCTGCAGCCAGGTGTCCGGATCCTGCTCGAAGCAACCGAGAACCCGGGCCACTTCGCCCATGTCGGCCGCGAATCGTTCCAGACTGAGGTAACGCGAGGCCTTGTCGACACCCTTGCCCGAGGCCAGCAATCCATTGGCCTCGGCCAAGGGCTTGCTCAGCGCGCCGAGGGCGCCGCTGGTGTTGAAGTCGTTGCGCATGTGTTCCAGGAACGCTGGCAGCATGCCGGCGATGGCCTCGGTCACGGGGGCCTCGGAGCCGGGCTGTTTGGCCGTCCCGAGGAAGGCGCGCGCCTGGCGCAGGGTCCGGTAGATGTAGGCCAGCCGGCCGTCGGATTCTTCCAGCCCGGGAAAGCGTACTCGCCGGCGCAATTCCTCCACCTCGCTCTGGTGGCCGCAGGCCGGGCACACGCCGGATTCCTGCGCGCTCTTGTCCAGCAGCGCGCCGCACGCGGGGCACGGCACTTCGACCTCGAAGTTCAGGCCGCTGCGGTAGTGCACCGTCAGCAGGAAACAGCGCAAGGACTCGGGCGGATAGAGGGTCGTGATCTCGCGGGTGGTGAAGAAGTTGCCCAGGCTCTTGGACATCTTCTCGCCCGCGAAGTTGATGAAGCCGTTGTGCACCCAAAAGCGCGCGAAGGTGTCATCGCCGTGGGCGCCCTGGCTCTGGGCGATCTCGTTCTCGTGGTGGGGAAACACCAGGTCCCGGCCGCCGCAATGGATGTCGAAGCTGTCGCCCAGGTGGGTGGAGCTCATGGACGAGCACTCGATGTGCCAGCCGGGCCGGCCGGGTCCCCAGGGACTTTCCCAGGAAGGCTCACCCGGTTTGGCCGCCTTCCAGAGGGCGAAATCCAGCGGCGATTCCTTGCGCTCGTCCACCTCGATGCGACTGCCCGCGCCCTCCAGCATCTCCTCCAGATGGCGCTTGCTCAGCTTGCCGTAACCCTTGAACGCGGCGACCCGGTAGTACACGTCGCCCTGCACCGCATAGGCCAGGCCCTTGGCCACCAGCGACTCCACCAGGACGATGATCTCGGCCATGTGATCCTGGACCCGCGGTTCCACGTCGGGGGGCAGGAGGTTCAGGTCGGCCATGTCGCGGTGGTACTCGTCGGCGAAGCGGGACGCCAGTTCGAGGGCGGGCACACCGGCTTCCTGACTGCGGGCGATGATCTTGTCATCGATGTCGGTGATGTTGCGGACGTACTTGACCTCGTAACCCTCGTGGCGCAGGAACCGCACCATCACGTCCGGGACCAGCGCCGCGCGCGCGTTGCCCACGTGGGTCAAGTCGTACACCGTCGGCCCGCAGCAGTAGATCCCCACCCGACCAGGCGTCAGGGTCTCCAGGGCGCATTTCTTGCCCAGCAGGGTGTCGTGCAGTTGGATGGGACTGGGTGCGGCAGCGTCGTTCATCATGGCATCCTCGAGACAGGGAATTTTGGCCGATGGTTTCGCGGCAATGTAACAGGACATGCGCCCGGACACCAAATCCCCGGTAGGCGGGGACCAATGGTCAGGGACCGGCGGACCCGTTCCCGCTGAGCACGAAGCCGGCCCAGAAACCGGGAAATCCGCTATCCAATCCTCCGGCCGCAGCCGCACCCTCGCCCGCGATCATGTGCCGCTGGGCCCGGGCCAGGGCCAAGGCCCGGTCGGGGTGCGCAGACCCGGACAGCATCCGGTAGTAGTCCTGCAGGTCCGCCAGCCCCCGCCCCGCAGAGGGCAGCGGCTGGGAGGACATGTTCACCTTCCCGGCCAAGACCGGCGGCGGAAAATCGATCGTCTTCGGGGATATCGTGTGCGGCGCGCTCAGCGTGGCCGACGAACCGCAGGCCTGGGGCAAGATCAAGAGCCTGTATCGTTAGGCTTCCGGCCCGAGGAAAAGTAATCGAGGAGCAACTGCGCGGCCGCGGTGGCGGGCAACCGCCCTGCGGCCACGTCGTTTTCCAGCTCGGTCATCTTTTCGCGAACCCCCGGGTGCCCGTTGAAGATGACTTCCAATCCTTCGCGCACCAATGCGTGCAGCCAGGCGCGCTCCTGGGAGGAGCGCCGCTCGGCCAGGGTGCCCGAGGCGAGGCCGGCGGCCATGAATTCCATGATCCCGTCCCACAGGTCGGCCACGCCCTCGCCCCTGAGGGCGGAGCTGAGCACCGCGCGGGTCTCCCAGCCGGAAGTGGCCGGACGCAGATAATGCAGCACCCGTTCGAACTCGGCGCGCGCGGCCTCGGCGGCCGTCCGCCCGGCCCCGTCGGCCTTGTTGATGACGATGACGTCGGCCAGCTCCATGACGCCCTTCTTGATGCCCTGCAGCTCGTCACCGGCTCCGGCCAGCAGCACCAGCATGAAGAAATCCACCATGGAGCGGACCACCGCCTCGCTCTGGCCCACCCCCACGGTCTCTACCAGGACCACGTCATAGCCAGCGGCCTCGAACAGCACGATGGTCTCGCGGGTCTTGCGTGCCACCCCACCCAGCGTACCGCTGGCAGGTGACGGACGGATGAAGGCCTCGGGCGCTGCGGCGAGCTTCTCCATGCGGGTCTTGTCGCCCAGGATGCTCCCGCCGCTCAGGCTGCTGCTGGGGTCGACGGCGGTGACGGCGACCTGGTGCCCCTGGGAGATCAGGTGCAGCCCCAGCGCCTCGATGAGGGTGCTCTTGCCCGCGCCGGGCACCCCGGTGATGCCCACCCGCACCGCCTCGACGCGATGCGGCAGCAGCCCGGTGAGGACTTCCTGGGCCAACGCCTGGTGCGCCGGCACCCCCGACTCGATAAGGGTGATGGCCCGACCGAGGATCACCCGGTCCCCGGCCCGCACGCCGTCGATGTAATCCGCGACGGACAGGATGGGAGGCGGCGAACCGTTTCCACCCTTGCCTCCGAGGCGCTCCCTGGCGGAGTTGCCGGGCAGGCCGTCGTGACCCCCGGTGACACCCTTGCGCACGTGCAGGGCGGAGGGCTTGTCGGGGTCGCGACCGGGTTTGCGCGTCATGAGTCGATCCCCAGCCGCCCCATCAACTCGCCCAGCAATTTCTGCGCGGCCACGGGAATGACGGTGCCCGGGCCGAAGACCGCCGAGGCTCCGTTGGCGTAGAGAAATTCGTAGTCCTGGGCGGGGATCACGCCGCCGCAGATGACCATGATGTCCTGCCGCCCCAGCTGTTTCAACTCGGCCACGAGCTGCGGCAGCAGGGTCTTGTGCCCGGCCGCGAGCGACGACATGCCGATGATGTGCACGTCGTTCTCCACCGCTTGGCGGGCGGTCTCCGCAGGAGTCTGGAAGAGCGGACCCACGTCGACGTCGAAGCCCAGGTCGGCAAAAGCCGTGGCCACCACCTTGGCCCCACGGTCGTGTCCGTCCTGGCCCATCTTGGCAACCAGGATGCGCGGCCGGCGCCCCTCGTGCTGCGCAAAAGCGGTGATCATGTCGTTGATGCGTGCGATTTCGTCGTCCTTTCCGAACTCCATCTTGTACACCCCGCTGATGGTGCGGATCTCGGCCTGGTGCCGACCGGCCACCTGCTCCAGGGCCGTGGAAATTTCGCCCAGGGTGGCGCGGGCCCGGGCCGCCTTGACCGAGAGCTCCAGCAGGTTGCCCTCGCCCGAAGCGGCGCAAGCGGTCAGCGCCGCCAGGGCTTCCTGCACCGGCCCATCCTCGCGCACCCGGCGCAGTTCGGCAAGCCTGACGACCTGTTGGCGGCGGACTTCGGTGTTGTCCACCTCCAAGATTTCCAGGGGCTCATCCTGCTGCAGGCGATAGCGGTTGACCCCGACGATGACTTCCCGACCCGAATCGATGTGCGCCTGGCGGCGGGCCGACGCCTCCTCGATGCGCATCTTGGGCAGCCCCGCGCCGATGGCCGCGGCCATGCCGCCGTGACTTTCGACCTCCTGGATGTGGTCCCACGCCCGGCGCATGAGCGCGTCGGTCAGGCTCTCAAGATACCAGGAACCGCCCCACGGGTCGACCGTCCGGCAGATGCCCGTCTCGTGTTGCAGGTATAGCTGGGTGTTGCGCGCGATGCGCGCGGAGAAATCGGTGGGCAGGGCGATGGCCTCGTCCAGGGCGTTGGTGTGCAGGGACTGGGTGCCGCCCAGGGCCGCGGCCATGGCCTCGACGCAGGTGCGCGCCACGTTGTTGAACGGATCCTGCTCGGCCAGGGACCACCCGCTGGTCTGCGAATGGGTGCGCAGCGCCATGGACTTGGGGTTCCGCGGGTCGAACTGCCGGATCAGCTTGGCCCACAACACGCGCCCCGCCCGCAGCTTGGCGACCTCCATGAAGTAGTTGGTGCCCTCGGCCCAGAAGAACGACAGCCGCGGGGCGAAGGCGTCGATCGTCAGGCCCGCGCGCAGTCCGGTGCGCACGTACTCCAGACCGTCGGCCAGGGTGTAGGCCAGTTCGAGGTCCGCGGTGGCCCCGGCTTCCTGCATGTGATAACCGCTGATGCTGATGCTGTTGAACTTCGGCATGTTCGCCGCCGTGTAGGCGAAGATGTCGGCGATGATCCGCATGCTGAAATCCGGCGGGTAGATGTAGGTGTTGCGGACCATGTACTCCTTGAGGATGTCGTTCTGGATGGTCCCGGCCATGTGGTCGAGCTTGGCCCCCTGCTCCATCGCGGCGGTGATGTAGAAGGCCATGATCGGCAGCACGGCTCCGTTCATGGTCATGGAGACGGACATCCGATCCAGGGGAATCCCGTCGAACAGCACCTTCATGTCCTCGACCGAATCGATGGCCACGCCGGCCTTGCCCACGTCGCCGACCACACGCTCGTGGTCGCTGTCGTAGCCGCGATGGGTGGCCAGGTCGAAGGCCACCGAAAGGCCTTTTTGCCCGGCCGCCAGATTGCGGCGGTAGAAGGCGTTGGATTCCTCGGCGGTGGAGAATCCCGCGTACTGCCGCACCGTCCAGGGGCGCGTCACGAACATGGAGGCGTAGGGTCCGCGCAAGAACGGCGGCAGACCGGCCACCGACTCCAGGTGTTCGCAGCCGGCGGTGTCGGCGGCGGTGTAGAGCGCCTGCACGGGGATCTGCTCGTTGGTTTGCCAGACGGTATCGGGAGCGACCTCGACGGGGTCGCTGCCGGAGATGTCTGCGGTCAGTTGTGCGAAACTCAGGGCGCCGAAATCGGGCAGTTTGCTCATGACGAAACCTCCGTGCCGGCGGCCGTTCGAGCCAGCACATCGAGCATGTCGCTGCCGGCGTGCAGGAATTCGTCCACCCCGGCGGTTCGCCACTCTTCTTCCCGTGGGCCGGGTTGGCCGGCCAGCAGAACTCGCGGCTGCGGACCCATCTTCTTCAGCAGACCGGCCAGCGCGGCGGCTTGTTCGGCATAGGTCTCGTCCAGCCCGGTGATGACCAGGGTCGAGGCGTTCGCCTGCTCGGCCAGCCGGGCCGCATCATCCGGGGCCTCGGCGAAATCACCGAGAACCACGGTGAAGCCACCCGCCTGAAAAAATCCCCGCACGAAATCCAGCCGGGGCATGTAGCGGGCGGGGTCCCCCAGACAGATGCACCCGACCCGCGTGGCCGGCCGCTCGCCACCGGACAACACCCGCCGCCGGATGGCTTCGAACGGTTCGGCGTCCCGCCGCGCGCGGATCGGATCAACCATCTGCGACTCCGGCGGGGTGTCCACCAGATCCGCAGGTGAGGGCTTGGCTAGGATGGTGCCAGGATCGCAATACCGGTTCACGCCCACCATGGCGTCCCTCCCGGTGGACAGCCGCCGGCGACGTTCGGCAGCGGCCGCGGAGACCTTTTCCTGGATCAATCCGCTGCGCAGGGCGGGGATGACGCCTCCGGCCTGCTCCACCGCCCGCACATGTTCCCAGGCCCGGGCCGCGAGGTCGGCGGTGAGCTTCTCCGGATGCCAGGCGCCCCCGGCCGGATCGGTGACCTGGCCCAGGTGGCATTCGTGGGCCAGGATCAGTTGCACGTTGCGGGCCAGGTGCCGGCCGAACTCATCCGGCTGACCCGCTGCTGGGGCAGCGAAGGGATCGACGTGCAGGCTTTCGACGCCGCCCAGCACGGCGGACATGGCCGCGGTGGTGCCCCGCAGCAGGTTGGGATACGGCTCCAGAAACGACGCCATGCGCCGGCTGGTGCGCGCGTGGATCCAGGCGGCCTGGGGATCGAGGCCCGCGGCCGACTGCATCCGGCTCCACAGCAGGCGCAGGGCCCGCAACTTGGTCAGGGACATGAAGAAATCGGCGTCGACGCAGACATGGAAATGGATCCGGCCCACCGCCTCCTGCAGATCGATGCCGCGCTGTTCCATCTCCCGCAACGCATGGGCCGCTCCGGCCAGGGTCAGCCCCAGGGAGAGGGCGTGGTCGGCGCCCCCGTCGTGCCAGACGGTCTCCCGCACGGGCAGGGTCCGCACCTGCGGTGCCGCGGCGGCCCAGCGGGTCAATTCCGCGAGCTGGTCGTAAAGCCGCTCGGCAGGCTGGGGCAAGCCGCCCTCCTGGGCCAGACCGGCCACCGGGTCGCAACCCAGGTAGGCGGTGGCCGAAGAAAGGTCCACCCCCGCTTGTTTCCAAAGCTCGGCCAGCTCGGCAGCCGCAGCGCGGGAGGCTGGGCCAGCGTCCAACATCACGGGTATCCCCTGCAGATCCACGCCGGCCAGACAGGGCTGCAGATCCTCCACGGCGATCCCGGCCCGGCCGGTCGCATCCAGGACCAGGTTCACGGCCGTCTGCCCCCGGCCCAGGTCGTGGCGCAGGGCGGCGTTCACTTCGGTCGGCAGAGGGAGCCGGATTTCCTGGGCGATGAGCCACGGGGCCTCGTGGTATCCGCCGGAGCGCGACCCGCGCACGAACGGTTGCTGCCCGGGAAGCGAACCCAGCCAGGGCAAATCGACGGTATCGCGGGCCGTGGGCATGGGCTCCAGGGTGATGCCCTCGAGGGTCCGGGTGAGCATGGCTTTCTCGAAGGGCGCGCCCTTGAGCAGCCGTTCGACCTCGGTGCGCCAGGCTTCCGGGTCCGGAACGGGAAACTCTCCCAGAGAGAAAGTTCGAGAGTTGTTGTCGGCAGCGGGCATGGGACCATCACTTTCAGCCAGGTCGGGTTCGGCACAGGCTACCACATCCGCCTGCGTAGGGAAAATCGTCCGTCCAGGCCGTGGAAGCAAGTTGGCCAGGGAGTTTTGTTATTTTTTTATCATCCATGGCCGGGTGCCGGCTTCCCTTTCCCCACTTATCATGGCGGACGATGGTTATCGCCACCCCATCAAGGAGTTGCAATCATGTATATCGCCATGAACAGGTTCCGCATCGCCGCCGGATTCGAGGACGGTTTCGCAGAGGTTTGGCGCACCCGCGAGTCCCGTCTCGACTCCGTTCCGGGTTTCCAGACCTTCCAGTTGCTGCGCGGCCCCGAGCTCGATGGCGGCGGCACGCTTTTCATCTCCCATTCCACCTGGGATTCCCGCGAAGCCTTCTTGGCCTGGACCGAGTCGGAGGAGTTCCGGGCCGCCCACGGAAAATCCCGCGCCCCCGAAGGCACGTATCTCGGGCATCCGGATTTCGAAGGCTACGAGGTCGTCGTGGCCTGATGGCCGGCTCGAAATTGAAAGGGGATTGTCTTGAAGTTCCTCCGGATATGGGGTAAAGAAATATCATAATCCTTTCCTCCGACCTTGGGGGCGGCATGGATCCGGACCGGGATCTGCTGGATATCATCGTTGCCCATTCCACCGAAGCGGTGTGCCTCGTGGGCGCGGACGGGTCCATCGTTTTCGTCAATGCGCGTCTGTGTGGCCTGTCCGGATATGAACCGGGCGAGCTGCCGGGCCGCCCCAGCGCCGACCTTTTTCCCGACCTCGCTCTCCCCTCTGCCTCTGCCGTCGCGGTTGCGGCGGGACCATCGCCGTGCCGGACCGATCTGCGGCACAAGGATGGGGCCGCAATCCCGGTCGAAGTCCGTTGCCGACCAATCCGTTGGCAGCAGTCGGACCATATCCTGGTCCAGTGCCTGGACACGGCAGAGCGGAACCACTCCCTGTTCGATATGTCGCCGGTGCCCCTGTGGGAGGAAGATCTCTCGGGGGTCAAGGAAATCGTTGACGATCTCCAGCAAAGGGCCGTCACGGACCTGCGTGCCCATCTCCTGTCCCATCCGGATCTCCTGAGGGAATGCGCCGCACGGGTGCGAATTCTGGACGTCAACCGGGCCGCCCTCGCACTCGGTCGGATCCCGAACCGGGAAACCGCCCTGCTGGGCCTCGGCGAAGTCTTCGACGAAGCGGACTATCCCACCTTCGCCGAGGGGATCGCGCAACTGGCCCAGGGATCTTCCCGAGCAGCCATCGAAGGCCAGGTGCGACGATCCGACGGATCGCCCGTGGACGTGCTCCTGTCGTTCATCCTCTTTCCCACCGCGTCGGAGGACTGGAGCCGGGTTATCCTGGCCATGACCGACATCTCCGAACTCAAACGGCTGCAATGCAACCTGCAGGCCGCCCAACGCTTGGCCAGGATCGGCAGTTGGGAACTCGATTTGCGGGGAAACAATTTGTGGTGGTCGGACGAGGTCTACCGGATCTTCGGGATCGACTCCGAGAAATTCGGCGCCTCCTACGAGGCTTTCCTCGACACGATCCATCCGGACGACCGTGTGCGGGTCAATGCGGCCTACACCGCCCATATCGAACAGGACGCTCCGTACAATATCCGGCACCGTTTGCTGCTGCGGGACGCAGACGGCAGCCAGCAGGTCCGCCATGTCCATGAACGCTGTCAAACCGAACGGGACAGCGAGGGAAAACCTCTGCGGTCCCTGGGCACGGTCCAGGATGTGACCTCCCAGGTGCTCCGCGAACAGGAGAGGGCCGATCAGGCCTTGAATATGGAGCATACCCAACGCCTGGAAAGTCTCGGCGTGCTGTCCGGAGGCATCGCCCATCGCTTCAACAACCTGCTGACCGCCATCCTGGGTCACGCCTCCCTGGCCCACGAAGACGTCGGCCGACCCGACGACCTCCACAAGCACCTCGCAGTCATCGAGGAAGCCGGCAGCAGGGCAGCCAAGCTCTGCCGGCAAATGTTGGCCTATTCGGGTTCGGCCAACCTCGACGCCCGGGAGGTCGCCCTGACCCCGCTGATCCGGAACATGATCGACCTGGTGGAAATTTCCGGCGGCAAACACGCGACCCTCACCATCGACCTGGCCGAAGACCTGCCTGTGCTACGGGCGGACCCCGGCCAGATGCAGCAGGTGGTCCTCAACCTGGTCAACAACGCCCGCGAGGCCATCGGCGAAAAATCGGGACGGATCGGCATCGCAACTCGCAGGGTCGCGGCCGACGACCCTCTGGTCGCCGATCTGGAAAATCCGGGAACAGGGTCGACGCCCGCCGCCTTCGTCTGCCTGGAAGTCTCCGACGACGGCTGCGGCATGGATGCCGCCACGGCAGACCGGGTGGTCGAACCGTTCTTCAGCACCAAGTTCACCGGGCGCGGCCTGGGGATGAGTTCGGTGCAGGGGATCGTGCGCAGCCACGACGGATTTCTCGCGGTGGACAGCACGCCCGGCGAGGGAACGACGATCAGGGTGATCTTGCCGGTCCCGGCCATGTAGGACGGCCGGAAAACGGCACATGGGTGGCAGTTTTTGCATCCTGAATCAAATCATCGCAGGAAATTACAATCGGTAATGGACGCGATTCAACCGCCGCTGGCAACCATCCCCAACACCAGCTCCGTCACCTCCGGCGCCTTCGCTTCCAGCCGCGTGTTGCGGCGCGAGAGCACCCAGTCGGTGGCCATCTCGTCCAGCACGCCGAACACGGCCTTGCCCGCCAGCACGGGATCCAGGTCTGCGCGAAACTGGCCGGATGCCACGCCCTCGGCGATGACCTGAGCGATGATGGCCAGGTATCCCCCCACCTGGGCCCGGGACAGCTCTTCCAGAAAATGCAGGCTGTGACGCAGCTCGACCTGGGTGATGATGGCCAGGTCGCGGTCCTGGCCCACGAGGGTCAGATGCAGATCGACGATGGCTCGCAGCTTGTCCGCCGCACCGGTCATCCCCTCCAGTTGCTCCTGACCCTTGGCGATGAACCGGCCCAGGGCCCGCTCGAAGAGCGAGACCAGAATCTCTTCCTTGTTCTTGAAATACAGGTAGATGGTGCCGTCGGCCACGCCGGCGCGCCGCGCGATGACCGCTACGGTGGTTTGGTGATATCCGTGTCGGGCGATCTCCACCGTGGCCGCATCCAGGATGCGCTCCTTCTTGTCTTCACTGCTGCGTCGTGCCATCGGTGAATATCCATTCATTGTTTCCGCGGGCCCCGGCGAAGGGGGTTGCCAAAATTTCGCAAGGATCTTATCGGATCATAAAGCCTTTCATTAAGGAAAACAAGACCATTGTCGAGTTTTTCGTAAACCTATTGACAGATTTGCCGAAAGAGTTTATGGTACTGAATACCTATTCATTTTCCAGATCCCACACCCTCTCCGGCCCGCCAAATCCTGCCGGGCCCGCGATGAAAGGCGGATGGCATGCGCAGGCAGATCAAGAAAGTCGCCGTGCTCGGATCGGGCGTCATGGGCAGCGCCATCGCCGCCCACTTCGCCAACGCCGGGATCCCGTCCCTGGTGCTGGACATCGTCCCGCCCGGTGCGGGGGATGACCCGGCCTCCCGCAACGCCGTGGCCGCCGGGGCCGTGGGGGCCCTCAAGAAGACCAAGCCCTCCCCCCTGTTCTCGGCCGGCCGCATGGCCCTGATCGAGATCGGCAACTTCGAAGACGACCTGCCGCGCCTGAAGGAGGCCGATTGGGTCATCGAGGTGGTCAAGGAGGACATGAAGATCAAGAAGATCGTCCTGCAGAACGCAGCGCCGCACATCGGCCCCGAGGCGATCTTCAGCAGCAACACCAGCGGCCTGTCCCTCGGCGAGATGGCTTCGGTGTTGCCGGAAGATCTGCGGCCCCGCTTCCTGGGCACTCACTTCTTCAACCCGCCCCGTTACATGAAGCTCTTCGAACTGATCCCCACCGCCGAAACCGACCCGGACATCGCCGATTTCGTGGCCGACTTCGCCCGCACCCGTCTGGGCAAGGGCATCGTGCCGGGCAAGGACACCCCCAACTTCGTGGCCAACCGCATCGGCGTTCACGCCATGATGGCCACGGTGAAGGTCATGGACGAGATGGGACTGACCATCGAGGAGGTCGACGCCCTGACCGGTCCGGCCATCGGCCGCCCCAAGACCGCCACCTTCAAGCTGGCCGACCTGGTGGGCCTGGACACCTTCGTCCACGTGGCCGACAACATCCTGCCCCTGATTCCCGACGACGAGGCCCGCGACATCTTCCAGGTGCCCGACTACCTGCGCGCCATGATCACCAAGGGCCTGCTGGGCCGCAAATCCGGCTCCGGTTTCTACAAGATGGAAAAGGTGGACGGCAAGAAGGTCTTCCACACCCTGGACCTCGAAGCCCTGGAGTACCGCGAAACCCAGAAGGCCTCCTTCGGTGAACTGGCCGCGGCCAAGAGCATCGAGGACAAGGCCGAGGCCCTGCGCATGCTGGCCTTCGGCAAGGGCAAGGCCGGCCAAGCCATCTGGAAGATGCTGGCCGCAACCTTCTCCTACAGCGCCATGCGGCTGGGCGAGATCTGCGACCAGGCCGTGCAGATCGATCAGGCCGTGTGCTGGGGATTCAACTGGAAGCAGGGCCCGTTCCAGACCTGGGAGACCCTGGGCTTCCGCAAGGTCGTCGAGCGCATGCGCGCCGACGCCCTGCCCCTGCCCGCCTGGGTGGACGCCCTGTACGAGAGCGGCGCCGAATCCATCTACCGCACCACCGACGGAATCCTGGAGAGTCCCACCGCCGAGCCGGGCGTGTTTGCGCCGGTGCCCGGCGACGAGCGGGCCGTCCGCTTCGAAGTCCTGCGCCGCGGCGAAAAGGAAGTGCGGAGCAACCCCGGCGCCTCCCTCGTCGATCTGGGCGACGGCGTGCTGGGCCTGGAATTCCATTCCAAGATGAACGCCATCGGCCAGGACACCCTGAACATGGTCATGACCGCCTGCACGGAGGCCGAGCGGAACTGGCGCGCCCTGGTGGTGGCCAACGACGCGGACAACTTCTCCGTCGGCGCCAACCTGATGATGCTGATGATGGAGGCCGTCGAGGGCAACTGGGAAGACATCAACCTCATCATCCACGCCTTCCAGACCGCGACCGGACGCCTGGAACACTGCGGCGTGCCGGTGGTGAGCGCGCCTTCGGGCATGGCCCTGGGCGGAGGCTGCGAGATGACCATGGGCGCCAACGCCGTGCGCTGCGCCGCCGAGACCTACATCGGCCTGGTCGAATTCGGCGCGGGCGTGATCCCCGCCGGCGGCGGTTGCCTGCGCCTTTACCAGCGCAACGTGGCGTTGCTGACGGACAAGAAGGACCTGCAACCGGCCTTCCGCCGCACCTTCGAGACCATCGGCACGGCCAAGGTGGCCACCAGCTGCGAAGAGGCGGTCGAGCTGGGCTTCCTGCGCCCCGGCGACTCCTGGTCCATGAACCGCGACCACCTGACCGCCGACGCCAAGGACCTGGCCCTCGCCCTGGCCCAGAGCAACTCCGTCTCCCCCGTCCCGGACGAAGCCATCCCCGTCATGGGCACCGCGGGTCTCGGCCTGGCCGAGTCCGTGCTGTTCAACATGGAGCAGGGCGGCTACATCAGCACGCACGACCGCAAGATCGGCATGGCCCTGGCCGGCATCATCAGCGGCGGAGCGGTGCCGCCCGGCACCACGGTGACCGAAAAGCACATGCTGGACCTGGAACGCGAGGCGTTCATGCGCCTGCTCGGCGAGCGCAAGACCCTCGAGCGCATGGAATACATCCTGAAAACGGGCAAACCCCTGCGGAACTAGCGGACAAAGGAGAAGAGGATGAAGGAAGTCGTTGTCATCGCCGCCCGCCGCACCGCCGTGGGCAGGGCCCTCAAGGGGAGCCTGCGTCACACCCGGTCGGACGACCTGGGCGCCGCCGTGGTCCGGGATCTTTTGACCCGGGTTCCGGGTCTGGACCTCTCCCGCATCGGGGATGTGATCATGGGCTGCGCCATGCCCGAGGGCGAACAGGGCATGAACGTGGGCCGCAACATCGCGCTGCTGGCCGGCCTGCCGGTGACCGTACCCGGCATGACCGTGAACCGGTTCTGCAGCTCGGGGCTGCAGACCATCGACATCGCCGCCCGCCAGATCATGACCGGCCAGGCCGATTGCGTCATCGCCGGCGGCGTCGAGACCATGACGATGGTTCCCATGGGCGGTCTGCGCTACCTGCCCAACCCGACCCTGGCGGCCGAGTTTCCCCAGTACCTGACCAACATGGGCATCACGGCCGAGAACCTCGTGGTCAGCGACGGCATCTCCCGCGAGGCCCAGGACGAATTCTCCTATTCCAGCCACATGAAGGCGTCCGCGGCCATCACCGAGGGACGCTTTGCCGAGGAGATCACCCCCGTCATGGCCCAGCTGCCGGGCACCGACGCCAAGGGACGCCCCATCACCCGGGAAGTGGAATTCCTCGTGGATGAAGGCCCGCGTGCCGATACCACCCTCGCGGCCCTGGCCAAGCTCCGCCCCGCATTCAAACTGAGTGGCACCGTGACCGCCGGCAACAGCAGCCAGATGAGCGACGGTGCGGCCGCGGTGCTGCTCGGAACCCCTGAACTCGCCGCGGAACTGGGCGTCAAGCCCCTGGCCCGTTTCGTGGGCTACGCCGTGGCGGGTGTGGAACCGGACATCATGGGCATCGGTCCGGTGGCGGCGATTCCCAAGGTCATGGCCTCCACGGGCCTGCGTCTCGACCAGATGGACGTCATCGAGTTGAACGAGGCCTTCGCGGCCCAAAGCCTGGCCGTGTGCGGGCGCCTGGGGCTCGACCCACAGGACAAGCGCCTGAACCCCAACGGCGGGGCGATCGCCCTGGGCCACCCCCTGGGCTGCACCGGCGCCAAGTTGACCGTCAGTGCCCTGAACGAGATGAACCGACGCGGCGGAAAGTACGCCCTGGTGACCATGTGCATCGGGACGGGCATGGGAGCCGCCGGCGTTTTCGCAGCGATCTAAACCGGGCCCGACGGCCCGCATGCAGTCAAGGAGCAGAGACCATGGCAGACCAGAAGAACCCCACCGGCGGCGAATTCCTCCTGCGCGAGACCGCTCCCCAGGACGTGTTCACTCCCGAGGATTTCAGCGAGAACCAGCGCATGTTCGCCCAGACCGTCGAGGACTTCGTCATCCGGACCATCGAACCGGTGCGGGAAGAGCTCGAGTACAAGGGCAACACCATGCTGGGCAAGGATTTGCTGAAAAA
Source organism: bacterium CG_4_9_14_3_um_filter_65_15 (assembly GCA_002790835.1). Lineage (GTDB taxonomy): Bacteria > Krumholzibacteriota > Krumholzibacteriia > LZORAL124-64-63 > LZORAL124-64-63 > JAHJTW01. The sequence continues at coordinate 48,870 of PFVX01000079.1, read as the reverse complement.
GGCCGCGGAGATGGGTCTGCTCATGGCCGACATCCCCGAGGCCTACGGCGGGATGGGTTCGGACAAGGCCACCATCATGCTGATCAGCGAGAAGATGGCCGAAAGCGGCAGCTTCGCCGTCACCCACGGCGCCCAGTCGGGTATCGGCACCCTGCCCATCGTGTACTTCGGCACCGAGGAGCAGAAGAAGCATTACCTGCCGCGCCTGGCCACGGCCGACCTGCTGACCTGCTACGCCCTGACCGAACCCGGCAGCGGTAGCGACGCCCTGGCCGCGGCCACCACCGCCAAGCTGACCGACGACGGCAAGCACTACGTTCTCAACGGGACCAAGCAGTACATCTCCAACGCCGGCTACGCGGAGATGGTGATCCTGTTCGCCAAGATCGACGGCGACAAGTTCACCGGCTTCATCGTCGACCTCGGCGCCGAGGGCGTGACCATCGGAGCCGAAGAGAAGAAGATGGGGTTCAAGGGCTCCTCCACCTGCGCCATCACCCTCGAAGACGTCAAGGTCCCGGTGGAGAACCTACTCGGCGAGGTCGGCAAAGGCCATCGCATCGCCTTCAACATCCTCAACGTGGGCCGTTTCAAGCTGGGCGCCAGCACCGTGGGCGGCTGCAAGCTCGTCCTGAAACACACCGTGCCCTACACCAAACAACGGCACCAGTTCGGCCAGCCCCTGTGCAACTTCGGTCTGATCCGCCGCAAGATCGCCGAGGTGACCGCCCACACCTTCGTGGCCGAGTCCATGGTCTACCGTACCGCCGGCCTGCTCGACGACGCCATCGCCACCCTGGACAAGAGCGCAGCGGACTTCGACTACCAGAGCATCCAAAAGGTCGAGGACTTTTCCATCGAGTGCTCCATGATCAAGGTCTTCGCCACCGAGGCCATGGCCCTGGCGGCCGAAGAGGGCGTGCAGATGCTCGGCGGCTACGGCTACTGCCAGGAGTACCCCCTGGAGCGGTACTACCGCGACGAGCGGGTCAACCGCATCTTCGAGGGCACCAACGAGATCAACCGGATGATCATCCCCGGCATGATCATGAAGAAGGCCATGACCGGCGAGTTGCCCTTCCTGCAGGCGGCCCAGGCGGTGGCCCAGGAGCTGACCGGCCTGCCGTCGTTCAGCGAACCGGGCGAACCGGAGTTCATGGAAGAGGAAGGCAAGCTCATCGCCAACATGAAGAAGGTCGTGCTGGCCGTGCTTGGCCTGGCCGCCCAGAAGTTCGGCCAGGACCTGAAGAACCAGCAGGAAGTCCTCGCGGACTGCGCCGACATCATCATGCAGACCTACGCCTGCGAGAGCGGTTGGCTGCGGACGCTCAAGAAGTCCGCCGCAGACGGCGGGGACAGCGCCCTGGCCATGGCCGACATGCTGACGCTGTACGTGCACGAGGCCATGGACAAGGTCGGGATCCTGGCGCGCAACGTGCTTGCGGCCACGGTGGAGGGCGACGAGTTGCGGACCTACGTGGCCGGACTGCGGCGTCTGGCCAAGCACGACCCGGTCAACCGGGCCAAGCTGCACGACGCCATCGCCGCCCGCATCATCGACGCCGAGTGTTACACCCTGAAATAAGCGCCATGGGCACCCCCCAAGCGCCAAGCAGCGGCCGCTTCCCACGGGAGGCGGCCGCTGCGATAGGACCCGGGATCTAACCCTCGATTTCCAGCTGGGTAAAAGCGGTGTTGAGGGCCGATACCTGATCCCGATCACGGCCTTCCATGTAGTACCGCAACACCGCGTCGGTGCCCGAAGCCCGCAGTTCGAACCACTGCCCGTCGAATTCGAGGTAGGTGCCGTCCCCGGCACCGAAGGCGCGCCGCAACGGCGGCAGCTCGACCCCGTCCGGCAGCGCCGCGACCAGGTGCCGGGTCGCTTCAGCGGGCGTCATCTTCTCCAGTGCGGAAAACCAGGCCACGGTGGCTTCCTTGCGGCGGTTGCCCGCGGCATGGGCCGTGCTCCGGGCCTCACCCTGCAGGGACTCGTCGAACAGGGTCACGTCCTTGCGCTCGTAGAAGCGGTAGCTCGTGCCGCAGCGATCCAGCAACTCCAGGTAGTAACCGGCGAAACTGCCCCCGTCGCGATGCAGGCGCGCGGCCAGGCACAGGGCCATGACCCCGATCTGCATGCCGTCCTTCTCCTTGGGCGCCAGGCTCGTGCGGGCGCCCGAGCAGCTGCTGATCGGTTCGGGCGGCCCCAGGGCCGCGCCGCCGCTCTCCTCGGCCATCATCAGCAAGCGGGGCCGCGGACCGAATTCGGTGGTCTGCCTCGTCACGTCGGTGGCCGCACAGTTCGGGCGGCCCGTAGCGATCTGCCCTTCGAGATCCCGCACCAGGGCGGCGAAGTGCTTGAACCCCACCGGTACCCGGAAGGTCTTCAGGCCGCCTTCCCTCTGGGCCATCTCCCCGATGCTCAGGCTGGTGGGAAAGGTCGTGGCCACGATCCAGTCGTAGCGGTCGAGCTCGCCCGCCGCGCGCAGGGAGTCGATCTTCAGACCGGTGAGCATGAAGTAGATCTGGTTCGGTTTGAAGAACACCAGGCAGCGGTCGTCGTCCAGGGGATCGACTTCCAGGCCGGCGGCCTCCGCGGTCTGCGCCAGGTCGACCGGGGCAACCGTCACCATGTTGAAGCGGTCACCGTCCGGATCCCAGATGAAGAACACGTGGCAGCGCCCTGCGGCCAGCAGCTCCTGGGCGCCCACGTTCTTGTAGACCTGCCATTTGCCCGGGTCGACGCCGTAATTCACGCCCTCAAAGATCCCGATGCCGTGGTAACCGGTATTCTCCTGTTCGTGGGTCAGGAAGACGGGCTCATCCTCCCCCACCGGGATCTCCAGGGCCCCGAAGATCGCGTTGGCCGCGGCCCCCATGGAGCCCCCTTCGGTGCAGAATCCCGCCCGAAATCCCGCGTCGAAGGCCGCCGGCAACCCGGCCAGCAGGGTCGGGGGCACGACCAGTCGCAGGTAATCGACATAGGCCGCCAAAGGGTCGAAATCGCGCCGGATCAGGTCGTCATGGGAGGACGCCAGATTGATGGCCAGTCCGTCGCGCAGGGCCGTATCCACCAGGGTGCGGACCCGGTCGGCCACCTGACCGGCCATTTCCAGCAGCTGTCCCCCGCTGGCGTCCATGGGTTTCCAACCGCCTTTGTAGCTCTGGCTGTGGCTGGCGGTGAAGTTCTCCCCCCCGTCCAGTTCCCGGTGAAAGACGCCGAAGGACGAAAGCCAGATCGGCGTGGTGCGCACGCCCTCGGGCCGCAGATGCACGGTGATGCCCCGGGCCGCGTAGATGCGCGCCGCCAGGTCGATGAATTCCTGCGTGTGGGGCCGGACCTCGCCGCCCACGTGCAGGGAGGCCAGCCCGTGCTCGACCGCCAGGTCGGCCCTCGCGGCCAGCACCACCGCCATGGTCAGGGCGTTGAAAGGCACCGAGAGATTGAACAGGTTCTCGGGGTCCAGCAGGTCGCGGTAGCCGGCGGTGCCCAGCTGGAAGGCCTTCGCCCATTCCTGCAGGCCCGCCTCGCGGGCAAGTCCGGCATCGACGACGAACTCCTCGGCCTTGCGGGCGAAGGGGGTGTAAAAGGGCCAGTGTCGGGTCATGCTTCGTCTCCGGCGGGATTGAACGATACGTCGACGACCTTGCGCACGACCGCCGATTCCACTTCGAAGAACTCGGCGGGACGGAAGTGGAACAGGGACGCGATGAGGTTCGAGGGAAAGACCTCGATGCGGGTGTTCAGGTCGCGCACGTTGGCGTTGTAGAACCGACGGGCCGCCTGGATCCGGTCCTCCGTGTTGGCCAGTTCCAGCTGCAGGGCCAGAAAATTCTCGCTGGCCTTAAGGTCGGGATAGGCCTCGGCAACCGCCAGCAGTTTCTGCATGCTTTCCACCAGGGACTTCTCGTCGGCGGCCTGGCTGGCGGGCGACCCCGTGCTGTTGCGGGCACGATCCCTGGCGGCGACCACCGCCTCGAGGGTCGTGCGCTCGTGGGAGGCATAACCCTTGACCGCCTCGACAAGGTTGGGGATCAGGTCGTACCGGCGCTTGAGTTCGGTGTCGATGTTGGACCAGGATTCGGCGACCTGCTGCCGGATGCGCACCAGCAGGTTGTAGTTCAGCGCCGCCCAGATCAGCACCACCGCCGAGGCGATCAACACGTATGCGAGCATGGGATTCCTTTCGGGTTATGATTGTCATCCCGACACGGCCGGAAAGATCCCCCTGGGTCAGGTCCGCTCGAATCCTCTGGCGGGATCCCCCCGCATCTGCTTGACGACGTAATCCGGCACCGCGTCCAGCAACTTGCGCGCCACCACCAGGCACGTCTCGTGATCCGAGGGCGCGTTGCGGCCGCTGCGATAGACGGCAATCTCGCCCATGCCGAATTCGATGGCCACGGAGGGGGCATCCATCAGGTATTCCATGGTCCGGGCATGGATGACGTCATAGGCCCACTTGGGGTCGGCGGAGGTGACGTGGAAGCGGCGGCTGAACTCCGCCGATTCGAAATCGATGTCGTCTCGGCCGAAGAACTCGCCCACCTTGTCGAGGGGATTCTCCCGGCGGATCTGCAGCGGGATGGTCGGGAAACCCGTTTCCAGAATCGCCACGCCGAAGCGATGGGTGGAGCGATTCTTGCCGTGGCCCGTGACGTACTTGTAGTCCAGGCACAGCACGGGGTGTCCGTTCATCTCGCCGTTGACGGCGTTGCCGTTGCTCCGGGAATGTCCTCGATCGAAGAGTTTGATCCCGGGATACCGGGAGCCCAGGCCGGTGATTCCATGCCGCATAAAGCGCCAGCGGCGGCCCGCGGCCCAGGCTATCAAGGCCTCCCGGCGCTTCTGGTCCTGGCGCCAGGAGTAGATCCCGAATGCGGCAATGGCGATCAGGACGATCAGAAATGCGACGGGCGGCATGATTCCCCTTTCGGGGCCGGATTCTGAAGGGTCGCCGCTGAGGACTCAACAGGAAATCTCTCCGCCGCCCGGCAAAGCCCTCGGCAAGAAGAAGGCCCGACCACGAGGGCCGGGCCTCCATCCGTCGCAAGGGCGGATCCTAACGGAACAGGGACTTCACGTCGCCGAAGCTGACCTCTTGGTCATCCACCACGCAGTCCACCAGGGGATACCCGTCCACGTAGGGTTCCATGCGGAATGCGCTCCAGGTGTACTCCCAGATCCCGGTGGCGTTGTTGTAGCACTGGCCCAGGAGCACGGTGGTGTCATCGTAGAAATAGTCGTCGAAGTTGACCACGGTGCCGTTGGTCATCTGGCAGGTCCAGTAACCATGGCCCAGGACATCGCTGGTCTCGGTGACGTGCATGCCGTCGGAAATGGTGACGGCGCAGCTTTCCCAGGGCTCGGGATCGGCCGTAAGGGTGGCTGCGTCCAGCACGGTGGGGGCGGGCACGGGGCCGGTTCCGGTTGTGACCACACCGTCGGTGATGGCGGCCAACTCCGTCAGGCCGTAGTACTCGGAATAGACTCCGGTCACATCGACGATATCACCGGGCACGTTGGTGGTCGAACCCATGTAGACCCAGATCCCGTTGTAGGCGCCGAAGGGAGCCTCGGCCACCCAGATGCCGTTGTAACGGACAGCAACGACGGTCCCGGTCACGGTCAGGGTGTCGCCGGCGGCGTACACACCGTTCTGGATGTCGTAGATGGTGGGGGCGACCGCGGCCACCACGGTCTGGGCGCCCAGGGCCACGAGCAGGAGGGCGGTAACGAGGGCAAAGCGCTTCATGGAGTACCTCCGGAGAATAAAGGCAGGGTTGTGCGGCACGTTGCTTCCTCCCGGGCGGGCGATTCCCAGGATGGAATTCCCTTAACTTATACCCCAATGAAACGCTGAATTCAAGTTATTATGTGGAATTTTTTGATTTTCACAACCCTCTGAGCAGGGCGCGCGGCGCCCGGACCTTCATCTGCAAGAGAGCCTGGCTCATGGTTTTTCCCTGGGGATCGACCAGCAGGCTGGTGGTTCCGCCACCACCGAGGGCCCCGGCCAGCAGGAAGTTCAAACCCTGGAGGTTGTCGAGTTCGTAGCGCGTGACCTTGCCCCGCACCTTGGCCCCGAAGTAACGCTTGATCCGGCCCGCCGTCAGAAATCCCCGCAGCCATTCGTAGGCCCCGGGAGAACGGGCCAGGACGCCGATGTTGCAGGTATCCCCCTTGTCCCCGCTCCTCGCGTAACACAATCGGCTCAGGGGCACCTCGGTTGTCGAGGCCGGCCAATCGCGACGGACAGGCCGCCGGCTGATCCGGTTGGCCACGGGCTCATCAACCTCGCCGCGCACCGGAAAGTGGATCTCCTGGAACTTCTCGCTGCAGTCCGTGCCCAGGGTCAGCACCTTGGCCGAGACTCCGTCGCGGCGCATGAGAGCCGGCCAGTAGGAGACCACCTGCTGAGGCCGGGGGCGCCCCCGGGTGCTGGCCGCCATGCCCGAAGGCCCGGCCAGGATCATGGCCGGCAGGGTCTTACCGAAATCCTGGACCTTGGACACGTCGTGGTCGCGGACCCCGAAGCGCAGGAAGATCTCGTGGGGGCTGTAATCGGCGAGCCGATCCGGCCAGATGGAGCCCGCACCCACCATTGCGGTGGCGGTGTCTTCGAACTCGTGGCCCACCTTGCGCCAGAATGTTTCCGCCACCGTTTCGGCCTTGTCCTCGATGTTCGGTCCGCAGAGCAGAATCTCCCCCTCCGCTTTCCAGCCGTCCTGAAAGGCCATCGACACCTTGAACGAGGAGGGCGCCGGTCCGCCGCGCGCACCGCTGACCCGTACCCGGTCCTTTCCGTCCTGCTTGACCTCGATGGTGTTGAAGAACGCCACCCCGTCCGGCGAAATGTACTGCCCCGGATCCCCCATCTCGTAGACGAGCTGCTCCTTGACGGATTTCTCGCTCACCAGGCCGCCGGTGCGCTTGTGCTTGGTGACGCGGAAATCGCCGTCGCGCTGCATCTCGATGATGGGATAGCCCATGTTGTCGAAGGAGGGGACTTCCTGCCAGTCGGTGATGTTTCCCCCGCTGCCCTGGGCGCCGCACTCGATGATGTGGCCGGCGATAATCCCCGCCGCCATCTTGTCCCAGTCGGTCATGGACCAGCCGAATTCGTGGATCATGGGCGCCAGGGTGATCCCGGTGTCGGTGACCCGACCGGTGACGATGATGTCGCACCCGGCGTCGAGGGCCGCGACCACCGGTTCGGCCCCCAGATACACGTTGGCCGAGGTGACGCGGTTGCGCACTCCGGTGAAGGCTTCGCCGGTCTCCATGTTGGTGAACTTCTCACCCGCGGCCGTCAATTCGTACAGACGATTGCTGATGTCGTCCCCGTAGACCACGCCCACTTTCAGGTCCAGCTCCATGCGGCGTGCCATGGCACGGATCTTCCGGCCCAGCCCGACCGGATTCATGCCGCCGGCATTGTTGATGACCCGCACTTTCTTCTCGACGATCAGGGGCAGGCAGGTTTCCAGCTGGGTCAGGAAATCGCGGGCGTAGCCGAGCTCGGGATTCTGCAGCTGTTGCTTGCGCAGGATCGACATGGTGATCTCGGCCAAAAAATCCATGGTGATGTAGTCGAGAGGGCCGCCGACGAGCTGTCGGCGCAAGGCATCCATGTCATCGCCCCAATATCCCCCGGCGTTGCCGATCCGGATCATCTTCTTCACGACGCGCTCCTTGCCCAGTGTGATCTTGCCATCTGCGAAAACCCAACGATAATGGATGCGACCTCTCGAGGGAAGCACGACCGAAGGGATCTTTGTTCCATGGCGGACCCAACTCGTTCTGCGCCAAAGTATTTCGTGTTCGACTTTCCCCTGGCGGATCAGGCCTGGCTGCGGTACGGCATCGCCTCCCTGGTTCCGGGAAAGGAGCAGGACGGAGCGGCGGCGTACGCCATCCGCAAACTGGCCGCGGCGGTCAACGACGATGCCGGCCGCAAGACGGCCGGCCGGCCGCCCACCCACGCCGAAACGCTTCTCGCCCTGCGCACCCTGAATCAGGTGCTGAAGTGGGTCGCCCTGCGCTATTTCCGCATCGAGAACCCCGGCGGCCTGAGCCGCTGTCGCCAGTGGGCCACCCAGCGGCTGGGACCCGACGCGGTCGACGCCGTCATGACGACCTTCGTCGACCTGTTCCCGCCCCTGGAGGTCAAGCGCGCGGACCTGACCGGCGAACAGTTCCTTGCCGGCGCCCTGGACGACCTCAACGGGCGGGACCTCGCCGCGCTGGAAATGTTCCTGTTGTTCCTGAACGTCAACAACCCCGCCGCGGCGGAGGCCGAGCACCTGTTCCACGACGGGGAGCTGCGCCGCCGGGTCTCGTACCTGCCCTTCGTGACCGGGCTGGAAAAGTACCTGACCGAGTTCGAGGTCGTCGGCACCGAGGGCGTTTCGCTGCCGCACCTGCTGCGTGCTCCGCTGCTGGCGAGCCCCGACTCCCTGGCCGGCCAGCTCGCCTGGATCCGGGATCACTGGGCCCACCTGCTGCCGGACGAGTTGCGCGAGAGGCTGCAGTTCGCCCTGGACGTGTTGCAGGAAGTCGATGTCGCCCGCGGGGGCGAGCCGGGGCCCGCGCCCGTGCTGGAGTTCGGCCCGGGGCCGGCGCGTGACGAACCCGAGGCCTTCAGCCGCGACGCCGACTGGATGGCCAATGTCGTGCTCATGGCCAAGAGCGTCTCCGTCTGGTTGGATCAGCTCTCCAAGTGGTACGGACGACCGCTGCGAACCCTCGCCGACATCCCGGACGAGGAGCTGGACCGCCTGGCCCACTGGGGGATCAACGGATTGTGGCTCATCGGGTTATGGGAACGCTCGGCCGCCTCGCGTACCATCAAGCAATGGCTGGGCAATCCCGACGCGGCCGCCAGCGCCTACTCCCTGGCCGACTACGCCATCGCCTCCGATCTGGGCGGCGAGGAGGCCTGGCGGAACCTGAGCGAACGCGCCGGCCGCCGCGGCATCCGCCTGGCCAGCGACATGGTGCCCAACCACATGGGGATCGACAGCCGCTGGGTGGTGGAACATCCGGAGTATTTCCTGCAACTGGATCATCCGCCCTATCCCGCCTACCGCTTCGGCTGCGAGGATCTGTGCGGATCGCCCGGCGTGTCGGTGCGACTGGAGGACGGCTACTGGGACAAGCGCGACGCCGCGGTGGTCTTCGAGCGACGCGACGACAACACCGGTCGGGTCCGATACATCTACCACGGCAACGACGGAACCAGCATGCCCTGGAACGACACCGCCCAGCTCAACTTCCTGTTGCCCCAAGTGCGCGAGGCGGTCATCCGGGTGATTCTGGACGTGGCCCGCCGCTTCCCCATCATCCGTTTCGACGCGGCCATGACCTTGGCCAAGAAGCACTTCCAGCGGCTGTGGTTCCCTGCGCCCGGCGACGCCGGCGCCATCCCTTCTCGCGCCGAACACGGCATGTCACGCGAGGAGTTCGACCGGGTCTTCCCGGCGGAGTTCTGGCGGGAGGTCGTCGACCGCGTGGCCGCCGAGGCGCCCGACACCCTGCTGCTGGCCGAGGCGTTCTGGCTCATGGAGGGTTACTTCGTCCGCACCCTCGGCATGCACCGCGTCTACAACTCGGCCTTCATGAACATGCTCAAGATGGAGGACAACCAGAAGTACAGGCAGACCCTCAAGAACGTGCTGGAATTCAGTCCCGGCATCCTGCAGCGCTTCGTCAACTTCATGAACAATCCCGACGAGCGCACGGCCGTCGAGCAGTTCGGTCGCGGCGACAAGTACTTCGGGTGCATGGTGTTGCTGGCCACCCTGCCCGGTCTGCCCATGATCGGGCACGGCCAGATCGAGGGCTTCACCGAGAAATACGGCATGGAATACCGCCGGGCCTACTGGGACGAAAAGATCGACCGGGAGATGGTCGACCGGCACGAGCGCGCGATCTTTCCGCTGCTGCGCCGGCGCCACCTGTTCAGCGGGTCCGAGAACTTCGCGCTCTTCGATTTCGAAAGCGAAGGCGGCTGGGTGGACGAGAACGTCTTCGCCTTCGTCAACGGATCGGGAACCGAGCGGGTCCTGGTCATCTACAACAACGCCTACGACGGGACCGCAGGGCGCATCCGCACCTCCACCGCCATCAACCGCGGCAGCGCCGACCATCCCGACCTGCAAAGCGTCACCCTGGCCGGCGCCCTCGGCCTGGATTGCTCCGGCACTTCCTGGTACGCCCTGACCGACCACGCCGACGGCCTGCAATACCTGCGAGGCGGACGCGAACTGTGCGAACAGGGCCTGCACACCGACCTGCACGGTTACCAGTACCGGGCCTTCATCCAGATGACCCTCCTGGACGGCGACCCCGGCCGCTGGGCGGACCTGGCAGACTCCCTGCAGGGCCGCGGTGCACCGGACCTGCGACGGGAATTGTTGCGGCGCGAGCTGGATCCGGTCCTGTCCCGGGTGCGCACGTGGATGACGCCGGAGATCCTGGCGTGGCTGGAATACGCCGGAGCCACCGACCAGAAACCGGAGCCCGCCAAGGTTCCCCGCGATCTGCCGGAAAACCTGGTAACCCTGGCCACCCACCTGCGCGCCTTGCCCCGAATGAAGATCCCCGTCGGCCTGGGGCGCGGCTCCAGAACCGAGCTGATAGCGCTGCTGGAGAACCTCCCCCACAGCCGTTGCCTGCAGGTCATCTACCTGGCCGAACTGTTGGGCACAACCGGCTCAGAAAAGATCGGCCTGGATGGACCGGGCCGGGACCTGGTCACCGAGGACATGGGAGCGATCCTGAAGGATTGGCTGGGGCACGATCACGCCGCGGCCATGGCCACGGCTTCTGCTCGCCTGCTGGCCGCTCATGCAGACAGTTATCGTTTCCTGGCTGAGGGAAAAATTTCCTGGTTGGCGGACATCCTGACCGACCCGGCGGCGGCGGAATTGCTGGGAATCAACACGCACGAGCAAACAGTCTATCTCTCCGCCGAGCGGCTCGATGATTGGTTGCAGGTGGTGACGTCCGCAGCTCTGGCCCACGAATCGGATGTCGATTTCGTGGCCCTGCTTGACGCCCGCTCGGTGCTGTTGCAAAAGGCCAAAGCGGCCGGCTACGAGGTGCGGGAGCTGTTGCGGCTCCTGAATCCGTAACCCGTCGGCCCCGAGAACAGCAACCGCGGAGTTACCAGAACTTCTCCGCGTGGATCTGCCCCGGGCTCCCGGCGTCCCCTTCGCCGAACCCGTCTTTCTCGAGCCGCGTGATCATGCCCTCGATCATGCCGGGATTGCCGCACAACAGGATCTGGGTGTTGTCGGTTGTGGGGTCATACCCGATGGCCTCGGCGACCAGCCCCCGGTCCCATAGGTCCTGGACGTAGCCCGTCTGCCCCGCCCAGGGCACGTGCTCCTCGTCGGGCCGACTGATGATGGGAGCGTAGTGGAAGGTCCGGCAGAATCGTTGCATGGCGATGAGTTCGCCGCGGTAGCCCAGATCCCACGAATGCCTCGCCCCCAGCAACACCACCGTGTGATGGTCCAGCCGGCACTCCAGTTCGCTGCGCAGCACGCTCATGTAGGGCGCCAGCCCCGTGCCCGTGCCCACCAGAACCAGGTGATGACCCTCCTGGACCTTCTCCAGGGTGAAGATCCCGCTGATCTTCTTGCCCAACCAAACCCGGTCGCCCGGTTGCAGGGCGAACAGCCGCGGAGTCGGGGCCCCGGACGGCACCAGTGTGATATAGAATTCGAGATGGCCTGCTTCCGCAGGGGACGAAGCGATGCTGTAGGCGCGTCGGATCAGCTTGTCCGCAGGATGATGAGGCCTGATGCGATCTCGATTCGGTGCGTGACCACCGCGTTCAAGTCTTGAGCCATCGTTTATTCCTTCCAATCCAATTGGTCCAGCATGAATGAGTAGCTCAGGGCCGTCTCGTTCAGGCGCCGGAAACGGCCCGATGCGCCGCCGTGCCCCGCCTCCATGTTGGTCTTCATCAGAAGGGGGTTCCGGTCGGTCTTGACCGCCCGCAGCTTCGCCACCCACTTGGCCGGTTCGAAGTACTGCACCTGACTATCATGCAGGCCGGTGGTGACCAGCAGCGCCGGGTAATCCTGCGGGATCACCTGGTCGTACGGCGAGTAGCTCAGCATGTAATCGTAGGAGTCCTTCTGGTGCGGGTTGCCCCACTCGTCGTACTCGCCGGTGGTCAAGGGAATGGACTCGTCCAACATGGTCGTGACCACGTCGACGAAAGGCACGTGGGCGACCACCCCCCGCCACAGTTCGGGTGCCATATTCACCACCGCTCCCATGAGCAGACCGCCCGCCGAACCGCCCATGGCGAACAGCTTGTCCGGGGCCGCGTATTTGCGGTCGACGAGGCCCCGGCCACAATCGATGAAATCGGTGAAGGTGTTCATCTTGTGCAACAACTTACCGTCCTCGTACCAGTTGCGCCCCATCTCCTGCCCACCGCGGACATGGGCGATGGCGTAGACGAACCCGCGGTCCAGCAGGCTGAGCACCGACGAATTGAAATGCGCGTTCATGCTGATGCCGTAGGAGCCGTAACCGTAAAGCAGCAAGGGGTGCGTGCCGTCGGGCGAAAAGCCCCGGCGATACACCAACGACACCGGAACTTCCACGCCGTCCCGCGCCGTGACCATCAGGTACTCCGAGCGATAGTCGGCCGGGTCGAAGCCACCCGGAATTTCGTCCTGCTTGACCAGAGTGCGCTCGCCGGTATCGAGATTCCAATCGTAGGTGGTGCGCGGAGTGGTCAGGGACGTGTAGCCGTAACGCAGGACGCGGGATCCCATCTCCGGGTTGACGTCGATCCAGGTCGCCCAGGTGGAATCATCGAAGGCGATGTGCTCGTCGAAGGAACCATCGCCCGCCATGACTCGGATCTGCGTCAACCCGCCGGTGCGCTCTTCGAGTGCGATCCAATCCGCGAAGACGGCCAGATCCTCCAGCAACACGTCCTGGCGGTGAGGGACCACCTCGTGCCAGGCCACGAAATCCGTCCGGTCCAGGGGACATTCCATCAGACGAAAGTTGGCCGCGTCGAGGTTGGTGCGGATGAGGAAGCGGTCTCCCTGGTGGTCGACATGGTACTCCAGGTTGCGCCGCCGCGGCTGAAAGACGCGGAACGCACCCCGTGGGTCGTCCGCCTCGAGGATGCGGGTTTCGCTGCTGAGGGTCTGGTTGCTCTCGATCAGCAGGTAGCGATCGCTCTTGGTGCGGCCCACGCTGCATTCGAAAGTGTCGTCGTCCTCCTGGAAGACCAGCACATCCCCCGCCGCATCGGTGCCCAGCTCATGGCGCAGGACCTGGAAGGAGCGCAGGGTTTCCGGATCCTGGCGGGTGTAGAAGAGGGTGCGGTTGTCCAGGGCCCAGACCACGTTGCCGGTGACCTGCCCGATCACATCGGGAAGGTCGGCGCCCGAGGCAAGATCCCTCACATGCAGGTCGTAGAAACGCCGGCCGACCGTGTCCACACCATAGACAACGAGCCTGGTGTCGGGGCTGATCCGGGCCCCGCGCAGGGAGAAATACCCCAGATCCTTGCCCATGGCATTGCCGTCGAGCATGACCTCTTCGGGCGCATGCAGGGAACCCCGGCGCCGACAATGCAGGGGATATTCCCCGCCCGGAACGTAGCGCGTGTAGTACCAGAAGCCCTTCTCGAAATACGGCGCCGAGGAGTCGTCCTGCTTGATGCGGCCCTTCATCTCCTCCACCAGTTTGTCCTGCAGGCCACTGGTGTGGTCCATCACTGCAGCGAGGTACACGTTTTCCGCCTGCAGGTAGTCCAGCACCTCGGGATCGTCCCGCTGATTGAGCCAGTAGTAATTGTCGATGCGGACATCACCGTGTGCGGTCAATTCGTGGGGCTTGATCGCCGCCTTGGGGGGCTTGGGCCCTCCGGAACATCCCGCCAGGATTCCCAGCGTCAGACCCAGCGCCCCCATCATCTTAACGAGTTTGGACATCGGTTTACCTTTCAGCACAGACCAGGACCTCGGTGGCCAGAACAGGAAGGACGGCACGGTCGCGTCCGAAGAACACTCCGCGCACCACCCGGCGCAAGGGTGCCCACTTGATCATGTCCATGGGTGCGGTCGCACGCCATGATCCGGTGAGGGTGAATCCCGCCGCGGACACCATCGCAACGATTTCCCGCCGTCGGTAGATCCGCGCCCGAGCCCAGCGATCATGCAGACGCTTGGGCCACCAGCTGACCAGGGGCACCCGGTTCCAGGGCAACAGGGGAAGATCGGCGCCGTGGGTTTCGAACAGCCACCAGCGATTCGGAACACTGATGATCATCCGGCCTCCCGGGCGCAGCACCCGCCGCATCTCCGCCAGGGCGGCCGCTTCGTCGGGAACGTGCTCGAGCACGGTGAACGAAGTCACCACGTCGGCGCAGGCGTCATCCAGGGGAATGCGCCCGTCGACGAGTTCACAGGCCCGGGTGCGATCCTGCACGCCGTCGGCAACAATCTGGGCCTGAAATTCCGCCAGAAACACCGGATCCACGTCCACCCCCGTGGTGCGTGCAAAAAGAGGGGCGAACAACCGGGTCTGGGCGCCGTTGCCGCAGCCGAAATCCACCAGGTGCTCCCTGGCTTCGCCCAGCAGGGGCTCGACCAGGCGGAGGCGGCGCCCCAGAAGGAACTGGCCGCTGTCGGCCGGCTTTCCTGCGGCCAGGTTGGCGAGGGGTTCGGCATTCGCTTGGTTCATCGATTCTCCGCGTGTTCCAGCAGACATCCCGGGAATTCCCGGGATGATTCTGGTATGCTAACACCATGCAAAAGGACAAGGACACACCAAAGCTTCCGGACGACCGGGAAATCCTGCGCGGACGCGAGGCAAGCCCCGACGAAGCCCTGTTGCGCGCCGCCGGGGACGTCCTCAAGGGCGCCTCGCCCGTCGCGGCCCACGACCAGACCATCTTCGCCGTCCGTGAGCTCCTGGACACGTGCCTGCGCGACCCCGAAGGTAGCCTGCAGCGGACGATCCTGTCCCGGCTGGATTCGCACCAGCCCCTGGTGGCCCGCCATTTCGGCGCACCATCGGCCCTGTTGCGGGCGTTCCTGGAACCCATCCTGGCGCAGGAAGAATCCCTGGCCGAACTGGTCCGCGTGGTGGATGCGCGCTGGGGCCGTGACTATGACGAAAAACCCCATTTCGACCGACCGGGCCGTCCGGACGACCCCGACGACCCCTACACCATCGCCTCGGTGCACCAGGCCCTGGCGAGCTGTTTGCGTTCACTGCCGGATGACGCCTGAAGCCGGAAACGGCCCCAAGCGCTGGATCGATTATTCGTCCAGGGACAGCGGCAGGGCATCGCCGGCCAGCATCTTTTGCAGCCGGGCCGCGGCCTCGCCTTCTCCTCGCACCGTCGGCCCGTTTGCGCCCGGTTCCAACAGGAAACCATCGCGGCCCCGCGCCTGCCACACCTGCGGCTGGGTGTAGAGCCGCGGCTTGATCACTTGCGGCGACCCGATTTCCGGGCAGAAGGTCGTGCAGTTCCCGCAGTCGTTGCACAGTTCCGCCAGCACCAGGTACTGCTCCCGGGCGGAAAGATCGCCGCCGGCGGGCGTGGGCACGGTCAGGAAGGCGTCGTTGGGGCAGACGGTCACGCAGTTCGTGCATGCCACACAATCGAACATCTCCAGCACGTGATCGACCTGGCGCGGTGGCCGCAGATCGCCCTCCGCGCCGTAACGCGCCGCCGTGGCCGGGTCAGCCAGGGCCGCGGCGTAGGCGGCCACGGCGTCGGGATGCCCCGCCGCCAGCGCCCGTTCATGAGCACCACCCTGCAGGGCCGAAAGATCGGCATGACCCTCGGCGGCCATGTGCCGCGCCAGCTTGCGCAGCCCCTGGGCCATGCGTCCGTAACCTCCGGGCCGCAACAGGTCGCTGCAGATGGTCACCGGGCGCAACCCCAGGCCCACCGTTTCGATCAGGTTGTCCTTGTCCACTCCGGCGCTGAATGCCACCGACACGGGCGCATCGTCCTGCGGCCCCACGCGCAGCACCCCCGGCAACGCCCGGTGCAACTGGTCCAGAAGGGTGATCGCCAGCATGTGCAGCGGCCGCCCGCTGAGGTACATCGTCTCTCCGGGCATGACACCGCGCGCGTTCTTCACCACCAGGGTGTTGGTCAGTTTGATCCCGAACCGGCGGCCGCAATCCGCGGCAAAGCCACGCAGCCGTTCGATCATCGCCACGGCCTGCGCAAACTGGAGATCGGCGGCGAAAGCCTCCGGCGCCGGGTCGACATCCCTGAAGCCGAGGTGATCATGAAGGATCCCGGCCACGGTCTCGCGGCCCAGCAAGGTGGGATTCAGCTTGACGGTGACGTCGAGGTCGTGGGCGCTCATCAGGTGACGCACGATGCCTTCGATCTGATCGCTCGGACAACCGTGGAAGGTGCTCAGGGTGGCCGTTTGCACGATGCGGCCGGGAATCGGAATATCGCGCAGCCCGCCGAAAGCGCCGCCGATCTCCCCGCGCAGCTCATCGATCATCCCCTCGGCGTGGGTCAGACCGTGGATGAAGGCGTCCATGACCGGGGTCTGGATTCCGGGCAGGTCGTACCCCACCGACAGTTCGAAGAGATGTTCGCCGGGGTTGCCCAGCACCTCGCGCACGGGTTCCCACCGCCGCAGCACCGCCAGCAGGACCCAGGCCTTCACGTACTCCCGCAACGAGAGGGGCAAGGGAAGTTCCTGGCTCCACTCCACGTTGTAGCCCACCGCTTCCATGTCGATACAGGGCCGCGGAATTTCGAGCTCGTCCAGCACCTGGACGGTCTTCAGCTCGAAGCTGCGCCCGCCGACCAACCAGCCCAGCGCGATGTTCTGCGCCAGCTGGGTGTGCGGGCCGGCCGCCGGTCCCACGGGAGTGGCCGCCGTCAATCCGTCACCCGTCCAGATCAGGTCCACGTCCCCGGGAACGGGGAAAAACCGCCGGGCCGTGAGCCCGAAAATCTGTCGCCGCAGGCCCCATTCCCGCTCGATGCGTTCCAGGAGGCGGGACAACGGCCAGGGATGGAGAGGCAGGTCGGAAGCAGGCATGGGTGTTCTCCGGGGTGGACGGATTCTGTCGCATCACCGGCAGTCTACCACACACCCTCGACCGTAGCCAAACCCAGCCGACTCCGGTTTTGCCATTGACGCGGTATCGGCAAACCATCAGGATCAGCGCCAATCGAACCTTTAACCAAGACCCCGGATACGGAACCCTACGATGCGCCAAACCCGATTCTTCCTGCTCCTTTGCGGTTTCATCCTGATGGGCGCCCCTTCCGCCGACGCCGGTACCGCGCGCTCGGTGGCCCTCGGCGGGGACGGCGCCTACTTCCTGGACTCCGCAAACGTCCTGCAGTGGTACGCCAGCCTGGAGCGCTACCCCGATCGGCTCGTCCTGGAGCCAGGGGATGTCGTGCACAACAAGGACCGGGCTCTCAGCGCCATGGGCTGGCTGGGGCACGGTGGCGGGGCCCATGTGCGGTTGAACGGCACCGGCAATGCCGGCACGGTCGCCTTCTATTTCCAGGACCACCTGGACAAGGCCGACGATGACGGGGCCTTCGCCCTGCTCTACAGCCGTCGCCTCGGTGCCTGGCGCCTGGGCGTGGCGGGCCGCTTCACCACCTTCGGGAAATTCCGCGCCGTCTCCGGCGGCGACATCGTCGTCGACGGCCAGTACTTCCATACCTACGGTCTCGGTCTCGGTCGGCGGTTGAACGATGTCTGGGAGGCCGAACTGGCCGGCGAGATCATCAACACCATGACCGATTTCCCTCACACCGCCGGCGGCGTATCCTCCGATACCTGGAAGTCATACGGCTTGAGGCTCCGCTTGCGCGGACGACTCGGCGAGGACTTGACCCTGGTGCCCGTGCTCTCCCGGACCCGCCGCCAGGGAGGGTACTACTCGGATCTCCTGGGGGACCCGGCGGATCAGGATGCCGCCGTGACAACCCTCGGGTTGGGCGTGAACCTCTACAGGCCCGATGGCGCCTTGATCATCATCAGCGGCGAGTATCGTCGAGGAAGTCAGAACTGGGCGCTGCGGGAAGGAAGCACCCAGGAAGCTGTCTGGGACGCGAGCGCGCAGGACTTCCACCAGATCCGGGGACGTTTGGGGTTGGAATCGGACCTGATGGAATGCTTGACCGTGAGAATGGCGGCCCAATACCTGCGCCACCACGAAGAAATCGAGCGCAAGGCTTTCGCGGCCACCGGCGAGGGGCTGGACGACAAGGAATCGATTCTCAACATTTCGGTGGCCACTCCCTTGTCGCTCGGACTGGCCTGGCGGCATGGACCCTTGACGGTCGACCTGACCTACAACGACACCGCAGCGTTGAATCCCGGCCTGGCCGGCGAGGGTCTCATGATGGGAAACCGGGAAGGTTATTCCGTCGTGACGATCACCCGGAAGTTCTGACGCGCCATTTCCTGACCAGGGAACCGACGCGCCTCAGACCCGAGCCGCGGACCAAGTTCTGCAGGTTGTCCGCGACCCGACTCCGGCTCTTGATCCCCTGCAAGGCGCGCTCAAAATCCTCCCCCTCGGCGGCGATCTGCTCATCCAGCCGCTTGGCCGCATAAGCCACCAGGGCCTGGTCCAGATGGTTGAGTTTCCGGATCTCATCGTGCACGGCCAAATCGTACCGGTCCGCCGCAGCGGGGGCGGCGTTGCGCCGCGGAATCCCCACTTGCCGCCACCCCAGCGCAAGCTGCATCAGGGCCACCGATTCGGCGAAGCGTTCCTGCAGCCCCACCACGGCGAAGTGCTTTTCGATGTTGGCCTTGGCCAGATCCAGCGCTTCATCCGGCAGGGGCTGCGCATAGGGAAACAGGGGGGCGTCGGGTTCGACCCAACCCGCCAGCATTCGCGTCTGGAAATTCAGGGCGTTGCGTTCGCCCTGCAGGGCGATGAAGTCCTCCAGCGTTTCCAGGCGATCGGGCGGGAAGGCCATCTCCCGCGCCCGCTCGGGCCGGCGCTGCAGGTTGCGGTACTTGGAAATGATGCGGGTGACCGGATCGCGAAGCACGGTGACGTAGGCGAATTCCCGTTCCGTTCGGCGGTGCATGCCGAAGGGCATGTGGCCCCGCAGACAGAGGGCCGACGCCCATTGCTGCTCGGTGATGCCGTCCAGATTCCGGCGGTACTCGGGGCGCTGAACGTCCAGGATCAGCGTGTGAGCCGCCGGATACTGGCGCGCAAGGATCCCGTGCAGTGTGGTGCCGGCCGCCTTGGGGATGTGGACGAAGGCCACCGGCCGAGGCGTTGGGTTACTCCCGGCCTTCATCGCGCAACCCCCAGTAGTTGAAGTCCAGGTCCGTGTCGGCCCGGGTCATCACCAGGCCTGTGCTGTGCTCCAGGCCCTCTCGCAGATGGGCATACTCCGGTTTGCAACCGGTGTGGCCCGTGATCCAGGCCCGTGGCGAACGGAAAAGGTATCCGCGCCGGCGCAGGGAAGTGCCCAGATCCCACGATGCGGACATGGTAAAGGTCAGGATGTCCGCGCCGGCTGCGCGGCAATGAGCCTCGACACCCCCCAGCAGCAGGTCCCAGGTAGCGGCATCGTCCCGGCCGGCCAGCATATCCACGATGTAGGCCCGGCGCAATCCCGGTTCACCTTCCAACCTGTAGACGACGTAACCGTGCAGGACTCCCAGTCTGCGGACCGCCAGCACGGTGTGGTCGCGAATCGGGCACTCCCGGAAACGCCACTGCAGGAAGGCCCGGTCCCGCACCGGGATCAGCGGGTAACCCGGCGCCACATTCTCCCACAGGATATCGAACTCCGGTCCGAAGTCCTCGACTTCCTCCAATTCCACGGCCGGAGTCCGGCGTCCGGGCCCGAGCTTCTGCGCCAAGGCGACCGCCCAACCCACCAGCGGAGCTCCCAGCGCCGCCGCCCACCCCCCTCCGGCCTTGGCTGCCAGGAATCGCCGTGGCCGCAGGATCAGCTTGTGGCTGATCATGCGGGTGATATCGAAGGCGCCGAAGCCCAGGGGCAGTCCGGCCAGATCCCGCGTGCGGGCCGTTCCCGCGATGAGCTTTTCCGCGTCGGTGCCGATGTTCACGATAACCCGGTAGCCTTCGCCCCGATGCCGGGGATGCACGGCCAGTTCCGATCCCCAGGCCAGGGGCACGACCTGGTCGGCCACCTTCAGGTTGGCCGACATCATGCCCAGAAAGCCCACCGGCTCTTCCGCCCAGGTCAAGACCATGGAGTTGTGCCCGCCCGGAGGATTGTGGGGGTTGCGGTCGTACTTCCAGCTCCAGATCCGCTCCATGAGGCGGGCGAAATCTTCGCCCCACACGTCACCCAGCAAGGCGATCAGGGCGGGCTGGTCGGCGGGCCGAAAGCGCCGCACGGCGTAGCTGCCCGTTGCGGGAGGAACAGGGGCTGCTTCAGGCGACAGCAAGGGCGGTCAGCTTTCGTTCGCCGTGCAGGCGCCGGCACTCGGCGCGCCTGATCTTGCCGCTGGATGTGCGGGGCACACCGCCCGGCTTGAGGATCGCCAGCTGATGGACGGGAATTTCGTGGATCTCCATGACTTTTTCGCGGACGGCCGCGACCAACTCATCGAGGGGCAATTCCCCGGAGCCGTCGCCGCCGCGGGCCAGCTGCTGATACAGCATCCGGGAGATCTCCACCGCGACCACGAGCCTTTCTGCGCCGTCGACCTCGGTGGAAAACGCGGCGCTCGCATTGGGCTGCAGACCCGGGTGCGCCCCCTCGACGGTCAACTCGATGTCGCTGGGGTAGTGGTTCTGCCCCCGGATGACCAGCATATCCTTCAAGCGACCGGTGATGAAAAACTCCCCGTCCCGGGCAAAGCCCAGGTCGCCGGTGCGCAGGAAAGGCCCCCGGCCGTCGGTTGTCCGCACGGCAAAGATCTCCTCGGTGGCCTCCGGGTTGCGGTAGTAGCCGATCGCGACACTGGGGCCGGATATCCAGATTTCTCCCACCGACCCGTCGGCGCTGGGCTCGCGGGTTTCCGGGTCGACCACCAGAACGGTGTGCTGCGGAACGGCGTGTCCGCAGCCGGTGATCCGGCGCGAACCCGGCCCCGGCAGCCGTCGCGTCTCACCCCGCCCCTCGAGCAGGGCCCGGGTGCTGATGCGGGGAAGTACCGGTGGGCGGGCCTTGGGTCCGCCGGTGGCGATCAGGGTGCTTTCGGCCATGCCGTAGCAGGGAAAGTAGGCCTCCGACCGGAAGCCGGCCCCCTTGAAGGCCGCAGCGAAGCGGCGCAGGGTGTCGGGGCGGACGGGTTCGGCTCCCACGTAGGCCACCGTCCAGCTGGAAAGATCCAAGCCCTTGGGCACTCCCTGGGCCTCGGCCAGGCGGGCGCAGAGATCGAAGGCGAAGTTGGGACCCCCGCTGGAGGTCGCCCCGTATTTCGACACCGCTTCCAACCAGCAGAGCGGACGCTTGAGGAAGGTCAACGGTGGAATCAGGATGCTGCTGCCGCCGACAAACAGGGGCTGCAGCAGGTTGCCCAGCAGCCCCATGTCGTGAAAGACCGGCAGCCAACCCAGGGCGACCAGGGACTCGTCGTGCTCCATCACCGCCTGGATGGCGAATTCGTTGGCCATCATGTTGGCATGGGTGACCATGACCCCCTTGGGGGCGGCGGTGCTGCCGGACGTGTACTGGAGAAAAGCCACCGCGCCGGGGTCGATGGCCCGAAGGTTGAAATCTCCGGCATGGTCCGCGCCGATGACGTCGGTGGCCACCACCCCGCCCTCGCCCGCGCCCAGGGCCGTCTGCAGAACCTCGAGATCCTCCACTCCCGCGGCCACGGACAGGAATCCCGCCGGACGGCAATCATGCGCCAGGGCCACGATTCGCACGTCCTCCTTGCCCCGACGGGGAGGATAGGCCGGCACCGCAATCATCCCGGCATAGAGACACCCGAAAAATGCCGCCACGAAGTCCAACCCCGGCGGATACAGCAGCACGAGCCGGTCCCCGGGAGCAAACTGGCCCTGCAACCGGGCGGCAATGGCGCGCGCCCGGGCGTCCAACTCGCCGTAGGTCCAGGAATCGGCGATGTCCACCCCGTCGCGCAGGAAAGCGCAGGCCAATCGATCGCCGTGGGCCTCCGACCTCAGCCTCAGGACCTCTCCCAGGTCGGAGGCACCGACCTGAAGACCGGACACGGCGGCAGGTTCCTTCACGCGATGGACCTCCGCCCGGCGGCAAAGTCCAGACGCTCGGTCAGGTAGGCGGTCAACTTGGCGACCGTGGGATGATCCCACATCAGGGTGGGGTCGAGCTCGAGACCCAGATCCTTCTCAAGGTTTCCGGTGAATTTCATGGCCTGCAGGGAATCGAAGCCCAGCTGGGCGAAGGTGCGCTCGGGATCCAGTCCGCCCGCATCCAGCCCGGCCCGTTTGGCCACCGCGGCCGTCAGGCCCGCCCGGACCTCCTGCTCATTGGCCGGGGGACGCGCAAAGACCACGTCCGATGTCCGGGGCTTCAGGCCCACCAGGGTCAACATTTTCTTCCACATCAGTCATTCTCCATTCGGTCCTTGGGAGGTGTCGCTCAAGCCGCGCCCTGCCTGCGGTCCGCCCGGTCGGGATTTTCCCGGTTGCGGTCCTCGGCCAGTTTCCAGGCGTGGGACGGAGTCGCCACCACGTCCCAGACCAGTCCCACCCGGCTCAGCAGCCGGATGGTCCCGGCGCCCAGGTCGGGCTCGTACCAGCGAAAACCGTGGTAGGCGTCGCGAGGAAAGGCGTGATGGTTGTTCTGCAGGCCTTCGCCGAAACCGAAAAAGGCCACCGCCAGGTTGTTGGTGCTGTGATCGCGCGTGCGCGCCCGGAAGGGGCGCAAACCGATCATGTGGCAGATCGAACCCACGCACCACAGCACGTGGTCGACGGCGAAGATCCTGACCAGTCCGCCCCACAGGAAACCCATCAGGACCCCGTTCCAGGTACCGGTCACGAGGCCGCCGATCGCCGCCGGCAGGATGATCCCCAGCAGGAAGATCGGGAAGTAGAGTTGATGCATCCGCACCACCAGCCGGTCCCCCAGCATGTCGCGGGCAAACAGGCTCCAGTTGCTGATGCGGTCGGAGAACATCCAGGCGATGTGCCCCTGCCAGAATCCCTTGAGAGCCCGCAGCGGACCCCGCCCGGAAGCGAGTTGCGGGGAATGGGGATCGCCGTCGCGATCGCTCAAGCGGTGATGCCGCCGGTGGGTGGCCACCCACCAGATGAGTGGGCCTTGCCCGGCCATGGAACCCAGGGTTGCCAGCACCACCCGCATCGCCGGTCCGGCGAGGAAGGAACGATGGGCGAAGTGCCGGTGGAACCCCACGGTGATGCCCATCAGGGTCAGCGCATAACCGATGGCGAAGGACCAGATCTCCAGGGCGCCGAGGCCCCCTGTTACCGCGAGCCACACCGCCAGGAGCGTGCCGAGCAGCGGCACCACCACGACGGCGCCGGCAATGAGGCGCAACCGGCGGCGTTCGGCGGAGCCGGCAACGGTGTAAGGGGTGTCGTCCAAGGGGACGGCGAGGTCGGGGTTGGTCATGTCATCCCTCCATAGCCACAGGTGGTTTTTGAGACGAGGGGACGGCAACGAAGGATTCGGGATCGGCATAGTGGACGTCCCGGATCAGTCCCGTGCGCTCCAGGATCCGCGCGACCATGCCGCAGAAATCGAACTGCCACCAGCGCAGCCGGTTGTCGGCCGTGCGGGGAAAGGCGTGGTGGTTGTTGTGCCAGGCTCCGCCCAGGGAAGGCAGGGCCATCCAGGCCAGGTTGCGGCTTTGTTCCCGGGTGGCGAAGGGTCGGCTGCCGAACACGTGGCACAGGGAATTGACTCCCCACACGGCATGATGCACCAGGAAGATCCTCCCCAATCCGCCCCACAAGAGGCCTTCCAGCGCGCCATACAAGCTTTGTGTCCAGATCAAACCCACGGCCGCCGGAAGCAACACGCCCAGCGCGATCCAGAGAAAATACAACCTGTGCAGGGTGAACAACCGCGAATCCTTGATCAGGTCGGGAACGTAGCGCAGCCAATCCGAATGCACCGGCTGGAACAACCATCCCATGTGCGCGTGCAGCATTCCCGTCAGGCAACCGCGCGGCCCCCCACCGCTGAGGTGCGGGGAATGCGGGTCGCCCGGGCGATCGGAAAAGGCGTGATGGCGGCGATGGGTCGACGCCCAGTAGAGCGGTCCCCCCTGGGCGGCCATGGAGCCGAATGTCACCAGGAAGAATTCCACCACCGGATGCGCCCGAAAGGCGTGGTGGGAAACGTAGCGGTGCAGCCCCAGTTCGACACCGGTGACCGTCAGCACATACATCACCAACAGGGAAACCCACGCGTAGCCGCTGACACCCCGCGTCAGGGCTAATCCCAAGCCGGCAAGGGCGCCCGCAGCGGGCAACCACACCACCAGATGGGTAATCGCCCGGATGAGCCGAGACCCCTCAGGATTCGCCAAATAGGCCGCCTCATTCCGCATCGAAATCTCTCCGGAAGTTGAGAAGCCCCACCGCCAATTCCCCACCGACACGATTGCGTAAGAAAGCATACCTGATTAATGGGGTAACATTAAAGATGAAATTGAATTTATTTTTCAATAAGTGATAAACCCGTATTCAAAATCGTTTATTTATAACAATTTCAATGAGTTAAGCTCTGGATGGGAATAGGGCCGACAGCTCCCCGATGCTGTCAATCAGCAGATCCGGCCCGGCCACCCGGATCCGGCCCGGCTCCACCAGACCATAGGTGCAGCCAACGGCCACGGCGCCGAGGCCGTGAGCGGCGGCGATGTCGTTGGGGCTGTCCCCCACCACCACGACTTCCTCGCAGGCCACGGGGGTCCCCTCCAGGACCCGGCGCAAATGCTCGGGATCCGGTTTGCGGGCGGGAGTCTCGTCGCCGGCGATGATGCGGGCAAAGGCGTCGCGAATACCCAGGCCGGCCAGGATCGGGTCGGTGAATTCGCGTGGCTTGTTGGTGGCCAGCAGCAGGGGAAAGGCGCGGAAGCGCATGAGCACCTCCAGGACCCCCGGATAAAGGCGGGTATGATCGAGCAGGTGGCGACCGTAGTGGTCGCGAAAGACGGAGAGGGCATCCTGCAGACGCTCCGGGGCCACGGGCAGATCGGGATTTCCGCTTTTGGTTTCGTGCCCCAGGGCGCGGCGCATCAGCATCTCCACGCCGTCCCCGACGAAACCGATCACCGTCGGCAACGGCAGTTCGGGCAGGGAGAAATGACCGCGCACGAAATTCGCCGACCGGGCGATGTCCTCACCCGAATCGATCAGCGTTCCGTCCAGATCGAAGACAAAGGCCGCCGCGCGGCGGCCCTTGTACCTGCCCTTGCCCATGCCATTACGCCTTTATGACCCGGGCCTTGTACCCGTACTGAATGACTTCCCAGGCCGGTCCGTGTTGCAGACGGCGAAAGACCAGTTCGACCTCGGTGCCGATGGTGACCTCGTCCGGCGGAGCCTCGCAAACCATGCAGGTCAACTTGACACCGTTTTCCAATTCAACCACTGCGTTCACGTATGGCTTCTGTTCTTCGAACTGTGCGGGCGGAATCCACACGGTGGTGTGGGTCAGGACCTTGCCCCGCCGCGGTAGGGCGATGGTTTCCATTTCGCGGCCTGCGCACTTGCGGCACACCGCGCGCGGAGGAAAATGGATCTCGCCGCAGGCCGTGCACTTGCCGGCCTCGAGCCGGTAACGCTGGGGGATTTCCCGATGATAGCGCGGGGTGATCATGACTCCACCTCCAGGATGTGCACGGTGCAGCTGCCGCCGGAACCGCCCATGTTCTGCGCCAGGCCACGGCGCGGGTTCTTCAGCTGGCGCCCTCCGGCCCGGCCCGTGAGCTGGCTGTGGATCTCGCAGATCTGCGCGATTCCCGTGGCCCCCACCGGATGGCCCTTGCTCTTCAGACCGCCCGACGTGTTGATGGGGAACGAACCGTCCCGGGCCGTCTCGCCCGCGGCGGCGGCCGGGCCGCCCTGCCCGCGTTCGAAGGCGCCCAGCTCCTCGCTGCAAACGATCTCGGCGATGGTGAAGCAGTCGTGGACCTCGGCGAAATCGATGTCCTTGATTCCGAGTCCCGCCTGGGCGAAGGCCCGCTGGGCCGCCAGACCGACCACCGGTATGGTGGAATAATCGGCCCGATCGTGCAGGGCGATGGCATCGGTGGCATGCCCCGATCCGATGATCTTCACGATGGGTTTGCCCAGCTTCCGGGCCACCTCCACCGGCGCCAGGAGCACGCAGGCTCCACCGTCGGTCACGGGCGAGCAGTCGAACAATCCCAGCGGCTCTGCCACCCGGACCGCACCCAGCACCGTTTGCAGGGTGATCTCCCGCGGAAACTGGGCCTTGGGGTTGAGGGCCCCGTTGGCGTGGTTCTTGACCGCCACGGCGGCCATCTGTTCGGGCGTGGTGCCGTATTTCGCCATGTGCGCCCGGGCGATCATGGCGTACAGGCCGGGGAAGGTCACCCCGTGGAAGACCTCGTACTCCTGGTCCGCGGCGGCGGCCAGACACACGGTGGCGTCGGCGCCGTCGTTCATCTTCTCCACCCCGCCTGCCAGCACGAAATCGCTCGCCCCGCTGGCCACCTCCAGGTAGGCCGCGCGGAAAGCCGCACCACCGGAGGCGCAGGCCGATTCCACCCGGGTTGCGGCGATGCCCCCCAGGCCCGCGTAATCGGTCAGGATGGAGGCCAGGTGTTCCTGGGCCACGAACATCCCGCTGGCCATGCAGCCGATGTACGCGGATTGGATCTGGCTGCGCTCCACCCCCGCGTCTTCCAGACAGTCGGCCGCCGCCATGGCGAACAGGTCGCGCAGGGGGATGTCCCAGAGTTCGCCGAAGTTCGTCAGGCCGGTGCCGATGACAGCTACGTCTCTCATGTTCCGCCCCCTTTCTAGACCTCGTTCATGCGGATCTTGCCGCGGTATGCCACGTACTTGCCGTAATCCAGATGGATGCGGCGGTCGGCCAGCTGGTCGCGCACCTTGGGCGCCAGGCCCTGCACCTCGGGCAGACGATCGGTCGCCCGCAGGATGAAGGAATCCGAACCGGCGCCGCTGCCGAAGGAAGTGATCAGGATGTTATCGCCCGGCTTGGCCTCGTCCAGGCAGGCCGCCAGGCCCGTAGGCGACGAACCGCTGTAGGTGTTGCCCATGAGGTTCACCACCCAGCCTTGTTCGAGCTGTTCCTTGGTGAAGCCCATGGTCTTGCCCGCCCGCAGGGGAAACTTGCCGTTGGGCATGTGGAAAACGGCGTAGCGGAAGTCCTCGGGTTTCATGCCGCTGCGGTCGAGGATCCCTTGGCACGAGCTGAGCACGTGATGGAAGTAGGCGGGCTCCCCGGTGAAACGTCCGGCGTGCCGAGGATAGAACTCCCCCTCTCGGCGCCAGAAATCCGGCGTGTCGGAAGTGAAGGAGTAGGTGTGGAGGATCTCGGCGACCACACCCTCGCTGCCCATGACGAAGGCCGAGCCACCGGCCGACGCGGTGTACTCCAGGGCGTCACCGGGCGCGCCCTGGCTGGTGTCCGCCCCGATGCCCAGGGCGTAGGGCATCTCGCCGGATTTGACGTGGGAGTAGGCCACGTACATGGCCTCGGTGCCCGCCTTGCAGGCGAACTCGAAATCGGCCACATGGCAATCGGGGCCGATCCCCAGGGCGTCGATCAGCACCGTACCCGAGGGCTTGACCGCGTAGGGATGGCTTTCGGACCCGATGTAGCAGGCTCCGATGAGTTGGGGATCGATTCCCGCGCGGGTCACCGCATCCCGGGCCGCCGCCACGCTGATGGTGATGGTGTCCTCGTCCGGCCCCGGGACTGTTTTCTCCTCCAGCAGCAGCCCCTTCTTGAAGGCGTCCGCATCGGCGCCCCACTGGTTGGCGATCTGCTCAGCCTTGATCCTGAAGCGCGGCACATATGCGCCGTAGCCGACAATCCCGTGCATGCTGCCTCTCCTTTGCTCAGAGTCCGTCGCGGCCCGAACGTCAAGACGGGGATTCTACCAGCAAGCCGGGTGGACTTCAAGGAACGGAGCGACCCCCGCGTCACGAAAGTCCAAGAAACAAAAGTGATTAGGTGGTGATTAGCGGGCCGAGGATGTTGGCGGTTGATTGTCCTGCAGGAGCCTCTTATGATCCTCCTCGGTGAAATTTCCCTGTTTGCGGCCGCAACGAATGAGGTCCGGTGGATTCCCTTATCCTGGGCATGATCGTCTACAGCGTGCTGATCCTGGCGGTCGGGGTCTACTCGGCGCGTCGCAACCGGACCCTGGACGACTACCTCCTGGCCAACCGGAGCCTCGGCCCCTGGGTGGCCGCCTTCAGCGAGCGGGCCAGCGGGGAATCGGCCTGGCTGCTCATCGGCTTACCCGGTCTGGCCTTCGCCACCGGCGCGGGCACCCTCTGGGTCGGAGTGGGATGCTGCACGGGCATCGCCTTCAGCTGGTTCGTGGTGGCCCGCCGGTTGCGCGTCGAAACCGCCGCGTTGCAGGCCCTGACCCTGGCCGACTACTTCGAAGCCCGCCACGACGATCACAGCCACACCCTGCGTCTGGTGGCCACGGCGATCATCCTCTTCTTCTTCACCTTCTACGTGGCGGCCCAGTTCCTGGCCGCGGGCAAGGTCCTGAACTACTACCTCGACATCCCGCCCCTGGCGGGCATGCTCATCGGCGCGGTGCTGGTGCTCTTCTACACCGCGGCCGGCGGCCTGCTCGCGGTGTGCTGGACCGACCTGATCCAGGGCATCATCATGCTCTTCACCCTGGCGGTCCTGCCCCTGGTGGTGCTGGTCGAGCTGGGCGGAACCGGCGGAATGATGGCCAAGCTGGCGCCACTGGGCGGCCAGTATCTGGACCTGACCCCCGGAAGCACCACCTGGGCGGCGGTCAGCGGCGTGCTGGGCAGCCTGGCCATCGGCCTGGGCTATATGGGTCAGCCCCATCTCGTGCTGCGCTTCATGGCCATCACCTCCTCCGACGAGATCAAAAAGGGGGGCATCATCGCCATCGGCTGGGCCTTGATCGCGTTCTTCGGCGCCATCCTCATCGGGCTGACGGGTCTGGCCTGGTTCGGGCCGGGCGCCATGGGACCGGGCCAGTTGATCCCCGACCAGGAACAGCTCATGCCGATGATGGCCAGCCACTTCATGCCCGAGGGTCTGGCCGTGGTGATGATCGTCGGGGCCATCGCCGCCATGATGTCCACCGCCGACAGCCAGCTGCTCTCGGTGGCGAGCGCGGTGAGCGAGGACATCTACCGGCGCCTGATCAATCCCGATGCCTCCCAGGCCTCCCTCGTCGCCCTGGGGCGTTGGTCCACCCTGCTGGTGGGCGCGGTCGCCTTCGGCCTCGCCTGGGGCGCCCACGATTTCGTCTACGACATGGTGCTCTATGCCTGGGCGGGGTTGGGCGCCGCCTTCGGCCCACCGCTGCTGCTGTCCCTGCGCTGGCAGGGCACCAGCCGTGCCGGGGTGCTCGCCGGCCTCATCACCGGAACCGTGACCGTCATCGCGTGGTACAACATCCCCGTTCTCAAGGGCCAGCTCTACGAGATGATCCCCGGATTCGTGCTCTCGCTGCTGGCCACGATCGTGTTCAGCCTCCTGTTTCCCCGCACCTCCCTTGGCCAGGAAGGACCCCATGGCGCGCAAGGATGATCAGCTGCTTCAGACAGGGCACCGCCCCTCCGCCGGACGCAATCAGCGGCGCGGTACCCCCCGCGCGATCTGGCTCGCCTTGTTCGTCGCCATGGTGGCGGCCTTCCTGCTGTTTCGACAGCCGGGAGGTGGCCGCCCCACCGGAATCGGCGAGAACCGCTCGGTGATCACCGTCCCTGCCGACGACCTCGATTCCCTGGCAGTGGATCTGGGCATCGCCGACACGCTGGACACCGACGCCGACCACCCCGCCCAACCCCGCTCGGGTCAGGTGGAGATGCAGCACATCGCCCAGGAGCTGACCCCGGAAAAACCCTCCGGCGGTCAGCAGGAAACAGCCCCGGCGACCACGCCGTCACCCCGGACCACACCGCCCGCCCCCGAGCCGGCCCGGGAGAAGCCCGCCACCAAGCCCCTGCCCGAGGTGCAACCGGAGGCCAGCGGACCCTATCTGGTGCAGACCGGTTCCTACGGCGACGCGGCCAACGCGGACCGTGAGGCCCTGCGGCTCCAGAAATTCGATTGGGATGCCCGGGTCAAGGTCAGCAGCACAGCCGATGGCGCCATGATCTACCGGGTCCGCATCGGATACTTCCCCGACCGTGGCGCCGCCCAGGCCTTCATCCAGGCCCACGGCAAGCAGTTACGAGGCGCCATCGCCGTCCATCGTTGAGCACGGGGGCGTGACCATGACCAGAGCGGCCATCACCGGGACGGGATTCTATGTTCCCGAGCGTGTCGTCGCCAACGAAGAGATGACCCCATGGATGGAGACCTCGGACGAGTGGATCTCCCAGCGCAGCGGGATCCGCGAACGCCGGTGGGGTCACCCTCGATGAGAACGGCTGGTCCACCGAATCGGGGGCCGAATTGGGGGCCAAGGCCGCCATCGCCGCCACGGCCGCCATCGCCGCTGCGGGGATCGACAAGTCGGAAATCGACCTGGTGATCTATGCCGCCTTGAACCCCGACTGTTTCTTTCCCGGCAACGGGGTTTTCATCGAGGAACTGTTGGGGCTGAAGACCGCCGGCGCCGTGGTCGTTCAGGCCACCGAGGAGGACCGAGGTGTCCTGGCCTCGGTCCTGCACAGCCAGGGCCGCTTCGCCAAGGACGTCTGGTTGGAAGTTCCCACCGCGGTGGTGCGGGAGCGCGTCACCCCGGGGCTGATCGAGCAGGGGCGGCACTATCCCACCATGGACGGCGAGCTGGTGTTCAAGCACGCCACCCGGCGTTTTTGCGAGGCCGTCAACGAGGTCCTGGAACGGGGTGGGCACACCATCGACGAGGTGGATCTGCGGGTGCCCCATCAGGCCAATCAGCGCATCACCGAGGCTGTGGGATCGCGCATGGGCCTGCCGGCGCAGAAGGTGGTCAGCAACATCGAACGCTACGGAAACACGACGGCGGCGACCATCCCCATCGCATTGAGCGAGGCGGTCGCCGCCGGGCGCATCCAGCCGGGAAACCTAGTCGTCACCCTCGCCTTCGGCAGTGGTTTTACCTGGGGCGCCGACCTCATCCGCTGGTGACTCGGACAACCGGGATTCCAGGATGCACTTGACCTTGAAGCTCAGGGCCATGATGCCCACGGCCATGCGCTCGTTCCGCACCACAACCCCTTCGGGCACTTTCAGATCCGTCGGCGCAAAGTTGAAGATCCCCACGATGCCGGCCTCGACCATGCGGTCGGCGACCTGCTGGGCGTTGGCCGCCGGCACGGTGATGATCCCCATCAGGATGTGGTCACGCTTGACGATGTCCGGCATATCCGCCAGGTCCCGGATGGCCTGCCCGCGGATTTCCAGCCCGATCAGACGCGGGTTGACGTCGAAAATGCCGTGGAGGGGGAAACCCTGCAGGCCCAGATTTTGATAATTGGCCAGGGCCTGGCCCAGGTGGCCGGCTCCGACGATGATGGTCGGCACCGGTTCGTCGATCCCGATGATCTGTTCCAGGGCCGGCACCAATTTTTCGACTTGATAGGGCCGGCCGGGCCGGCTGAAGCCGCCGAAATAATGAAAATCGTGCCGCAACTGGCTCGCCTTGATATCCAGGGATTCGGCCAACTGGCGGCTGGAGACGTCTTCCACCCCGATGGCCTGCAACAACTTGAGTTTCTCCAGGTACAGGGGAAGGCGATGAATGGTCGCCTCGGGGACATCGCAACCTCTGCGCTTCTTACGCACCACAACATCACCTCGTTAAGGTATAAACAGATTGCCCTGGCAGTGGGCCTGGGAATGTTACCAGATTCACATTCAGAATATCCGACGGGAAATCTCTCGTCAAGATGGCAATTCCGCCGCAGAGCCAACTATTCCTGGAGCTTTGACCACGGGGTCAATATCTTGGGCCGGACGCCATCTCCACCCGAGCGCGGAAGTAACCATGGAACGAGATCACTCCGCCTTCAGCGACTCCTGGCTAGGCGGCCCGTTGCCCCTGTTCGGGACGCTATCGGACGCCGAATACGCCGATCTGGGCTTCCGCTGCGGTCTGGAAATCCACCAGCAGCTCCTGACCCGCCGCAAGCTCTTCTGCCGGTGTCCCGCCGGGGTTTACAACCAGGGCGAGCACCAGGCCGAGGTGCTGCGGCACATGCGCCCCACCCTCTCGGAAATGGGCGAGTACGACGGCACGGCGCTGATGGAATTCAAGACCCGCAAGGACATCATCTACCATCTGAACAAGGACACCGTCTGCACCTACGAGATGGACGACGCCCCGCCCTTCGAGATGGACGACCAGGCCCTGGACATCAGCATCGCCATCACCATGCTTTTGGGTTGCAACGTGGTCAGCGAGGTCCACATCACCCGCAAGCAATACCTGGACGGCAGCATTCCCACCGGATTCCAGCGCACCGCCATCATCGGCACCGACGGCGACATTCCCTGCGGCGAAAAGTCGATCCACATCCGCCAGTTGAGCATCGAAGAGGATTCCTGCCGTGAGGTATCCGATGCGGGCCACGTGCGCACCTACCGCACCGACCGGCTGGGCATGCCGCTCATCGAGTCGGTGACGGACCCGGACATGACGACCCCCCGCGAAGCGATGGCCGTGGGCCAGGTCCTGCGCCACCTGGTGCGGGCCACCGGTCTGGTGCGCACCGGCAGCGGCGCCGCCCGGCAGGACGTCAACGTCTCGGTCACCGGCGGCACGCGCATCGAGATCAAGGGCGTGCCCTGCCTGCGCGCCATCCCCCGGTTGACCCACAACGAGGCCCTGCGTCAGCGCACCCTCGTGGCCATCGCCCGGGAACTGGAACATCGGGGCGCAAAACCCGGATACCTGCCCCAGGGCGGAAACGACGTCACCTCGGCCGTGCGCGGCACCGCCTGCCGCTTCATCGGCAAGGCCGTGGAGAAGGGCGCCACGGTGATGGCCGTGCCCCTGCCCGGTTTCCAGGGATTGCTGCAGGTGCAGACCCAGCCCCGCACGGGCTTTCTCAAGGAATTCAGCGACCGCATCCGGGTGATCGCCTGCCTGGACACCTTGCCCAACCTGGTGATGTCCACCCAGGACGTCCCCACCCTCAGCAGCGGTGAATGGGAGCGGGTGGCCAAGACCTGCCGCGTCGGCCCCGAAGTGCCCATCATCCTCGTCTGGGGCTCCGAGCGGGACGCCGCCACCGCGGTCAGCGAAGTGCTCATTCGCGCCCGTGAGGCCTTCGTCGGCGTGCCTGAGGAAACCCGCCAGGCACTGGACGACGGCACCAACGGTTTCGAACGGGTGCTGCCGGGAGCCGACCGCATGTATCCGGACACCGACCTGCCGCCCATCGGCCTGAGCGACGAGCGGCTGGAACATATCCACGACAGCCTTCCCCTGACACCCTGGAAGCGGGAAGACATCGCCCGCACGGCCGGCGTGGGGCCCGACCTGGCCGCCCGACTCGGTCGCCACCGGGCCTGGGATCTTTTCGCCGCCCTGCTGCCCATCCTGCAGGAGTCCGACACCCCCGCCCTTACCGCCAGCCAGCTCGCCTCCCTGCTGCTGGATCGATCCTGCCCGCGGCCCCTGCAGACGGCCGCCGCCGGCCCCTGGTGGGCCGATACGGTGCGCAAACTGGTCTCGGGAGACCTGATTCCCGAGGGTGTCTGGAGCGCCGAATCCGAGCCGCTGGAGCCGTGGCCCCGGGAAAAGGCCCGCGCCGCGGTCGAAGACCTTCTGCAGGCGATTCCCGCGGGTGAACTGCCTGAGAGCCCCCTGCAGCGTGACCTGGTCCTGATGGGCCGGGTGATGCCGGGTGTGCTGGGGCGGGTGCCCGGACGCACCGTCCGCAGCTGGATCAAGGGCCGCAACCGGGAGCGCACGTCGTGAGCCAAACCGCCGCAGACTTCAAAGGCTACCGCATCCCCACCCTGGATCTGTTGCAGCGGGAAGAGGCCCCGGTTTGGAGCCAGGTCACACTGCACACGAACCGCGGCGATTTTTCCGGGCTCATCCTGCCGCGCAGCGAAACCGCCGACGCACTGCACATCGTGTTGAAGCTGGACACCGGATACAACATCGGCGTCCGCTGCGACACCGTCGAATCCATCAGCGTGCTCGGCCGCAAGGTCGCCAATTACCAGATCCCCGAGAAGGCATTCCCTGTGGACCCCGGCAAGCCGCGGGTCAAGCTGCTGGGCACCGGCGGCACCATCGCCAGCCGCCTCGACTACCGCACCGGTGCGGTGATTCCCGCCTTCAGCCCCGGCGAGCTGTACGGTTCGGTGCCGGAGCTGGCGGACATCTGCAACATGGAGACCGAGAAGCTGTACGGCGTGTTCAGCGAGAACATGGGTCCGGAGCAGTGGATCGGCACCGCACGCGCCATCGCCCGGGAGATTGCCGGCGGCGTGACCGGCATCGTGGTCGGGCACGGCACCGACACCATGCACCACACCGCAGCCGCGCTCAGCTTCATGGTGCAGGATCCTTCGGTGCCCATCGTCATGGTGGGCAGCCAGCGCAGCAGCGACCGCCCCAGTTCGGACGCGGCCATCAACCTCATCAACGCCACCCGCACCGCCGCCACCAGCGACATCGCCGAGGTCATGGTCTGCATGTTCGGGCCCACCAGCGACGAGTACGGCCTGCTGCACCGGGGCACCCGCGTGCGCAAGATGCACTCCAGCTATCGCTCGACCTTCCGCACCCTCAGCGACATCCCCCTGGGCAAGATCGACGGAAGCGGGGTCACGCCGTTCCGCACCGACTACAACCGGCGGCGCGACGACGGCCAGGTCACCCTGATCGACGTCTTCGACGACCGGGTGTCCCTGGTCTACTACTACCCCAACATGAAGCCCGACATCATCGACTCCCTGATCGACAACGGATACAAGGGCATCATCATCGCCGGCACCGGCCTCGGCCACGTGAACAAGCCCCTGTACCCGGCCCTGCAACGCGCCCGCGACGCCGGCGTGCACGTCTACATGACGGTCCAGACCCTGTGGGGCTACGTGCAGATGTACGTGTACGAGACCGGGCGGGAGATCATGGAACTGGGCGTGGTCCCGGCGGCGAACATGCTGCCGGAGGTGGCCTACGTGAAGCTGGGCTGGGCCCTGGGCCAGAGCCGGGACCATGACGAGGTCCAGCGCATCATGCTCTCCCCCGTCAACGGCGAGACCACCGAGCGGGAGCCCCATAACGGGTACCTGGTGTTCCAGGGGGGGATTCCGGAGGTGGACGAGTTCATCTCCTCCCACTGGAAGTAGGCCTCCGTCGGCCCTTTGCGAAATGTCCTCGCCGCTGCGCGGCTGCGGATTATTCGCAAAGGGCCGACGGAGGCCTACTTCCAGTACCAGGATCGTTGAACTCGATCTTCCCCGATTGCCAGTTCCGGCGATGGAATCGCGCACCTCGTCGCCGCTGCGCATCAACCGCAACGAGTCCGACCTGCAGCGCGTCAACACCAGGGGCCTCTATCCTGCCGGGGAAGGTGCCGGCTATGCGGGCGGCATCAAGGCCGCCGAAACTCTGGCGGTTGACCTGCTGATCCCGGTCATTTCACCAGCTCGCAGCGCCCGGTTGTGATGTTTCCTGCCGCGGTGATGCGGTAGAAGTAGGTCCCCGATGGCTGTTGCCCGGCGTGCCACACAACACCGTGGGGTCCGGCCGGCAACTCGTTGTCCAGCAACGTGGCGATCCTTTGTCCCCTCAGGTTGAATATTTCGACCTGAACCCGGCTGTCCTCCCCCAGCACGAATCGGATTTCCATGGCGGGGTTGAAGGGGTTGGGGAAGTTGCAGACCTGGCCGAGGGCCACGGTGGGGTGCGGAGGGCCGGAATCTCCGGAGACGCCTCCGGGAAGGATCTCGCTGACCACGATGGGCAAAGGACCGGTGAGTTGCAACAACCCGTTCGCAGGCACGGGTTCTAATTGGTACGTGCCAAGCCGGGCAGAAGTGACCACGATCATTTTCTGGGCATGGACGGTGGACGGGAGCTGGTAGGTGGTGTTGGCGTCCGTCCGCCAGGCCACATGGATGTTGGGCTGGTCATACCGGTGGATGATGTAGATGCCGGGGCCGGGTTTTTCCACGCTGTCCATTCCGTCCAACATGGCCGCCAGCAGGTGATAGGCCCAGAATCCCCCGGTAGGTTGCTGGTTCTTGTCGATGGGCTGAAGCTGGGAGTTGCCCCAGGTGGGGCCGATGCCGGGAACGTATTCCTGTCCGAACATGGACAACCACATGGTGTAGACCAGGCCTCGGGACAGGGCGTCGAGATTCATGTCCATGGCGGTCTGGAAGTGTTCTTCGGGGGTGATGACCGGATCGTAGGCCAGATTCGGCCCGCCGCATTCGGAGGAGACCAGGGGCACGTCACCGACGTTCTGGCGGATGCGGCTGATCCGGTACTGGTTGAATTCCACCGGACCGTACATGTGAAGATCCACCATGTCGTAAAGGCTTTCGGCCAGCACGCGCTCTCGGACGGCCACCGCCTCGGCGATGCGGGGATCCTGGGCGATCGCGACGGTCAGGGAATCCTTGACCGTCTCGTTGTACGATTGCCTGGCCACGTAGTTACCTTGCCCGGCGTTGAGCACCATGGCGTCAAGCCCGATGGAAGGGATGCCGCCGAGGACGACCGTGGCGGAGGGATCGGCGGCCTTGACCGCAGCGTAGGAAGCGTTGAAGAATTCGATCAGCTGGTCGATGGTGCCGGTCCAGCCGCCGTGGATGTTTTGCGGGGAAGGCCATTCGTTGGCCAACTGGTAATAGCGCACCGGGCGGAGCAGGCCCGGCAAGTCGTCCACGCCGTCACCGTTGTAGCGCTGCACCAGGTGCGTCATGAATGTGGTCCAGTCGGCCATGTCGGCGGGGGGGTGGTTGGCCGCCAGGAAATCCGATGGTTCGACGCCCCAATCGGCATCCGACTGCAACGTCATGAAGATGTCGATCCCGAGGTCCTGCAGGACCCGGACCTTGTTGTCCAACCCGCTCCAATCATACTGCCCTCTGGACGGCTCATAATTACTCCAGAGCAAAGTCAGGCGAACCAGCCCCATGCCGCACAGCGGGAACACGTAGTAGTTGTCCACATTCTGGGAAGGAAAGCCCAGGCCCAAGCGGGGGTTGAGGGCAAAGACCAGGTCAGCCAGATTCAGGGGCGCGCCTTTGGCCGCCTCGTGCAACTCCCGGTTTACCTGGCGGTTCACCGGGGCATCACCTGCGGCCACGGTGGCGGTAATGGCCAATAACAGCAGCAACACTGCGGGGTGAAGGGATTTCATAATAACCAACTCTCAGGCAGGATTTCCCAAGGTGCGAACATTCACCCGAGAAAATTCCGGTCATTTGGAGGGGGTATTCGAGCAGGGGTAAAGGGTTGACAACAGCCTCCCGAAATAGTTCCCCTTAGTCAGGATGCCCCACTTCAGGTTC
Source organism: bacterium CG_4_9_14_3_um_filter_65_15 (assembly GCA_002790835.1). Taxonomy (GTDB): domain Bacteria; phylum Krumholzibacteriota; class Krumholzibacteriia; order LZORAL124-64-63; family LZORAL124-64-63; genus JAHJTW01. The sequence continues at coordinate 11,260 of PFVX01000079.1, read as the reverse complement.
TCGCGGAATGCCGCCTCCACGTGGCGCGACGATCGACATCCCATTTTTCCCAACCCGGCGCGGGGCACCGACCCGTCTTTTACCGGGAATTCAGCACCTTCGCCCCCGCCGACACCGAATCGGTGATCCACATGCCCCCGCCGATCACCGCCCCATCACCGATCACCGTCTCGCCGCCCAGGATGGTGGCGTTGGCGTAGATCGTCACCCGGTCGCCGATGGTGGGGTGCCGCTTCCCGCCCTTGACGAGGGTACCGTCGGGGTTGCGGGGAAAGCTGAGGGCGCCCAGGGTGACCCCCTGATAGATCTTCACGTGCGCGCCGATCGCGGTGGTCTCGCCGATCACCACACCGGTGCCGTGGTCGATGAAGAAGTGCGGCCCGATGCGCGCGCCCGGGTGGATGTCCACGCCCGAACTGTGATGAGCCCACTCGCTCATGATGCGCGGCAACAGGGGCACGCCCAGCTCATAGAGCGGGTGGGCCAACCGGTGCACCAGGATGGCGGTGATGCCAGGGTAGCAGAGGATGATCTCCTCGGTGTTCGTCGCCGCCGGATCGCCCACGAAGGCCGCCTGGACGTCGGTATTCAGGAGGGTGCGGATCCCGGGCAGCTGTTCCAGGTACTGGGTGGTCACCCTCCGGGCCGCCGCCTCGAAGGCTTCGGTTCCCGGCGCCTGATTCTCCGTGGAGCCCCACAGCTCCGAGCAGCGGCAACCCGAGTGCCAGCAGAAGCGCAGGGTCTGGCTGATCACGGTGGTCAGTTCGCGAGCCAGGGTCTCCAAACGGGAGCCCACCAGGAATTCCAGGTCGGCCTCCCGGGGCAGGACCTGCCCGTGGTACCCGGGAAACACCAGGGCCTGCAGATCCTCCAGCAGGCGGACGATCTCCTTCTGGGCCGGCAGCTGGCGATCGCCCATGATGTTGACCCCGCCCTGCTCCCGGTAGGAGGCCACGAGTTCCGCGGTCAGGCGGCGCAGCCAGCTGCTGTTCTGGGCGGAATTCATGAATCACTCGTCTCGATAAACGGAGAACAGATCGGACGAAAGGTAGCGTTCACCGAAGGACGGAATGATGGCCACGATCCGCTTGGCGGCCATGTCCGGCCGCGCGGCCAGCCGGCAACCGGCCACCAGGGCCGCTCCCGAACTGATCCCCACCAGCAGGCCTTCTTCGAGCGCCGCCCGCCTGGCCATCTCCATGGCCTCCTCGTCGCCCACCTTGATGATCTCCGAAATCAGGCTCGTGTCCAGGATTTCCGGCACGAAGCCGCCCCCGATGCCCTGGATCTTGTGCGGCCCCGGCTGCCCTCCCGACAACACCGGCGAACCCTCGGGCTCCACGGCGACCGCCAGCAGGTCGGGGTTGAGCTCGCGCAACCGACGCGCCACCCCGGTAAAGGTGCCCCCGGTGCCGATGCCGGCGACAAAGACATCCACGCGCCCGTCGGTATCGGCCCAGATCTCCTCGGCGGTGGTCCGGGCGTGGACCTCGGGATTGGCGGGATTGGCGAACTGGTCGGGCATGAAGGCGTCCGGATTCTCGGCCGCCATCTGCTTCGCCTTGGCGATGGTTCCCTTGAGGCCTTCGGACGCAGGAGTCAACACGAGGTTGGCGCCCAGGGCCCGCATGACGATCCGGCGCTCCTTGGACATGCTTTCGGGCATGACCAGGGTCACCTTGTAACCGCGGGCGGCGCCGATGAAGGCCAGGGCGATGCCCGTATTTCCGCTCGTCGGTTCGATGATCTCGCCGCCCGGTTTGAGCCGGCCGTCCTTCTCCGCAGCCTCGATCATGGCCAGACCGATGCGATCCTTGACACTGGACATGGGATTGAGCGACTCGAGTTTGACCACCAGGTCGGCGGCCCCGTCGGTCAGGTGGTTGATGCGGACCAGAGGGGTTCCTCCGATCAACTCGGTCACGGAATGGAAAATCCTCTCGGACATGATTAAACCTCCGGGCTCGGGAAAACATATTGGTCTGGTTCGATCTTATTTTAGCAAGAACCGGGAAAATCGCCTCCCCGAAGCCGCCGCAGGCCAAGATTACTTGCCACGCGACTGAAATTACCCAACATTATCAAACTGTGGAAGGGAACTTCGGGATTCGGCGATTGTTTCCTCGCCCTGCCGCTGCAGCGGCTTCGCCACTCCCGTCTCGATCGAGGTCAGAAAGGTCCGTCATGCGCAGAATCGCCATCCTGTTCGTCCTGCTCGCCCTGTCGGTTTCGCCGGGTTCTTCCGCCATTGCCCAGAGCATCGTCGTGGATCCCCCCACCTACGACTTCGGGGACATGATGCAGGAAGAGACCCGGACCTTCACCGCGACCATCCGCAACGACGGCGGCGGCCTTTTGATCATCTCCGACGTGGTCCCCGACTGTGGCTGCACCATCCCCGAGATGAAGGTCAAGGAGATCCTCCCCGGTGAATCCGCGCCCCTGGAAATCCAGTTCAACAGCAAGAACTTCACCGGAACAGTCATCAAGGCCATCAAGATCCATTCGAATGACCCAATGTCGTCGGTGGCGAATCTGGTGCTGACCGCAAACATCCACTCCCTGCTGGACATCACCCCGGATCGCCGGGTCGCCTTTCTGCGGTCGTTGCAGGGAGAGAGCGAATCCCAGGTGGTGAACTTCACCGCCATGGAGGGCCATGACCTGGAGATCAAGGCCGACCGCACCATGCAGCAGTTTTTCCAGGTCGAGGCCCGGAACCATGTCGACGGCAACCCGTCGCGGGCCGAACTCGTGGTCACCCGTCCCGCCGATATGGAACCCGGCAACCATCACGACATCGTGCGCGTGGAAACCAACGTCAAGGGAATGCCGACGGTGGATCTCGACATCAACGCCCAGGTCTTCAGCCCCATCGAGGTCATGCCGCGGCGGGTGAGTTTCCGGTTCCAGCCCCAGTTCCAGGTCAACCTCCGCCTGAAGCCTTTCCACGACCAAGACGCCTTCAAGATTCTCAGCGTGACCACCGATCTGTCCGAGTTGACAATCGGCAAGACCATCACCATTCCCAACGGGGCCTATGCCATCCCCATCACGGGCTCGCCCATCGGTGCGGACGACCCCCGCGCCATCCACACCAAGGGGCGCATCCAGGGCTCCATCACCATCAAGACCGACCTGAAGGCGATGCCCGAGATCATCGTTCCGGTGACCTACATGGTCAGGATGTAGCGCCGGCATGGGAGCTTCGGCCGCGACCTCACCCCCGGGGAAATTGAACCTGCGCAGGCCGTTGATGGAGGCCTGCGCCCTGTCGGTCATCGTCCTGGCCGTGACCGCGGTCAGCTGGGCCTTGCGGCCCGACCGCCTTCCCCTGAGCGCGGACCCGACCTTCTACAAGCTGGAACTGGACGCCCCCTTGATCGCGACGAAGCAGGCCGTCGCCCTTTACGACGCCGGCACCCATCTGTTCGTCGACACGAGGCCCGGCCCGATCGGCGCAACCCCGACCATCCCGGGTTCGGTTCCCATCCGGCAGGACAGCTTCGACGACGACCTGCTGGACCTCTTCGATTTCATCACTCCCGAAGACCCGCTGATCCTGTTCGGGGACGGAAACCTGTCCCTGGCTTCGTCCATCGCCGCCCGCCTGAAGGCTCGGGGATACGTCGACCTGGAGATCCTTTCGGGCGGACTCGAGGCCTGGCGGGCAGCCGGCGCCCCTTTGACCGGGGAGTCCGGGCCATGATGCGCTGGGTGGGCTTCGGCTGTCGTCTGGTGACCGGGGGAATCTTTCTTTTCGCCTGCCTGGACAAGCTGCAGAAGCCCGGGGCTTTTGCCGCGGCCATCGACCATTATCACCTGGTCCCCTACGCCCTCCTGCATCCCATGGCCCACGGCCTGCCGATCCTCGAACTGATCGTGGGGCTCGCCCTGGTGTTCGGTGTCCTGCGTCGAGGTGCGGCAATGTTGGCGGCGGTGCTCACGGTAATCTTCATCGTCGCCATCGCCAGCGCCCTGGTTCGCGGGCTGGACATCAGCTGTGGTTGCTTCCATACCGACGGCGGCCACGCGGTCGGGATCACCCTTCTGTTGCGCGATTTCGGTCTGCTGGTGCTGTGCCTGCCGCCGCTATTCTTCCGCGACGCCGGGCCCGAACTCTCCCACCTGCGGAAAATGGCTGCGGGCTCCAACGGGTGATTCGGTAATCTCCATATGGTCAATCAGTTGTCTGTTTCATGAGAATCATTGTCGATTTGACATCGCTCTATCATGACTTACCTTTCTCCCAGTTTGCCGCACGATGCGGCGCCTGCACCATGTCTCAGGAGGAAGAGCAATGCCCGCCAAGGTCGACGAAGCCAAGTGTGCCGGTTGTGAAGATTGCGTGGACGCCTGCCCCACCGAGGTCATCTCCATGGTCGAGGGCAAGGCCGTAGTCAACTCCGATGAGTGTATTGATTGCGAAGCCTGCGTGGACGCCTGTCCCGAGGAAGCCATCAGCATGGTCGACGAGTAGGCTTTCGGGCCCCTCGTTTTCCTGCGACCGATGAGAAAAAGAGGACGCCGTTCGTGCGTCCTCTTTTCTTTTTGTCCTATTGGCCACGCATGACGGCGCGGCTATTGGTCCTCGACCACCACCGCCGTGCCGTAGGCCAGCAGCTCGGCTGCGTGCTCCATCATTTCGCTGGTGGCGAAACGCACCCCGACCACGGCGTTGGCGCCGTTGGCGCGCGCCTGGTCCACCATGCGATCGAGGGCTTCCTCGCGGCACTCGGCGATCATCTTGGTGTAATCGCTGATCTCGCCGCCGACCATGTTTTTCAGGCCGGCCATGATGTCGTGCCCGATGTGCCGGGCGCGGATGGTGTTCCCCCGTACCAGACCCACCGTCCGGGTAATGCGCTTGCCGGGAATCGTTTCGGTAGTGACCACCATCATGTCGCGATTGTCGTCTTCCATGGATCTTCCTTTCAGCGGGCGATGTCCTTGTAGCGCGTGGTCCGTCGGACGTGCCAGCGCTCCCGCACGACCGAGACCAGCAGGACGACCACACCCGCCACCGCCGCCACGGATCCCCAGCGGACCAGGGCGGGCAGTGCGGTGCTGTTCCAGATGGCGTTGATCAGGGACAAGGCCGCCCACGCGAGCACCACAAGCCCTCCCGTGGCGAACAGCAGCCAGCCCAGGGACCGTTCCACACGGTTGTAGTGGACCTGCCAGAACCTTTCCCACTCCTCCCGGGGCGGGTCCTTGATGCGCATGGCTCCGGTGATCTCTTTCATCCGCCGGAGCTGCTCCACGAGCAGGCGGGCTCGTTCGTCCTCCGCCAAGCGCTTCTCGACGGCATCGGCCTCCTGCGGGCCGAGTTCCCCATCGACATAGGCGCTGAGCAAGGCGTCGTCTTCGCGGTTCTGCCGGCTGTTGTTCATGATTCCGACTCCAGGCCCATGGCTTGGCGCAACTGCAGGCGGGCGTTGTGCAGGCGCGACATGACCGTCCCGATGGGAATCCCCAGGGTGTCGGCGATGCGGCGGTACTTCAGGCCCTGGAAATGGTACAGGAGGAAGACCTCCCGCTGGGCCGGCGGCAATTCCCCGATGCCCTCCCACAAGCGACGGCGCAAATCCTCCGCCTCGGTCTGTTGCAGCGGATCGGGCCGCCCGTCGCCCTGCCTCACCCATTCCAGGGGCACGTCACCCCGGTGGCGCCCTTCGTTGCGTCGTTGATTCAAGGCCGCGTTGCGGACGATCCGGTACAACCAGGGAAAGAAGGGTTCAGCGAGCCGAAACCGCGGCAGGGAACGATGGACGCTGATGAACGCCCTCTGGACGGCGTCCATGGCATCGTCGTGGTTGCCGGTCAGCCCCAGGGCAATGCCGTAGGCGCTCTGGCGATATCTGTTCATCAGGTCCTCGAATCCCCGGTCCTGGCCCGCCAGAAAAAGCTTGATGTCCCGGCGGTCACCATCCCGTTCCTCCGTTTGCAGGGGTGATACCTCTGCCGGGTCGGGTTTATTCAGCGAAAACGAGGAAAAAAGCAGACCGAACACTCAATCGTCCTGCCCGTTCGGGGCCCAGGGAACGTCGTCCACCCGCGCCGCGAGGTTGGCGGACCGGGCGGCGGTGAACAGGAAATCGCTGAGGCGATTGAGGAAGATGACCGCGGAGGCGGGCACGGGCTCGTCGGCGGCCAGGGCCACGGCCTTGCGTTCGCAGCGACGGCAGACCGTCCGCGCGAGGTGCAGGAATCCCGAGGCGGAAGTTCCGCCGGGCAGGATAAAATTCTTCAGGGGAGGCAGGTCGCGGTCCAGACCGTCGATGAGATCCTCCAGCCGTTTCACAGGGAAAGAGGCCTGCTCCTGGTTCTGACCGGCCCGGCAGCGACCCGGGTCGGCGATCACCATGCCCAAGGCGAAGAGTTGATCCTGGATTTCCAGCAGCGCGGCATGCAGGGTGGCCAGAGTCCCCTCCTGCTCCGCCGGCAGCACGGACAGACAACAGCCCAGGACGCTGTTCAGTTCGTCGATATCCCCGTAGAGATCGATCCGGGGCGCCGACTTGGGCAAGCGAGTGCCGTCACCCAGGGATGTCTGTCCCTGGTCTCCGGTTCGGGTGTAGATTCGCATGCCCACACTCCCTTCGCCTGAGCGGCTCGTCCAGCGGTTGCCGGCAAGATAATGATTGATGCCCCAGCACGGGCCAAGGAAAATCCTGCCCGGCGCACGGTCAAACTACCGGGTGCTCCCCCGCCAGCAGGCGCTCCCAGATCCGTTCGTGGTCTGCTTCCTCGGCGCTGGCCAGGAGCTGCCATTGCGGATCATCCGGGGGGTGCGGGTTGCGGGCCTGCAACAGCGATTCCGGCGCCGTCCGCAGGAAATCCTCTTCCTGCCAGGGGTAATAGCGGTTCCAGAACCCCAGGTGCCACAGAAAGAAACGGCGCACCCGGGTCATGCCCTGCTCGTCGTCCCCGAAGTGTTCGCGGGCCAGATCGAGGTAGCGACGCATCATGCTCCAGCGCTCCACCGGCTGGGGATCCAGCGGACGGCCCTCGTGCAGTTCGGCGAAAACCCAGGGTTTGACCAGGGCGCCGCGGGCCACCAGGAAGGATTCCACGCAGGTCTCCCGGCGCCGGCGCTCCAGATCCCAGCAGGTCAGAAGGTCGCCGTTGCCGAGGACCGGCAAGGAGACCGCGCGGGCAACCTCGTCGATGAGTGCCCAGTCCGCGCTCATCCGGTAGCGCTGGTTGCGGGTCCGACCGTGGATCCCGATGGCATCGGCCCCGGCCTCTTCGACCCGCAGGGCCACCTGCACGCAATTGAGCTCCTTCTGGGAATACCCCAGCCGGATCTTGACGGACAGGGGAACGTCCACGGCCTCGCGCACGGCGGCGACCACCTCGACCAGTTTGGTCGGGCGGCGCAGGAGGGCGGCTCCCATCCCCTTGCGGACGACCAGATCGATGGGGCAACCGAAATTCAGGTCGATGAAGGCCGCGCCGGATTCGACGCCGATCACCGCCGCCTCGGCCATCACTTCGGGGTGTTTCCCCGCAAGCTGGACGCCGAAATCGGTTTCCTCGGGGTGGTGACGCAGCAGGGTCCGCTCGCCGCCCTTGACGAGCTTGTGCGCCAGGACCATTTCACTGCAGGTCCTTACGGCACCATACTCGCGGCAAAGTCGGCGATAGGGAAGGTTGCCGCCCGTCGCCATGGGAGACATGGCGACGACGCGGCGGAAGAAGTCTCGACGCTCGGATTCGACCAAGGTCTAGCCGCCGTCCAGCATGGGCTGGCCGTCGAAGGACTGGAAGCCCTCGGGATCGGACATGAAGTCGAAGGTGTTCTTGAGCAGGATGAAGTGGTTCTGCTCTTCACCGGCCAGGTGCTCAAAAAGCTGGCGCGCACGGGGAGAGGTCATCTCGGCGGCGCCGTCGGCGTACATGTGATAACCCCGCCGCTCGACGTCCATGGCGCCCTTGATGATCTCCAGTTCCTCGAGCTCGAAGTTGTAGGGATCATTCACCGAGGTCATGGCGTTCTCGAAAACACTCCGCACATTGGTGACGTGCTCGGCATCCACCTCGGGCAGGACGTCGATGGACTGCTCGCGCAACAGGTCGTCCCGGATCTGCATCAAGTAGGCCTTATGACCGGCCTCATCCTTGGCCAGGCTGTTGAACAGATTCCTCTCCAGTGAGGAGGGTGCGTTACTCGCCCGATCCTGGAAGAAAGCCATGCCCTCCTCTTCGAACACGATGGCCTTTTCGAGAATTTCCAAACACAGTTGAACTTCACTCATCCTCAGGCCTCCCAAAGGCTGGATTCTTCACCGTCCCGGTCATGCCGTTCGCTTACCGGTTTCGGTTGTTTCAAATTTAACCCCTTGGCCCCTGATTGCAAAAAATTGCCGCAGCTGTCTGGGCCCCTATTGCAACGCCCTGGATCACCTGTTACATTTTCAACCAGGTGGACCACGCCCCTGAAATGCGTGTAATTCACTCCTTTTCAATGGGTTTTCGTACCCCCAAATGATGACGGGCCCCGGTGAACTGGCGGGATCCCGCCGAACCTGGATCGACCGAAGGAGAGTGTCATGGCCAAGCTCCAGAACGCACTAGCCAAGAATATTCCGGAGTGGCGGAACGAAATCCACACCCTGATCAAGAAACACGGCGACAAAAAAATCAGCGACGTGACCGTCCAGCAGGCCTACGGGGGCATGCGCGGCGTCAAGGGCATGATTTGCGACACCTCGGAAGTTCCGCCCGATACCGGGCTGCTGGTCAGGAACATCCCCATCGGCGATCTCACGGAAAAGACTCCCGAGGACATTTTCTACCTGCTTTGCACGGGCGAGTTGCCCAACGCGCGCGACCGCAAGGCCCTGACGGAGGAACTGGCTTCGCGCGCCGGCGTGCCGTCCTACGTGTGGAAGGTGCTGGAGGCCATGCCGGCCAACAGCCACCCCATGTGCATGCTCGACACCGCCATCCTGGCCATGCAGCGCGAGAGCAAGTTCGTCAAGGCCTACGGCGAGGGCATCAGCAAGATGGATTACTGGAAACCGACCCTCGAGGACAGCCTGGACCTGCTGGCCCGGATTCCCGCCATCGCCGCCGGCGTCTACCGCATGCGGTTCAAGAAGGGCAAGCGGATCAGCCCGCGGAAGGACCTGACCTGGTCCGGAAACTTCGCGCGGATGCTGGGCATCCCCGACCCCAAGGGCGAGTTCGCCGACTGCATGCGCCTGTACCTGGTGCTGCATTGCGACCACGAGGGCGGCAACGTCTCGGCGCACACCTGCCACCTGGTGGGCTCGGCGCTGAGCGATGCCTACTACAGCGTCTCCGCCGGCCTCAACGGTCTGGCCGGACCCCTGCACGGCCTGGCCAACCAGGAATGCCTGAACTGGGTCCTGGAACTGAAGAAGCGGTTCCAGGGCGTTCCGACGGACGAGCAGCTCACCCAGTTCGCGTGGGACACTCTCAAAGGCGGCAAGGTCATTCCGGGTTATGGGCATGCCGTGCTGCGGGTGACCGATCCCCGCTTCACCGCTTTCCGCGCCTTCGGCATGAAGCACTTCCCCGACGACCCGGTCATGGCCCTCGTGAACAAGGTCTACGAGATCGTGCCCGGTGTGCTGAAGGAGCACGGCAAGGCCAAGAACCCCTGGCCCAACGTGGACGCCGGCAGCGGCGCCTTGTTGTACCACTACGGCCTGCGGGAGTTCAGCTACTACACGGTGCTGTTCTCGGTGTCCCGCGCCATGGGCATGCTGAGCCAGCTGATCATCAACCGGGCCATGGGTTCTCCCATCGAGAGGCCCAAGAGCGTCCCCACGGCCTGGGTCAAGAAGCAGTTCAAATAGCGCTCCGGTCGGATCCGACGGCAACGCCCCCCGCCTGACGGCGGGGGGCGTTTTCATGACGTGCGCTCTATCCGGATTGTAATTATCCTGTTATAATCGATGTCCGTCATCCACCCTCCATGACATAGACCAGGGAGGTTCCCATGCCGCTGACAGTTTCCCAGGCCATCCTCGACCGTGCCGCCAGCGGGGAGATCGCGCCGCAGGACGCTTCCCGATTCCAGGCCTTCGTTGAACGCTGCAACACCGAACTCATGACCCATTCCGTCATCACCGACAACCGCTTCTGCCGCTGGTTCGGCAAGGGGGAAGTCGATCACGGGGTCGTCACCCATTTCATCGTGCAGTTCTCCGTATTCTCCAACCTGTTTCTGGTCGCCCAGCTGCTCAAGACCATCAACGCCGGCACCCTCGAAGGCATGCGTGCCTCCAAGGAGATCCTGGCCAACGAAATCGGGGTCATGTTCAACAAGCCCGGCCCCGCCGAAGTCGCCGACCAGGAGCGGGACGGCGATCCGGCCGTGGTCTCCACCGAGGGCTCGGTCGACGGCGGCACCTTCCGCTTCCGCGCAGCCCATTTCGAATGGCTGCTGAACATGGGCAAGGTCATGGGCCTGGGCTTCAACGACATGGGCAAGCGCCGCCACGGCTCTCCCGCCACCCTGTTCTTCTGCGACCAGCTCGCCGCCATCTACGGCAACGAGGATCCCAACATCGCCGAAGGCGCCAGCTTCGCGGTGGAGAACTGGGCGGCCGCCGGGTTCTGGAAGCAGCTCGTCCAGGGGCTCGACACCTTCCGCAAACGGGAGAACCTGGAGCTGCCCCTGGCCTTCTTCACCTGGCACGACAAGATCGAGGACCAGCACGCCGGCCATGTGATGGACGAACTCGAGGAACTCTACTTCGATCCGGGTTTCGACGAGGACAAGTTCATGATCGGCGGCCGAAAGATGCTGGACGGCGTCGAGGCGTTCTGGGTCGGGCTTGACGAGCACCGCATCGCGGCGGCGCAGTATCAGAAGGCCGACCTGGACAAACGGAATCCATAGTAGTTGTAGTAGCTGACGTCGGGGTAGTCGTTGAGGCGATTCGCAGAACGGCAGTACCGCGCGTTGCCGATGAAGCCATCGCCCCGAAGCACGCGGTACGAGCCCGAGCCCGGCCCAGTTCACCCGACGGTCTGCCCATGGTGAAGGTGCCTGGGCCACGCATCGGGATCACCTCGGTCGTGGCATAGGCGAAGTCCGTCAGGAGTTTAGCACCTCGACCATTACTTTTTCTTTAATCTCTTGCGATTGAACAGCTTAGCGCCCCTTTTCATGTAAGCCCCCTCTTTTCTCCCGCCCCTGCCGCCCCAACCCAGTCAGGTACCCCCGGCAAAGCCGGGGGCTTGAAAGATTGTGAACCGCTCAAAGCGGTTATTTGATTAG
>PFVX01000045.1 GCA_002790835.1 bacterium CG_4_9_14_3_um_filter_65_15 | reverse complement strand
GGCAACTGCGTGATGCGGGTTGGTTGGGCCTTTTTCGACGGGCTGTTAGGCGCGATGGCGTAATGTTCATGAGGCAACCGTTCGGAAATTCCGAATAGTTCGCCGCGCCCTGGCGGAAGCGGAAGGTGAGCGGGCGCGGCAAGCAGCCCTGGAGGCTGTTGCGGAACAGTTGCCTGCGAAGCGCAAGAAGAAGGGGCCGAAGGGAACCAACGGATGAAGTTGCAATCCGAACCCGATCTTGACTACCAGCATCAGGCCGTCGAAGCGGTCAGCGACCTGTTTCGGGGTCAGGAGATCTGCCGTACGGAATTCATGATCACGAAACCTCGTGGGAAAGGGATGGAGGACCTGTATTCCAGTACTCTGGGATTGGGCAACCGCCTGACGTTGCTCGACGACGAGGTGCTGGCGAACCTTTCCGACATCCAGTTACGGAACGGCCTCGCTCCATCTGGAACGCTCGCATCCGGCGATTTCGTGGAGACGCCGACCGGCGTGCGCCGAAACGAGGTTCCGGTCCAGGACGGCGACAACCTGGAGCTGACCACGGGCCGTGCCGTCTACGCCAACTGCCGGATCGGCAGGTGGATCGACTTGATCGGTGGGATTCGCGAACGAGTGATCGCCCACCAGACCGGCCCAGATGCTGGATAAAAGGAGGGAACCGAGGTGAGCCGAAAACGAACCCGAACCTTCGCCGGCTGTCTCGCCGTGCTGGTCTTGGGGACCTGTTTCACCCTCGCCACGGCGACGTCCGCCGCCGCCCAGGAGGACACCGCGCCGGAGCCCGCCATCCGCTCCGCCGCCGAGATCGATTATCCGCCTTTCAGCCTTGTGGGCGACAACGGTGTGCCCGACGGCTTCTCGGTGGAATTGCTGCGCGCGGCCCTGGCGGCCATGGACCGTAAGGTGACGTTCCGTACCGGGCCCTGGGCCGAGGTGCGTAGTTGGCTGGAACGTGGTGAAGTCCAAGCCCTTCCGCTGGTCGGCCGCACGCCCGAGCGCGAAGCCCTGTTCGATTTCACCGTGCCCTACATGACGCTCCACGGGGCCATCGTGGTGCCCGCCGAGGAGACCGGCATCCGTGACCTGGCCGATCTGCGCGGCCGCTCGGTGGCGGTGATGAAGGGCGACAACGTCGAGGAGTTCCTGCGGCGCGAGGACCGCGGCATCGACCTCCGCACCAGCCCCACCTTCGAAGCCGCCCTGCAGGAGTTGGCCGCCGGCCGGCACGACGCGGTGGTGGTCCAGCGGCTGGTGGCCCTGCGCCTGATCCAACAGGCGGGCCTGACCGACCTGCGGGTGCTCGACCGGCCGGTCGAAGATTTCGAGCAGGACTTCTGCTTCGCCGTCCGGGAAGGGGATCGCGAGACCCTGGCCCTGCTCAACGAGGGGCTGGCCCTCGTGATGGCCGATGGCACCTACCGCCACCTGCACGCCAAGTGGTTCGCCGCCATGCAGCTGCCGTCATCGCGTCCCATCGTCATCGGAGGCGACCGGAACTTCCCTCCCTACGAGTTCCTGGACGAGGACGGGCGCCCGTCCGGATACAACGTGGATCTGACCCGGGCCATCGCCCGGGAGATGGGCCTGAACGTCGAGATCCGCCTGGGACACTGGCCCGAGCGGATGCAGGCCCTGGCATCCGGGCGAATCGACGCCCTGCAGGGCATGTACTATTCGACCGATCGGGATCTGCGCTTCGATTTCACGCCCGCGCACGCGGTGAGCCACTACGTGGCGGTGGTGCGCGCGGGAGAGGGACCGCCCCCGGAATCGGTCGAGGACCTGGCCGGAAAGCAGGTCGTGGTCGAACGGGACGACATCCTGCACGACTTCGCCGTGGAACATGGGCTGACCGATCGGCTCGTCGTCGTCGACGACCAGGAGGAGGCCCTGAAGCAGCTCGTCGCCGGTCGCTACGACTGCGCCCTGGTCTCGCGGGCCACGGTGCTGTTCCTTATGGAGAGACACGGCTGGACCGGCCTGTTGCCGGCCCGGAAGCCCCTGCTCGTTCCGGAGTACTGTTACGCCACGGCCGCGGGACAGGCCGCCCTGTTGGCCCAGATCAGCGAGGGGCTGCGGGCGCTCGAAAGCAGCGGGGAATACCGCCGGATCCATGACGAATGGCTCGGGATCTACCAGGACGAGGGGAGTTCCCTGCTGGATATCCTGCGGCTTTCGGCCCGGATCATCATCCCCTTGGCGCTGGTCCTGCTGGTCGTTCTGGTCTGGTCCTGGACCCTGCGCCGCCAGGTGGATCGGAAGACAGGAGAGCTTCGGGAAAGTTTGGACCGCTTCCGCAACGTATTCGAGTCGTCGAACGTGGGCAAGTCGATCACCCGGCCCACGGGCGAGGTCCACGCCAACCGGGCCTTCGCCCGTTTCTTGGGCCACGAGCCGGACGAGTTGCGGGGCAAGCGGTGGCAGGACCTGACGCCGCCGGAGGATGTCGAGGTGATCGAGGCCGCCATCGCGCCGCTGCTGGCGGGCGAAGAGGATTCCGTGCGCTTCGAGAAGCGCTACATCCACCGCAGCGGGGAATTCCTCTGGGCGGACGTGAGCGCGGCCCTGCACCGCGACGGCGACGGCTGCCCCCTGTATTTCGTGACGACGGTGGTCGACATCAACGACCGCAAGCGGGCCGAAGCGGCCCTGCGCAGGAGCGAGGAATACCAGCGTGCGATGATCGCCTGTTCCCCCGTGGCTCTGTACACCGTGGATCTCGAAGGGACGGTGCTCAGCTGGAACAGCTCGGCGGAGAGGATCTTCGGCTGGAGCGCCGACGAGGTCCTGGGCCGTCCATTGCCGATCGTTCCGGCCGGGAAGCGCGGTGAATTTGATGACCTGCGGCGGCTGGCGCTGGATGAGGGAGGATTCTCCGGAAGGGAACTGGACCGGGTGCGGAAGGACGGCACGGCGATCCCCATCAGCCTGTCGGTCGCGCCGGTGCGCAACGACGGGGGTGAGATGGTGGGGATCCTGGGGGCGGCCGAGGATATCGCCGAGCGCCGGGAGGCGACGACCCGCCTGGAGTGGAACCTGCACCGCAACGAGTTGCTGTCGGACATGGCCGCCCGGCTGCTGCGCAGCGACGATCCCCAGGTCCTGGTCGAGGAGATCTGCACCCGGGTCATGGACTTCATCGATTGCCAGGCCTTCTTCAATTTTCTGGAGGATCCGGCCCGCGGGCGACTGCACCTGAATGCCTGCGCGGGGATCTCACCCGAGGAGGCGGACAAGATCGAATGGCTCGAACACGGCGTCGCCGTCTGCGGATTCGTCGCCAGCAGCCGGCAGGCCATGGTCTGCGAGGATATCCTCCGGCGCAACGACGCCCTGACCGATCTCGTGAAATCCTACGGCATCCAGGCCTACTGCTGCCACCCGCTGCTGGTCCAGGACCGACTGATCGGCACCTTGTCCTTCGGCAGGCGGTCCGGACCCCGATTCGCGCCGGAGGAGATCGAGTTGATGGCGTCGGTGACGGATCTCGTGGCCGTGGCCATGAGCCGCGTCGAGACGGACACCCGTCTGCGGGACAGCGAGGCGCGCTTCCGGATGTTCGCCGAGCTGGCGCCGCTGGGTATCGTGATCTCGGACGGTCAGGAGAACACCCTCTTCGCCAATCCGCGATTCACCGAACTCTTCGGCTACACGGTGGATGACATGCCGTCGGTACGGCAGTGGTGGGACCTGGCGTACCCCGACGAGGGCCTCCGAGACAAGGCCAGGTGCGAATGGCGGGAAGCGGTTGCGGCCGCGACCCGCGACGGTTCGGAGATCCGTCCGGTCGAGTACCCGGTCAGGTGCAAGGATGGCGGCGTGCGCCACGTCGAGTTCCGCGCGGCCGGTACCGGGAGCCTGAACGTGGTGATCTTCACCGACGTCACAGAACGGCGGAAGGCCGAAGCCGAGCAGGAGAGGCTGCAATCCCAGCTGCTGCAGGCGCAGAAGATGGAGTCCGTGGGGCGGCTGGCCGGCGGCGTGGCCCATGATTTCAACAACATGCTCAACGTCATCATGGGGTTCGCGGATCTCGCCCTGGAGCAGACCGATCCGGCAAGTCCTCTGCATGCGGACCTGCAGGAGGTGCTCAAGGCGGCCGGACGCGCCGCAGACGTCACGCGTCAGCTCCTGACCTTCGCTCGCCGCCAGACCATCGATCCCCGGGCGATCGACCTGAACGAGGCCCTGGAGGACATGCTCAGGATGTTGCGGCGGCTTCTCGGCGAGGATATCGATCTCTTGTGGCAACCCGGTTCGGGCCGCATGACGGTCTTCATGGACCCCTCCCAGTTGGACCAGGTCCTGGCCAACCTATGCGTCAACGCCAGGGACGCCATCGAAGGGGTGGGGAAGCTCACCATCGAGACCGGCCGCGTTGCTTTCGACGAGGAATACTGCGCAGAGCACGTAGGGTTCGTTCCGGGCGACTTCATTATGCTGGCCGTGAGCGACGACGGCTGCGGCATGGACCCCGATACGCTCGAGAACGTGTTCGATCCGTTCTTCACAACCAAGGACCTGGGCGAAGGCACCGGCCTGGGGCTGGCCACCGTCTTCGGCATCGTCAAGCAGAGCGGTGGGTTCATCAATGTCTACAGCGAGCCGGGCAGCGGCACGACTTTCCGGGTGTACCTGCGCCCCCACGTCGGCGACGCCGACCGGACAATGGCGAAGGACGTCGACGAGATTCCGGCCGGCCGGGGAGAAACAGTGATGGTCGTCGAGGACGAGGACGCGATCCTGACGCTGACCCGGAAGATCCTCGAACGCCTGGGCTACGTCGTCCTGACCGCATCCGCCCCGGGCGAGGCCGTGGCTTTGGCCGAAGAGCACGACAACCTCATCCATCTCGTCATCACCGACGTGATCATGCCGGAGATGAACGGCCGGGATCTGGGCCGGGAACTCAAGGTCCGCTATCCGGACCTCAAGGTCCTGTTCATGTCCGGTTACACGGCCAACGTCATCGCTCACCAGGGGGTCCTCGACGAAGGGGTTCATTTCCTCCAGAAGCCGTTTTCGAACCGCGAACTGGGGTTGGCGGTGCGCGAGGCCCTGGACGGCTGACCGGCACGACCTCGCGGTCCGCCTCGTGCACCGAAGCGATGTGGAAAGGAGGCTCGATCCACGATGCTGTTCGCCTTAGGAGCCGTGGTCCTTGGGCTCGGGCTGCTGCTGTGGAGCGCGGACCGGTTCGTGACCGGTTCCGCCGCCGCCGCGCGACATTTCCGTGTGCCGCCCCTGCTGATCGGGATGGTGGTCGTCGGATTCGGCACGTCCGCGCCCGAGATGGTCGTCTCCGTGTTTTCCGCCGTCCAGGGCAACCCCGGGCTCGCCCTGGGCAACGCCTACGGGTCCAACATCACTAACATCGCCCTGATCCTGGGCCTGACCGCCGTCATCAAGCCCATCGCCGTGCGCTCCGGGGTGCTGCGCAAGGAACTGCCGCTCCTGGCCGCGGTGACGGTCCTGGCCGGCTGGCAGCTCCGAGATGGGGCCGTCTCGCGGTCCGACGCCGTGGTCCTGCTGGTCGTGTTCGCCGGGTTGATGGCCTGGACCATCGGGCAGGGGCTGCGGACGAAGGCGGATGCGTTCGGCCGCCAGATGGAACGGGAACTCCAGACCGGCGAGTTCCCCTTGCGCCAGGCGGTGTTCCGGCTTTCGGTCGGGCTGGTGGTCCTGGTCGCCAGTTCGCGCCTTCTGGTCTGGGGCGCGGTGGAGATCGCCCGCGAGTTCGGAGTGAGCGATCTGATCGTCGGACTGACCGTTGTGGCGATCGGCACCTCGTTGCCCGAACTGGCGTCCTCGATCATCGCCGCGCGCAGGAACGAACACGACATCGCGCTGGGCAACGTGCTCGGTTCGAACCTCTTCAACACCTTGGCGGTGGTCGGCCTCGCGGGGTCCATTCATCCGCTGAGGCCGGGCGGGGCGGTCTTCTCGCGGGATATCCCGGTCATGTCGGCCCTGACGTTATCGCTGTTCGTTATCGGCTACGGGTTCCGGAACCGGCCTGGCCGCATCAACCGTGCGGAGGGTGTTGGACTGCTAGCCGGGTACGTCGGTTATACCGTATTCCTGGTCATGAGTGTCCTCGGATGATGGTCGCTGGAGGAGTAGATTCTGATGGTCGGTCGGTGGCCGGCCGCAGCGCGGGGGAGGCGCCACGGCCGGCTCGGCGGTCAGTTCTGGAACTGCCGCACTTGGACGGGTTCCGGGACGGATTCGGAGGCCTCGCGACGGCGGGCCAGCTTCGCTTCCACCAGCCCGAGCACGAGGCCATAGACCAGATGCCCCATCAGACTCGGCAGGGCCGCCGTGGCCGAGGCGAGGTTCAGGTTCGCGCCGAACCCCATGCCCATCATCCAGGGCATCAGCAGCAGCGGGCCGAGCACCCACCAGGCGCCGCC
>PFVX01000070.1 GCA_002790835.1 bacterium CG_4_9_14_3_um_filter_65_15 | reverse complement strand
CCGTCCCGCCGCCACGACGCGCAGCTGGTTCGAGGTCGACAGAGAGCCGACGTCATAGACCCCCTTGCCGCACAACACTGCCTGCAGCAGGTTGCCCAGGGCGTGGACGTCCGTCTTGACGTCACAATCGGCCGAACCACCGCTCGCCTGCTCGGGACTCATGTACTCCGGCGTGCCCAGGTGCAGCCCTTCGAGAGTCAGCGACTCGCCCGATTCCGGGTTCCGCAACCGGGCGATCCCGAAGTCGATGACCTTGACGACGGGGCCTTCGGCGGTGGCGCTGACCATGATATTCGAGGGCTTCAGATCGCGGTGGATCACGCCCTTGGCGTGAGCGTGTTCGGCCGCGCGGCAAGCCTGGAGACAGAGGTCCAGCCGAGCGGCGCGGTCCAGTCCGGCCGATTTGACGTACCGGGTGATGGGCTCGCCTGCCACGAGTTCCAGCACGAAGTAGGGCACGCCCTCGTCCGTCGTGCCGGCATCGTGCACCTTGGCGATATTGGGATGGTCGAGGTTGGCGAGGATCTGTTGTTCGGCGCGGAATCGAGCCATGTCGGCACTCAATGGCCGGTTGAGATGGAGGATTTTTATGGCCACACGGCGCCGGACCGGCGCCTCCTGAAAGGCCTCGAACACGGTTCCGCTGCCGCCGGTCCCCAGCAACCGCTCCAACCGGTAGGGGCCCACCGACTGGCCAATGGTGGGAATATCGAACTTTCGTTCAGCCGACAGACTATCAACCAGGGACGTCAACCGAGATTCCAAAGCCGAGACGGCCCCCAGATCCACCGCCATGAGCCGCGTGACCTCGTCGCGCAGCACGGCATCGCCGACACAGGCGGCGTCCAGATACACCGAGCGCTCCGGTTCGCCCAGTTCCGCGGCCTTCAGGATGATTTCGCGCAGCCTGTCGAGGGACGGTCGCTTCATGGCTGCCCCCCGGATCGACCGTCCGTCGAATCCGCATCCCCGGCCAAGGCGGCGCCCAACCAGCGGCGGGCAAAAGCCCAGTCGCCTTCGACGGTGCGGATCGATACACCGGCGCTGCGGGAGATTTCTTCCATGGTCATCCCGCCGAAGAGCTTCATTTCCGCCACGCGGCCCATGCGCCCGTGCTGCTGTTCCAGTTCGCTCATGACGCGATCGAAGTGGATCATGTCCAGCATGTCGAACGCACCGGCGTTGGCATCCGGCGAGATATTGTCGTGGAGTGTCACGCGATACAGGCCGTTGCCCCGCTTGGTGCGCGAACGCGACCGGGCATGATCGATCAGGATGCGCCGCATGGCACGGGACGCCACCGCCAGGAAATGGGCGCGGGACTGCCAACGACCGGGATCCTCGTCGGCCAGCTTGAGGTAGGCTTCGTGGACCAGCGCCGTCGGCTGTAAGGTGTGGCCGACCGCCTCGGACGCCATCAACCGCCGGGCCCTTCCCCGCAGCACTTCGTAGATCGCACCGTAGGAGTCGTGGTTTTCCATAGTCGGTCCAGCCATCCCCCCAACCGTATCCCATGGGCATCTTGATAGAGGATTGATACTATCATCTTTACGGGGGCGAGACAATCCCAATCGTGCGTTCGTACTCTCCGGCAGCGAGGCCGGCAGCCTCAGGAGCCACAAGGACGAGCACGGCCGACGTGATCGGAAATGGGGGAAACCTCGACCGGGAAGGCGCTTCAGCCGGCGCCCGCTTACTTCAAAATGCCCTTCGACTTGTTCTGGTGCGAAAACCAAACGGCAAAGAAGCTCAGGGCAACAAAGCCAACTTCAACGAAAATATGCGCACTGCTCATGACGTCGGCGACATGGGCAAGAACAAATGCCCGGTACATTGCGACCAAAAACAAAGCCGTCGACATGATAAAAAGTGGCCGTGCAAGAGCCCGCCGGAGCAACAAAAACAATGCGCCAAGCAAGCGGGTCACGGCCGCGCCAACACCCACCACGACCGCCCAGGGCGGAATATTGGCTACGTACTCTGCGTACGCTTCCCTGTTGACCTCAGCCTCAGCCGATTCAGCAAATTCTCCAGGTGACTCCACGAAATACGCAAGATAGATCGAAATACCACCCAGCCCCCAAAGCAAGAGGGCAATCGAGATCACCCAGAACAAAACACCAGGCCTACTGCTATTCTCTTTCGCCATGATTATCACTTTCGGGCTCATTCCAAATCCCGGGCAACTCAGCCGCCAACTCCTGCCCAAAGCCCACTTCAACCGCAAACCGCGATGATCCTATATCAGGGACTCTGCCGTCCGCAATACCCATGCGCTTTCATGTTTCGCGAGCACAAAGTCATCGCCGTTTCGGTATTCGATCTCATTCATGAGATTCTCCCATCTGGAGTTGGTCGCGTGACCATCTCACCTTGGCTTCAGATGCGAAGTCGGTTGGCGCGACCCGGTCGGCCCCTTCTGGCCATTGGTCCGCTCGGCGGCGTCGCACCGGATCCTAGGACAATCTCCCGATCACACAATGGACGTTGCCGCCGGC
The DNA here is from genome assembly GCA_002790835.1 of bacterium CG_4_9_14_3_um_filter_65_15. Lineage (GTDB taxonomy): Bacteria > Krumholzibacteriota > Krumholzibacteriia > LZORAL124-64-63 > LZORAL124-64-63 > JAHJTW01. The sequence continues at coordinate 3,972 of PFVX01000070.1, read as the reverse complement.
GAGGTAGAAGTAGTCCCGCACGGTCCGCACGTTCGCGTGGAGTCGGCGATACAGCTCGTAGGCCGCGAGGTTTTCGCCGCCGAGTTCGAACTCGCTGTCGGCCAGACCCAGATCCAGATCGACCGAGTCCCGGCCCCGGGTTCCCTGCACGACCCAGCCGTGCACCCGTTCGCGGTGCGGAAACAGCGGCATGATCAAACGGTCGCTCCCGGTGATCACGTTCGTATGGCTCTGGAAGCGGCGCACTCGCTCGGGCGAGGCTTGGAGGCGGTGAACTTCGTAACCCCGACCTTCGAGTTCGGCGGCGATGAGTTCCATGTCGCGGGCCGCATCCCGCAAAGCCGCACGCTCCCAATGCGTCCGGGCGTCGAGAAATGCCTCCCGCTCGGTTTTGTCGGGCGGCAGATCCAGGCCCTCGGGCCAGGTGTCGGGGGTGACGCCGCGTCCGGCGAGCGCCTCGGCCGTGCGCTCGGCTTCACGGGCCAGGATCGCACGGTGGCGTGACTCGTCCAGGGACTCGGCGGCACAGCGCGCAACCACGGTCGTCCCCGGAGCGACCAGCGTGCAGCCCATGTCGATGTGGAACAGGAGCGCGGCCTGGCGCAGGGCTTCGCCGCCTGCCTGCGGCCCGAGCCAGACGACCTCGTCCACGTTCAGTCCGTCGCGCAGGATTGCCGCAACTCCGTCGGGGCCGGGATCGGTTCCGTAGTAGGCCCGGTACATCGCCCGCGTCTCGACGACGATGGTCGTGCCGGCGAAGAGAACGGATCGGCCGTCGACCCGATCGACCATCAGGTTGCCGCCCTCGGCCGCGACCGGCAGCAGCCGGACCTGGAAACCGTCCTGTTCGAGGGCCTTGAAGTGACGGACTCCACGCAGCAGGTCATCGCGCGAATCGGCGCTCTTGTTCCAGGGGACGCAGACCAGCCGGCGGCCATCCTCGTCGCAGCCCAGCTGCAGGATGTCCCGGCCCCAGTCTCCCGCAACGGACTCGGCGTCGCTGACCAGAAGGTGGAAGTCATCCAGACCGAAGGAGCGCAGGCGCTCACCAGCTTCAGCGGTTCGATTCTTGGAGACCAGGACGTGCACCCGCACGCTGGGTGGAAGGTGGCGCAGGATGGTCACGATCTGCCGCAGCAGATGCGGCGCCGCGGACTGATCGTAGACGAAGAGGACCTCGTCCAGGGCGCCGGCGTACTCGACCGCCGTGCAGCCGGCTGCAGCTCTGTGCGGCACACCCATGCCCAGGCCCGCATGGAGGCCCAGCAGTCCCAGGCTCATGAGAAACCGGCGACGATCCACGTCAGCGCACGATGACGCCGCGCTGCGTATCGGTTTGCCCATTCGTGGTCAGCTTCACCAGATAGACGCCGCTGGCCACCGGTTGGCCGGTGTCGTCGCGGCCATTCCATTCCACATCGTAAGCGCCGGTGGGGCGCACCTCGTCCAGCACCGTCCGCACGACCCGGCCAGCCACGTCGTGCACCACGATGCGGACCGGTCCGCCGTGGTCCAGGGTGAAAGCCACGCGCAACCGCGGGTTGGCGGGGTTCGGATACAGCCCCGTGATCCGCGTCGTCAGGCCCGACTGCGGCGGCACGGCCGAAGCCCCGGTGACCGTGACGTTCAGCATGTCGACCGCGCCGTAGATCCCGCCTTTTTCCCTCACGGCCACCCGCACCTGGGTGGTGCCTTCGGGAAAGCGGGCCACGGTCAGCGGCGAATCCGGACTTCCGAACTCGATACCCGGCGCCGACCAGCGGATCGCCAGGGGATCGCCGTTCGGGTCGACGGCCCGCGCGCGCAGCTCCACCAGGGCGCGTCGGGCGAACAGATCGCCCCCGGCGTCGATCCGCGGCGGCAGGTTCACGCCCGCCGGCGTGCCGTTGGTCAGCAGCCGCAATTGCCGGACACCTTCCGGGTTGCGCGTCAGGGCCCAGGCGTGTCGCAGACGGCGCGAGGGTTTCATGGCGATGCCCCGCACCTCCCCCAGGTTGCCCGAGGCCCGGATGATCGCTTCGCCGTCCGCGTAGCGGTACCTGCGGACGACGGCCTGGTTTTCGATCTGTTCGATGCCCATGAACACGGGCACCTCGAAACCGTAAGCGCCCCCGCTCACATCGTGGCGGACACCCTGCACGTAGGGACTGCCCGCGAAACGCTCGCCCAGACCGGTGATGTCGACATAGCGTCCGGGCGTGAGGCCGGACAGGCCGATCTCGGCGCGGGCGGGATAGCCGCCCTGGCCGGCCAGCCGGCCTTTCGCATAGCGCAGATAGGCGGGCGGATCTCCCGCAGCCCACCGCAGACGGGTGCCGAAACTGCGCCGCGCCGAGAGGATGCGCGACGGGTCGTCCGGATCCATGCGCAGGGAAAAGAGGCCCACCGGAGAGGCGCCCTTGCCCCAGGCATCGCTGGCCGCCAACAGCAACAGACGTTCCGAAAGGGGAGATTCGGGCCAGGCGCTTTCGCTGCGCCGGGCCCGCAGGGCGAAGGGGCGTAACCGGCGGACGCCGAGGCGCTTTTCGAGGGAAACTTCGGCGATCCGACCGCGCAGGAAGTTGCCCCCACCGTCGCTGCGGACGCTCCATCGGCGCAGGTAGTTCTCGCCGCTGCGCAGATCCCTGCGCACCGCGAACAGGGCGTTGCGGTGCAGACCGGAAGCGGCCGTGGCCCGGCTGGCCAGCAGCCCGGACGCTTCGGCCCGGGCCATCAAGCCTTCGGCCGGATCCCATAACGCGGCCGTGCGGTCGCCGAGGGTGATCAGGCGGCGTCGGCGAGCTCCCTGTCGGGCCCCCAGGGCCCGCACCCGAACCGCTCGCGCCGACAACGGGCCGAGCCCTCTGACGCCCGGCATTTCGCGCAAGTATCGGGGACGGAAACCGTATTGCCCGGTGAAACCGTTGTGCCTGAGGGCCAGCATGCGGACCCAGGCCATTCCTTCGCGGCCACCGAGCACGGCGATGCGGGCCCGCAGTCCGGTCTCGTCCAGGGCCTCTCCGAATCGGCGGAACGAATCGTGGGTCCAGCCGGCCGGCAGGTCGGTTCGGGCCAGCACGGTGATGGTCTGCTCCACGGAGTATTGCAGCGGAATCCGCAGGCCGCTTTCGCCCAGGCGAATCCAGCCACGGCTTTCGTCCACGCGGAAGCCCGGCTCAACATCCAGCGGTACCCAGCCGTCGGCCAAGGCCTGTCCGAGCGAGGCGTGGGTGCGGTCCAGGGCGCAGGTGGCCGGGACGGGCAGCCCCTCCAGGCGCAGGTAGCGTCTCTCGGTGGCCGCCCCGCTCGCCGAGACCACGAGCACCGGAGGCAAGGCGTCGACCGATGCGGCGATGATTTCACCGGCCACGGTGGTCCGCCGGATGGTTTCACCCCGAACGATCTCCAATGAACCGCTCACCGGTCCGCTCGCGACGGGTTCGAAGACGAGCCAAGCCTCGGCTCCATCGGGGGAACGGACGAGTCGCAGGGCTTTCGATTCGCTGTCCAGCCGGCAGTCGGACACCGGTACGCCCAGCGGCAGGGCGATCGACCAGCCGCCGCCGTCGGGCAGACGCGGTATCGATCCGAGCTGGAGGTTGGCCGGCAGCGGGGCCGCACCGGCGAGGGTAAAGGCTGCACAAAGCAACAGCGTGGAGGCCAGAATGGCTTGCGAAAACCGGTAATATCGGAACATGGGTCACCCTCCTGGCCACAATCTCGAGCGGGTCAGGCGAAACCGGCCGGGGTGCGGATGCTGCCCGGGAATACCGGTTCGACCGCTTCTGTTTGCGGGCCGAATGCTGAAAAATAGGATATCACACCTGTGGGAATTATTCCACGGGGGCATCCTTCACAACTGATTATGGATTTCGAAAATTTGCTCCAAGGCGGGCGGGTGTGGTCAGGTACCCCCGGCAAAGCCGGGGGCTTGAAAGATTGTAAACCGCTCAAAGCGGTTATTTGATTAGCCACCTTAAGGTGGCGCCTTTC
>PFVX01000069.1 GCA_002790835.1 bacterium CG_4_9_14_3_um_filter_65_15 | reverse complement strand
AAGGGAGCGAAGGAATTGCTGCCTGAGGTCCGAAGGTCGTGGAGAGTTTCAACTAGGAATGGGATTGACTCGGCGATCGTTCAGGGCCGGGCCAGCGTAGGCGCGTGGCGACACTACCGGAATCGGCAGCGCAACCACCAGCAGGGCCGGGAACTGCAGGAAGGTGTTGCGGTATTCCAGGTGGTTGGAGCCCAGGTAGCCGGTCAGCGGCGTCCCCCCCGTGAAACCCCGTTGCGAGATCAAGCCCTCCGCCTGAAGGTGCAGCAAGAAGGTAGGCAGGTCCATGTAGGCGCCGCCGACGAAGCCGGACCGGGTCGAGGACCCGAGCTCGTTCGTGTTGATGTCCGACAGGTTGATCCCCGCCTTGATCCCGAACTCCGGGCCGGGAATCGGAGACTGGGCCTGCGCCGACCCTGCCAAAACCATTGCCGCCAGCGCCAGCGCCGCCAGCGCGGTTGCCTTGTATCTGCTCATGTTCCTGCCTCCATGTGAAGTTCCTACCGCCGACGTCGGCCCCGGTAGTAGTAGCCCCCGCCTCCGCCGAACAGAAGCACCAAGACTACAATGACGATGATCAGCGTACCCGTACTCATGATGATCCAACCTTTCGAGCGGACGAACGCGACGCGGGGGTCGCGTCCGTCCTTGTGACGTCCGGAGCGCTATCGCTACCCGTGCTTCTGGGACTTCTTCATGTCCTTCACCCCAGCCTTGACTTCTTTGTTCGCGCCTTCGATGTGCCCCTTGGCTTCGTCCCGCAATCCCTCGCGTTTCATCTTGTCGTTGCCGGTGATGGTACCGACGGCCTGCTTGACGTGGCCCTTGGTCTTGTCCGTGTGCTCACCCATACTAATTCTCCTTGTCGATACGCAACCAATTGACGTCGTCGGAATTGACGAGTATCAAACCGCCTTTAATCTCCCCAGTACGGTCGGGAACTGTAGTACTTGTGGATTTCGTCACCCCAGGCTCGGTCTGCAAAATCCGGCCAGGGCCCGTTCTTTTCGAACCCGGGAGCCGCCTTGAGCTTCTCCTGGTCCACATTGAGGATGAGTTTCTTCTCGGTGTTGGCGAATTCGAAGGCACTCCAGGGTACGGCGTAGTGGTTGCCGCTGAAGGAGAGCACCGCATAAGCCAGATGCCCCGAATTTGCGTCGATCATCAGCTCATCGATCTTGCCCAGTTTCTCATCCTCGCGATTGATGACCGACTCGCCCTTGATCGTCGTCACGGAAACTACTCCGTACTTTTCCTGTGGCTTTCTTGAGGTAACCATGGTGGATTCCTTCTTTCCGAGTTTTCGAATTTTCCAGGTCAGCAGCCCGCCTTCCGGGAATCGGAGAGGTCAGTCGAGCTCGCCGTCCAGGGCTGCTTTCTTCAACTTGTCGTTGGCGAAAATCGCTATTTCCACGCGTCGGTTTTGCGCACGACCATAGTCCGACTCGTTCGATGCGATCGGATTCAACTCACCGAATCCAATGGTGGAAATCCTTGATCCAGAAACACCAAGACTCTTTTGATAGTCGGCCACGGATCGAGCACGACGTTCTGACAGCTGCTGGTTGTATTCGGTGGTTCCTGTGTTGTCGGTATCCCCTTCAACGAGAATGTCGGTGTCCGGATACTTATTGAGGATCAACGCCAGGCTTTCGATGTTCGACTTGGCCACCGGCTGCAACGCCGATGAGTCGATTTCGAAGAGAATTCCCGAATCGAAGGTGATCTTGATTCCCTCACCGATTCGTTCGATCCTCGCGTTTTCGATATCCTGTCGCATCTCTTCCGCTTGTTGATCCATATGATGGCCGATAAGCGTCCCGGCCGTCCCACCGACTGCCGCCCCAATGATGGCGCCAAGGGTGGTGTTCCCGAGTTGATTTCCGATCACACCGCCGGCAACTCCTCCAGCTCCTGCGCCAATCGCGCCACCTCGCAGCGCTTTACTGGTTCCGCAGCCCATCGTGAAGGCGATCGAAGCCGTGAGAACGATCGCCAGAACAATCATCAGTTGTCTTTTCATAGCGTGCCTCCTTAACTTGTCAGGTTTGCCGCGATCAATGAATCTCCCGGTCCAGCGCTGAACCCGGCCATCCTCACGAGCCACAACCACAGAGCGGACGGGGGACTGGCAGGGATACCTCTCGGTAAGCGATGTCCCCGGTGTGCATAGGGGGCGCGGTTGCCGAACATATGCGCCCGGAACGGCGATTGCCGAGATTGGTATGTTCATTCAGCCACTATTGTGCCAGCTGGTAACTAACTGTTGCATGGTCAGTTAGCTTGTGTGAGCGCTTGGCTGGTCCATCAAAACGAGGGGGCATCGATCAATTCGAGGGAATAGACGCGAGAGGGATACCTGGGCGTCCGCGAGCTGGGTTTTCTTCAGTAATTATGCCTATTGATTCCGGGGAAGCCCGGTATAGTCTGCCGTGTATCCTGCGAACTCTTTGGCCCAAGACGATGGAAAGGAAACGGACGTGTCCCGTACTCCCGCCAGGCCCCGCGACCGACGGCTGTCCACCGCACTGGTGGCGATGGGACTGCTGCTGGTATTCCTGCTCCTGGTCGGTTGTGGGAAGGACCCGCCATCTCCGCGTCCCAATGTGGTGGTGGTCCTGCTGGATACCGTGCGGGCCGATGCCCTGACCGACGGTCCTCATCGTGCGGAAACCCCCTTCCTGGATAAACTGCGGGCCGGTTCCGTCGCTTTCATCAACACCCGTTCGACCTCGTCATGGACCGCGCCGGCCACCGCCTCGTTATTCACCTCGCTCTACCCCAACGAACACGGCGTCATCCAGGGCTTCGTGGCTCACCGCAAAACCATGGAAATCATGAAAAACCGGGGAGACGCCGCCCTGGAACTGAACGCCCTGCCCGGCAACATCGCTACCCTTCCCGAACGGATGAAGGCCGACGGTTACCGTACCTTCGGTATTGCCGCCAACATCAACCTCGGACCCGAAATCGGGTTTTCCCGGGGATTCGACAAGTTCACGCGCCTGGACGACGCCACCGCCGACATCATGGTCGATTCGGTGGCGGCCTGGGACCCGGCCCGCACCACCGGTGACGAACCGTATTTCCTTTATGTCCACCTGAATGACGCCCACTCCCCGTACATCGCCCACCAACCCTGGTACAGGTCCGCCCGGGACGACTCCGTTGCCGATGCCCGTAGCCGCTACCTGAGCGAGATCAGCTTCATCGACGGGCAGTTGTCCCGCCTGGCCGACTTGCTCGACTTGAGCCGTCGGGGCTTGCTGGTGATCGTGTCCGACCACGGGGAGGAATTTTTTGAACACGGGCGCATGGGTCATCTGCCCAGCCTCCATGCCGAATTGAACGACGTGGTCTTCCTGGTTCATGGCCCCCGGGTGGGTGTACTGCCTGCGACGCGGCCGGAACCGGTCAGTCTGATCGATGTCATGCCCACGGTCCTCGACCTGGTTCACCTGCCGCATGCCGAGCCGTCTTCGGGCCTTTCCCTGGCCGCCCTTTGTCGGGGCGACGACGGCGCCTCCGCTCTGGTGCGGAAGCTGAACGAACGCACGCTCTTTGCCCACCGGTTGGAAAACATGCTGCATGGCCGCAGCCTGTGGTCGGCCATGCGCGGGCCCTGGAAACTGATCCAGGACGAGCAGAACCGATCGTTCTTTTATGATCGGGAACGTGATTCTCGTGAACAGCTGCCGGAATCGCGCACGGAGGATCCCGTGGGCGCGGGACTGGAGCCTGCGCTGGCGGAATTTCGCAGCCGGCCTCTTCTGGGGCGGGGAAACGAGATCCGTATTCCTCTGGACAAGAAACTATCCAAACAGCTGAAGTCATTGGGGTATGTGCGCTGATTCCACATCAGGGGACTTCTCTTTCCCTCCGAGCACCCCACAGAAGTCTGCGGCAACCTGGATATCGTCAGCAGCGTAATATCCGGGTTCTCCGATGAGCGATCGGATCGACCCATCGGGCGGTCCTCAGATCTATTCTCAGGTCCATATTCACTATTCGGTTTCTGACGATGGGAGATCCCATGTCCGGCAACTCCCTGGCCAATCTTGCTTTGGCAGTCCTGGTGGTGCTTCCGGCCGTCTTCCCTGAAACGGCGATCGGCGTCGCGGCGCCAGCCTCTCGCGCCCTGTCCTACGCCCTGGATGTCACCTTCATTCCGGAGAAATCATCCCTCGAGGGAACCGCCAGGATCATGCTGTCGGATGTTCCGACCGCCTGCGACACCCTCGACCTGTACCTGCACGGGGAGCTCCAGTTCACCGGAGCGAGCTGTGGCGGCGTTGAGCTCGACGGTTCCCAGGACCTGGTGTTCTACGGGTCGGACTATTCTTCCGTCGCTCGCCGTCTGCGTCTCGTGGTTGCCGGTGCGGACCTTTCCCGTGGACTGGACATCGCCTGGCGGGGGCCGATGCATCCTTCAACGGCCCGGGCGTTGTCGAACTACATGCGCATCGATGCCGATGGAGTCTTCCTGCGGTCATACGGGTATTCGGTATGGTTTCCGTTGTTGCTTGCGGACGGCCAGGAATCCTACCCCGTTGATTTTGATCCGGTCGTCCTGAGAACCCCCTCCGACATGAAGCCCGTCTTCACCGGCACCCGGCTCGACGAGCATTTGGATGAGGATCAGCGCGTGACAACCTGGCGCGCAAAGGGCATGGATATATTCTCGGCCCAATGCACGGCCCGTCCCTACAGGGAAATCGTCGCCGGACCCCTGCACATCTATCACCTTCCCGATCCGGAATCGGCCGAGGCCGCCGATCACGTCCTCGATCTGGTACGCCGTTTGCTGGATTTCTACGCTGAGAATTACCGGCATGGCGTCGCCGTTGGCGAACTGCATGTGGCCCAGCTCTGCCGCTTCGGCAACATCAGCAGCGGGAACATGGTGGGACTCGCGGACGATTCGTGGGCCGGATTCGAGCCGGGTTCCTATTCCGGCCTGACTCTGGCGCACGAGCTGGTTCACCCCTTCGTGAGGGTTCCGGTTCCCGAATCCAGTCCTCTGTATGCCTTGTTCGTGGAGGGATTCCCGTCCTACTGCCACCTTCCCGCCCTGGCCAGCTTCCTGGGTGACGGCTGGTACAATGAAATCATGGACGGGATCGCCTCCGGCTACGCGCAGAAGCGCGCCACGGGCAAGGACCGCCGGGGGCGGACCCTGCCGCCTGCAACACCCTTCCTGGAAATGACTCCGAAAGACATCGGGACATACAAGGACTGGTATCTGTTCCCCGATCGCCTGCGCTTGTACTTCGACGATCTGCGCCGGCGCTTGGGGGACGAGGAGTTTCTCGATCTGGTGGGGGAGATCGTCAACCAGGACACCCTGGATCCCGCCGGCTTGCGCCGGATCGTGGTGCGGCATCTCCCGGAATTCGGCGCAATGCATGACCGCTGGCTGGCCACCAATGATTTCGACGCGGGGATGGGCCGGCAATGACATGGAAAACGGGGGCGGACTTCGGGATGGAGGCCCATTGATCTCAGGGTCTCCGGCTTGCGAGGCTCAGAACGGCCAGAAACGGGGCACGAGTAGCGCGGCCGTCACCCAGACCACCACGTTGAGCACCATGCCGAGGCGCAGGAAGTCGGTGAAACGGTAACCGCCCGGACCGTATACCAGCAGGTTGGTCTGGTAGCCGATGGGGGTGGCGAAACAGGCTGAGAAAGCCCCGTGCGTAGAGGTCGGCCGCTCCGCAGGCGGTGAGGGCGGCGGTCAGGATGTTGACGACGCCGAAGGATGCCGCCGCCACCATCGCCACGAAGATGGCCAGCGCCACCGGCGCCCGCGTGCGGTTGATGACACGCGGAACGGTGTCCTCGACGATTTGCGTGTCCAGGTCGTAGGGCTCGGGCAGGGCCTGGCCGCCAGCCTCGGGCGGGGCGACGGCACCGTGCCCAAGCATCTCCACGAGCTCCGCAGCGGTGGCGCTGACGAGGATCAGGTCTCCGGCATGGAGCGTGCAATCGTCGGTCTCGGGATAGCGCACCCTGTCGCCCCGCAGGATCTCGTGCACCTCCGAGGCCGGGTGATCCTCGTGCAGGGCGTCGCGGACTTCGCGCCCGATGTGGGGGCTGTCCGCGGGGACGACCAGTTCCGCGATGTAACGGTGCCGCTCGCTATGGTCGGTGTGGAATATGGGGGTGTGGGTGCGCGGAAGGAGGCGATCCGAAAGCAGGAATAGTAGGGCCCCGCCCAGGATGGCGGCCGGCCCTTGGTGGTCGCGGCCAGCACCCGGGTCAGGAAGTTCAGCCCCTCCGTACGGATCAGCCCCTTGGACACGATGAACAGCGCTCCCACCGTCAACGGCGCCGGATTGGCGAACCCGGCCACCGCCTCGCGCGGTGCAAGGATGCCCGCGATCATCAGAACCACCATGATGCCGATCGCCGTCAGGTCGTAGGGCAGGCGCTCGCTGATCAGCAATGCCAGGGCGGTCAGCAGGATCAGCGTGACGATGAAGATATCGATGGTCATCGAGTTCCTCCGGGGACAAACTTTCCCGAAGCGGCATGAGATCGAGTTTGGGGCAGGCCCGGCTCAAGGCTCATTCCCAGCAGGTCAACGCCTCAGGATTCCACCCCGGGTTGGCGATCCTTGCCGCCCAGGGAAAGCTTGAGCACCACGTATCCCAGGAGTCCGGAAACCAGCGAGCCGATCAAAATCCCCAGCCGCTCAAGTCCCAGGAAGGAAGCCCCGCCCTGCTCAAATGCCAGCGATGTGATAAACAGGCTCATGGTGAAGCCGATACCACACAAAAGTGCCGTGCCGTAGATCTGCCACCAGCCGACTCCTTCGGGGGCAGAGGCGACCCCCAGGCGCACCGCAAGCCAGGACAAAGCCAGGATCCCGATCTGCTTGCCGAGAAACAACCCGGTCACGATACCAAGCGGAACCGGATGGAGCATATCGCCGAGGGAAAGCCCGCCGATCGACACGCCGGCGTTGGCGAACGCGAATATGGGCAGCACACCGAAGGCGACCCACGGGTGCAGCGTATGTTCGAGGTGGCGCAACAACGACTTGGACGGGGGTTCAGGGGGGATCTTCTCCGACACCTTCAGTGGGATGAACATCGCCAGGACCACGCCGGCCAGGGTGGCGTGCACGCCGGACTTCAGCACCGCAACCCATAAGGGAATACCCAAGAGAAAATAGGCGGCGGGCCGTGTCACGCCGAAACGATTGAGGCAGGCGAGGCCAAGCACAAGAACACCGGCGATGGCGAGGGAAAGTACGGAAAGATTGGCCGTGTAGAACAGGGCGATCACAAGGATGGCCCCGAGGTCGTCAAAGATGGCGACGCTCAGCAGGAAGGCCTTCAGCGCGGTTGGCACCCGCTTTCCGAGGAGGGAAAGTACCCCCAGGGCGAAAGCAATATCCGTCGCGGTCGGGATGGCCCACCCCTTCAGCGCGATGGAATCCCCCCGGTTGAATACCACGTAAAGAGCCGCGGGTACCAACATTCCACCGAAGGCGGCGAAGGCCGGCAAGCTGGCCTGTCGCGGACTCGACAAGTGCCCCTCGACGACCTCGCGTTTCAGTTCCATGCCGACCAGGAAGAAGAACACCGCCATCAGACCGTCATTGATCCATAGCAACAGGGGCTTGGCGAGACCGAAGGCCCCGATCCTGATCTCGAAGGGAAGATCCAGGAATGCCTTGTAGTGGACTGCGAGGGGCGAGTTGGCAATAACCAATGCCAACACCGTCGTCATCATCAAGATCAATCCGCCCGCGGCTTCGAGGCGGAGAAATTCCTGAAGTGGCTTCAGGACCTTGTTGACCGGGTTGGGGCTGCTGGTTTGCATGAGAATTGGTCACCGCCTCTCAGCTGGACATGGGGGCCTATTGGCAAACCCGGTCAATCCGATGCTTCCCGGTACCGAATCGGCAATTCCCCGCTCCGCACGTGCAGGTCCATCTGGGGGAAGGGAATTTCGATGCCGGCTTCCTTGAGGGCGTACCAGGCACTGAACAGCAACTCGCTCTTCAAGGAGGGGAGGGTCCAGATGTCCATGGTCCAGGCCCGCAATTCGAAATCGAGGGAGCTGGCTCCGTAGCCGGTGAACAGCACCGTGGGGGCGGGGTCGTTCAGCACATTGGGTTTTTTTGCGGCCAATTCGATGAGGATCCGACGAACCTGTTCCGGATCGGCCGAGTAGCTCACTCCCACCTGGACATCCTGCCGGACCATGGTGTCGCGAAAACTCAGGTTGTCCACCTGTCCGGAAATGAAGGAACTGTTCGGCACAATGATCTCGTGTCCGGACCGGGTCCGGACCACGCTGCTGCGCAACCCGATGGACAGAACCCGGCCCTCCACGCCGCCGACCTTGATGATGTCGCCCCGTTTGACCGCTCTTTCGAACATGAGGATCAAGCCGCTGACGAAGTTGTTGACGATGGTCTGCAAGCCGAAGCCGATACCCACCGACAAGGCCCCCAGGACGATCTTCAGGCTGGTCAAGTCGAATCCCAGATGGCCAGCTGCGAAAAACAAGCCGCCCAGGACCACGAAATAGCGGCTGATGGTGCCCAGGGCGTCGGCCAGGGCGGGTTCGACGCCGAGGCGGGGCAGAAGCCGGTTGGTCAGCAGGTCTCCCAGTGCCTTGGCTGCCAGGAAAAACCCGATGGTGATGAGCAGCGAACTCGCCACCGACAAGAGGGAGATGTTCGTGTCCTGAATTTTCATCAGCGGTTGATCCAGCCAGCCCATGACCGGGCGCAACAGGCTGAGGTGATCAAAGACCGCCAGGATGACCATCGCGGGCACGACGCCCCGCCGGACTCGGCGTCGGAATGACCCGGGTTGGACAAAAGCCTGCAAGGTGGCGCTGATGACCTGGTACAGGGCCAGGAACCAGAGGACCGCCAGCACTTGGAATCGTCCCCGCAAGGGGGCCGTGCCCGGCAACAGAAGCAGGGCGACTGCGGCCAGAGCGACGGTGGCCAGGGACCAGATCAGGCCGATGGAGGTGACCTTGGCAAACCAGGTAACCCGCTCCCCGGGCCGGGGTTCGGGGCTGAGCAGGCGGGTGAGCTTCCTCCTCAGGGGCAGGGTCAAGAGGTAGGCCAGCAGGGTGACCCCCAGCATGACCAGAAGGAGGTCAAGTTTGCTGGTGGCCGGGTCGGTGGCCAGGCTTTTCATGATGCGGTCAAGCATTTCGGCAACTCATTTCAACAAGCTAGACGAAGGTCCGGGACTTGTCACCGGGTTTCGGGGTCGAACGCTAACGATGTCTAGGCCCCAAATGTGGTTTTCATGGGGAAAGGAAAAAGCGGAATGACCAGTTCGCGAGTAGATTGAGGGAAGTTTGGGCCGCAAGTGCGGAATCCTGGAAGTGCATGAACCTCGCCTTCGGCCAAACCCGGCAATTGACCAACAGGAGGAGCATTGATGTATCAAGCCAAGGCCTATTCCGCGGCCGCCGCCACGTCCCCGTTGAAGTCCGCCACCATCGATCGCCGCGCGGCCACGGAAACGGACGTCCAGATCGAGATCCTCTTCTGCGGTGTGTGCCATTCCGACCTGCATACGGTGCGCAACGAGTGGGCCAGCATCATGCCCACGGTGTATCCGGTGGTGCCGGGTCACGAGATCGTCGGCAAGGTCACCGCGGTCGGCGCGAAAGTCACCAAATACAAGGCGGACGATCTCGTCGGCGTGGGCTGCCTCGTCGACTCGGACCACACCTGCCCCAGTTGCCGCGCGGACAAGGAGCAGTTCTGCCCCGAAGGGGTCTTCACCTACAACTCTCCCGACAAGCATCTCGGCGGCGTCACCTACGGCGGCTATTCCGAAAGCATCGTCGTGGACGAAAGCTTCGTCCTGAAGGTGCCGAAGAACCTCGATCTCGCCGGAGTCGCGCCCTTGCTGTGCGCCGGGATCACGACCTATTCGCCCATGCGCCACTGGGGCGTCGGCAAAGGCAAGAAGGTCGGTGTCGTCGGTCTGGGCGGTCTGGGCCACATGGGGGTGAAGTTCGCCCGGGCCTTCGGTGCCCACGTCGTGGTGTTCACGACCTCGCCGTCGAAGGTTGACGACGCCAAGCGCTTGGGAGCCCATGAGGTGGTCAATTCCCGCAATGCGGACGAGATGGCGCTGCACGCCGGGAGCTTCGACTTCATCCTCGATACCGTTTCCGCCGACCACGACGTCAACGCGTACATCAACCTGCTCGGCCTGGACGGCAATCTGACCCTCGTCGGCGCGCCGGAAAACCCGCTTCCCGTGTCGTCCTTCGCTCTGATTTTCGGCCGCAAGAGCCTGTCCGGATCGTTGATCGGAGGCATCGCCGAGACCCAGGAGATGCTGGATTTCTGCGGAGAACACGGTATCACCGCCGACGTGGAAGTCATTTCCATCCAGCAGGTCAACGAGGCGTACGATCGTCTGCTGAAGTCCGATGTGAAGTACCGCTTCTCCATCGACATGGCGTCGTTGAAGTCCGAATAGCCTGTGTGAACCGGAAGGGAGCATGCCGTGCCAGTGTGCACCCTTATCCTGATTTCTCGGGTTCCTCAACAGATTACTTGGCCAGGGGATGCCCGGTTGGATGGGCCCGGTCGAGTCAACTCATCTTCGGCTGGGGAATGAGTTGCCGCAGGACGCGGGCCAGATGGCTGCGCGTGTATGGCTTCGGAATCACCGCCCGGAAACCGAATTATCGGTAGTTGGCCAGGGCCACATCGTTGGAATAGCCGCTCGAAACCACGCCGATCACCTGGGGGTCGATTTCAAGAAGTTCCCGCATGACATCGGATCCGCCCATGTCGCCGGGGATAGTCAGATCGAGGATTACCGCCGCGAATTCACGATTAGCCTGCTTTTCCCGCCGGAAGATTTCGACGGAGAGGTGGCCTCCGTGCCTGCACACGATTGAGTAGGAGGTGGCCAGGCCCAATCCGCTGCCCGTTGATTTCGTGGTGAAGTAGGGGTCGAAGATGTGCGGGAGGTCCTCGGGCGATATGCCGGATCCTTCATCCCAAATTCGGATATGGATGTACCCGCCCGGTTCCAGCGGCAGGCCGGTTTCGCAAGTCACTTCCTCATTGAAGGTGGAGATCGAGATTCGACCGCCATCCGGCATGGCCTGATTGGCGTTGATGATCAGATTGTTGATGACCTGGTCGAGCTGTTCGGCGTCGACCTCGGCGTTCCAGAGATTATCGGCCAACTCGAATTCACACGACGATCGTGCATCGCTGGAAGAAAAGATCGATGCCTGTTGAATGATCGAGTTGATGTCCCGTGACGCAAGAATCGGCGCGCCGCCCTTCGCAAAAGTCAGAAGTTGGCGGGTCAATCCCTGTGCACGTTCGGTCGCAGTTGCCACGGCATCAAGCAGTTCGGTTGCCTCGTCGTCGGGCGGAAGCAGGTTTAGGGCGAGCAAGACGTTACCGAGGATCACGCCCAGCATGTTGTTGAAGTCGTGGGCGATGCCGCCGGCAAGAGTCCCGATGGCCTCCAGCTTCTGGACTTACAACAGTTGCCTCTCAACCAATACATCCACATCGGCCGCACCCGATTTCGCGTGATCGGTGTGATGGAGAAGCAGGGCGGGAGCTTCCTCCGCGGCCCCAACTTCGACCGCCAGATCTACATTCCGATCACCTCGTAGGTGAAGGCGTACGGGGGAAACAGGGGGCGGCAGGGGGTGGATGTCGCCGTCAAGGCCCCGTCCAAGGAAGCCCTGGGGGAGCTGGAGTTCGAGGTGAAGGAGGAAATGCGCAAGATCCGGAAACTGCGCCCCACGGAGGACGACAACTTCTCGATCAACAAGCTCGACACCCTGGTGGGCGCCTTCAACAACGTGATGGGGGTGGTGCACCTGGTGGGATTGCTCGTGACGAGCATCTCCCTGTTCGTCGGCGGCGTGGGGGTGATGAACATCATGTTCGTTTCGGTTACCGAGCGCACCCGGGAGATCGGTATCTGCAAATCGATCGGCGCCAAACCCCACAGCATCCTGCTTCAGTTCCTGTTCGAGTCGGCTTCGATATGCCTGCTCGGCGGGTTGATCGGAATCCTGGTGGCCTCGATCCTGACCGCGGTGATTAACAAGTTGCTGCTGCCCGCGAGCGTGTCGTTTCCCATTCTGTTCATCGCCGTGGTGGTTTCCATCTCGGTGGGCGTGCTGGCCGGCCTGGTTCCGGCCATCCGCGGTTCACGACTCAATCCTATCGAGGCCCTCCGATATGAATAGCGCCCAACGCGGGAGTCCCGGCCATGCGTCTGCTTGACGCGTTCATCATGTCCTTCGGGGCGATTATCAGGAACAAGCTGAGGTCCGTCCTGACGCTGGTCGGAATCGTGGCCGGTGTGGCTTCCATCATCGCCGTGATGACCGCGATATCCGTGGTGCACTCCACGATGGAGAAGGAAATGAGCGTCCTGGGGGCGCAGGTCTTCCAGGTCCAGAAGTGGCCCGCGGGGTTCAACTCCGACAGGGAGCGGTGCCGGGCCATGAGGCGTCCGCCCCTGACGGTGGAAAATGCCGATATGATTCGCCAGCAGGTGGCGAATTGTGGAGCTGGTGGGAGCCGAAATCTGGGACTTCGGCCATTCGGTGGAGTACCGGGGGGAATCGACCAACCCGAACAGTTCGATCTGCGGCGGCACACCCGATATCCGGCCAACAACACCCACTATGTCGGCGAGGGTCGAAACATCTCCCAGATCGATGTCAAAAACCACCACAAGGTTTGCGTCATCGGCTTTGCCATCGGACAGGAACTGTTTCCCTTCGCCGACCCCATCGGCAAGGATGTGCGGGTGGAGGGCCGCAAGTACCGGGAGATCGGTGTTTTCGACAAGAAGAACTCCGCCTTCGGAGGCGGATTCGACCAGTACATTTTGATTCCGGTCACCACGTTTCTCGATACCTACGGGATGATCGGGCAGGGCGGGTTCGAGTGGGCGGTCATCGGGCTGGTTTTTTCCTCGGCGGTCGGCATCAGTTTCGGCCTGCTGCCTGCCATTCGGGCATCCAGACTCAATCCGGTCGACGCACTCAGTTACGAATAAGCCGGGGCTGCCATCAAGCGGCCGCATTCTTGCTGTCAGGGGGGACAGGGGTGATTGGGATTCCTCTATGGGAGCTTCTGTGCTAATATGCGAAAGGCCCCAGGGGTTCGGTTAGGCTCGGAAATGCCCAAAAGCGGCTTGCAAAGTGGTCTCCCAGGCCACATTTTGCGCAGTTGAACGATTTGCCTCTGGCTGCGGCACCGATTGCCGCCGCGAGGCTGGAGATTCCCCCGACTGTCGGGGGATGGGGTTCGGGGGTCCAACGGACCGCCGGGCCAGGAGATGCGCAGGGGATATCGCTGGAACAAGCTGGCGGTCCTGAGCGCTCGGTTAAGCCGGAAAGCCGGCAATGGAGACAAGACTGTGAAGAAATTGTACGTGGGCAACCTGCCCTTCACCGCGACCGAGGATGAGATCACCCAGTTGTTCGGCGAGTTCGGCACGGTTCACTCCGTGGCGCTGATCAACGACCGCGAAACCGGCCGTCCCCGCGGCTTCGGATTCATCGAAGTGGACGACGACGCCATGCAGGGCATGATCTCGGCACTGGACGGCAAGGAAATGGGCGGACGCGCGCTGCGCGTGAACGAGGCCCAGGACCGTCCCCGTCGCACCGGCGGCGGTGGTGGTGGCGGCGGCTACGGCGGCGGCCGTGGCGGCGGCGGCGACCGTTGGTAGGTTAGAAATCAGCCCACGGGTTGATCGAACCCCGCTGCCCTGATGGGCGGCGGGGTTTTTCTACCAAGGGAATCGACGAGGCTGGGGAGCCACTTGCCGGATCGAACGAACCCCGCCGCCCATCCGGTCGGCAGGGTCATTTCATACCCCGTAATCAGTTATCAGCAACTGGCGGCCCTGGGGGAGCGGCCGGGGTCTCTCCAATTCCCTAGGTGACACCCTATCAAAACCAGACTATAATGGTAGCCGATATCCAATATCATCACCGCCTGTTGGGTCAGCTGCTTGTGAGTTCCCTGGAGAACTCCGGAAACGGGACGTCCATGATCGGCAAGAGAATCCTCCACTATGAAATCACCGCCCAGATCGGCAAGGGCGGCATGGGCGAGGTTTACAGTGCTCGGGATACCAAACTGGGCCGGGATGTGGCGCTGAAGATCCTGCCCGCGGAATTGAGCGGGGATTCGGAGCGCGAGGCCCGCTTCCAGATCGAGGCCCGGGCCCTGGCGAGTCTGCAGCACCCGAACGTGGCATCGGTGTACGGCTTCGAGGAAGTCGAGGGGACGCGCTTCCTGGTCATGGAGCTGATCAAGGGTCGGGATCTGACCGCCCGCATGGCCGAAGGCCCATCGACGGTGGAGGACACGAGGCGCATCGCGCGGCAGATGGCCGCGGGCCTGGAGGCCGCCCACGAACGGGGCATCGTGCACCGCGATCTCAAACCCGGCAACATCATGGAGACCGACGAGGGCGAGGTGAAGATCCTGGATTTCGGCCTCGCCCAGGCCTGGTTCGGCGACGGGGAGGCCAAGCGGGATTCGGGCTCCCTGCCCACCATGACGGCGGCGTTGACCCAGATCGGCACCATCCTCGGCACCGCGGCCTACATGAGCCCGGAGCAGGCCCGGGGCGCCAGCCTCGATCGCCGCACCGACATCTGGGCGTACGGGGTGATCCTGTTCGAGATGCTGACCGGGCGGCAGCTGTTCCAGGGCGAGACCGTCAGCGACACCCTGGCTGCGGTCCTGCGGGCCGAACCGACCTGGGATGATCTTCCGGTGGATCAGGCTCCCGAGCTTTGCCATCTCATCGAACGCTGCCTGGACCGGGACCCTCGGCAAAGGCTGCGGGACATCGGGGAGGCGCGGATCTTCCTGCAGGAAGGCGGCGCCAGCTCCTCGAGCCTCAGCTTTTCCCGGCTGGGCATGGCGCCCATGCAGGGAGATGCGAGTCGCAAAAGGCCCCCCGTCGCCCTCATGGTGGTCCTGGCCCTGGCCTGTGTTCTCGGCGGAACGCTGCTGGGGTGGAAGGTGCTGGGCAAGCCCGAGCCGCGGCGGGTCCTTCACACCATGCTGCCCCCGCCGCCGCATACCGACTACGACCTGAAAAGCACCGCCCCGGGGCCGGCGGTCCCTTCGCCCGACGGAACCATGGTGACGTTCACGGCGGTCGATGAGGGCGGCACGACCCTGCTCTACCTGCGTCATCTGAATCAGGGCGAATCGGTGAGCATGCCCGGCACCGAATCCGCGAACTACCCCTTCTGGTCCCCGGACAACCGCTTCATCGGGTTCTTCGACGAGGCCGGCAAGAAAATGAAGAAGGTCGCCGTGAGGGGAGGGCCTCCGGTGACGATCTGCCCGTCGGAAAACGGCAAGGGGGGTTCGTGGAACACGTCCGGACAGATCATCTTCGCCCCCAGTTACAATTCCGGGATCTTCGTGGTGCCGGAAATCGGCGGGACCCCGCAGCAGTTGACCACCCTCGGGGCGGGCTACGATTCCCACCGCCATCCGCGCTTCATGCCCGATGGCCGGCATTTTCTCTTCGTGGCGCGGGTCCAGGCCACCGGTAACGACAACGACATCTTCCTGGCCTCCCTGGACACGACGGAGGCGCCCCGGATGATCGCCCAGTCCGAAGCCAACGCGGATTTCAATCACCGCTCCCTGTTGACGGTGCGGGAGGGCGTGCTCATGGCGACCCCGTTCGACACGTCACAGGAGCGGGCCATCCCGGGCGGTACGCCCCTGGTCGAGAACATTCTCACCCTCGACGGGGCCGAAATCAGCGTGTTCGGTGTGTCGCAGAGCGGCATGATGACCTATCAGACCGGAGCTTCTTCCCTGGCCCAGAAACAACTGGCCTGGATGGATACCGAAACGGGAGTCGAGGAGCCGGTGGGTGAGCCGGGGCAGTTGAGCCTTGCGCGGATATCTCCGGACGGGAAAAGGGCGGTGGTGGTCGTCGAGGGGGCCTCGAACGAGGGCCAGGATCTGTGGCTCGTGGATCTGGAGACCGGCCTGAGAACGCGGTTTACCTTTTTGCCCGGAGACGAGAACGCGGCGTTGTGGTCCCCGGACGGGCGATCCATTTTCTACACCGCCAAGCCCGACAGCCAGTTCCGGATTCTCGAACAGCCGGTCGAGGGGATGGGTGGGACAGCCGTCCTGCTGGAATCGGCCCTCGCGGTCTTCCCCAGCAGCGTCAGCCCCGACGGGAAAATGATCCTGCTGGACCGGGCTCGCGAGGACGCGAACATGGAAATGGTGAGGCTGGACCTGGATGCGGCGGCCGGCGAACCGGTGGTGGTGGGGTCGGCCCCGGACAACAGCGTGGGGGGCGGCATCTATTCGCCCGACGGCCGCTGGATCGCCTATCATGCGACCACCGCGGCCGGCTGGGACGTGTTCGTCATGCCCGCGGGCGGCGGGGCGCGCAAATGGCAGGTCACCAGCGACGGCGCCGTCTATCCCCAGTGGGACTCGCACGGCAAGCACCTCTGGGTCATCCGGTTCGCCGGGGATCTGCGCCGATACGATGTGGACGGCACGGGTCAGACTTTCCGGGTCGGAAAGTCGAAAGAAGCGGTGCGTGTCGAACAACCCGGCTCTTCCGGCAGCCCGTTCGACCTCGATCCGGCGGGAAAGAGGCTCCTGCACGCGGGGACGGACCCGGTGTTCAGGGCCGAGGTTTCCTATCTCCATCTGGTCACCGATTGGCAGCGCGGGTTGGCGCGGTAGGTCCGAGCCGCGGTCCGGAGGTCAGGCAATCCCCCTGCCTCCGGACCGGTTGGCTGCAAAGCGGCTTAGCTGCCGACCTGAAGCGCCTTGACGTCGTCCGCAGTCAGGGCCTTGCCCCCGATGCCCCATTGCCCGCTGGGCACGTCGATGACCCTCACCCAGGTGACACCTCGCATGGCCTCGCCTTCGATGGCGACCATGGTGTCCAGATCTGGGGTCAGCGGTTCGTGACACCGACGGGAGCCGGGGAGCAGGAGATTCTGCTGCACAAGGTGATCAGGCGGCTCGAGCCTCGCTTGATGCAGGCCATGGCGGACGAGATGCAGATGGACCCGGGCGAGTCGGGTGCCCGCGCAACGCTGATGCAGGCCATCGTCCTGCTGGCGCTCAAGGGATGGCACCGCAAGACCTTTACCGAGGCCGCCGGGATGATCGAAATGGCAATCGCGCGGGAACCGGATTTTGCCTTATCCCATGCGTATCTTGCCCTGCTCTTGGCGCTTGGACATCGGGTCGGCTTGTTGCGCGATGATGACGCCACCGTGCCGGCGGTTATCGCGGCGGTGGAAAGGTCGCTGGATTTGGAAAACCAGGATTCGACGATCCTCGGCCTGGCAGGGTGTGCCCTTGCCGATGTCGGACATGTGGACCGGGCCCTGCCGATCCTGCAGAAGGCGATCGAGTCGAACCCGGAGAACGGGCATGCCCAAAACGAAGCGCTGGAGGCGGCCGAAAGCGCATGCAAGGAAGACGACCGGCTATACTTGCCCCGTTTGTCGCTGGCGGCGGTCCATCTCGTGCGCAAGGATCAGATCAAGGCGGTCGCCGCTGTTCAGGAATGCTTGCGCGCCAAACCGGATCTGGATCGGCAAGAGGTCATCGCCGTCGTGGGGGATAGGCTTGGCGCCGGCGTCTGGGCCATAGCAGAAGCCTTGACGGACCGGGGTACACCGGATTCGGGCACACCTCTGACGCCTCCGGATTAGGTCCCAGGATCCAGATCGATTTCCGCCTGCCAGGGGTTGGCGTCCTTCAGGCCGGCCAGGAAGGAATGGGCCCCGATGACGGTCAAGACCATCCGCCGGGGATCGTGCGGGTCCTCGCGCAGGTGCCGTTGCCACAGAATGTGCTCGGCTTCCGGGAAGGGACCGCTGGCCAGGCCTTCTTCATACAGCCGGGTCACGATGGACCGATCGCCCAACCCGGGAGCCAAGGCCCTGACCAGTTGGCCGCTCGAGAGATTGCTCACGAGTTTTGCATCCTGCGGCGTCGGCGCGGTGAAGGCCACTTCCGCCCGCGTGGCATCGGGTAGGCCATACAGCTTGGGTAGGGATTTCTGGAGCAGCACCGTGGCGGTGAAGATACCGGCCTGAAATGAAAGGTCGGCAAACTCCTCCCAGGGCCGGTCTTCCTGGAGGTCGGACGCCAGGTTGGCTCGCACTCCCGCCGACATCCGATCTCCGAACACCGTCCGCAGCACGGCGACTCCGGCTTCCTGGGGCTCAAGATCACCGACCGCCATCTGGACCAGGTCCAGAAGGTCGGCTCCGGCCACGCCGGTGGTGTCGATTTCCAGATCCGTCAGCAGACTCTGCAGGACATCCGGAGCCCAATCTCCCGGCAGTTCGTGGATTTCACGGCAGGTGAGGACTTCCGCTTCCAGATGCAATTGATCCTTGTGGGGCATGAGCCACCTCTTTTCCTGGCTTCAGAATAAGTCGGCCCGGGACCGAACACCAGCCTGCGCCGGTTGCCCACGGGTGAATTGACGGGGAGCGGGAAATGATATACAATCAAATTTGTCCTTTTTCCGGTTAAGCCCAGATCAAGCGATGGGAATCTGTTGTTGAGATGAGCGCCGGGGATTTCTCGCCACCCTGGATAGGGGAAATACCATGAGCATTCACCATCGGGGATCCATCCGCATTCGGACCGTTGCCTTGGCGGTTCTGGCCGGATCCATAGGATTTTCTTCCTCTGCCCAGGCCCTCATCCTGGGAGACGGCGTATTCAACCCGGCGAATTGGTCGGGCCAGGCGTTCGTCACCGGCACGTCCACCGCCAGCGCCACCACCAGCCTTTCCGGCGGAGTTCCCGATGAATACCGAGACATCAGCAACACCTCGAGTGGATCGCCGCTTTCGGGCTGGGATCGTTCCCTGTTCGTGGATCTCAATACGACGGCGGTGGCCAACCCGGCGTCCCTCGGTGGGATCAACCTGATCGACTATTCCGAAGACCATCGTTGCGTCTGCATCGGCGGGGGGATGATGTGGGGGCCGGCTCTGGAACAGGGCGGTCAATTCTACATCGTGCCGGGCAACGCGATGCCCAACAGCTTCACCCTGCCCTGGCAGAACGAGGCCCTCACCGCGTTGACGGCTGCCGATTTTGAAGAGGTTTCGGTGACGTCGACGACCTGGACGAATCCCGCTTCACATCCGGATTTTTCGGCTTCGGGGGCTCCCATCACCTTCGGCTATGTCCGTGCGAAGGCCTTCATCGGCGCCACGGAGTCCTATCTGGACAACTGGTCCGTGGCCATCGACGAGCTGCCGGTTGATGTGGAGGAACTCAACTGGGGGACCGCCAAGAGCACGTTCCGGTAACCGCTTTTCGGCATCGACCCTTTATTGTCAAGCCCCGTCGCATTTTTGATCCGGGGCACCTTTCTGTGTCAATGAAGGTTCCCCTGTTGCCCCTGGTTTTCCTGGGGGGTGGCGGGGTACTGTTCGGCTGGGTCCTCGAGGGGCCTTAATCCCTATTCGGACTTTCGAACCGGATAACCAGGAGGAATCCCAGATGAATCGCATCGAAACCATGACCTCGGCTGCGCTCCAGGCCATGATCCATGTCCTGGAACTCGATCCCTCCGACCGGGTGCTGGTGGTCACAGACGAGGAAACGCTCTCCTGTGGTGAGGCCTTTGCCCGGGCCGCCGAGCGCCATGGTTGCCCGGTCGAGACCTATGTCCTGCCGCAGGCCGAACGTCCCTTGAAGGCGATTCCGGCCGACCTGTTGAGTCGTCTGCCGGGATCCACCGTCGTCATCAACGCCATCACCGGGGACGACCGAGAAATCCCCTTCCGCATCGATTGGATTCGGGTAATCGAGACCGACGGGGCGATTCGCATGGGACATAGTCCGGGTATCAACGAAGACATGATGGTGGGGGGACCCCTGGACGTGGACTACGCCGCGATGATCTCCCGGGCCGACCATCTGATTGCCGCATTCGCCGGTGTCGAATCCCTGCACATCACCGCCCCGGGGGGCACCGATCTGGTTCTGGATCTTCGCGGCCGCCGGTTCGTCACCGACGTGAAGGCCACCGTGGAGGCGGGCAGCAACCTGCCCTGCGGGGAAGTCTATTGCTGTCCGGTGGAAAACGGAGCTGAGGGAGTCCTGGTTGTCGACGGCTGTTTCGGCAGCTACGGCAACGTGCCAACCCCTGTGACCATTAAGATCGAGTCGGGGCGTGTGATCTCCGTCACCTCTGACCACGATGGAGTGGTCGCCGTCATCAACCAGTTGCTTGATACCGACCAGGACAGCCGCACCATCGCGGAACTGGGGATCGGCCTGAATCCCGGCGCGCGGCTGACTCCACGGATGCTGGAGGCCGAAAAGGTCGGTGGCACCGCCCACATCGCCTTCGGCAGCAACGAGGGAATGCCCGGAGGCCGGAGCGTATCCCGGGTGCATGTGGATTACCTGTTCTTGAAGCCGACCATCGAGGCCGTTCTGGATGATGGCTCGCGGAAGATCGTCCTTCGGGATGGAAATATTGGCTCGTAAGTCGGCAATCAGCCCGCCAAGATCCCGGATAGGATTCGCGTCAAGTCTTTCAGGCTGAAGGGCTTCTCTAGGAAGGCCGTGGGTTGAGTGTCGGCGAATTGCTGCGCGATATCATTTTCGGCGTAGCCGCTGCAAACCACGACCGGGACATCGGGAGCGAGTTCGTTCATTTTCAAGAAAGCTTCGCTGCCATCCATGTTCGGCATGGTCAGGTCCAGTAGCACGCAGACAAGCTCATCCCTGTGTTTCTCAAAAACGGTCAAAGCCTCTCGTCCATCGGTTGCGGTCAGGATATCGAATCCCAGCCGTCCGAGCATTTGGCGTCCAGCATTGAGAACGGCGGCCTGGTCGTCGACCAGCAGGATCCGCCCACTCCCACGCCAAGCTGTTCCCGGGGTCGAAGCGGCACCCTTTTTCTCGGATTTCTGGTCGGGGAATGCAAGTGCCGGAAAATAGACCCTGAATGTGGTGCCGTCGCCTGGGGTGCTGGTGAGGCTGATTGCACCGCCGTTGGCCCGAACAATGCCGAGAACAGCGGACAGGCCCAGCCCGCGGCCGGCGAATTTCGTCGAAAAGAACGGATCGAAGACCTTGTCCATGATCGTACTGTCCATGCCCGCTCCGCTATCGTTCACTTCAAAGAAGGTGTATCGACCCATTGGCCGTTTTTCGTCGGGAAAAAGGCGGGAACACTCCTGATCTCCATCGAAACGGGTGCCGTTGAAATGGGCGCTTCCCGTCGAAAGGGTGATATCTCCGGGCTTGTCGCCAAGGGATTCGGAGGCGTTGATGACCAGGTTCATGATCACCTGCCGCACCTGGGAAGGGTTTCCGGAAAACGGTGGAGCGTCTTTGCCGAGCTCGAGATCAAGGTTCGCTTTTTTTGAAATGGAGACATTGAGGAGTTTCGCGATCCCCAGGATGAAAGAATCGGTGTCGATGGGTTCCTGGGAGATTTGGGCATGGCCGGCAAAGGCCAACATCTGATGAACCAATTCGCCCGCGCTTTCGGCGGTGCTGAAGATCTCCTCGAGATTCGATCTCTCCGGCGATTCGGCGGGAAGCGATTCCAGGGCCAGGCTCGCGTTGCCCAGGATGGCCGTCAGCAAGTTGTTGAAATCATGGGCAATTCCCCCCGCCATGACACCGAGGCTCTCCAGTTTCTGGGCCTGCTGGATCTGTCGTTCGAGGGATTCCCTTTCCGCGTTTGCCAGCACCCGGTCAGCAATGTCGCTTACGGCGGTCCGCAGTTGATAGCTGCCCGTTCCGGTTCGAGGGGATGGGGCGGTGTCGAGTTCGACATCGAGTGGGGGAGCACCGCTGCGCGTGAAGCGTAGGCAACATTTTTGATTTTTTTTGACGGAGGGAAACCGGCGGAAGTGCTGATACAGGATGTCCTGGGAATCCGGGTCGACAAAATCCGACAAGGGATGGCCCATCATTGCGGTCGTCGCAACACCCAGCATGTGGGCCAGGGTAAAATTCACTTCCTGGATCAGCCCCTTGTCGGACGTCGTCACGAAGCCGACGGGTGCAAAGTCGAAGAGATCGGAATAGCGGTCCAGTGACTCGGCCAGTTCGGCCTGTGTGCGGCGGAGATCTTCATTCTGCATTTCCAGCTCGATTTGGTAGGTGCGCAGTTCGTGGAGCAGTTTTTGCGTGTCCCCCAGCGGCCGGCGCAAATCCAATTCGGTGTCCTGTTGCAGCTTCTCCAGGGCACGTTGACGCAAAATGGATAGGCTTTCTGAATTTTTCGTTTCTTGGCTCATGCCATTCCCTTCTTGATATAATCGTTCCGCGGTCTTGCGAAAAAACTCCGGTCGGACCTCAGCCGGTGCTGAGGTCGGAAATCGTGGCCATGACAAAATTTCTTTCTCCGATGGAAATCACCTTCGCTTTGATCAAGACCTCGTGGGTGGTCCCGTCCTTGGATTTGAGTTTCGACTCGAATTCGTCCTCACCGGATTCGACGATTTTTGCGATGTGGGTGGAAATCGTATCCGGAGATTCGGGGGTTTCGAGGGTTGGAACCGTCAACGAGAGGAACTCGTCCCGTGAGTACCCCAGGCGTTCAAAAGCCGCGTGGTTGCATTCCTGAATCCGCTCAGTTTGGGCATCGATCAGCAAAATCGAATCGTTGGACAGTTCAAACAGGGTGCGAAGCCGCTTCTCGGACTGTTGAAGGGCTTCTGCGGTCCGCTGTCGCTTGGTGACGTCTTCGAGAGTGATGACGACCCCCGCAATGACATTGGTCGTGGTGCGATAGGGCCGCAGCCTGATGAGGAAATGCCTGTGGTCCTTGGTATGCGCCAGGAATTCCCGGACCGCCAGATCGTCGAGGACCAATTCGCTCTGTTCGGCGAGGTCGACGTCCACCAGTTCCGTGGCGAGGTGTTTGAGCGGGCGTCCGACATCGGTGGCTTCCAGGGGAATGATGTCCAGGGTGGGGGCTGTGTAGCGGCGGATTTTCAGCTCGGTATCCAGGAATACTGTGGCGATTTCGGCGCTATCCAGGAGATTCTTTAGGTCATCGTTGGAGTGGGTCAATTCGTCGATGCGGGCCTGGAGTTCGGCGTTGATGACCACGGACTCCTCATTCAGTGACTGCAATTCCTCTTTCGAGGTCTCCAGCTCTTCGTTGGTGCTCTGCAGTTCCTCGTTGGTGGATTGGAGCTCCTCGTTGGTCGAACGGAGTTCCTCATTCGAGGTTTCCAGCTCTTCGACAATGGTTTGCAGACTCTCGTTGCTGTGCAAAAGGGCCTGTTCGAGATCGGCGACCCTTTTGGGCTTTTTGTTTTCCCGGGATTCGGGGGCGCGGGATTTCTGCGGCTTCCCTGCTTTTGCTGCGTCCTCGAACACGACCATGATCAGGCCGGGCACGGAAGTATGGTCCAGAATCGGTTTGACCGACAGGTTCACCACGACATCACCCTGGTCGCCGTCGATCCGGATGTTCCTGCGGGTGACGGCCTGCTGGCTGGTGACGACCTGACGCAGGGCCACGGCCAGATCCGTTTTCAGCCCGGGACGCGCCATCTCTACGATGTTCAGGCTGGCCCTGCCTTCGGATGGTTCCAGATACCGTCCGGTCTTGCCGTGGATGTAGACCGTGTTGAAGGAATCATTGACGATGGCACAGGGGGGTAGGCCGCTTTGTTGCAAAATGGATTCGGCAATCTGCAGGGCGCTCAGGGCCTCCGCTCTTTCCACGGTTCCGGAAGTCACCGGGTCCCGGGCCTCGAAATGCGATTGGTCGGACGGTTGGCTCATAATGGGAGGTGTCATGGCCGCTGATGATTTCCGGCGGTAGATTTTCCATTTCTTGTCCAGGGTCGCAAACTCGCCTGTCGCCGCGCCGACCGTCTCCGAGGAGCCGAGAAAGAGTATCCCATCCTTGTTGAGGCTGTAGTGGAATACCGGCAAAAGCTTTTGCTGAAGTTCGGCATTCAGATAGATCAGGAGATTGCGACAACACAGCAGGTCGAGCTTGGTGAATGGCGGGTCCTTGATCACGTTCTGCGTGGCGAAGACGAGCATTTCGCGGATCGATTTTTTGATCTGGAAATTCTTGTCATCACCCCGAATGAAGTAGCGGTCGATCCGATCCGGGCCGACATCGCCGGCGATGCTCGCGGGAAAACGGCCAGTGCGGGCTGCGACGATGGAGCTTTCGTCGAGATCGGTCGCGAATATCTGGACATGAAAGTGACGGTCGAGTCGTTCCATGCACTCGTGCAGCATGATCGCGATCGAATAGGGTTCTTCCCCGGTGGAACAACCGGGAGCCCAGACCCGAAACGTCTGACCATCCGGTTTGGTGGCCAGGAGTTCGGGAATCAGTTTTTTCTCCAGGACATCGAAGGCGGGCGGGTCACGAAAAAAGCTGGTCACTCCGATCAGCAGTTCCTTGAAAAGGATGTCGGCTTCGCGGTCGCTATCCTTCAGGTATTTCACATAGACCGAAATATCGTCGATCTGGTGCAGGTTCATCCGCCGTTCGACTCGCCGGGATATGGTGTTTTTCTTGTAGAGGGAAAAGTCATGATTTGTCTTGGCCCGCAGAATGATGAAGATCTTCTGCAACTCCTGGGACATCTCCCGCGAACACGGTTCGACAGGGGGCTTGGTATTTTGGTTCGCATGCTGGGTGTATCTGATCAATTGCGCGGGCATCTGAGCGGGGGAAAGCACGAAATCGACCAGGCCGGTGGTTTTTGCGCTGTTCGGCATTCCCGGGTACTTGGCGGACTCCTCGTCCTGCACCATGACCATGCCCAGTTCGCCCTTGATGGCTTTGATGCCCAGCGTCCCGTCGGTTCCGGTTCCGGAAAGGACGATGCCGATGGCATTGTTGCCCTGGTCGAGCGCCAGAGAACGGAAGAATGCGTCGATGGGGAGAATGGCGCCGCGCGGATCCGGCAGTTCCAGCAACTGCAGGGTGCCGTGCAGGATACTCAATTCCCTGTTCGGCGGGACAACGTATACCCGGTCGGGTTCGACGGTCATCCCGTCCTCGATCTGGTGGACGGGCATTTCGGTGGTCTTTTGCAGGAGTTCAGGCATGAGGCTGGAATGGGTGGGGTCCAGATGGACGACGACCACGAAGGCGATCCCGGTCTTGGCGGGCATGGCCTTGAACAGGGAAACCAGCGCATCCAGGCCGCCGGCCGAGGCGCCGATTCCGGCAATCGGGAAATCTTCAGGAATTCGGCTGGCCTTGATCTTGACCTTGGCCGTGTCCGTTTTCGGCTTGGGTGAGGCCTTGGCTTGGCTCGAGCTTTTCTTTGCCATCTGCCGATCCTTCAGTGTGTTGCCTCACAACGAGAGCAGCACGTATATGGATTCCGTGGTCAAGGATCAGGCTGTAGGTGTTTTTCCCATCATTGTATTTACTGGACAGTGCCAAGTTCTAGCACCCGACAGACCGCTTAGGCAGTGGAAATAAATAAAGGTATCAATGTGCCTATCGCGATTGGGGTCGGATGGT
>PFVX01000022.1 GCA_002790835.1 bacterium CG_4_9_14_3_um_filter_65_15 | reverse complement strand
CCCCACTGTTTTTCTCGCTAACCGATTGTGATCAAAGCGGTAGGCTGTAGAGGGACAGGCTCTATTTATAGCAAAGCGCGCCTGGGGAAACGGTTGCGGCCCATCTCCATTTTTCACCTATCATGCCCCAAACGGCACATATGTGCCGCTTGGGGGATAATACATCAAATAACAGAATCATGGCCTCCACCTTTCCCTTCTCGGGATTCAAAAATATTCGGTGGTCATCATCAAGGAACTGAAAAACCGATCAACAGGCGGATCCTATCAGGGAAGGAGAGTCACGAGCACCCTGCCGGTCATGCCGGCCGCACGCACCAGCCCACAATACACACCCGCTTCACAGGGGCGACCGGCGGAATCGCGACCGTCCCAGAACATCATGCAGGGGCCGGCATCCATCCCTCCGGTCATCAACTGGCGCACCAGACGGCCACGCAAATCATAGACCGCCAGGTCCACGGGTCCGGCCTTGGGCAAGGAGAAGGCGAACTCTACCCGGGGATTGAAAGGGTTGGGTCCAGCCCGCAGGAGAATCCGGCTTTGCTGCAGTTCCGGAGCCGGGGCCGCTCCGGATCCCACCTGCACGAGGAGGCCGGACTTGGCAACCGGTTTGACGAGATAGCCGTTCATGATGAACCGGGTCTCCCGGCCGGGTTCATCCAACAAGTCGAGGTGTGTGTAGGCATTCACATTCCGGCAACGAAACTTTAACTGGTAGATCACGCCCGGACCGGTGACCGAGACTCCCGCGCACAGCAGGCTGAAGTGAACTTCCAGGGACATGCTGTCAGGTGATTGGGAAAAAATATGGAAGGACTGCGGGCAGGCATCCAGCATCAAAGGGCCGATCTGGTCGGACAGAAAAACCGGCGGCAGAAATTCCAGAACCGTCGGATCGAAACGCAGGTAGGCGTCGTAGGCGTTGAAATCCGGACCGGATTGCGTGATTTCGATGTCGACCGTGAGGGTGTCCCCGGGTTGGGCCACCACCGGTGCGGGCACCCCCATGGCGGTCAAACCCACGCGCACCGTGTCGGCAGCGGCGCCGGCAGGCGCCGCCAGGGCGTTGCTTCCTTGCAGGCAACAGGCAGCAAAGACGATCATTCCCCAAACCCAGTTGTGCCTGTTCATGTCGTCACCTAACGGTATAGGGCCTTGAGGGAACCCCATGCCTGCGGGTCGTCCGCGATCGGGCAAAGGTAATTCACCTCGGCGCCCGTACAGGTGTACGGGATATCCTGGTTGAGACTGTCACGCAGGATGCCGCTGCGGCAGTCGACAGCCGAGACCCCCGACACGGATCCTTCGAACGTTACCCGCAGGATGGATCCGGGTCCCTCCACCGAGCAGCCAAGGTTGGCCAGATCCACGGCGATGCTGTCACCGATCGCGCTCGCATTCGTCCAGTCGAAGAAATAGGGGCAAGCCGCGCCGGTCACCAGGGCACCGGGCTGGACGGCCAACGGGGCGAGAATTGCATCGTTGAACTCCAGCACCACGGAAGATCCGTGCAGGTCGATGGTCTGCGCATCGACCATCAGATCCAGGGTGAACGTTTCCCCGCAGTCGAAACTCCCCACCGATGGCACGAGGCTCAATCCGGCGGTTTGGGCCGCCACGGGGGCGGAAATCAGACACGATACGATGACGGCAGGCAACAGGACCCGCATCCGGTATCGTGATTTGAAGTCGATCATGTCGGTACTCCCTCGCCGTGCCGGTGTGGGCGGGCGCCTTGCGGCGCCCGCCCGGGTTGAACTCTACTTCACCAGGGTGATCCTGCGGTTCTGGATCCGATCCGGGGCGACCATGCGCACCAGATAGATCCCCGAGGAAGCCCGGCGACCGGAGTCGTCGATCCCACTCCACTCGACGGAATGGGGACCGGTCCCCAGATTCCCATCGACCAGGGTGGACACCAGCTGTCCGCGCAGGGTGTACACGCTCAAATTGACGTGACCCGACGTGGCCAGCACGAACGAGAAGGTCGTCGTCGGGTTGAACGGGTTGGGGACGTTTCCGTTGAGGACGGACATGGTCGGAACTCCGCCGACCTCGCCACCATGGATACTGCCGTCAATCGTAACGGCCTTGTTCTCCGCGTCACGCGCGACCACATCGCCCAGGCCGATTCCCGGATCACCAGGGCCGACACGCTCGAAACGGACCGTGGCCAGCACGCCCGTCCCGCAGATGCCGGCGTCCCGGATTCCGAACAGGGCTGCGTCGACGGTGCCGAGTTCGGGTGCCGCAACGAAATTCTGTCCGCCCTGGGCGGCCATGATTTCACCCGGAACCATGCCCACCGGCCGCACGACGCTGCCGTTCCACGCCAGGGGCGCGCTCAAGCCCTGCACCTGTCCGTCGCCGGACATGGTCAGGGTGGCCTCGATAGTGCCGTCTGATCCGTCGTTGACTGTGACTTCCAGCGCCAGGGCGTTGACGGCCGCCGCCACCGGGTGACCAAAGGACTTGGAAACGTTTCCGTAGTTGATGGCGAACATCATCAGGTCCTCGAACTGGACCTTGTTGTCGGTGGTCGGCCGCGCGTCCACGCTGTAGTCGGTGGTCGGACCCACGTCCAGGTAGTTATACGCGTCCCCGTACAGAGCCAGGGAGATCCCATAGTGACTGCCAAGACGGGAGATGTCCGCAGTATCAACCACGTTTTCTCCCGGATCCGCCGGAATCGGGACGCTGACCACGTCGCCCAGGTGGTAGTTCAGCGTGCCGTCGGTCATACTCGAGACGGCGCTGTCGTTGCACCCGTCGTTCGCGAACGCCACGTAGTACCAGAAATCGCGGTTCGCAGGCTCGTCCGGGTAGGCTTGAGCACCAGCCGCGACGCTGGCGACAAAGGACCAGCCGGCTGTGAGTGCGGCCGCCGGCGTGGCCGGTGCGGTCGGCACCGCGCCGGTACCGTCGTCGTACTCGGGATAATCCCCGAAGCCCTTGCGATAGATCTCAATTGTCGCCAGGTCCGGATTGACGGGATCGGTCCAGGTCAGATTGATCTTGGTCGTGCCGTTGGTGTCGTTCCCGGTCTTGAGCTGCGCAGCGCTCAGATCCGTCACAACACCGGGCGCACCGTTGTTGATGGTGACCGTGGCCGCCGGTCCGGGGATACCGGGCAGCGGAACGTTGACGCAGTCACGCACAGTAACGCTGGTGACGGTGATCATCCCGGTGGTATCGGTGATGATGCCCGACGCGCTGGTCACATCGACGGTGAACACGGTGCCGCCCGCAGTCACCCCGCAGGGGGTGCCCAGCAGGGTGGCGTCGGCCGTGTAGGACCCGGCGCCGTTGTCGACGACGAAAAATTGGGTGTTGCCGTAGCCGTCGTACAAGCTACCCGTGCCTGTGGCCAGCTTGATAGAGCTCGTGCCGCTGCAAAGCTCCAGCTCGCTGCTCAGCTCGAAAGTCACCGAAACGCCACGCAGGGGCGACGTGTCCAAACGGGTGAACTCGACCGGAACCGTCAAGCAGGTGTTGCAGGCGGAGATCTCGCCCGTCGGAGCGGCGGCGATGTTGTTGTCGCCGTACTGGTTGCAGGTTCCGCCCACGGAGTCCAGCCAGGGCGCGAAGGACGTGAAGTCCGTCACCGCGTCACCGGCCGGGTTGGGGTTGAAGGGCGCGTAGTCGGGCCCGCTGAGATCCCCCCACCAGTTGCAGGTGGCGTCGGCCGCCACGGTGGCGTTGGTGAAGAAGCCGTAGCTGGTGTTGCCGTGGATGTTGCAACCGTGGATGTTGGTGTTGAAGGTGGCTCCGCCGAAATCGTAGTTCACCACACCCCAATCCCAGTTGGTCACCTCGCTGTTGGTCAGGGTGAAGGTCGCCGGTCCGTAGCCGTAGGCCGTCGGGCCCCAGCTGTCGGCAGCGCCGGTCCCGATGAACGTCCCGCCGTCGATGCTCACGCTGGCGGCGGCCTTGTCGGCGGATTTGCCCGCCCTGGGGTCGAAGGGTTGGGCCAGGCGGCGCGGAGTCACGCCGGACTTGGCGCCGGTGCTGTAGACATACATGGCGTCGCCCGTCGGGGCGGTCACCGTGCAGTTGTCGAAGTTGCCGCTGGCATCGATGATGTAGGCGCTCGTCTGGCACCCGGTCAGGGTGACGTTGTCCACGCCGAACCCCGTGCTATTAGACAATATCATGCCCGAGGCGGTCCAACTGTCGCCCGTATAATCCATGCCGCTGATGGTGCAGTTGGCCACCGTGCCGGTCGCCCCGTAGCCGACCTGGATCCCGTTCTGGGCGGTCACCGAGGTCGGGCCGCCGCCAGGTGTCGTCACGTTGTCCAGGGCCACCGTCAGACCGTCACCGCTGAGGGCCACGGCGGTCTTCTGGAAGTCGTCCACCAGCACGTTGGTCATGGCGATGGTGTAGGGCCCGGAGGTGTCGTTGTAGGCGTAGACGCCCACGCCGTGCTGGGCGCCGCTGAACGGGGTGTCCATGATGTTGAGTACCTTCATGTCCGTCAGCGAACCGCCGCTGTTCCAGAAGCCCACGCCCTGGAACCGGTAGTTGGCGTTGCCCTGTCCGTCGCCGTCGATGGTCATCAGGGACATGTCGACGGTGGTCGCACCATCGACGAAGACGATCGGGTGGTTCTGGTTGGTACCGGTCATGAAGAACAGCGGGCAGGAAGCGGGTGCCTGGATCACGGTCAAGTCCGTCCCGGCGCCCTGCACCGTCAGGTTCTTGGTGATGTGCACTTGCTCGGGAAAAAGGCCGGTTTCCACGCTGACGAAGTCACCGGGCGCGGCCGCATCGACCGCGGCCTGGATGGTCAAGCCCGCGGGGACGGTGAAGGTCCCTCCGACGATGGTCTCGATATAGTTGCCGGGCGCCCCGCCCTCGGCGGCCAAGGCGAAGGCCTTCGCGTCGGCCAGGGTGTCCTGGTACCAGTCGTATCCCACCACCGCGGCGTTGCGGACCAGGTAGTCGTAACCCGTCACGGTGATCCCAGTGTTGAAATAGCCGAACTCGTCCTGGTTGAAGAGGTTTTGCTCGCCCAGGCTGCAGGTGGTCCCGTCGATGGTCACACCGGAGCTGCCGCGGTTGAGATACTGGGAGCTGTAGATCGCGATGCTCCCCCAGGCGTTGTTGGTCGTTGTGATGTAGTCCGCGGAAACGTCCACGCAACCGGTGATCTGCAAGCCGTTGCCGCCCCAGGCATCACTGGAATACAACCCGGAAAGCAGGACATGGTTGTAGCCGTGGACGTCGATTCCGGCCCGGCGATGGGCTCCCTGGACTGTGACGTCCTGGATGGTCAGATAATCCCAGCCGTTGGGCGGATTGCTCGTCCCGCTGGCGTGGATGGGATAGTTCTCGTTGGCGGCGATGGCCACGAGAGTGAAGTTGCTCAGGGTCACATTGGACGCTCCCACGGAGATGCCGTAGCCTCCGGCTGCGGGAATGTTGATGA
The DNA here is from genome assembly GCA_002790835.1 of bacterium CG_4_9_14_3_um_filter_65_15. Classification (GTDB taxonomy): domain Bacteria; phylum Krumholzibacteriota; class Krumholzibacteriia; order LZORAL124-64-63; family LZORAL124-64-63; genus JAHJTW01. The sequence continues at coordinate 65,171 of PFVX01000022.1, read as the reverse complement.
CTACGCCCCCCATGCTCTGCCCGTGGATGGTCAGGGCCTTGTTGATGGTCAGGGTGCCGACCGGATTATAGGCCGGCCCGTCCGCGACCTCGATAATGTCCCCCGGTGCTGCCGCTGCGATGGCGGCCTCGATGGTGGAATGGTCGACGGGCACGTTGATGGTCGCCGCCTGGGCAGTGACCGCCAACATCGAAGCCAGCAGGGCGATTGCCAGCAGGTGCTTCTTTTGGAATTCACGCATGTGATTCCCTCCCGTTCCGGAAAAATGGTAAATAGCTGACGAATTCGAAAAATCAGGACACGGGCCGATCACGGCCCGATGCCAGGACAGATCACCCCCTTGGCCGAAGTTTGCTCTACCACGCTGGATTCACGCAAAATCCAGGCATGAGGCATCCATGCCTGCGGTCGAGACCACAATTATTCAACTATAATCTTGAAAAAAATCCCGGTATCCCTAATCCGAGACTGGGCGAGAAAGTCATGATCCCAAAAATATCCCAAAATGTCAATGAATTATCAGCCGAAATCGGGGATGAGGTTTGGCGCTCAGGAGATCCCGTCGACCACCATCAGAATGGCCACCAGCAGGGCGAAGATGTTGATCTCCATGAATCTGAGCCGGCAGGTGCGGCCGAAACCGGATGCCCATCCCCTAAGGGGATCCCGCAACAACGCCAACGCCCTCAACACCACGGTCAGGCCCGCACCCGCCAGGACAAACCCCAGCCAGGGATGATCGAACACCCGAAAAAGGGGCATGAGCAGGGCGGCAACGGCCACGGCGGCGATCCACAGGAAGGTCAAGCGGGTCACCTGGCGGCGGTCGAAGCGGTCGAACAGGGAAGGCATGCCCCCGGCAAGGTAATCGCGCTCATAGAACAGCAGCAGCAGCCAGAAGTGGGGAATCTGCCAGAGGAAGAAGAAGAAGGCCACGACCTGGATGACCGGGTCGCTGAGATATCCCCCCGCCGCGACCCATCCCGCCACCGGAGGCAGGGCGCCGATGAGGGCGCCGGGCAGGGCGGCGAAGGGGGTCACGCGTTTCAGGGGTGTGTAGATTCCGTTGTAGACCACGGCCGCGGCCAGACCCAGCAGGGCGGCCAGGGGCGACACCAGCCAGGACAGGCCGGTGCCGATGGCCAGCAGGGCGGCCACGTAGATCAAGGCGGCCCGGCGACTGATGCGTCCGGAGGGCAAGGGGCGACCAACCGTTCGGGGCATCCGTGCATCCACCGCCGAATCCTGGATCTGATTCAACGCCGCGGCCCCGCAGGCCTGCAGGAAGATCCCACCCGCCACGAACGCCAGGCCCCCGTCGAAACGGCCGCGGGCCATGACGTAACCCACCATCGTGGTGACCGTCGAGGCCACCGTGATCCGCAGCTTCAGCAGTTCCAGCCAGGGTTTCACCGTCAGCGGAGCCCCTTGATGAACTTGATGATGGCCTCCACTTCCTCGTCGGTGACGAGGTCGCGCTGTTCAGGCATCTTGTCCTCGTATCCCCCCACCAGATCGGCCTTGGGGTTCAGGATCGAGCGACGCAGATAGTCCTCATCCACCTCGATGGTCCTTTCCACCCCGTCGGTCATCACGGTAACCTTCTCCCCGAAGACTCCCTTGAACGACGGGCCCACCAGCTTCTTGCCGTCGATGGTATGGCAGGCCGCGCAACCCCGCAGATCCAGCAACTGGCGGCCGGTGGGCGGGCCGGAATCCAGCCCCAACCAGGCGTCGAAGGAGTCGGCCGGAACCGCCACCACCTTGGACAGCATGGCGCTGTGCTGGTCGCCGCAGTACTCGGCGCACAACAAATCGAACCGACCCGGCCGGATGGCCTCGAACCAGGCGTGGTTGGTGCGGCCGGGCACGCAATCCTCCTTCAGCCGGAAGGCCGGCACGAAAAAACTGTGGATCACGTCCGAGGATGTCAGGTTCAGGGCCACCGGTCTGCCCACCGGCACCATCAGCTCCGTCGATTCCTTGCCGTTCTCGTACTCGAACAGCCACGACCACTTCTTGGCCTTGACCGTCACCTGCTCGGCGCCGTCCGGAATGTCCCGCATGACCTTGAAGCCCGCCCAACCGTAGTAGAACATCACCAGCACCAGGATGGTGGGCAGGACGGTCCAGATGGTCTCCAGGGTCGCGCTGCCCTCGATCTGGGCCGGGTTGGGATTCTTGCTGCGGCGGTAGCGGATGATGAACCCGATCATCACCGCCGTGACCCCCACCAGGAGCAGGACCGAGGTGCCCAGGATGAAGATGAAGGCCCGATCCACCAGGCCCGCGTAACTCGAAGCGCCGTTCATGCCCCGCCCTTATCGCTGGAGGTAATCGAAAAACGTGAGGCCCATGAAGGTGGCCAGGATGCCCACGGCGGCCAGGAACATCACCTGGAAACCGACTTTCTCGTACTTCAAATGCATGAAGTACAAGAGAATCAGCGCCGCTTTCACCGGCGTGACCAGAAGGGCCACGCCAATGCCGATCTTGCCCGGAAAGAACACGGAGGCCGAGACGGTGGCCGCGGTCAGCAGAAGCAGGCCGACCCAGACCAGCACGAAAAGTCCGTCGGGAAGAAGGTGGGCTTTCACCACCGCCTTGCCGCCCAGGGTAGTTGTCTGATTCATGCGCGAATCCCTTTCAACCGGCTCTAGTTCGTCAGGTAGAACAAAGGCAGCAGGAAGACCCAGATCAGGTCGACCAAGTGCCAGTACAGACCCGTGTACTCGAGGGCGTCGGGTCGTGCGGAAGTGATCTTCCCGGCACGGATCTTCGCGGCCATCACCAACATCACGATCATTCCGATCACCACGTGGATTCCGTGAAGGCCGGTCATCATGAAGTAGAGATTGAAGAAGACCGCCTCCCCGTTGGGCAGGGAATGCAGGTGCTCCATGCCGGGGAAGATCTCATGGTGGTACTTGGCCCTCCACTCGAAAAACTTGATGACCAAAAAGACGCAGGACAGGGCCAAGGTCGAGCCCAGCAGGGCCAGGCAACGTCCGATGGTCCCGCGCCGCAGGGCGTTGATCGACAGGACCATGGTCAGGCTGCTGGTCAGCAACACCACGGTGTTGATTGAGCCCAGGGCCTTGTTCAGTTCCCCGGCGGCGTGATGGAACGCCTCAGCGTCCATGGAGCGGTACACCGCGTAGATGAGAAACAACCCGCCGAACAGGAGCAGCTCCGTGAACAGGAACAGCCACATCCCGGTCTTCGACCCCTCGGGGTCGTAGTGGTGCTCCAGTTGGTGGACCTGGTCCATGGTGTTCTCCGCGCTCATGAACGAGCCTCCGGGTCATGACCCTTTTCCAGGATCTCGGTGAAGTCGTAGGGCCCGGTGGTCACCGTGGGCGGCGTGGCGAAATTCAGCAAGGGCGGCGGCGAGGTTGTCTTCCACTCCAGGGTCGTCGCGCCCCAGGGATTGTCCCCGGCGATCTTGCCGTTGCGGTAACCGCGCCAGAGGTTGAAGAACATGAGCAGGATTCCCGAGACCATGACCCACGAACCCACCGTGGAGATGGCGTGGCCGGTATGGTACTGGGGCAGGTAATCCTGGTAACGCCGGGGCATGCCCATCAGGCCGATCACCAGCAGCGAGAAGTAGGTCATGTTGAAGCCGACCATGAACAGACCGAAGGCCCAGGTGGCGCGCTTCTCGTTATACATGCGCCCGTAGATTTTGGGGAACCAGAAGTGCATGCCGGCGAACAGGCCGACGGCCGCCCCGCCGAACATGGTGTAGTGGAAGTGCCCCACGATGTAGGCCGTGTCGTGCAGGTGGATGTCGGTGGCCAGGGCGCCCTGGGCCAACCCGGTCAACCCGCCGATGGAGAACAGGAAGATCCAGCCCATGGCCCACAGCAGGGGTACCCGGACTTCGATGGACCCCCTGTAGAGGGTGGCCAGCCAGTTGAAGATCTTCACCCCCGTCGGTATCGCCACGAAGAACGTCAGCAGGCTGAACACCCAGCGGGCGGTGTCGCTCATGCCCGCGGTCAGCATGTGGTGGCCCCACACCAGGTAACCCACTCCGGCGATGGCCATGGAGCTGATCGCAATGGCCTTGTAGCCGAAGATCGTCCGTCGGGAGAAGGCGGGCAGAATCTCCGAGATGATGCCCATGGCGGGAAGGATCATCACGTAGACAACCGGATGCGAATAGATCCAGAACAGGTGCTGGTACAGGATGGGATCGCCTCCGCGCGAGGGATCGAAGAATCCGATGCCCAGGACCCGTTCCAGGAACAGCAGCACCAGGGTGATGCCCACCACGGGGGTGGCGATGATCTGGATCCAAGCCGTGGCGTACAGCCCCCAGCAGAACAGCGGCATGCGGAAGAAGCCCATGCCCGGAGCCCGCAGCCGGTGGATGGTGGTGATGAAGTTCATCCCCGTGAGGATCGAACTGAACCCCAGGACGAAGGCCGCCATCACCGCCATGGAGACGTTGGTGTCGGTGGTCACCGCGTACGGGGCGTAGAAGGTCCAGCCGGTGTCGGGCGTCCCTCCGTTGGTGAACAGCGAGACGATGGCCATCACCGCCCCCACCATGTAAACGTACCAGCTCAGCAGGTTGAGCCGCGGAAAGGCCACATCGTCGGCGCCCAGCTGCAGGGGCAGGATGAAGTTGCCCAGAATGGCGGGAATCCCCGGCACGATGAACAGGAAGATCATGATCACCCCGTGCAGGGTGAAGACCGAGTTGTAGGCGCGCGGCCCGATGAACTGGGTGCCGGGGTTGAGCAGCTCCAACCTGATCAACAGCCCCAGGGCCATGCCCACGAGGAAAAAGGTGAACATGGCCGAGGCGTACATCAGGCCGATCTTCTTGTGATCGACCGTCGTCAGCCAGCCCCACGCCCCCTGCGATCCGGGAAACGTGTCGAGATAGCTGCCGGTCGTGCCGAAAGCGGGAGCGCCGCCATCAGGACCTGCCATGGGCTTTATCCTTTCTTCCGCGCATGCCGCGGGTGCTGAAGAACAGGAAGATGATAAAGATCACCAGGGAGACGAGCATCACGATCCCGACCACGCGGGCCAGGTTGAAGACGTAGGTCCGCCCCGAGGGGTCGTAGCTGAAGCAGAAGTTCAACAGCCGCGCCGTGGTGGGCTGGACCGAGCCCTTGGCCGCCTCGTATACCCCCATCTCGAAATCGAACGGCAGGTACTGGATGCCGTACAGGTAGCGCACGATCTTGCCGCCGGGAGCGATCATGACGAGCCCGCCGGGGTGGGTGAATTCCTTGCCTGCGCGCTTGTAGCGGAAGCCGACCGCCTCGGTCAGGCGGTCGATGTTCTCCTGGGTTCCGGTGAAGAAGCGCCAGGTGTTGGGCGGCAGGTCGCGCCCGACCACCTTGAGGTAGTTGGTCTGCTTGGCCGCCGCCATGGTGAAGTCGTCACGGGGATCGAAGCTGACGGTCAACAGCTGGAAGGGCTGCTTGGCCGGGTCGAGGTTGGACTTGCCCAGGACGTCCGCCTCCTCGTTGAGCAGGGGCGTGCAGATGCCGGGGCAGTCGTAGTACACCATCGAAAGGATGGTGGGCTTGTCCAGGATTTCGCCCAGGGTCACTTCCTGGCCGGTCTCGTCGAAAAATGTCAGATCGACGGGGATCATCCCGCCCAGGTGTTCCTCGAATTCCGCCACCTCGCCGAGTCCGGCGGTTTTTGGGGCCGCCACCGGCGCCGGGGCATCCTCCGCACCGGCGATATTGGCCCATCCCAAAGCCAAAACGCCCGCCAGCGCAAAGGCTGACCAATGCCGCGGAAACCATATAATTTTTTTCATGGCAACAAGTTATCCCCCCGAAACGAGACCGCTTCCTGAACACCCGAGGCCCAGATGATCATGAAAAGCAAATACCATAGTAATATGGTATGGTTTATCGCGCTAGGAATTTCCGTATCGCTTGAGCCGCAGCCGAATGGTTGCTTCCTCGCCCCAACCGGGTATCCTACAAGGACACATGAGCGACCCGTTCGCACCCCAACCCGGAGGCATTCGTGTCCCCTGAATCCCCCGAAACTTCCCCTTCGAACCTGTTGCGTCTGGTCCGCAAAGCCGGCCCGCCGGGGAGCTGGCTGGACCGCCCGGGCGACGAGGATGTTACCGTGACTCTGGTCTCGTCCCAACTCTTCCACCCGAGGGCTGATCGCGAATACCACTTGAAGGCCGGTCTGTTGCGCGTCAGTGAATTGTTGCCCGACGGACGGGAAGTCACCCGGGCCATCCTGCAGCCCGGCGCAGGGTTGAGCTCCCTGCCGGGCGATCCCGGACAGGCGAACGCCGCCGAGGACGTCTATCCTGTGGAGCGCATGATCATGATGTCACTGGGGGAAACGGAACTCCTGTCCCGACCCCGCACGATCCTGTCCAAGGAGCGATAGCCGCCATGACCGAACCTGCCCGCCCGCGCCTCGTGCTCTGCATCCTCGACGGAGTCGGCTACCGCACCGGCCCCGGATCAGAGGTCGGCAACGCGGTCATCGCCTCCGAGCCGGAATTCTATCGCTCCCTCTTTACGCGTTTCCCCCATACCACGCTGGAGCCCGGCGGACTGGCCGTGGGACTGCCTGAGGGCCAGATGGGCAACAGTGAAGTGGGCCACCTGACCATCGGAGCGGGCCGCACCATTCCCCAGGAATTGGTCCGGATCGGAAACAGCTTCACCAACGGCGAATTCACCGGCGCGCAGGCGTGGGCCCCGTTCGTCTCTTCGGTCATGGCCGGCTCCGGCCGCCTGCACCTGCTGGGCCTGGTCTCACCCGGTGGTGTTCACAGCCACACCGACCACCTTTTGGGGATCGTCCGCGAGGCCGCAGCGGCCGGAATCGGCGAGATCTTCATTCACGCCTTCATGGACGGGCGCGACACCGACCCCCACGCCGGAGCCGGTTATCTGGAGGATCTGCAGGCGCGTCTGACCGAAATTGGCACCGGACAGATCGCTTCGGTGTGCGGACGCTACTGGGCCATGGACCGGGACAAGCGCTGGGACCGGGTGGAAAAAGCCTGGAAAACCCTGGTCCGGGGCGAGGGCGCAAAAGCCGACGATCCCGTGGCCGCCGTTCGCGCCTCCTATGCCGAAGACGCCACCGACGAATTCATCCAACCGACCGTGATCGTCACTCCCGACGGCGCCCCCGTGGCCACCATCGGCGGCGGCGACGGGGTGTTCTTCTGGAACTTCCGGGCCGACCGGGCCCGCGAACTGACGTGGGCCTTCAAGCAGGAGGGCTTCGACGGGTTTCCCGTGCCGGACCGCCCCCGCGTGTCCTACCTGTGCATGACGCCCTACGACGAGACCATGGATCTGCCGGCGATGTTCCATCCCGCCCAGCCCCGCAACGGTCTCGCCGAGGTCTTCGCCCGGGAGGGACTGAGCAATTTGCGAACGGCCGAAACCGAGAAGTACGCCCACGTCACCTACTTCTTCAACGGAGGACGCGAGGAACCGTTTCCCGGCGAAGAGCGCAAGCTGATTCCCTCCCCCAAGGTCGCCACCTACGATCTGCAACCGGAAATGAGCGCCCCCGCCGTGGCCGCCGTCGTGGCCGAGGCCTGCACCAAAGGCAGCCACGACATCGTGGTGGTGAACTTCGCCAACGGTGACATGGTCGGACACACCGGCGATCTCGAAGCCGCCATCCAGGCCTTCGCCACCCTGGACAGGCTGCTCGGCGAGATCATGCCGCCCAGCCTCGCCGCCGGGACGACCTGGCTGGTGACCGCCGACCACGGCAACTGCGATGAGATGATCGGACCCGACGGCTCCCCTCTGACCCAGCACTCCCTCAACCCGGTCCCGTTCGTGGTGGCCGGAAAGCGTTTCGCAGGCCACCTGGACGCCCTGGGCAAGGGACCGTGGGGCTTGGCCGACATCGCGCCCACCATTTTGGGGCTGCTCGGAATCGCCCAACCCCCGGAAATGACGGGTCGCTGCCTGGTCAAACCGGAGTATCTGTGAGCGCAGAAAGCCCGAATCCTGTTGTTTTTTCGCCAATTGGCCCAGAGGGGACATCGGATTTCTGTTTTTGCCGAAATACATGGAAATAACCCAAGATTAACATCATTTTTCCCCAAAACCCTTTACCTTGTGTTACAATCACTTTCGATTAGTGAGATTCAATGGGTTTTTGCCATCCAACGATACATTTTGGGAGGAGGTGGTAATTCCGGGAAATTTGGTCAAGGCGCCACACCCGGACCATCAGAAAGGTCCAACAATCGGGAGCCCGACCCGCGGGTTGAGGATCCCCGTCCGGCTTGGCCGGACATCTCTCGCTTCCCACTTGGGTCCCATCGCTTGACACCTGATACCGAGTGATCGCGAGAAGGTTAGTTTTGAACCCTTGCAAATTAAGGAGGCCGAAAGGATGAAGAAGCATCTTTTTGGTGTGGCGCTGCTGAGTATGTGCCTGATGTGTCTGGGCGGCGTCGCGTCGGCCCAGTATACGGACATCGACACCATCCAGACCTACACCCCCGTCGGCGTGCCGGCGAGCCCCTTCGCTGGTCAGGTCGTGACCGTTCACGGAGTCGTCTACGAAAACCTGAGGTACAGTTCCGGTTCGCACTACATCCAGGGCGCCACAGGCGGCATCTCCATCTATCAGAGTGGGACCTCCGTGGCTGAGGGTAGCGAAGTCGAAGTCACCGGCACGGTCGGCGCCTTCAGCGGGGAAATCCAGCTCGGAACCGCCACCTTCACCGTCCTGTCCACCGGCAACACCGTCGTCCCCACGCCCATGAACATCGAGGACATCCTCGCCACCTACGAGAATGTGGGCACCCTGGTCTCGACCATCGGCACGGTGGCCATCAAGAACGCCTTCAACTTTTCCCTGGCCAACGGCCTGGGCGACACCATCCTGGTCTACATCGACAGCACCACCGGCGTGGACATCGGCGCCGTGGCCCTGGGCGACACCTACCAGGTGACCTCCCCCGTGGTAACCTTCAACTCCACCATCGAACTGAAGCCCCGCTGGCAGGCCGACCTGGTGGAAAACCCCGGTGGGGACACCCTGCCCGTGATCTCCAGCGTCAACGCCGACAACTGGGTTCCCGAGGCCGCCGATGCGGTGACCATTTCGGCCACCATCGTCGACGATTTCGGCGTGAACAACGCGAACCTCTATTACCGGGACAGTGACGGCACGATCCCCGGCGCGTGGAGCACCACGGCAATGAGCAACACTTCGGGTGATACCTGGGCGGGCACCATTCCCGGTGGCCATTCCAGCTCCCAGATCGACTTCTACATCGAGGCCACCGACACCGGTGTCCAGACCGTTACCCAGCCGGGCAACGCCCCGACCGGATTCCGGAGCATGGCCGTGGGCTTCACCAGCATCTACGCCATGCAGTACGCCCACCCCGACAGCGCCTCCCAGTCGAGTTCCTTCAACGGCAAGTTCCTGAACATCCGAGGTGTGGTCACCGTCGGTACGGGGGACTCTGGCGCCGCCAGCAAGTTCTACGTGCAGGAGCCCGCCGTGAATCCCGGATCCGGTTCCTACGCCTTCGGCGGGGTCCTGGTCTATGAGACCTCCGGGACATTCAGCTATTACCGCGGCGACGCCGTCGCACTCGGCGGAAAAGGCTCGGAATATTTCGGCATGACCGAATTCGTGCCCAACAATGCCGACGCGGTCTACCTGACCGGCTTCGGACAGGAACTGCCGGCGGCCCCGTACGTGGCCACCAACATTCTGTCCGATCAGACCACCAACCTGGGCGAAGCCTGGGAAGCCGTCTGGGTCAAGACCGGTCCCGTGGCCGTGACGGACACCCTGGGCTTCGCCGCCTACGGCGAGTTCGATGTCTCGAGCACCGGCGCCCAGGCCGACTCCCTGACGGTATCCCCGACCCAGGCTCTGACCTACGTGGCCATTCCCGGCGACGTGGTCAAGCCCGAGGGCTTCATGGAGTACTCCTACGGAAACTTCGTCATCCGCCCCTTCGCCGATCAGTACCTGGTGCTGACCGGAGCCAGCGCCGTGGAGGGCCAGCTGCCCCCCATGGAAAAAGCCGGCGGTCTGACGGCCCTGTACCCGAACCCGTTCAACCCCAACGCCACGATCAAGTTCAAGGTCAACCAGGACAATCTGGTCCAGTTGAACGTGTACAGCATTCGCGGCGAGAAGGTGCGCACCCTGATGCAGGACGCCCTGACCGTCGGCGATTACACCGTGCACTGGGACGGCAAGGATGACGCCGGCCGGAATCTGGCCAGCGGCACCTACTTCGCCCGTCTGCGCATCGGGGCCGAAGTGGTCCAGGTTCGCAAGATGATCATGGTCAAGTGACATCGCGCTTTAGGCCTCGCCCTCGGGGCGGGAACACGGAGAGTGTGATGAGATCGTCCCCGGAGGCTTCGGTTTCCGGGGACGATTGTTTTGGGGAGAGGAATCAACCCTTGACACAATTCAAACGGTTGTTTAATTTCTCTGTTTCAACCGAGTGTTTGAGGCTTCGAGGAGGCCTTCGTGACCGACCCATCACCTCCCACCAAGGACCGCCTGCTGGAAGCGGCTGAACACCTCTTCGCCAGCCGGGGTTTCGACGAGGTTTCCATCCGAGAACTGGCTGCCGCCGCAGGGGTGAATATCGCGGCGGTGAATTATCACTTCCAGGGCAAGGAGAACCTCTTCCACGAGGTCTGCGCCCGGCGCTTCAGCGCCCAGCGCGATCGCACTCTGCAAGCGCTGGAAGCCCTGCAGAAGGAATCGAATCCACCCCCCACCCTGGCCATGGTCATCCGCACCCTGGTGAACGAATACCTCGAAGGCACTCTGGCGGCCGACGGCGGGCCGGGGTTCCTGATGGCCGTATCCCGGGAGCTGCACGAGCCGGAAGCGTGCGATCGGGGTGCGATGTTCAAGAACATGATCCAGCCGGTCTTCTCCAGCTTCTCCAGCGCGCTCCAGAATGTGGCGCCCCAACTCGATCCGGACCAGATGACGTGGATCATCGCCAGCATCGTCGGCCAGATCCACCATTTCATCATGCGCTGGGTGAAGAAGGAAGCCATGGACCCGCAAAACGAGACCTACGGCATCATGCTGCGGATCTTCCCCGTCCTGGGCGAACCGTTGCCGGTTTACATCGAGCAGGTGACCGACCACATCACTCGCTTCACCACGGCCGCCATCACCGGCATGAATCGGGAGGAATCGGCTTGAAACGGATCATCCTTGCGGCGGCGACCCTTTCCCTGCTGGCCGGATGCGCGGTGGGGCCGGACTACCGTCGCCCCGAACTGGGAACCGAAGTCCCGGCCGGTTGGTCGGCCCACGACAGCACGGCCGTCAGGACGTCTCTGGCGCTTCAGGCGGGTTCGGGCCGGGACGGCCGCTGGTGGACCGGATTCCACGACGCCACCCTGGACAGCCTGGTGGAACGAGCCCTGGCCCACAATCCGGATCTGCAGGCCGCCGCCGCCCGCGTGCTCGAAGCCCGCGCCCTGGCCGGAGGCGCCCGCGCCGACCGGTGGCCCAGCATCGAAGTGGGCGGTACCGCCAGCCGGAGCAAATCGGCCAACCTCAATTTCCCGGGATTCGTCTCGCCCCACCTGACCTCGTTTTCGGCCAGCGCCACCGCGCGCTACGAAGCGGACCTGTGGGGCCGAGTGGCCCGAGGAGACGAGGCCGCGGTGGCCAGCCTGCTGGCCAGCGACCACGAACGGGCGGCCCTGGCCCGCAGCATCGTCGCGGCCGTGATCAACGCCCGCTTCGAGACCCTCGAACTGTCCGGGCGCACCCAGTTGACCGAAGCCACCCTGACGAGCTACCGGCAGACGCTCGAGGCGGTGGAGGACCGTTACCGGCAGGGGCTGGTTCCGTCCCTCGATTTCGAGCTGGCGAGGCAGAATCTGCTGGCGGCCCAGGCCGGGCTTCCGCCCCTGCAACAACAGCTGGCGGCGGCCCGCCGGCGCCTGGAAATCCTCTGCGGGTCCTATCCCCACGGGCTGGCTCCCAGGGATCGGCCTGACCGGGACATGGTGACCGCCACAACCCTCCCCTCGGTCCCCGAAGGCCTGCCCTCGGACCTGCTGGAGCGTCGTCCCGATCTGCAGGCCTCCGAATTGCGGCTGCATGCGTCCGTGGCCCAGGTCGGTCAGGCCAAGGCCGCACTCTATCCACGCATTTCCCTGACCGGAAGTTCGGGATTCTCGTCGCGCGAACTCTCCGAGCTCGGCAAATCCGGAACCGATGTGTGGTCCCTGGTCGGCAACATCGTCATGCCCCTGATCAACCGCGGGGCGACCAAGGCCCAGTACAAGGCCGCCGAGGCCCGCGCCGCCCAGGCCGCCGCCGGCTATCGCCAGACCGTGCTTGAGGCCTTCGCGGAGGTGGAGAACGCCCTGGATCTGGATTACTACCTGGCCCTGCAACAGCGCGACCTGGGCGAAGCCACCCAGGCGGCGGTCCAGGCCGAGAGGCTGGCCGCCGACCGCTACCGCCGCGGCCTGGACAACATCCTGGTCATGCTGGAATCCCAGCGCCGATCCTATGCCACCCAGAACCAGTTGCTGACCGTGGAGCGCCAGCGCAACGCGGCGCGCGTGAACCTCATCGTAGCCCTGGGCGGACCCTGGGATCCCTCCCTGGACGCCACCGAATCCGACCTCCCCGAACCCCAGACCAACCAAGGAGTTTCGCCGTGAAGCGATCCGCCCTGTTTCGCATCGTCCTGCCCGTGGCCGTCGTCCTGGTGGCGCTCGTGATCAGCGTCGCCATGATCAAGATGCGGCCAAAGCCCGCCCATCAACGGCCGGAGCGGCCCGCGCCTCTGGTAACCGCCCAGATCGTCAAGCCCGCCGTCGATCCGGTGGTCATCACGGGCTACGGCACGGTGGTCGCCAAGCAACGCATCGAGATCATCCCCCAGGTCAACGGCCGCGTGGAGGCCAAGTCTCTCCGCTTCGAAGCGGGTGAATTCGTCTCCGCGGGGGACACCCTGCTGGTCATCGAACAAACCGACTACCTGCAGGCCCGCGCCCTGGCCCGCGCCAACCTGGCCGCGGCCCGCACCACCCTGGCCATGGCCGAGCAGGAGGGTCGTATCGCGCGCGGGGAATGGGAACGCCTCCACGCCGGAGAGCAGGCTTCTCCCCTCGTCCTGCACGAACCCCAGATCGCCCAGGCCCGCGCGTCGGTGGACGCCGCCTCCGCCGCGCTCGACCTCGCCGAGACCAACCTGTCCCGCTGCTACCTCACCGCCCCCTTCGACGGGCGCGTCGAGGCATCGATGGCCGACCTGGGTCAGTACCTGCGGGCCGGCACCACGGTGGGCGCCTTCTACTCCACCGACATCGCCGAAGTGACGGTTCCCGTCTCCGCCGAGGACATGGAGTGGATCCGGGTGGCCGACGGCCGCAAGGCGGACGCGCCCGTCACCGTCCGGGCTGATCTGGCCGGCCACACCTCCACCTGGCCTGGCCAGGCCGTGCGCCTGGGCGGCACGGTGGACCCCGCCACCCGCCAGGTGCCGGTCGTGGTGGAGATCCCCGACCCCTTCCGGGCCGGCGTTGACCGACCCGCCCTTTTGACGGGCATGTTCGTGACCGTGGATTTCCGCAAAGACCCGCCCCCAGCGGCGGTGACCATCCTGCGCGACGCCTTGCGCACCGACGACACGGTCTGGGTCATCACCCCCGAGCGGACCCTGACCATCCGGCCGGTGCAGGTTGCCCATGCCGGAACCCGGAACACCCTGATCACCGCAGGCCTCGAACCCGGCGAGATGATCTGCACCAGCAACCTGCAGGTGGTCACCGAGGGAATGCCTGTGCGGGTCAAGGGTGAAGGCGAGAAGCCGGCTGCGGCCAACGGCGACACCATCGACTCCGGGAAGGGAGCCGGACGATGAACGGCATGATTCGCTGGTTCTCCGAAAACCACGTGGCGGCCAACCTGCTGATGATCACCATCTGCGTGGCCGGTCTGATGAGCGCTTCGTCCATCAAGCAGGAGGTCTTCCCGGAGATCGACATGGACATGATCTCCGTGTCGGTGCCCTACCTGGGAGCCACTCCCGAAGACGTGGAAAAAGGCGTCTGCCTCATCGTCGAGGACAAGCTGCAGGGGATCGAGGGAGTCAAGAAGATCACCTCCATCGCCAGCGAGGGCGTGGGCACCGTCACCGTCGAACTGCTGCGCAGCGCCGACAAGCGGCAGGCCCTGGACGACGTCAAGGCCGCCGTGGACCGCATCATCACCTTTCCCAAGGAAACCGAGAAACCCATCATCTCCCTGATGGAGCGCAAGCAACAGGCCATCGACATCTATCTCTACGGTGACACCGACGAGAAGACACTGAAGCTGGTGGCCGACCGGGTGCGCGACGACCTGCTGGGCACCAACACCATCTCCTACGCCGTGACCAACGGAACCCGCCCTTTCGAGATCTCCATCGAGGTCAGCGAGAAGGCCCTGCGCAAATACGATCTGACCCTCGCCGCCGTCACCCGCGCGGTGCAGACCGGCAGCCTCGACCTGCCCGGCGGCAGCGTCAAGACCGACGTGGGGGAAATCCTGGTGCGCACCCAGGGGCAACTCTATACCGGTGAGGAGTTCGGGAACATCGTGGTGGTCACCGCGCCCGACGGCTCGCGGGTCCCCTTGTCCCAGCTGGCCACCATCCGGGACGGTTTCGAGGACGTGGACGTCGCCACCTATCTCGACGGCCGGCCCGCCGCCATGGTCTCGGTCTACCGCACCGGCGACCAGGGCGTCCTGGAAGTGACCAAGCTCGTGAAATCCTACATCGAGGACCTAGCGGGCGACCTGCCCCCGGGCATCGGCATCACCACGTGGCACGACCGCTCGGCCATTTACAAAAGCCGCATGGACCTGCTGCTGAAGAACGGCGCCATGGGTCTGGTGCTCGTGTTCCTGGTCCTGGCGCTGTCCCTGGAGTTCCGTCTCGCCCTGTGGGTCAGCTCGGGCATCCTGGTCTCGTTCCTGGGCGCCCTGTGGGTGATCCCCTGGTTCGGGGTGTCGCTCAACATGATCAGCATGTTCGCGTTCATCGTTTCCCTCGGTATCGTGGTGGACGACGCCATCGTGGTCGGCGAAAACGTCTTCACCTTCCGCAAACGCGGGCACGACGCCCAGAGCGCCGCCACCCTGGGCACACGGGAAGTGGCCGGACCGGTGGTCTTCGCGGTCATGACCACCGTGGCGGCCTTCCTGCCCCTGGCCTTCGTCGAGGGCATGATGGGCAAGTTCATGTTCAACATCCCGGTGGTGGTCATCGCCATCCTCGTATTCTCCCTCACCGAATCCCTGCTGATCCTGCCGGCCCACCTGGCCACCATCCGCGTGCGTCGGGTCGAAGCCGGCGTCGTCCCGAACGATCCCCGACCCCGCTGGTACGCCAGGATCAAGGACGGCTTCGAGGGCCGCATGGATGAACTGCGGGACAAGACCTACCGCACCAGCCTGAATTTCGCCCTGAAGAACCGGGCCCTGGTCGTGGCCCTCGCCGTCGGCACCCTGCTGGTCACCGTCAGCTGGTTTGCCGGAGGTCATCTGAAGTTCGTCTTCATGCCGCCGGTGGACGCGGACAACCTGATCGCCGACCTGACCCTGCCCCAGGGCGCCACCATGGCCGAGGCGCGGGCCGCCGCCGAACAGCTCGAGCTATCCCTGCAGCAGACCCTGGAGGTGTACGCAGCCGACCGCCCCGCCGACGCGCCGCCCTTGGTGAATCACGTTTCGACCAACGTCGGTTCCCAGCCCCAGGCCAACGAGCGGAGCGGCGGCACCACACCCGGGGGCGCCTATCTGGTGGAGGTCAATGCCGAATTGCTGCCTGCGGAAATCCGCGGCGTTCCGAGCCGGGCCATGGCCGACCGCTGGCGCCGGAACTGCGGACCCATCACCGGCGCGGTGGCCCTGGGTTTCAGCGCCGACCTTTTCCACGGCGGCAGCCCCATCTTCGTCCAGTTGACCTCGTCGGGCAGCGATGACCTCACCAGCGCCGGAAACGTCCTCAAGGAGAAACTCGCAGCCTACCCCGGCGTGCAGGACATCTCGGACAGCTTTCGCGAGGGCAAGGTGGAGATGAAGCTGAAGCTCATGCCCGGCGCGCGCCCCCTGGGCCTGACCCTCGCGGATCTGGCCTCCCAGGTCCGCTCCGGGTTCTACGGCGCCGAGGCCATGCGGATCCAGCGCGGCCGCGACGAGGTGAAGGTCATGGTCCGCTATCCCGAGGACGACCGTCGTTCCCTCGGCGACATCGAAAACATGCGCATCCGCACTCCCGGCGGTTCCGAGGTCCCGTTTTCCCAGGTGGCCGAGGTGACCATGGGACGGGGCTTCGCGTCCATCCAGCGGTCCAACCGCCAGCGGGTGGTCAACGTCACCGCGGATGTGAACCAGGCCCTCGCCAACGCCGACGAGGTCAACCGGGATCTGCGCCAGAACATCCTGCCCGACCTCATTGCCGCCTATCCCGGCCTCAGCTACAGCATGGAAGGTCAGGCCAAGGACCAGGCGGACTCCCTGGGCAGCCTGCGCAGCGGTTTCCTGTTCGCCCTGCTGCTGATCTTCGCCCTGCTGGCCGTGCTGTTCCGCTCGTACATGCAGCCATTGATCATCATGACCGCCATCCCCTTCGGCATCGTCGGTGCCATCTGGGGCCACCTGCTGATGGGCATGAACCTCACCATGATCAGCATGTTCGGACTGGTGGCCCTGACCGGGGTCGTGGTCAACGACTCGTTGATCATGGTCGATTTCATCAACCGGTCCTACCGATCCGGCACACCCCTGCGCGAGGCGGTCATGGGAGCCGGCCAGCGCCGATTCCGACCCATCATGCTGACGTCGGTGACCACGTTCGCCGGTTTGACTCCGTTGCTCCTCGAAAAAAGCCTGCAGGCCAAATTCCTGATTCCCATGGCCACCAGCCTGGGCTTCGGGGTCATGTTCTCCACGGCCATCACCCTGATCCTGGTGCCGGTCAGCTTCACGCTCCTGGTGGATTTCAAGCACCTGTTCGGGCTCGAACCGGATCACGCACAGGAGGCTCTGGACAACCCACCCCGGGCCTGAGGTCCGAATCGCCGGGAAGTTGCTTTTTTGCGAAAAGATGTTTGATTGGTGCCGATAAGGTGAATCAGCCCCCTGGCGATTGAGCGCTTGGGGGAATCTGATGGATTTCGGCCCGCCCCTGCGGTGGGCCACCACTTGAGGATGGTAGATGTGAGTGTTGCTGAATTGATCAATGTCTCCGCCACGGCCGACGAGGCTTTCGGCGGATTCGACTGGAACGAGTATGCGGGCAAGGGCGTCCGTCTCTTCGTCCAGGGCTTCGGCTGAGGTGGGCCGTCAATCGGCATGGCTCTGGATGAGCCAAAGGATGACGACAAGGTCGTCGAAAACAACGGGATCAAGTTCCTGCTGGACAACCAGACCGAAGAAATTCTGCAGCAGAGCGGCGGCCTGACCATCGATTACGTGAACGAGGCCTACCGCAAGGGCTATATGCTCACCCTGGGCGCGGCGGGAGCCGGCGACTGCAACAGCGGAGGCTGCAGCGGCTGCGGCTGATCACAGCCCCGCGAACCACTGAGCAGCACGACGAAGCCGTCCCCTTGGGGACGGCTTCCTCTATCCCGGCAACTTCCCGCTTGAGGGCTCAGAAGTCATCGTCGAGATCCAGGTCCTCGTCCAGATCGTCCAGGTCCAGGTCCAGATCCTCGTCCAGATCTTCCAGATCGGCGGAATCATCCATGCTCTCGTCCTCGATGTCCACATCGTCGCCGAGATCCAGATCAACCGGATCGGGACCATTGCCAACCAGCAGCAGATCCTCGAATTCCTCGCAGCACTCGTCACAGCAGAAATGCTTCTTCTTGAACAGGACGCCCTGTCCCTCGATTTCGCCACCGCACTGTGCGCAGACCTTGAAGTCCATGTTGTCGCCCCCATGATCCGCCGGTCCACCGGCGCCGGATTCACCGGGTCCTTGTTGTTTCATCGGAATGCCAGAATGTAGGCCACCCAAGCTGGTGCCAGATCACCTTTGGTACTGGGGCGGAACACCCCGCTGGGATCGCCGTCCCCATCGGTGCCTTCCCAGTAAACCACGGTCTTGCGAAAACCGCTGGCGCGCAAAATTTCGCATGTTTCCGGCAGGGTCCACAAGCGCCAATCGTAACGGAAGGCGTTTTTCATGCGGCTGCCGTCGGGAAAATCGAAATGGATCATGCAACGGATCTCGTTGGTGATGGGATTGAAATCATCCTGGTCCCACAGGTAGGTGAACCCCTCCAGTTCGCGCTCCTCGATCTGCGGCACCTGGGCTTCCGGCCCGCCGAAGCAATCCAGCAGCAGCATGCCCTCGTCGGCCAGCCCCGCGCAGGCGGACTGGAAATAGGCCTGGAGTTCGGCGCGCGTCTTGAAGCCCCACCAGCTGAAGTTGGTGGCCGCGGTCACCTCCACAGGCGGACCGGCGACGTTGCGCACGTCGTCCTCGATCAGGGTCACCGCCGCCCCACGCTCACCCAGCGGAGCCAGGTTGTTGCGGCGGCCCCAGTCCAGGGTCGGACCGTCGAGGTCGACGCCCAGGGCGATATTGTCGCGACGCCGGGCCACCCAGGCGGCGCTCAGCAGCGCGGTCCCGCAGAAGTCCTCCCGCAGCGAATGGGGCCGGTGGCCGAA
The DNA here is from genome assembly GCA_002790835.1 of bacterium CG_4_9_14_3_um_filter_65_15. Classification (GTDB taxonomy): domain Bacteria; phylum Krumholzibacteriota; class Krumholzibacteriia; order LZORAL124-64-63; family LZORAL124-64-63; genus JAHJTW01. The sequence goes on along the minus strand of PFVX01000022.1, from coordinate 46,487 downwards.
TTCCTTGCGGTAGACCCTCTCGATGAAGCCGACTTCGAACTCGACGTTCTGCACGGACTGCTCGTACAGCCAGTGTCGCTCGGAGTTGCGGGCGGTCAATTCACTCCGGCTCGCCAATTTCGCCTGCCGCAGCTTGAGGTCGGCCTCGGGAACGGTTGCTTTGCTCATGATGTCGGGCACCTCGAGTTTGCCGCGAACCGGGTCGCAGCGGTTACCGGGCCAGGGTTTCAACGCAGGGGTACTTGCTCCCGCGCGAAGTACTCATCGCTCATGCCCTTGACCTTCCGGGACAGGAAAACCAGGCCGATCAGGTTGGGCAGGGCCATCAAACCCAGGGCAGTGTCTCCGAAATTCCAGACCATCTCCAGCGAGAAAATGGCCCCCAGGAAATTCATGAGGACGAATACCAGCTTGTAGAAGACGACATAGCGTGTGCCGAACAGGTAGACCACCGCGCGGTCGCCGTAATAGCTCCAGCTGATGGCCGTGGAGATGCCGAACAGCACCACCGCCAGGGTGATGAGGTAGTGGCCCCAGCCGCCGAATCGCGACAGGCCTTTCTGGAAGGCCCATGCGGTCAGGGGGGACCCGTTCTGGGCCATGAAGCCGGTCAAGGTGAGACCCGGAAGGCTGTCCGTTTCCAGGCTCCCCTCCTTGACCGTCAAATCACCCGTGAAGCCCGAGCCGTCGGACAGCAACAGCCGGGGCCCGTCCACCACCGAATGGTTGCGGACCAGCTGCAAACCGGCCGGCACTCCGTCCCGGCACGTCACCTCGCCGCTGAAGAGGTCGACTCCGCGCACCTGGCCGTCGGTGGCGATCTCGGCGTCCAGGGCAATGGCCGAAATGGCCGACTGGGCGTTGACGGGGATCTCGTCCGCCATCTTTTCGTGCCACACGCCCGTCGTCAGGATCACCAGACCGGTGATGGAGCAGATGATCAGGGTGTCGATCAACGGCCCCAGCATGGCCACCACGCCCTCGCGCACCGGCTCGTCCGTCTTGGCTGCGGCGTGGGCGATGGGAGCCGAACCCTGGCCCGATTCGTTGGAGAACAGCCCCCGCTTGACGCCCCAGGTGAGCATGAAGATGAACGAGCCGCCGGCGAAACCGCCCAGCTGGGCCGCCGGCTGGAAGGCCGAGGTCAGGATGTCGGCCAGCACTCCGGGCAAGGCCGCGAAGTTCAGCACCAGGACCAGCAGCCCTCCGGTCACGTAGATCACGGCCATGTAAGGGACCAGCCGGCTGGTCACCGAGCCGATGCGCTTGATGCCGCCCAGGATCACCGCAGCCACCAGGCCGGCGGACAGGAGCCCCGTGATCCAGGTCGGAACGCCCAGGTCGGCGCGGATCTGATCCGCAACGGTGAAGGCCTGGATGCTGTTGCCGGACCCGAAACTGGAGATCACGGCGCACACAGCAAACGCCACCGCCAGGGGCTTCCAGGACCGCCCCAATCCCTTTTCGATGTAATACATGGGACCGCCGGAGGCGCTGCCGTCGGGCAGGATCACGCGGAACTTCTGGGACAAGGTGCACTCGGAGAACTTCAACGCCATGCCGAAGACCGCCGTCACCCACATCCAGAACAGCGCGCCGGGACCGCCATAGTGCAGGGCGGTGGCGACGCCGGCGATGTTGCCGATGCCGACGGTGGCCGACAGGGCCGTGGTCAGGGCCTGGAAGTGGGAAAGGTCCCCTTCATGGGAGGGGTCGTCGTACTTGCCGCGGATCACGTCGAAGCTGTGCTTGAGCCGGCGCAACTGGATGAACCGCAGTGTCGCGGTCATCACCAGTCCGGTCAGCAGCAGGGCGGCGACCATGAGGGGAAAGGCCGCGGGCCAGCCCCAGACCGTGCCCGACAGGCCGGCGGCGAAATCGTTGAGCTGTTGCATGAGGACCTTTCCGGTCTCGGGAACTGGGATGCTGCAAACCCGATGCGGGTCTCCTACGAATACACGAAGCGAGGTACCGAAATCAACCCGCGAGTTTCCCCGGTTTGAGCAGATTCTGCAGAACCCGGAGATCTTCCGCCCGGATCACCCTCAGCAGAAACAGGAATCCCACGTAGAGAACCCCCGTCGTTGCGGTCACCGCCAGGAAGGGCCACCATCCGTCCTGCAGGGGCAGGGACAAGACATCGCATCCCCACTGGGGGCGCAGCAGGCTCCACACCCCCACGCTGCCGAACCAGGCCGCGGCCGTGGCCAGCACGGGGCCGCCGATGGCCAGGCGGAACGGCGGGCGGTAACCCGAGCGCACCAGGTAGCGCAGGTGCAGCAGGAAACTGACGGTCATGCTGACGATGGTCGCGGCCGCCGCCCCGATATACAGGTAGCGCGGGATCCACAGCGTGTTGAGGGTGATGTTGACCAGCATGGAGAACAGGCCGATGAAGATGAAGGCCCGTTCGCGGTCCGCCGTGATCAGCATGCGGTTGAAGACGATGTTCGCCGCCTGCAGCGGCAAGCCCCAGATCACGATCATCAGGACGGGCACCGAATCGGCAAAGCCGCTGCTGGGGTCCAGCAAGCGGATGATCGGTCCGGCGGTGAAGGTCAGAAACAGGGTCAGCGGGAGCATCAGGGTGATCATCAGGCGCAGGGAACGCTCTCCCAGGCGGATCGTGTCGGCGGAGTCCTTCATGCCGTAGCGCGCCATGGCCGGAAACAGGGCCGTCCCGAAGATGTTGGGCAGGATGAGCATCAGGTCCAGGGCCCGCCGGCCCAACACGTAGATTCCCGCCGCCGAATCCCCGACCATCTGACGCAGCATCACCGTGTCGATCTTGGTGTAGACGATGCCGAAGGTGGTGGCCAGGAACAGGGGCAGGCCCAGCTTCATCATCCAGCGCAGATCCGGAGCCTGTTCCCCCTCGGCGCTCCGCCGCCAGGGACCCGTGGTCATGAACATCAGCGGCGCCATGATCGCCAGGCGCACGACGCGGCTGATCATGTTGGCGTAGATCACACCCATCAGACCGTGGCCCGCATCCAGCCACAGCCACCCCAGGACGAAGTAGACCAGGGCGGAAAGGATCTGGCCCAGGGATTGGTACTGCACCTTTTCGTGGGCCTGCAACACGGCGTCGCAGGCCATGCTCGTGCCCTCGATGAAGATGGCCAACCCCATGATCAGTGTGGCCTGACGCGCCAGGTCCGTGAAGCTCCCCGCGCCCACGTAGAGCAACAGGATCAGGTAGCAGGCCGCGGCGATCAGCCAACGCACCTTGAGCGTGTTCCAGAACAGGTGCAGGGTCATGCCCCGGGCGCGCGTGATCTCGCGGGTCAGCAGGGTGCCCAGGCCGAAGTTGGTGACCACCTGCAAAATGGCGGAGATGTCCACCGCCGCGCCCCAGACCCCGATGCCCTCGGTCCCCAGGATGGGGGTCATCTTGCGGATCAGGATCACGCCCAGAGCTCGGCCGGACAACAGCCCCAGGGTCAGCAGCAGGGTGTTCTTGGCCACACTGCGGGATGCATCGGGTCTGGCGGTCACGTTCATCAGAAGAATCCCTGCGTGGTGGCGGTCAACACCGGACCGTCGCCATGATCGAGGTCCCAGACAACGTCGATGCGCCCGGTGGCAGCATTGGCCGACCGGGTGGGTCCGAAACGCAAGCCGAACCCGACTTCGTGGCGGGCGTCGCCGGAGTCCCGGTCCTCGTCCTGCCACCAGGCTGCGCCGGAGGCGAAGAAGGCTCCCAGCCCGTAGCGGAACATGCCCAGCATTTCACCGGGAAGCACCTTGCCCTCCTCAAGTGTCCAACGCAGGAGCCGGTCACCGGCCATGCCGTCGAACTCCAGGGTCCGCAGACCCTGATCCAGTCCCAGGGTAAAGGCCCGGGAGCCGACCAGCGCCTGCCCGTGGCCGTATTCCGCGAAGGCCCGCGTCAGCCACGGCGTATCCTCAGCTCCCCAGTGTCCCATCCAGCCGGCCAGAAGGGAATAGCGGTGATAGTCGGCCGCCGCCGCGCCCCACTCCGCCTCGGCGCTGCCGTGCAAAAGGATCACGCCCGGGCCCGACACCACCCACTGTTCCCAGATGCCCTCGGCCCGCCAGCGATCCTCACCCGAGGCGGTATCGGTGCCCAGGGCCGCGAGCACCGGGCCCACTTTGACGTCCGCCACCGGAGTCAGGTTGATGTCCTCCACCGCTCCATAATGCAGGATAAACCGTTCCTTGGTCCAGCCCCGCCCACGCGTGTGCAGCCGGAAGTAGGGCCACACCGTGGTGCCGTCATCGCGGCCCAACGGCTGGTCCGGACCGGCCAGCCAGGCCAGATCCATCACGCAGCCATCGGAAAGGACCCGGGAACCCGCACCCGGATCCAGGCGGGTCTCGGTCCAGCGCGCCCCCAGACCCGGACGCCAGATCCGGCCCTCATCGCTCCGGCCGGCCCGTAACAACACACTGATTTCCGCCCCCTTTTCCCGGCGGGAAAGCAGGGCATAGAGGCTGGACGGTCGTTCCGGATCCACGCCGGCCGGACCGCCGTTGCTCAGGTAGTAGCGCTCGTTCAGGGAATGATCCCAATAGCGGGTTTCCAGGCCCCAGCGGTCGCCTTCGGCCCAGAACGGGCGGTGGATGAAGATCTCCCGGATGTAACCGTCATCCCGTTCGCGGTCGTCCATCCCGAAGTACAGCTCCGTGCCCAGAAAACGTCGCTGGCGATACCACAGGTTCCAAAACCCCGCGTCCTCATCTCCGCCGACCCCCGCCCCCATGGTCACGCCGTAGCCCAGAAAATTGTTGTCCGACATCTGCACGTTCCACCGCGAGTCGCCGCCGGAGGCCTGAGTGTAGGAGAAATCCGTTCTGAGGGACCAGGATTCCCGGAGCGAAACCTCCACGGGCACCCGGCCGCCCGCCAGGGTGTCGGTGGGTTGAACGCGGATATCGTTGAGGAAGCCCAGGGTACGGAGGTTGCGCTCGGTTTCCGCCAACAGGTTCGGCCGCAGCGGTTCGCCGGTCCGGAACAGGAGTTCCCGGCGGATGACCCACTTGCGGGTATTGAAATGCAACCGGTTCATGAGACGGCGAACGGTACCCACCAGCAGCGTGCCCGATTGTTCCTCTTCAGCCGAGAAAATGGACCTCTGCCGGATCTGGATTTCGCCCACCGATAGGGAATCCACAGGAGCCGTTTCGGCCCGGGCCGCAGTGACCGCCCCCAGGCACAACCCGAATGCCAGAATTGTCAGACCACTTCGGACCCTTTGTCTGGCATGAGTGCCATTTTGACAGGTTTCTCCTGTCATGCTCCCCGCTGGTTTCCGGCATGAGATGCGGACAGACCCCGACCACGGGATGGTTATCATATTGTTATTGAATAAATTAGAAGCAAGACCGCGCAGTGGGCTCAATTTGGGCACGCTCATTGTTATCAAGGGTGTGAAACCGAGGCTTGGTGCCCGGAAGCACAATGGGCCGACACCGGCACCACAAGTACCATACAAACCCGAGGAGGACCAGAAATGAATAACCTGCTACCCGTGACCCGCATGCTGAACGCCGCCTTGAACGGGGAAATGGATCCCTGGATCGAGGCCGACGGCGAGACCCGGTGGACCCCGCGCGCCGACATTCTCGAAGCCGAAAAGGACTACATGATCGTCATGGACATGCCCGGCGTCAGCCCGGCGGATCTCGAACTCAACCTCGACCAGCAGACCCTCTGGGTCAGCACCAAGACCGAAACCGAGGCACCCGAAGGCTTCAAGACCCTGCGCCGGGAACGCCCCGCGCGGGCCAGCTTCAGCCGCTCCTTCCGCCTGGGCACCACCATCGCCCAGGATCAGGTCAAGGCCAAGCTGGACAAAGGCGTGCTGCGTATCACTCTGCCGAAGAGCGAGCAGAGCCTTCCGCGGCGCATCGACGTCGTCCAGGAAGACTGATCACCGCGACGATCAAGCTGTGGTCGAGGGCCGGGTTCAACCCGGCCCTTTTTTTTTGCGCATTTCCTGGTAGACGCTTCGCTCGGTCCTGACGATAATCCCGCCATGAAACTCCTGAACTATCAGCGGGGAACCATGCCCCGCCCCGGCCTGGCCCTCAGCGATACCGTGGGGCTGGATCTGCTGGCCTGCCAGCCCTCGCTGCCGGGCAACCTGCACCTCATGCTGCCGGATCTCGCCTCCGTGCGCACCATCTTTGCGGAGTTTGCGCCCCGGGCGGCGGAAATCGCCGCCCGATGGGAAAAAGGGATAGCGCCCACCCTGCCGCACTTCGACCTCCGGCAGGCGCGCCTGCTGACCCCGGTGATCCTGCCGTCGAAGATCATCGCGGTGGGCCTGAATTACCACGACCACGCCGAGGAGCAGAACAAGCGCCTGCCCCAGCGTCCGCTGCTGTTCGCCAAGGCGCCGTCGTGCCTCCAGGCTCCCGAATTGCCCATCGAGTTGCCGGCGGATGCGACCCAGGTGGATGCCGAAGCCGAACTGGCCGTGATCATCGGCAAACCCGGCCGGGGGATCACCAGGCGGCAGGCGCCCGAACATATCGCCGGATTCACCTGCATGAACGACGTCTCCGACCGCGAGGCCCAGTACAGCGACAAGCAGTTCTTCCGGGGCAAGAGCATGGACACCGGCGGCCCCTGCGGCCCCTGGCTGGTGACCACGGACGAGCTGCCCCCCCTGGCTTCGGGCTTGGCCATCACCTGTCACTGGAACGACAAGCTCATGCAGAGCAGCAATACCGACAACCTCATCTTCCCGGTGGACGAGTTGATCAGCTATATCAGTCGCACCATGACCCTGCTTCCCGGCGACATCATCACCACCGGCACCCCCGGTGGCGTGGGCGTTTTCCGCGATCCCCCGGTATTCCTGCAGCCCGGCGACACGGTCACCGTCACCATCGAGGGCATCGGCAGCCTGAGCAATCCGGTCGTTCGACGCGAGGATTGACCGCGGATGCGGCCATGTTGCAGATTCGCCCTCCCCGGCCGGGCGCAAGTTGCGCTTTGCCATGCCGGCGACACCTGAGCGGGCCATTCCCCGGGCATAACCGACCTTCCGGCTCAACTCCTTAATAGCGTAATTGATTTGATTTCTTCACCTTGAGTGAATCTTGCCGACGCTTCCCATGATTTCTTGAGATTGCGGAATATTCCTTGCCGTTTCCCGTCGTGGAGAGGGGCCGCGCGGGCAGCACGCATCCCGACTCCGTCAAAGGACTGCCGCGAACGCAACGACAACCGGAGAATTGCACCATGCTTCAAGCAGCCAGGATGAGCATTCCCGAGATGACCGCGCTGATGCTGAAGATTCCCGATTACCGGGACTACCGGACCACTTCCGAGGCCGCCGCCAAGGAACGGGAGTACCGCCATGCCCTGGGCCTGATGCTCAAGGACTGTGGGGAGTACCTGCTCAGCATCGCCGAAAAGAAATCCCAGTTCCTGAGTTCGGAAATGGAGAGCATGATCGACGGCCTGGTGGATCGCATCGGGGTGATCTTCCGCCGCCTGGACCGCGAGGGCCTGGTGTGCCTGGTCGGCGACCACGACACCACCATCGGTGAACTCGAAGGGCTGGACGTGCGGCTGATCATCCTGATCGAGGAAGCCCTGACCCTGGTGCACCGGCTGGAAACCGGAGTACCCGCGTCCAGCTGGTTCAAGACCGAGGCCGCCATCTTGTCGCAGGATCTGGCAGCCTTCAGCGAAGTGACCGAAGAGCGGAACTACCTGCTCGGGTTGGGTTGGGAATCGGAATTCACACCGCGCTAGCTGCGGGTGATCCGGATGAAGGAGTCAACATGCCACGGCCGACCCTCATCGACTTCGAGACACCTGTCACGACCCTGACCTTATCCGCGGCCCAGGACGATGTGGTGGCCTGGTCGCTGGATCCCCATCAAGGCGCGCTGCAGGGCCCCCTGGACCTGGGCTTCTTTCGCGGCCGCACCATCCAATTGGACCTTCGCGCAGACCAGGTGGCCCTGGTCACCGAGGGGAGCCGCCTGTCCCGGTTCCTCTCGGCGGGCCGCCATCTGCTACCCGTGGGAACCGGGCCCGGCTCCATCGCCCCGGACCAGCACGTGATCTTCCTGGACCAAAGCGAAAACCTGCAATTCGCCTGGTCCCGGTCCGACCCCCTGCTCTGGGACAATGGAGCCGGTTGCTCTCTCATGGGCAACGCCGAGGTCGCCATCGCCGACCCGCGAGCCTTCTTCACCACCTTCCTGGCCGGCAACAAATGCATCGACCCCGCCTTCGTGGGTCGTCTCGTGGATCAGCTTCTGCGCGCGAGCCTGCCGCGCGCCCTGACCTGCGCCCTTGGCGGTTTGGCGTCCTCGGATTTCGCCGCTCTCCAGAACAGATTGGTGGACCTGGGTCCGCAAATCCTGGAGCAGGATCTCGGACCCTGCGGGCTGACCTGTATCCGGCTGTCCCTTTACGCCCCCGGAAACAGCCATTCCGTCGGCGAGGAGGGCCCCAGCCCGACGGAGACTGCTGGACAAAGGGAAGACCTCAGGCATAATTGAGGTGTTCCCGGCAATCGTCCGCCCTCGTCAACCTGGTGAACCATGTCCGCTTCCCTGAAATGGCGTTCCCTCGCCGCCCCCGTGCTCATTCCCGTGCTGGTTTGCGTCATGGCGGGATCGCTTGCCGTCCCCGTCTGCGCCCAATCCGCACCGGAGACCTTCTCCTTTCCCCTGCACGACCGAGAATCACTCGCGCTGGGACAAGTCATCATCCACGGCAACCACCACACGGACGAGACCGTCATCCTGCGGATCATGGGATTGGGAATCGGCGAACCCGTCACGCAAAAGGACGTGGAAGCGGCCTGGGACCGGCTGGAGGATTCGGGGTTCTTCCGCACCGTTGACGTGGACTACGACGACACCGAAGACGAGGCCGTGCTCGAGATCACCGTCGAGGAGGATCTGAAGACCTACTACGGCCCCATTGTCCGCTACGACCGCCGCTTCAAGTACCTGTTGGGCGCCTATGTCGAGCAGCGGAACTTCCGCGGCCACGGCGAGAACCTGCGCATCGAGGGAATCGGGCTCTACGCGCAGCAGGGGCATCTGACCTGGGACCGGCCCTGGTTCCTCGGTCGCACGGGCCTATCCGCGCACCTCGAGGCAGGCTACGAGCAGGCCGATTTCGCCTTCCGGCCCACCCGTTTTCGCAAGTGGGAGGCGGCCGCCGCCATCCGCAACGCCTGGGGTCCCTTCTTCGCCGCCGCCGGGGTGGCACGCGGAAGCTTCGAGCAGCGGGACGACTACGCCTGGGCCCTCCCCCTGCGGGACAACGACCCCCCGGCTCCCGGTGCCGCTGCCTACTCCGCTCACACCGAAGGGTACTGGCGGGTCGAAGGTGCCGTCGGCGTGGATTCCCGCAGCAATCCCTATTACCCCCGGCGGGGAGTCTTCCTCGAGGCTCGCCTGCGCAGTTGGTCCAGCGACGACTTCGCCTCCTATCTCGAATCGTCCCTGGACGGACGCGTCTTCGTCCCCCTGCCCTGGAAGCACCACATCCTGGCGGTCCACGCCTGGGGACGGTCGACGGACGGGCCCACGCAACTGGACAACACGCTCTTCTTCGGGGGACCGGAAACCGTGCGCGGCTACCCCTTCGGCCAACGCGAAGGAGAGCACGGGTATCTGCTGTCGGCGGAGTATCGGGTACCGCTGTTCCTGATGCCGATCTCGCCCCAGGGAGAACTGGTGGGCGTGGGCATCCACTTTTTCGGCGACGCGGGAGACGCGTGGTTCGACGGAGACGACCCGGGCCGCGCCATTCAGAGCGCCGGCGCCGGGCTGCACCTGAACCTCGACACCCTGCAGCTGCGCTTCGAGGCCGCCCGCACCAGCAGCGGTAAATGGGGCTTCGAGTTCATGGACCGTTTCAACTTCTGAGCAGTCTCATTCACCTTTGCGAAAAGGTGACGGGCGGCCCTCCAGAAACGCCGCCTGGGCATCATTGAACTCCGCGCTCAGGCGCGACCGGTGCCGCAATCGGGCGATCTTCGCCAGCTCTTCCTGGGCCAAGTTTTCGGTCTCCTCAAGGATCCGCAGCACGTGGCGCGTGCCCCGCAGGGCCTGGGGCCCGCCGCACAGCACGGCGTCGACCATTTCCCCCGTGCAGGATTCCAGATCCTCGGCCGTGACCACGCGGCTGAAGAATCCCGTCCGTTCCAACCGGTCCGTCGTCACCGGCAACCCCGTCAGGACCATCTCCCGCAACAAAGGCGAGCCGAGAGCCCGCCCCAGGCGGCGCAATCCGGTGTGGCTGTAGATCAGGCCCAGTCGCGCCGGCGTCAGCGCGACCCGCACCCCTGCGGCCGCCACGCGGAGGTCGGCGCAGGCCAGCATCTCCACCGCCCCGCCCCAGGCGTCGCCCTGCACCGCCATGATCACCGGCGCCGGATAGTCCACCAGACGCTGCATGACCGTTTCGAACGGGGTGGCCGCCCGCACCTCGGCATCCTCGTGGAAGATCTCCTCGGGAATGTCTCCGATCGGGTAACCGGTGGAAAAATGTCGGCCCTGGGATCGCAGCAATAACACCGGAGCCTCCGCGGCCAGTTCAACGAGGGTTTCGGCCAGACCCCGCAGCAGGTCCGCGTGCAAAACGTTGCGGGGAGGGTCCGCAAGCACCAGTTCGGCCCATCCGTGGTGGATGTGGGTTCGCAGGGACATGGGGTCTCCTTGGCATGAGGCGTGGACATCCGGTATGCTGGGAATTAGCTTGAAGCCTCCGGTTCCCGCAAGGGGCCATGGCGTCCACCCCAGCAGAAGATGGTTCCGGCGACATGAACGACGACCGCAAAACCGGCGCTCCGGTTCCCGACCGGGAGCAGGAAAACGAGAACGTGGACTTCATCCGCGCCATCGTCAAAGACGATCTGGCCGCCGGACGCAACGAGGGCCGGGTCCACACGCGCTTTCCCCCCGAGCCCAACGGCTACCTCCACATCGGCCATTCCAAGGCCATCCTGCTGAACTATGGCATCGCCCAGGAATTCGGCGGCAAGTTCAACCTGCGCTTCGACGACACCAATCCCGAGAAGGAAGAGACGGAGTACGTCGAATCGATCAAGGCTGACCTGCGCTGGCTGGGCGCCGACTGGGAAGACCGCGAGTTCTTCGCCAGCGACTACTTCGACCAGCTCTACGCCTGGGCGGTCCACCTGATCACCGCGGGCAAGGCCTTCGTCTGCAGCCAGTCCCTGGAGGATGTGCGCGCCTATCGCGGGACGGTCACCGAACCCGGAAGACCCAGCCCCGATCGCGAGCGCCCTGCGGAGGAAAGCCTGCGCCTGTTCGAGGGCATGAAGAACGGCGAGTTCGACGAGGGCCAGTACACCCTGCGGGCCAAGATCGACATGGCCCATTCCAACATGAAGATGCGCGACCCCCTGCTCTACCGGATCCGCAAGGTCCATCACCACCGCACCGGCGACCAGTGGTGCATCTACCCGTTCTATGATTTCGCCCACGGCCAGAGCGATGCCATCGAAGGCATCACCCATTCGATCTGCACCCTGGAGTTCGAGGTCAACCGGCCGCTGTACGACTGGTTCATCGAGAACCTGCCGGTGCCGCACAAACCCAGGCAGATCGAGTTCGCCCGCCTGAACCTGACCTACACCGTGATGAGCAAGCGCAAGCTGTTGAAGCTGGTGCAGGAGGGCCACGTCTCGGGCTGGGACGACCCCCGCATGCCCACCATCAGCGGGCTGCGGCGCCTGGGCTACACGCCCTCGTCCATCCGCAACTTCAACGAGCGGATCGGCATCGCCAAGCGAAGCTCCACCGTGGATCTGGACCTGCTCAAGTGGGCGCTGCGCGAGGAGCTGAACCAGACCGCCGACCGGGTGATGGCCGTGCTCAGGCCGTTGAAGGTCGTCATCACCAACTATCCCGAGGGTCAGGTCGAGCAGATCGAGTGCGTGAACAACCCCGAGGATCCCGCTTCCGGGACGCGCGAAGTGCCCTTCAGCCGTGAAATCTGGATCGAGCAGGACGACTTCCGCGAGGAGGCCCCGCGCAAGTTCTTCCGCCTCAAGCCCGGCGCCGAGGTGCGTCTGAAGCACGCCTACTTCATCACCTGCGACGCGGTAGTCAAGGACCCGGACACCGGCGAAGTGGTCGAACTTCGCTGCTCCTACGATCCCGAGACCCGCGGCGGCGACTCGCCCGACGGGCGCAAGGTCAAGGGCACCCTGCACTGGGTCTCCGCCGATCACGCGGTGGACGCCGAGGTCCGGCTCTACGACAACCTGTTCCGCGAGCCCTTCCCCGATCAGGGCGGCAACTACCTCGACAACCTGAACCCGAATTCCCTGGAAGTGCTGACGGGGTGCAAGCTGGAACCGGGACTGGGCGGCGTCGAGCCCGGATACCGCTGCCAGTTCATGCGGCAGGGGTATTTCTTCGCCGACCCGCAGGATTCCCAGCCCGGTCGCCCGGTGTTCAACCGCACCGTGACCCTCAAGGACAGCTGGGCCAAGTTGGAGGCGGGCGGCAAGACGGGTTAGCGGCCATGCCATCCTTTCCCAAGCCCGGTCCCCCGCATGGGGATCGGGCTTTTTCACAGGACGAACAAACATCATGGGGAACCATCCAGTCCTTCTCCAGGTGGCCCGACGGCTCCCCCGGAGGCTCAGTTGACCACCACGATCTTGCCGGCCGCATGGGTGCTGCCGTCGTCCCGGCGCACGAAGTACACGCCGGGGGAAACGTTGCGTCCGCTGCGGTCCGTCACCCGAGGGAGTGATGCCATGGCACACGGTGCAATCGCTGAGCGTGCCCGCGTGTCCCTGCAGATCGACCATGACCTGGTTGTCGTTCTCTTCGCGGCTGGGGAAGATGGCGTGGGGACTGTTGTGGCAGCCCGTGCACATCACCCCGCCGTGGCCGCGGGAGTTGCGGTACAGCTTGCCCGCAGGTTCGCCGTACCGGCTCGTATGGCAGGAACTGCAGGCCGGCTCCTCGAGCCAGGGAATGCGGCCGTTGCGGATGGTGCTGGCCACGTTGGCCATGGTGCCGCGGCAATCCGGGCAGATCATGTTGTGGTCATTGGCCATGGTGCCGCGCAGGCAGCGGGTGTTGGGCCCGGGATGGCAGTGCTGACACGCGGCCAACCCCGGAGTCCGCTGGTCACGCAGTTCACTTCCACCGAGACCGGGATCACCGGTGTGCTTCGGACCAGCACGGTGCCGTCGGAATCCGTCAGTTCGATCAAGGCCTTCTGGTACGGATGCTCAACGGTCGGTGTGGCGTCGGGGAACGGCGTCACCGGAATCCCGGTGGCGATGAACCCGTTGGCGATCGGGGTGAAGGATCCCGTCAGACCGTTGCCGGTCAGGCCGACGTTGTCCGGCAGGTCGACCCCGAACAGGTGTTGGTCGTAGGTCCAGAAATCGGTCTTGCCCACGGAGTAGGTGTTGCCGGGAATGGAGTAGGTCAGCTCCGAACCGGTGATGTATGTCCCGGTGATGATTCGCGGCTTGCGGGTGGCGTCACCCTTGAGAATGATCTGGGCCTGGAGATTGTTGTAAGGCGGCAGGATGGACAGGTACTTGTGGCTCTGGTTCATGCAGTGCATGCCCAGGTCGTTGTTGACAAGCAGGACGAAATCCCCGGATGCCCAGGCGCGACTTGAAGGCGCCTTTCCGACGAGGAGAATGAGGGTGAACAGGAGGATCAGTAGGATGGGCGAGATATCCGGCTTGACATGGCAAGCTCCTCTCATTGGGGGGCCGCTGGGAAGGGGATTCCCATGACCTTGAGATCCGGGCGGGAGGGGGACGCCGCGCTCCGGGCCGCTAATACCATCCTAAAGGAGTATGATTTTGTCAATTCATTTTCTTTACTATTTGATTATTTATTATGATACAGATAACCAGTTATCAATGGAGGGGGTTGACAATCAACCGGTTAGCGGTAATCTGTCCGAGGAAAGGAGGTGAAAAACCATGCGCGAATCCCAACGAATCGCCCTGACTCGCTTCGCCAAAAGCGCCGGCTGAGCGGCCAAATTGAGTCCGGGGGACTTGAGCGAAATCCTGGGATCCATTCAAGCCACCAACTCGGACGACCTGCTGGTCGGATTCGAGACGGCGGACGACGCCGGAGTCTACCGTCTGGACGCCGAGCGGGCCGTGGTATCCACCGCCGACTTCATCACTCCGGTGGTGGACGATCCTTTCACCTTCGGACAGGTCGCCGCCGCCAACTCCCTGAGCGACATCTACGCCATGGGCGCCACCCCGCTGATGGCCCTGAACCTGCTGGGGTATCCCCCGGCCGGGCTGCCCAACTCCGTTCTGGGCGAGATCCTGGCCGGCGGTGCCGACGTGTGTCGGCGGGCCGGTTGCTCCGTGGCCGGCGGTCACACCGTGCGCGACGAGGAGGTCAAATTCGGGCTCAGCGTGACCGGCGTGGTGGATCCCCGCCGCCTGCTGCGCAACAGCTCCGCCCGGCCCGGGGACAAGCTGGTCCTGACCAAGCCCCTGGGGACCGGCGCGCTGGTGGCCGCCATGAAGAAGGGCCTGCTGAATGAAATCCACAGTGAAGCCTTGATCACGACCATGACCACGCTCAACGACATCGGTATGCGGTTGTTCGACCTCGGCGCCTCCGCCTGCACCGACGTGACCGGTTTCGGCCTCACCGGCCATGCCCTGGAAATGGCAACCGGGTCGGATGCCACCTTGACCATCATCTGCTCCGCCCTGCCCCTGCTGCCCGATGCGGTGGAATTCTGCGGCCAGGGTTTCACCTGCGGGGGAACGGTTTCCAACTCCCGGTTCACCGCCGGTCGGATCCGCTACGCCCAGGAATTGGGCGAGGACATGATCGGTCTGCTCAACGATCCGCAGACCAGCGGCGGCTTGCTCGTGGCCGTGGCCGCCGATCGGCTGGATGAGATGATCGCCGGTACAAAGGAATCCCGAGTGCTTGCCGCCTCCGTCATCGGCGAGGTCACCGCCCATGCAACCGGCGATCCCCACCTGGTATTTTCCTCCTGATTTTCCTTAATCACCTTGTTTCCCCTTCCGATAAAGAAGTTACCTAGCATGAGCACGCCCATCTTCGAGGAGAAGACTGTGACGTCCGCGATGACAAAATCTCTGATGGATCTTCACCCCCGGGAACTTAAGGGGATCATCACCGAGATCCCCACCCTCCCGGTGATTTATCAGGCACTGTTTCAGCAGATGCAGGACCCGGAAGTCAGCGTGTCCCGGGTCGCGGAGATCATTTCCCAGGATCAGGCCCTGACCGCCAAGGTCCTGCACCTGGTCAATTCCGCCTTCTACGGCTACAGCAAGCACATCAACACCATCAGCCGCGCCGTGGTGATTCTCGGCTTCCAGGCCGTGCGCAGCGCGGCCCTGGCCATCAGTGTTTTCGACTACTTCAAGGACGAGGAGTCCAACCCTCACCTGGACATGGCCCAGTACTGGCGGCACAGCGTCGCCGTGGCCAGTATCTGCAAGGTCCTGGCACCGGTCCTGAATATCCAGCAGGCCGAGGAGGCCTTCGTCGCCGGATTGCTCCACGACGCCGGCAAACTCATCGAGAAGCGTTACTTCCCCGAGGATTTCGATGAGGTCTGCTATGCGGCCAAAGAGCTGCACCTGTCCTGGTTCGAGTGCGAAAAGGCCCTCTTCCAGTCCCATCACGCGATGATCGCCAAGACGGTGTTCAAGCAGTGGAAATTCCCTCCCCACATCTCCGATGCCGTGAACTGCCACCACTTGCCCATTACCGCAACCAAGGCTCCTCACTTGGCGTCTCTGGTGCACGTGGCCGATTTCCTGTCCTACCAGATGGACCTCGGAGCGCCGGGAGCCTGGGCTCCCAAGAAGTGTTCGCAGGACGCCCTCAAACTTCTGGAATTCTCCCTCGACGACTTCGACCTGCATCGCTCGGCCATCGAGGCGGAAATCGAACAATCCATGGAGATCCTCAAGCTCCTGGACTGATTTCCCCCATTCTCCCCAGCGGGCGCTGGACAGTGCCTGCGGCGCGCATCATAATGGGAGGGAAGAATTTTTCCCTGGAGCGCGCCCATTGTCCCCGGATCTTTCCACTCGCATTCTCCTGGTCGGCGACATGCATCTCGGACGCCGTCCCACCGGTCTGCCCGATGAGCTCGGGCCGGAAACCTACGGGCCCGCCGCCGCCCTGCAGCGGGTCGTCGACGCCGCGGTCCGCCATCGGGTCCAGGCCGTGGCCTTCGCCGGGGATCTGGTGGAAGGCTCCAACGACCTGTTCGAGGCCTACGGCGCCCTGGATGCCGCCATGCGGTCGCTGCTGGAGCAGAACATCCAGGTCGTGGCCGTGGCCGGCAATCACGACACCCGGACCCTGCCCCGCTTGGCCGCCGAACTGGGAGAAGGCTTCCACCTGCTGGGAGCGGGGGGAACCTGGAGTTCCCACCTGGTACGCAGCGGCGCATCCCTGCCGATCCGCATCGTCGGTTGGTCGTTTCCCGACCGCCATCACGCCACCAGTCCCCTCGATTCTCCCCCGCCTGCGCCCCAGGCCGCAGAAGTCACCGTGGGGCTGCTCCACGCCGACCTGGAAGACCCCTCCAGCCGCTACGCTCCCGTGACCGCGAGCGCCCTGCGGGCCGTGGGGTATTCGCGCTGGTTTCTCGGCCACATCCACCGGCCCGACCCCGTGGCCGCCGATGGGTCCCCCATGTACCTGGGATCCCTCACGCCCCTTGACCCCAGCGAGACGGGGGTCCACGGCCCGGTGCTGGCCGGCCTGGATGCGCGGGGGCAGTGGACCGCCGAGCGGTTGCCCCTGGCCCCCCTGCGCTGGGAACACCGGCAACTGCCTTGCCCCGATCTTGTCGACCCCCGCGAAAGCCTGGCCCCCGCCATCCTCAAGGCCATGCTCGAGTGGCGGCGGGCCGCTCCCGAGGCAGAGGAACTGCAGGCTTTGGGTTTTCGGATGGAATTGACCGGACGGGTGGCGCACCCCATGCAGATTGCGCACACCATCGGCGCCTGGGACCTGCCGAGCCTGTCCACTTCGGCCGATGGCGTCCGGCTCTTCGTCCAGCGACTCCGGTCCCGGGTCACCGGTGACCATGACCTGCAGCAGATCGCCCGGCGCGATGACCCCACCGCCCTGCTGGCCCGGGCCATCTTGGCTCTGCAGGACGACCCCGACGGCGAACCGGCCGGCCGCATCCTTGCGCAGGCCCAGGTTGCCCTGGGCGACCTGCAGGCGCACCAGGACTTCGCCCACCTCTCCGCCGAGCACAAGGAATTGGGCCGGGCCGAACTCCGCGAGATCCTGGTGCAACAGGCCTACCGCATCCTCGATGCCCGCACAGCCGACCAGGAGGTCCGTCGTGGATCTTCTTGAAATCGGCGTCACCCGCCTGCCCGGCATCGAACCGGGATTCCGCTTCGACCTGCAACCGGGCCTGAACCTTCTGACCGGCCCCAACGGGTCGGGCAAGAGTTCGGTGGCCCGGGCCGTGGCCTGGCTGCTGTGGCCAAAGCGGTTCTCCTCCGATCCGCAGCGGGAGATCCGGGTGCGCCTGCAGAGCGCGGGCCGGACCCTCACCGGTGTGGGCGCCGCCTCAAGCGTGATCTGGACCGAAGATGGGCGGACCGTACCCGCTCCCGAGCTGCCGCCCGGCCACCTCGCAGCCTGTTACCACCTGGACATCCTCGACCTGATGCCCACCCATCTGGACGGCGACGACGCCGACCTCGCCCGGCGGCTGACGGTGGATTTGGCCGGTGGGCTCGATACCGCCGGCCTGCGGGATTCCCTTTTCACGACTTCGGGGCTGAGTATCCGGGTCCTGAAACGCGACCTGGAGGAGGCTCGGCGCCGGGTCCGGACGATCACCAGCCGCCAGGAGGCCCTGGATCAGGATCGCCGCAAACTGAAGAATCTCGAACGGGACAGCGGGCAAGCCCGTCTGGCGCGGGAACGCCGGGATCTCCTGGCGGCCCTCCGCGACCGCCGGGATCTGGAACGGGAACTGGAGGATCTGCGCAGCGAACTCGGGGCCCTGGCCCCCGGCGCGGCCAGGATGGGCGCCCAGGATCTCGACTTGTTCGACCAGCGGCGGCAGGACCTGCAGAACGTCCGCGCGGAGCTGGAAAACGCGCGGTCCCGCTGTGATGATCTGCAGGGCAAACTTCCGGCCGACCCACCGACCTCCGCCCCGGACCAGGCCGGGGACCGGGCGGAGCTGGAGGGCCGCATCACGGAACTGAAGGAGGCGGAAGCCCGTCTGGACCAGGCTCGTCGCACCGTGGCCGAATGGTCCGGCGCGGAGTCCACCTCCGGTCTTTCCGACTCCGACAGCGTGGCCGGCGATCTCGATGCGGACACCGTGCGTCGCATCCAGGACGCCTGGGAGAAGTACCGGGACCGGCGCGCCATTGCCGATGGTCTGCGTGACCTGGGGGACCATGCACCAGCCGGCGCTCCGCAGCGAACGTGGGTGCTGGGGATCGCCCCGGCCATGACGGCCCTGATCGGCCTGGCGCTGATGTTCCTGGCGCCGGACCTCCGCCTCTGGGGCGGCGTCGTATGCGCCCTGGGGTTGGCCGGCGGCATCATCCTGGTGGCCACCCGGCGGGGATCTCCCGTTACGGGCGCCGAACACGAGCTGCGTCTGCGGGACGCCGAGTTGAAGCGGGACCAAGCCCGCTCCCGCCTGACCGATCTTTTGCAGGCCCACGGCGTCTCCCTGGACCTGGAAGATGCCGATGGGTTCCTCGTGCTGGACCGCGTGCGAAACGCCCAGGATGAACGGCGCCGCCTGGCCAAGGCCCGCAGCGCGGAAGCCGCCGCCCGGCAACAACGGGACCTGGTTCGGGATGCGGTCAACACTCTTCTGGTCCGCCTGGGCCGGCCCACGGTGGACGACGGCGAAGCCGCGCGCGGGGCCCTGGTCCGCCTGGACCGGGAGTGGTCCGACCGGGCGCAGCTCGGCCAGGATCTGGCGGCCGCCCGGCTGGAGTGCGACCGCCTGGAGCGCCTGGGCCAACGGTACGAGCAGGATGACGAGGAACTGTTCCGCTCCCTCGAGCTGGATGCCGACCACCGGAATCGTCGCGATCTGGAACAACTGCAACGGGCCGGAAGCCGCCATCATGACCTGGTCGACCGCATCAAGGAGACCGAAGGCCGACTCCAGCAGCTCGACCGTGGACTCGCCGCGTTGGACCGCTTCTTTCCCGACGACGACCCCCGGCAATGGGAACCCGGCGCAATTGCCGAACGCCTGCTTCAGGAGGAGGATCTCGCCGCACGGGCCGACGAAATCAACACGAGCATCGGCGCCCTGAGCGCAGAACTCGAGGCCGCGTCCCAGGGCCATGATCTGGAATCCGCCCTGGCCGACGAGGCCCGCCTCGAGGGGAATCTCGCCGCTACCTGGCGCACCCGGCTGGAGGACGGCCTGGGTTGCCTTCTCCTGGATGAAGTCTCCAGGGAATACAGCAACACGACGCGACCGGACGCCCTGGACCGCGCCGAGGATCTCCTGGATCTCATCACCGGCCTGCCCTACACGCTGGCCTGCTCTCCCCTGGCGGACGGACAATCCACCTTCGTGGTGCACGACCCCGACACCCGGCTCGACCTGGACCTCGCGCGACTTTCCACCGGCACGCGAACCCAGCTGTTGCTGGCGGTCCGCATGGGTTTCCTGGCGGCGCAGAACATTCCAGACCATCCCCCTCTGTTCCTGGACGACGCCTTGACCACCAGCGACCCCGAACGCTTCGCCGCCGCCGTGGTCGGCCTGGGACGGATCGCCAGGGAAAAAGGCCTGCAGATCATCTCCATCTGCGCCCGTCCCAGCGAGGTGGACGCCTGGCGGAAGATTCTCGCCCGGGAAAACCTGGATCCCCCCCATGTCGTCGACCTGGCCGAGGTGCGAAAAACCGCCGCCGCGACGCCCCCGGACATCCTGTCCGTCTGGTCCGAGGAACGGCGAGCGGACCTGTTGCCCCCCGACCCGGCGGGCATGGACGGCGCCGCCTACGCCGCGGCGCTCCAGGTTCCGCAACCTGGGCTATTCGACGAACCCGAAGCCCTCCACCTGTTCTATCTGTTGAGTGGGGACTTGCCCCTGCTGCACCGCCTGTTGACCGCGGGCGTCTCGACAGTGGGCCGCTGGCGCCAGGCCAAGGTGCAACTGGCCGAAGGCGGCACCGTCACTCCCGCCGAAACCGAGCGTCTCGACGCCGTGGTCAAGCTCTGGCACCAGTTCCTTCCCCTGTGGCGGCGTGGCCGCCCCCCGCGGATAACGCCGCAGATCCTGCAGGAGAGCGTCCTGGGGAGTTCCGGATTGCTGCCGCAGATCCAGGAATTCCGGGAAAAGGTCTGCGGCAGCGGCAAGGAATTGATCGCGGGGTTGCGGGAGAAGAAGGTCAAGCGCCTCCAGCAGGCCAAGGTGAATGAACTGGAATCCGACCTGCGACAGGCAGGATACATCGTGGATGACGTCCCGCCGGGACCGGACGACGTCATCCGGAAACTGACGACCGATTCGCAGAGCTGGCCCGCCCCCCTGAGGCCCGATACGCAGACGATCCACCTGCTGGTGGATCGTCTGGCAAAAACCCTGCTGCCGTAACGGGGGTCAGGTCTGGTTCTTCTGGATCAGATCCGACAGGTTGACCTGATCCTGCAGCCTCTCCAGGAGGATCTGGCGGGTCAGGGCGCAGGCTTCGGAAATCTTGTCCGACCGGAGGCTATAGTAGACGTTGATGCCGTCCTTGCGGGTGTTCACCACTCGCGCCTGGCGCAGCACGGCCAAGTGTTGGGACGTATTGGCCTTGGGAATCTCCAGCAATTCCGCCAAGTCGTTGACCGAGATCTCGTCGCGTTCCTTGAGAATATCCAGGATCTCCAAACGCTTGGGATTCGACAGGGTCTTGCAGAGCTCGGCTTGCATTTCGTACAGTTTTTTTTCCATACCCGTGACCTCACCAGAGTGATACACCGGCCGTCGAACCGAGCTGGGGTCATGCCGGCCAACGGGTTGCGTTAAGACGATGATAGACGGTCAATTGAACGGTGTAAAGTCCAATTTATGCAAATCTGCATAGATATGGGCATAACTTCTTGTCATCCAATCAACTCACTAGGTAGGCTGAAGGCGACATTTTCTTCCAGGGTCACCAATTCCCGCGGATTCCAGCCTTCCCGGCGCAAATGAACCACGACATTCTGAACCAGGTGTTCGGGCGCCGAGGCTCCGGCAGTCAAGCCCAGGACCGCGACGGAGCTCAGGCGGCCGGGGTCGATGTCCTCGCTGCTGTCGATGAGGGAAGCCGATGCCCCCAGATTCTCGGCCACCTCGCACAGGCGCCGGCTGTTGCTGCTGGTCCGCGAGCCCACCACCAGCAGATGCTGAACGCCCGCCTGAACCAGCGCCTTGACGGCATCCTGCCGATTCTGGGTCGCGTAGCAGATATCGCTGCGCCGGGGTTCGTGCAGATCGGGGTAACGGGCCTTGAGAGCGGCCACGATGTCGTGCGTTTCATCGACGCTCAAAGTGGTCTGCGTGGCGTAGGCCAGCGGCGTTCCGGCGGGAAAATCCAGTGCGGCCACATCCGCCACGCTCGTCACCAGGGTGATGCGATCCGGCGCTTCGCCCATGGTCCCCAGAACCTCGTCGTGGCCCGCGTGCCCGATGAGAATCAACCGATAACCCTCGGCGGCGTGCTTGACGATCTCCTGGTGGACCTTGGTCACCAGCGGGCACGTGGCATCCACGACCCGCAGGCCGCGCCGATCGGCGTCCTCCCGCACGGCCGGTGACACGCCATGGGCGCTGAACACGACCACCTGGCCGTCGGGCACCTCGCCCAGTTCATCCACGAAAACCACGCCTCGCGCCCGGAAATCCTCGACCACGGACTTGTTGTGCACGATCTCCCGCCGCACATGCAGCGGTGCGCCGTTCTGTTCCAGCAGAAGATTGACCACGGCGATGGCGCGATCGACCCCGGCGCAAAACCCGCGAGGTCGGGCGATCAAAAGCTCTCGTTGCGGTGGCGCGGACATGCTATCCTCCAGTTTGGGCTCGGTGCCACAAGGCCGCAGCCCACATTACCTGCAAGGGCCGTCGCTCGCCACCCACCAGAGGAATTGACGGGGAGGAACAACCTGTTAAGGTTCTAACGGTTCCACAAAAACCCTCTTGACAATGAACTGATTAAATTTTAATATTCGCAGATAGTTGATTTAAGGGGGCCGGCCCCTTTCCGGCCGAGGCCCATGAGCCAAGGAGATCCTGACATGACCGTCGACCGCCTCCTTCACGTCATTGCGGGGGCCATGATCCTGGGCAGTTTGGCCCTGGCCCATTTCGTCCATCCCAACTGGCTTTGGTTCACCGCGTTCGTGGGCGCCAACCTCTTCCAGAGCGGCCTGACGAAATGGTGCCTGATGTCCTCCATCCTGCGCAAACTGGGCGTGCCCGATTCGACCGGCGACGCCGCTTAACCAGGAGAAGTCCGACATGATTCGCAAAGGAATCGGAATCCTCATGCTTCTGATCCCGGCGGTGGTCCCCGTCAACGGCAGCGCCGCCGAGAACACCGCCACCGCGGCCAATGACGTTACCCGGATCGGCGTCGTGCACGACGACACCCTCTTCGTGGATCGAGGCAAGATCCTGCTGTCGGCCCGCCAGGGCAACGAGATGCTCGCCGCCTCGCAGGCCATGCAGGATGCCGCCGCCGCCGACGCCCAGGGCGCCTGGCGGGGCTTCCTGCCCCAAATGCAACTGGGCGAGTTCTTCTTGCGCAGCGACGACGCCCTCAGCAGCTTCGGTTTCCGCCTGCAGAACCGCGCGGTCAACCCGCAGACCGACTTCGGCCCCGTGGGGCTGAATTATCCCGGCGAGACCAATCAACGCATCACGCGCCTGCAGTTGCTGCAGCCGCTTTTCAACGGCGGCATGGGGTTGTTCGGCAAGCAGGCGGCCAACGCCGCCAGCGACGCCGCCTCCCTCGACCACCAGCGTGCCGGACAGACCGTGGCCTTGAAGGCGATCGAGGCCTACGAAGGGCTGGCCCTGGCCCAGGCTTACGAACGCGTGATGAAGGCCGCGGTGGCTTCGGCCGAGGGGCACGTGGGCCAAGCCCAGTCCATGGTGGACAACGAGATGGCGACCGAGGCCGACCTGCTCCAGGCCAAGGTCTATCTCAGCGGCCTGCAGCAGCGGTTCATCGAGGTCCAGAACATGGTCGCGGTGGCCGGGCAATACATCAAGCTCCTGACGGCCGTGGACACCGACCTCCCCCTGGCTGTGGCCCGGGATCTGGAAGTCGAACCCGTGACCCCACCCCCGGCGCAGTTCGATCCCGCCGGCTCCCGAAGCCGCGCGGACATCGCCGCCCGGCGGAAGCAGGCCGATGCCGCAGGCAAGATGGTTGGCGTCGCCCGCGGGGCCATGCTCCCGCACGTGAATCTCGGCGTGCAGAAGGACTACTACAGCCAGGACAAGATCTTCGGAAACGACGCCGACAGTTGGACCCTCGGGGTGTACGCCACCTGGGATGTCTTCAAGGGGCTGCAGAACATCAGCGCGTTGAAGAAGGCGCGCGCCCAGGAACGGGCGGCCCGATACATGGCCGATTTCGAAACCCGCCAGGCCGGCGTCCAGGCCACCGAGGCCTGGCTCAACCTCGCCGCCGCCCACGACAAGGTGGCGGTGGCGCGTGAGGCGGTGACTTCCGCCCGCGAGGGGCTGCGCATCGTCACCAACCAGTATCGCGAAGGTCTGGTCAGCATGGTCGACCTTCTGGATACCCAGGCGGCGGCCAACATGGCCGAAGGCAACCTCGTCCAGGCCCTGCACGACTACCAGGTCGGCCTGGCCCGACTCGAATACATGGCTGCGGTCCCCGTCGGCGCCGACGTGCTCGACCGCCGGGACTCGAACGCGAACCCCGAACAGGATCGCTAACTCCAGGAGGCTCTCCTTCATGGCAACGACACGCCGCAATACCCTCGGGGGAAAACTGGCCGCAGCGACCGTGCTGACCGGCACGGTCCTGACCCTGCTGAGCGGATGCACGAAAAGCTCCGAGACCAACGCCCCGGAGCCGAAAACCGTCAGCTGCGAGACCGCCGGCGTCCAGCGCGAGGAAGTCCCGCGGGATATGATCGCCGTGGGCAGCCTCGAGGCCGAGACCTCGATCACGATCTCCACGCGGATGATGGGCTGGGTCAAGAAGATCCACATCGCCGAGGGCCAACCGGTCCGCAAGGGCGCTCCTCTGCTGAGCATCGACGATACCGACCTGATGGCCAAGAAAGCCCAGGCCGAGGCGGGCATTTCCGAGGCGAAGGCCGTCCTGGCCAACGCCGAGAAGATGGCCGAGCGCTTCGAGAACCTGTACGCCGCGAAAGCCGTCTCCCGCCAGCAGCTCGACGACGTCCTGACCGGACGCGACCGCGCCGCCGCCGGCCTGGAGATGGCCAAGGCCGGGCTGCGTGAGGTCAACGTGCACCTCGGCTACGTGGACATCGTCGCTCCGGTCGACGGTGTCGTGGGCCGCAAGATGATCGAGGCGGGCGACATGGCCAACCCCGGCATGCCCCTGCTGATCCTCGAGGATACCGCGCGCATGAAGGTCGTGGCCCATGTGGGCGAGAAGGACATCTCCAGCCTGAGGATCGGCGATCCCGTGCGGATCGACGTCACCTCCCTGGACCGAGCCGTCTACCAGGCGGAAATCACCAAGATCGTCCCCACCGCCAACCCCGGCAGCCGCACCTACGACATCGAGGCCGCCCTGGACAACACCGACGGCAGGCTCCGCAGCGGCATGTTCGCCCGGGTCGTCCTGCACGGACCCGCGGCGTCGAAGGTCCTGGTGCCTTCCACTTCCATCATCCGCCGGGGTCAGCTGACGGGCGTGTGGCTGGTCCGCGACGATGGGACCGCCCACCTGCGTTGGATCCGCCTGGGTCGCCCGCACGGTGACCGGACCGAAGCCCTTTCCGGCCTGGCCGGCGGCGAGACCGTGGTGCTATCGAGCCAGCAGCCCCTGGCCGAGGGCGACAAGGTGGTGAAGTAACATGGACCAGCGCCAGAATCCCCTGCCCGAGTTGCCCGAGACGAAGCTGAACCTGGGCTTCGCCGCCAACCTGGCCAGGGTCTTCATCAATTCGAAGATCACGCCGCTGCTCATCATCGCGATCCTGTTGCTGGGCCTGTTCTCCCTCTCGCTGACCCCGCGCGAGGAGGAACCGCAGATCGTCGTGCCCATGATCGACATCCTGGTGATGATGCCGGGCGCCAGTCCCCAGGAAGTCGAGAACATCGTCACCCGGCCCATGGAACAGAAGGTCTGGGGGATCGAGGGCGTCGAGTACGTCTACTCTTCCAGCTACCCCAGCTTCTCCCTGGTGACGGCGCGCTTCCTCGTCGGCACCGACCAGGAAAAGGCCCTGACCCGTATCGCCAACAAGATGTACGGCAACGCCGACATGTGGCCCCCGAACATCACGCCGCCCCTGATCAAGGTCCGCAGCATCGACGACGTGCCCATGATGGCGGTGACCCTGTGGAGCGACGAATACGACGGCTACGGCCTGCGCCAGCTGGCCGGAGTCCTGCGCAACGAAGTGATGGACATCCCCGATGTTTCGGTGAGCGAGATCATCGGCGGCCGGCCACGCACCGTGCAGGTGCAGCTGGACCCCCAGCGCATGGCGGCCTTCAACCTGACCACCCTGTCCATCCTGCCGTCCCTGCAGATGCAGAACCAGAACCTGCCCTCGGGCGGGTTCGCCACCGGCAACCGGCAATTCCTGGTGGAGACGGGCATGTTCCTGCGCTCGGCCGGCGACGTGGCCAACCTGGTGGTGGGCAGTTTCGGCGAGCGACCCGTGCGCCTGATGGACATTGCGACGGTGACCGACGGGCCGGGAGAGATCGACAACTACACCTTCCTGGGCCTGGGCCCGGCCGCGGTCCAGCAGGGCATCGATACCGACGCCTACGCCGTGGGTTCGGAGCACCCCGCCGTGACCATCACCCTGGCCAAGCGCAAGGGCAGTGACGCCACCCGCGTGGCCGAGGCCGTGCTGGAGAAGATCGAGACCCTGCGACCGCGGCTGCTGCCCGACGACGTCAACGTGACCGTGACCCGCAACTACGGCGCAACGGCCCAGGACAAGGCATCCAGCCTGATCAGCAACCTGGCCCTGGCCATCTTCCTGGCGGTGATCGTGGTGTTCTTCGCCATGGGCTGGCGGGGGGCGACCATCATCTTCCTGTCCATCCCCACCACCTTTTCGCTGACCCTGTTCGTGTACTACATCCAGGGTTACACCCTGAACCGGGTGACGCTGTTCGCGCTGATCCTGGTGACCGGCATCGTCATCGACGCCACGATCATCATCGTCGAGAACATGCACCGTCATTTCCAGATGGCCGGGGAGCGCAGCCTGAAGATCGCCCTGGGCGCCATTCGCGAGGTCGGCAACCCCACCATCATGGCAACCTTGACGGTGATCGCGTCCATGATGCCCATGGCCTTCGTACGCGGATTGATGGGACCCTACATGCGACCCATGCCCGTCGGTGCGTCGCTGGCCATGGTCTTCAGCCTCTTCGTGGCCCTGACCATCTCGCCCTGGCTGGCGCTGCGCCTGCTCAAACCTCGACAGCACTGGCACGACGACATGGTGGGCGACGGCACCATCGAAGGCGGGGGAGCCGACAGCTACAGTCTGCAGCAGACCAAGATCTACCAGGTCTACAACCGGCTGGTACGCCCGCTCGTGGCAAACCCCCGGCGCGGGATCATGGCGCTCCTGGTGGTCGCCGTGCTGACGGGGGCCTCGACGATCCTGTTCGTGACCCGCACCGTGCAGGTCAAGATGCTGCCCTTCGACAACAAGAGCGAATTCCAGGTCATCATCGACACCCCCGAAGGGACCACCCTGGAGACCACGACCCAGCTGGCCCGGGAGGTCGGCGACTACCTGTCCACCGTGCCGGAAGTGACCGACTACCAGATCTATTCCGGCGTGGCCGCTCCCGTGAATTTCTCCGGTCTGGTGCGGCACTACTTCCTGCGCCAGGGGCCCAACGTGGCCGACATCCAGGTGAACCTGGTGGACAAGGCCAAGCGCAGCGACAAGAGCCACGCCCTGGCCAAGCGGGTGCGCGGCCCCATCGACGAACTGGCGGCCCCTTTCGGCGCCGCGGTCAAGATCGTCGAGGTGCCGCCGGGACCGCCGGTGTTGTCGACCCTGGTGGCCGAGGTCTACGGACCCACTTTCGCGGGCCGTCTCGAAGCCGCCCGCAAGATCAAGGAAGTGTTCAACTCCACCCCCGGCGTGGTCGACGTGGACTGGTTCGTCGAGGGCGACCAGACCCGGTACCGCCTGGCCGTGGATACCGATCGGGCCGCCGTGCGCGGCGTCAGCACCCAGCAGGTGGCCATGACCCTCGGCGTGGCGCTCAACGGCTATGACCAGGGCCTGGTCCACATGGACGCGGCGGCCGAGCCGGTGCCCATCAACGTGCGCCTGCCCCTGGCCGACCGTTCCGACCCCCAGAGCTTCGGCGACCTCTACATCGGCAGCCGCGCGGGCGCCCTGATTCCCCTGTCGGACGTGATCAAGGTGGAAACGGACGTCAACCAGAAGAGCCTCCACCGCAAGGACCTCAAGTCGGTGATCTACGTGACCGCCGACGTGGCCGGGGAGCTGGAATCGCCCGTCTACGGCATCCTGGACATGAACAAGAAGATCGACAAGCTGATCATGCCCGACGGCACCCACATCAAGAAGTTCAACACCGTCCAACCGCAGACCGAGGACGAGTACGCCATGAAGTGGGACGGGGAGTGGCACATCACCTACGAGGTGTTCCGCGACCTTGGCATCAGCTTCGCCGTGGTGCTGGTGATCATCTACCTGCTGATCGTGGGCATGTTCCAGAACTTCACCGTGCCCCTGCTGATGATGATCCCGATCCCCCTGACGCTGGTGGGCATCATCCCCGGACACCTGATGTTCGGCGCCTTCTTCACCGCCACCTCCATGATCGGGGTGATCGCGCTGGCGGGCATCATGGTGCGCAACAGCGTCCTGCTCATCGATTTCATCGAGGCGCGCCTGAATGACGGGCTGGACCTGCAGGACGCGGTCATCGAATCGGGGGCCGTGCGCTTCCTGCCCATCGCCCTGACCGCCGGCACGGTGGTGACCGGTTCGTTCGTCATGGTGTTCGACCCCATCTTCCAGGGGCTGGCCATCAGCCTCATGATGGGTTCGCTCCTGTCGACGGTCCTGACGGTGGTGGTCATCCCCCTGGCGTATTATCTGTACAAGCGATAGATGTATTGGGGTTTTCCTTAATTTTTATGGGGTTTTTTCCTGGGAGGACGCCGACCCTCCCAGGTTTTTTTGACCCCGATCAGGGGCCCGGAATATATCCCACTCAACCAGTTGGAATTCAACAATTAAACCGCATCTATATTCGAAATCAACAACCCGGATGGATGGCTGTTTTTTAACTTTTTAATATTTTTAATGCCTTATTCATATAGATTTTATCCCGTTTATATCTCAATTAATTTCGTTTATCCCTTTTTTATCATTGCCATCCGCCTCTCAATCCTCTACTATTTCTCTGTCGGGGTGGAAAAACAATCCTTTTTTTGAGCACGCGGCTTGTCGGTATCTCCCTCCAATCCCCCACCGACATGCCGTTGGACCGGCTTCGTTATACGAGGCCGGTCCTCTTTATGGGTTAAAGAAATCTCTAGTTGTGATCAGGGGGCCGCATCCAGGGCGGGCAGGTCGACCGGTAGAGCCCCAGCCTGTCGTGGAACTCCAGGTTGTCGGGCGCGGCGGCCACCGCCTTTTCCATCCACTTGACCGCGCGGGCATGAAAACTCCGTCGCTGATAGCACGCCGCAAGCAAGGCCAGCAGATCGGGGCGGTTGTCGCTGCGGATCACCGCCCGCAGGGCGCAGGTCGTAGCCTGCGGCAGGCGGATTCCCCCGGCCAGGGCGGTGCGGGCAAAACCCTCCAGGGCCGGCACGTATCCGCGATCCAGTTTGATCATGTGGGAATAGGTTTCCAGGAGGCCGAGGGTATCGGGCAGCTGCTCCTGCAACCCGGTGAGGTTTGCCAGGGATTCCAGGTCGCGCAGCCGAAGGTCGCGGCCCAGATCCTGGCCATCGGCGGGGAACATGGTTTCGGTCCGGCGGATCAGATCCTGCGCTTCATCCGCAGATCCGCTCAAAAATTCGTTGGTCGCGATGATGACCAGCTGCCGGGCCGCTTCGTGCCGCCGGTCCGGACGCGTCAGCGTCAACAGCCGTTCCCGAAATCCCGCCGCTTCGGCGGAACGTCCCGCCCCTTTGCTCCGGTTGAAGGCTTCCATCAGGATCACCGGATCATCCGGGGCGGTCTCCAACCGGGCCAGGAATTCCCGTTCACCGCTCAACGATCGCTTCCACTGCCGAACCCGAGCCAGAAACGTATCGGCGGAAACGAAGCCCGTAAAGCTTCCCCAGCGCTGCCCCTCGGAGTCGCAATAAATCAGGGTCGGCAAACGGGTGACCCCGAATTCCTTTTCCAGGGCCTCGGCATCGGGGCGGTCCACATCCACCTTGAGGGTCAGCACGTCAGCCAATTCCCGGATCACCTCGGCCTCGTTGTAGACCATGGCATCCAGGGCCTTGCACGGGCCGCACCAGGAAGCGTGGAAATCGATCAGGATGGGCAGGGAAACCTCGCGGGCCTGCTTCAGGACCTCGGCCCACGGGGCGTCCTCCAGCCAGGGCACGTGCGGTGCCCGGTGGGGCGCAGCCTCCTGCCCGCCGGCCGGGGCGGCCAGGCCCGCGCAGCACAGGATCAAAAAAGCGTATAGATGAAGGGTGCGGCGACCTGCCCCGAATTGATGAGGGCCGCGGGCACGAGCAGGACCAACTCCAGCGGCACCATCCACCACGCGCGGTTGGCGCGGGCGACGCTCCAGACTTCCCGGAGCAGGCGATCGAGGTGCCGCAGGTAAGACATGTTCAGCCATTCGCTTCAATCCAAGGGGAAGACCCCGGCGGCGGCCGCTTCCAGCGGGTCGGAGTCGGGTTGATCCCCTTTTTCCAGGACCAGGTTTTCCAGGACCAGCACATCCATATCCGTGCGCATGAAGCAACGGTAGGCATCCCGGGGTGTGCAGACGATCGGTTCGCCCCGCACGTTGAAACTCGTGTTGATGAGAATGCCATACCCCGCCCGATCCTCAAAGGCCTTGATGAGATTCCAGAAGCGCATGGTGGGGGAGGATTCCTGGCGCCAGGTCATCATTCTCCTTCAGCACGGTCCTTGAGGACGAGGGTTTGACGCAATCTCGACCGGATCGCCGGAAACCGTCAATCGCGTTGCCCCGCCGACGCCCGCAGCATAGTATGGGGGGACCCCCACCAGGAGACGTCATGGAAAGCTGTTGCGGAAGCGCTTCCGACATCCATGTGGCAGCCCTGACCATCTGGGCCGCCATGGGGATCGGTTTGACCACCAGCCTGGGCCACTGCATCGGAATGTGCGGCCCGCTGGTCAGCACCTTCAGCCTCGCCCAAGGCCGCCACGACGGCCGCCTGCGCGCCCTCTTGCCGGCCCTGTTGATCTACCATTTCGGCCGCCTCAACGCCTACGCCGTCATCGGCGTGGCCTTTGGACTGCTGGCCACCGCCGCCCAGGCCACCGGGCCCTCCAACACCGTGCGGGGAACGCTGTTCCTGATCGCCGGAGCCCTGATGGTCGTCATGGGCATGGGTCTGCGCGGTTGGGTGCCCACCGGCCGCATCATCGAAAGCAGTCGCCTGGGGAGGTTCACCGGGGAAAAATTCATGGGACTGGTGGGCACATCCAGCCTGGCCGGTCGCTACTTTCTCGGCGTGGCCAACGGATTTTTGCCCTGCGGCCCCGTCTACGCCATGGCCATTGCGGCCCTCACCGCACCCACGCCTCTCCATGGCGCGGGAACCATGGTAGCCTTCGGCCTGGGGACCATGCCCGTCCTGGTGGCCATCGGCCTGGGGGCCGGACGCCTGGCGCCGGCCCTGCAGCGGAAATTCAATCTGGTGGCATCGTTGCTGGTGATATTTGTCGGGATCGAATTCCTCTTGCGGTCCGGCAAGATGTTCGGAATCGTGGCCGGGATCAAATGGGGATTTTGGCCCGTCTTTTGAGGAAATTCCTAGTGTTTCGCTAGGTTGACTACCGGACAAATTCTCTCTATGTTTCGCACGGTTTTCGGCTACCAACCGGGATAATCCATGACCGCTACGACATTTAACATGCCCCTGCCCGACGATTGGCCGGAGAATTATCGGCACGCTGCCGAAATCGGCCATTGCCTGCATTGCGGGAATTCGTTGGGCCGCTTCTGGAAACCCGAGGACGGCCCCTTCTGCTGTCGCGGGTGCGCCGGTGTGTACGAATTGATCCACCAGGCCGAGCTCGAACGCTACTACGACCTCACCCCCGAAACGACGTCTCCGGCCGTGGACCTGCGACCCGACAGCTTCGGGTGGCTCGAACGACTGCTGGCCGAAAGGGAAGCCGAGATCACCGTGGGCAGCGGCCCTCTGCGCCTGGATCTGGACATCCAGGGGGTCCACTGCGCGGCCTGCGTGTGGCTCATCGAAGAGCTCTTTCGCCGCCAGGACGCCGGCGTCATGATCCGCATCAACCCCACCCTGGGTAAGGTCGAACTGGCCTGGGACCCGGATCGGGGGGACCTCAAGGCCTTTCTGGGCGAGATCGAACGCTTCGGTTACCGGCTGGGCCCCAGCACACGCGGGGTGCGCCGGCACTCGCGCGGCCTCCTGCTGCGCATGGCCATCGCCATCTCCATGGCCCTGAACGTCATGATGTTCAGCCTGAGCTTCTATTTCGGCCTGGCCTACGGAAACCTCTATCACTTCTTCGGTTGGCTCAGCCTGGGCATGGCGACGGTGAGCCTGCTGGCCGGTGGGGGCGTGTTCCTCAAAGGCGCGGCCGCCGGCCTGCGCCGCGGTGTCCTGCACCTGGATGTGCCCATTTCCCTGGGCATGGTCCTGGCCTACGCCGGATCGGTTTACGCCTTTTTGACCGCCGGTCCCGACCACGCGTATTTCGACAGCCTGACCGTTTTCATCGCCCTCATGCTGGTGGGTCGCTGGGCCCAGGAGCACATCCTGGAACGCAACCGCAACAGCTTGCTGGACACGTCCGGGGCGGAGAACCTGACCGTCAAGCGCAAGACCGCCAACGGCGATCTCGAGGCCGTCGCCGCTCCCCGCTTGAATCAGGGCGATGAGCTGTGGATCGCGCCCGGCGACCTGGTTCCGGCCGAGGCCATGCTCATGCGCCGGGGCACCACCGTGAGCATGGACTGGATCACGGGAGAATCCGCCCGCGTGGACTACCTGCCGGGCGACCGGATCCCCGCCGGTGCCTTCAACGCCTCCTCCCACGGTTTTTCAGCCACAGCCATGGAGAATTTCGATACCAGCCGCCTGCAGGACCTGCTGAGCGCGACCACCGTCGCCGACGAGGAATTCCGCCCCCGCTGGTGGCATCGAGTCAGCAGCTGGTATGTCGGAGCCGTCCTGACCGCCGCCGCAGCCGGGTTCGCCATCTGGGTCCCGCAGGATCCGACCCAGGCCATCAAGGTGACCATCGCCATTCTGGTAGTCACTTGCCCCTGCGCCCTCGGCCTGGCAACCCCCCTGGCCGAAGAACTGATCCACGGAGCCCTGCGTCGCGCCGGCGTTTTCCTACGCAAACCGACCTTCCTGGAAAAGGCCCTTGCGGTGCGCAAGATCCTCCTGGACAAGACCGGGACCCTCACCCTGGACCGCCTCGCCCTTGCGCCGCAATCCCGGAGCGTGCTGCTGGATCTGGACCCCCGGGAACAGCGCGTCCTGCTCCACATGACCTCGCGCAGCAACCATCCGGTCAGCGCGTGCCTGGCCCGGGCGCTGCGCTCCGCAGGGGCGGCGGAGAGCGAGGCGAACGGATTTTCCGCCAACACCGCCGAGGACCTGCGCGAAATTCCCGGATCGGGCCTGGAACTCATCCTCGAAGCCGACACCTGGCGCCTGGGCCAACCCGATTTTGCCTGCCCCGGGGAAAAAGAAACGATCGCTTCCTCGGGGACCACGGCGTTTTCCTGCAACGGCGCACTCGTCGCTGCCTTCAGCCTGCAGGAAGACCTCAAGAAAGACGCACCGGACGAGGTGGAACGCCTGCATGCGGCCGGTTACCGGATATTCCTGCTCAGCGGCGACCGGCAGGACAAGGTCGACCGTGCGGCCGCCGAGCTGGGCATCCCCCAGGATTGCGCCTGGGGTGGGCTCACCCCGGAGGCCAAGGCCGAACTCGTGCGCCGGCTTGATGAGCGGGACACCCTGATGGTCGGCGACGGCCTCAACGACAGCCCCAGCTTCGCCGCCGCCCTGTGCGCCGCCACGCCGGCGGTCGACCGGCCCGTGCTGCCGGGCAAGGCCGACTTCTACTTCCTGGGCGACGGCATCGACGCCATCGGCCGTTCCCTGGCCGCGGCCAAGGATCTGCGCCGAGTTGTGCGGGACAACCTGCTCCTGGCGGTCGTGTACAACCTGGGAGCGGTGGGCCTCTGCCTGGCCGGCCTGGTCACCCCCGTGGTCGCGGCGATCATCATGCCGATCAGCTCGATCTCGGTGGTCTCCCTGACCGCCCTGCGTCTGGCGGGAAGGAGGTTGTCGTGGACATCATAATCGCCCTCGTGTTCATCAGCCTGACTCTGGTCATATCCGGCCTGGTGTTTTTCTTCTCCCGCCTCGTCGATGGCGACTTCGAACACGGCGAACGCCTTTCCCTGCTGCCGCTTGCCGAGGACGACGGGATGCATGAAACGGGACGCAATAAATTGAATGATGACAGTCGAATGGGAATTGGATTAAATGGTGTCGATTCGTCCTCCGTGGACGATTCCCCCGGGTCATGACCCCGGCTCTCCTGTCATGCCGGTCCAACTAGCCGAGGAGGAAGGAACGCCCTATGGAAGCCGTAACCAGCCCCGATACTGGGATGAAGACCGTCGTTTTCGACGATGCTGTCGTCCGCGCCTTTTCCATCGTCACCGTCCTTTGGGGCGTCGTGGCCTTACTGGTGGGCGTCCTGATCGCGTCCCAGCTTTCCTTCTGGCAGGCCAATTTCGGCCTGGAATGGCTGAGCTTCGGCCGCTTGCGCCAGCTGCACACCAACGCGGCCATCTTCGCCTTCGTGGGTAACGGCATGTTCGCGGGAATCTACTATTCGACCCAGCGCCTGCTGAAGGTGCGCATGGCGAGCGACGTCCTCAGCTGGGCCAACTTCTGGGGCTGGCAACTGATAATTGTCCTGGCCGCGGTCACCTATCCCCTGGGCCTGACCCAGGGCAAGGAATACGCCGAGCTGATCTGGCCCATCGACCTGCTGGTGGTGGTGGTCTGGGTGATCTTCGGGGCGAATTTCTTCTGGACCCTGGCCAAGCGCAACGAGAAGAACCTGTACGTTTCGATCTGGTTCTACATCGCGACGATCGTAACCATCGCCGTCCTGTACATCGTCAACAACCTGCAGATTCCCACCAGCCTGACCCACAGCTACTCGATCTACGGCGGCGTCCAGGACGCCCTGGTTCAGTGGTGGTACGGGCACAACGCGGTGGCGTTCTTCCTGACGACCCCGCCCCTCGGGCTGATGTACTACTTCATGGTCAAGGCGGCCGATCGCCCGGTCTATTCGTACCGGCTCTCGGTAGTCCACTTCTGGTCCCTGATCTTCATCTACATCTGGGCCGGCCCCCACCACCTGCTGTACACCGCGCTGCCCGACTGGGCGCAGACCCTGGGCATGATCTTTTCGGTGATGCTGTGGGCCCCCAGCTGGGGCGGCATGCTCAACGGCCTTTTGACCCTACGCGGGGCGTGGGACAAGCTGCGCACCGACCCGGTGATCAAGTTCTTCGTCGTGGCGGTGACCTTCTACGGCATGGCCACCTTCGAAGGCCCCCTGCTGTCCATCAAGAGCGTCAACGCCCTGGCCCACTACACCGACTGGATCATCGGCCACGTCCACGGCGGCGCCCTGGGCTGGAACGGCTTCATGACCTTCGGCATCCTGTACTGGATGTGGCCTCGGCTGTACGGCACCAAGCTCTACTCCAGGAAGCTGGCCGAGGTCCACTTCTGGATCGCCACCGTCGGGATCCTGCTCTACATCGTCTCGATGTGGGTCAGCGGCGTCAGCCAGGGCCTGTTCTGGCGCGCCCTGGACGCCGAGGGCTTCCTCAAGTACCCCGACTTTATCGAGGGCCTGACCAACAGTCTGGCCATGTACCACACGCGGCTGTTGGGCGGCCTCCTGTACTTCTCGAGCATCTTCCTGATGGTCTACAACCTGATCATGACCGCACGGCAGGGCAGCCCCGCCGTGGTGAGCATCCAGGTCCCGGCCCGCAAGACCGAACCCCACGGCGAAAGCGCCTGGGCCCTGTTGACCAGCGCGCCCATGCTGTTCATCACCGCCATCCTGGTGCTGGCCGTCCTCTTCGGCGCCGTCGGCCCCATGGTCAGCCCCGTGGTGCTTTCCCTCTTCATCGTGATCTGCATCGCCGCGCTCATCTCCTACGGGTTGCAGCAGCGCAAGTGGGGCCACTGGTACGGGCTGGTCGAGCGCCACGCCCTGGTCTTCACCATCCTGGCCCTGCTGGCCATCCTGGTGGGCGGCGCCGTGGAGATCATCCCCACCCTGATCAGCAGCAATCAGGTGCCGGTGCAGATCACCGACGAGATGGTGGCGGCGAACCCGGCCCTGGCCGAACAGGCGAAATGGACCCAGAAGCCCTACAGCCCTCTCGAACTCGCCGGGCGTGACGTGTACGTCTCCGAGGGTTGCTATGTGTGCCACAGCCAGATGATCCGGCCCTTCCGGCACGAGGTCCTGCGCTACGGCGACTATTCCCGCATGGAGGAATCCCTCCTGGATCATCCTTTCCAGTGGGGCAGCAAACGCACCGGACCCGACCTGGCCCGCGAAGGCGGCAAGTACGACAGCTTGTGGCACTTCCTGCACCTGATGGGCCCGCGCTCCACCTCGCCCGGATCCATCATGCCGACCTATACCCACTTCAAGACCGAGACCCTCGATGCGGCGACAACCCGGCACCGCATGGAAGTCTTGCGCGTCCTGGGCGTGCCCTACTCCGACGAGGATCTCGACATGGCCGAGCAGCGTTTCCGGAGCCAGGGCGAACTGATCGCGGCCGACCTGGAAGGCAAGGGCGTGACCATTCTCCCGGACAGCAAGCTGGCGGGAGTGATCGCCTATCTCCAGCGTCTGGGTCGCGGGCCGCAACCTGTGCTGGCCCCGCCGGTCACCTCCGCGACCGATGCCGCCGGCGCGCAGCCCCAGCAGGCCGCCCAGACCGCGGCGGGAGACGGGAAGTAGACCATGTTTCAGCAGTACTTCTCCGGCAGCGAACATCTGGTCTGGCCCCTGGTCGGCCTGCTGATCTTCGTCGCCATCTTCGTCATCGTGCTGGCCTTCGTGTTCCTCGGCCTGCGCGACAAGGACAAGCTGCGGGAGATCGCGTCCCTGCCCCTGGCGGACGACGCCGTCCTGCACGAGCCCGTTAACCGGAGAAACCAAGACTTGGGAGGACCGGGCCAATGACCCAGGAAAACCACACACCCCGGGACAACCGGACCCACTACCAGCAGGACTCCGTCATGGGCCACGAGTACGACGGAATCCAGGAGTTCGACAACCGCCTGCCCAACTGGTGGTTGTGGATCATGTGGGGCAGCATGATTTTCGCCCTCTTCTACTGGATCACGTTCCACACGCTGAAGCTGCAGCCCCTGCCGCAGGCACGGTTCGAGCAGGTCATGCTCCAGGCCCAGGAAGACCAGCTGGCCAGGGCGGCCAAGGCGGGCATCACCAACGAGACCCTGGTCATGATGAGCCAGGTGCCGTCGAAGATCACCGAAGGCCATGAACTCTTCGTCAAGCATTGCGTGGCCTGCCATCTGGACAAGGGACAGGGCCTGGTCGGTCCCAACCTGACCGACGGTTACTGGATCCACGGCTGCGAGCCCATGCAGATGCTGAAAGTCATCCAGACCGGAGTCGCCGCCAAGGGCATGCCCGCCTGGATGAACCAGTTGGGCCCCACCCGGACCCAATCGGTCTTGGCCTACGTGCTGACCCTCAGGGACACCAACGTCCCGGGCAAGGAATCCCAGGGAGAACCGTGTGAGTTCAAGTGACACGCAGGATCCGAAACGCCGTCCGGACCTCGACACCGTCTATTCCATCAATCCGGACGGCTCCCGGAACTTCCTCCAGGTGGCCGAGGTCAAGGGTCGCTGGACGACGCGGCGCTATTTCATCTTCGTCCTGCTGATCGCGGTCTATCTGCTCGCCCCGTGGATCACCGTCGGCGGGCATCCCATGGTGCTGATCGACCTACCCCACCGGGCGGCCTATCTCATGGGCGCCTCCTTCACCAACCAGGACTTCCACCTGTTCTTCTTCGTCCTCATCGGCCTGGGCATCGGGTTGTTCGTCGTCACCACGGTGTTCGGCCGGGTGTGGTGCGGCTTCGCCTGCCCC
This sequence comes from bacterium CG_4_9_14_3_um_filter_65_15, assembly GCA_002790835.1. Classification (GTDB taxonomy): domain Bacteria; phylum Krumholzibacteriota; class Krumholzibacteriia; order LZORAL124-64-63; family LZORAL124-64-63; genus JAHJTW01. The sequence goes on along the minus strand of PFVX01000022.1, from coordinate 8,849 downwards.
CAGACCGTGTTCATGGAAGGAGTCTACCGCCCCCTGGAGCGCCTGTTCGAGGGGCGGCGCATCGAGCGCATGCGTCGCAACAAGAAGGGCGGACCCGACAAGTGGATCCGCAAGGTCGTCAAACACACCGCATTCCTGTTCCTGGCCTGGAACCTGTCCATCGCCTTCATGTGCTACTTCATCCCCACCCGCCAGATGCTGCGGGACATTCCCTTCTTCCACGGCGACCTGACGCCCCTGGTCTGGAGCATGTTCTGGACCGCGATGCTGTACTTCGACTACAGCTGGTTCCGCGAGCAGACCTGCCTGATCATCTGCCCCTACGGGCGCCTCCAGGCCACCCTCGTGGACTTCGACACCATCGTCATCGGGTACGACGAGCGGCGCGGCGAGCCCCGGCACAAGGGTGTGGAGACCGGCGGCGACTGCATCGACTGCCAGCGCTGCGTGGAAGTCTGCCCCACCGGGATCGATATCCGCAACGGCCTGCAGATGGAGTGCATCGGCTGCACCAACTGCATCGACGCCTGCGACGAGATCATGGACAAAATCGGCAAGCCCCGCGGTCTGATCCGGTTCGATTCCTCCCGCGGCTTCGAGACCGGCAAGTCCCAGCTGCTGCGCCCCCGCTTCTTCATCTACGCCGCCGTCATCCTGGCCCTCTGCGGCCTGTTCGTGAATCGCGCCGCCCAACGGGAGAGCTTCCAGGTCACGATCTTGCGCTCGCAGGGCCTGCCCTTCACATTCCAGGAGGGCAAGATCCGCAACCTCTACTCCATGCATCTGCAGAACAAGTCGACCCAGCGCAGGGTCTACCTCCTGACCGCCGCCCCCGACGCCCTGGCGGATTGCCCCGGCACCGATTTCATCATCCCTCAGGACCGCATCGAGCTGGACCCCCTGTCCGACGTCCCTCTGACCGCGTTTGCGGAGATGCCCCGCACCAGCTATTCTCAACCGGAGAACTTCTCCTTCACGGTCACCGACTCCATCACCGGCGAAACCCAGAACATCAAGGTGCGCTTTCTCGGCCCTTGACCGGGAAGCAGCCTGGGGACACCCATGCGCAAGTGGCTTTACGACAACCCCTGGATCTGGATCGTCGTCTTCCTCGGCTTCCTGGTCGCTTCCAGCGTGGTGGTGCTGGTCATCGCAGAATTGAATAAGCCGGAAATCGTGAAGGTCAAAGAACCACGATCCACCCCGGCGGCGACGTCGTCCTCCCAGGTCCGCTGGTAAACGAATTTCCACTAGGACGGTGATTAGGGCCGCCATACCAGTCGGACGCTGGCAAAGCCCAGGGTCGTGTCGTCCGACTTTTCCCCGTGGCGTTCGGGTTCGTAGCTGGCCAACAGATCCAGCGCCAAACGTGGGGTCAGATTCCAACCCCCCGTCAACCAGATCTTCCAATAGTTGAAGTCGGTAAACCCCGTGCCCGAATAGTCCGACCAAGTTCCATCGGCAGCATCAAATTCCCCATCCTGCCCCCGATACCGACGCCAACCGCTTTCCACCAGCAATGAACCCGACATATCCAGGCCGTAGGACTCCACCCCGGCCAAAACTCCATATTGATCATAGGATTCGGAGTCATCATCGCTGCGCATGATCTCGCCGCTCAGGCCCACCCGCCAACGCACGGCGAGCAAATCGCCCCAGTCATAGCCCAAACGGGCGGAGGTGCGCAGGTAATCGGGAAAGGCGCCCTGGACGAGGTCGTACTTCCAGATCTCGTCCTGCAACTCCAGGAACACGGCGCCTGAGGAGAAGGGCAATTCCAGATCCAGGTCCGTCCAGTGGTTCCAGGCAGGGGAACGGGTTTCCTCGTCCTTGACCGCGCGACGATCGCTGCGCTGATATATCCGCAACCGGGATCCCTCCCACGACCCTTCACAACCGGTAGTGTTGCGATCCAGCCCGGTGGAATCGGGATAGGTGCGACGGGCAAAATGGGCTCCCATGCTCCAGTTTGCTCCGGTCGGCTGACCGTGCCGCATGACCAGGGAGCCGCCCTTTTCCCGTTGATCCAGCTCAAGGGTGGAGGGAACCTGATAGTACAGCCCGCTGGTCCAGGCGCGGGTTTCCAGGGAATAGTCGCCTCCCGCCACGGGATATCCGCGCAGATCCATGCGACCTTCCCCGGAATCGCTGCTGAGTCCGTAAACGGTCTCTTGACGATACTGGCGGGCACGCCCGGAGCAGCTGAAACGCAATCGGGGTGCCCCACTTTCGTCGCACCAGCGGAAATCTCCGTCTATGCGTTCACGGATAAGTTCAGTACCCAGAGAAGACTCGGCAGATAGGAGCCACCGGTGCCGAGAACCACGGCCGGAACGGCCCATCACACTCGTGGTGAAAGTGGCTTCGGCGATCGTTTCGGTGGTGTCGTTTTCGGCAAGTGAGAATGCGTTGGTGAAGACCTCGTAACCCCCGGCAAGGCGTAGGGTCCAGATGTCCTGGTCCGTCGCAGCCGACGCCAAGGAACTCCCGACCAAAGGATTTCCCAAGGCCCAGACCCACAGGATAAACGTGAGGGTGACCCGCAATATGTGGCGCAAGGATGCTACCGGGATCGCCTTTCCACCTGGTCAAGCAGGTCGTGAGCCAACTTGATCTGACGCAGCGCCATCAAGGGCCGCCCATCCTCCAACATGGCCTGGGCCGACCGCCGATGCTCCCGCGCCCCCGACATCAGGTCGACCAGGGCTGCGTCCAGGTCTGGGGGAATACGGCTCTCGCGAGCGTCCCAGTTTTCAATCTGACGTTGTGCGACCTCAGCCGGGTCATCGGGTCCCATCGGCCCCAACATGGCCTTCTCGATGAGATCACGGGCCAGTTCGCCGGTTTTCAGTGCCCGGCCGGGCATACCCCGCGATTGGAAATCCCGTGCCCGGTCCAGGGCCGATTCCGCGTCTTTCAGCAGGGAGAGGGAGCGCGCCGATGCGCCGGGACCCAACATTTCCCGCGCCCGGTCCAACCTGTCGGCCGTATGCGACAACAGGGCATCCAGATTCTCAGGGACGGGCCCCACGCCCAACAACCCGGCTGCCCGATTCTGAAGGGTTTCCACTTGCTCCAGAATGCGACATGCCTGACGCGCGTCGCCCTGGGTGTATTGTTCGTGGGCACGAATATCCTGGTCTTCCGCCCGAACCAGGAGGTCCAGGGCCATCTGATTCCGTCCCTCCTGGGCTTTGTCCTGCAGATCCTCGCGCCGCCGGGCAAACCGCTCCGACAGGAGCTGAAAACGCTCGCTGAACACCAATGCCTCCCGGGCAAGGCGTGCGGCATGGAAAGTCGCAGCGCGGGCGCGCCGAGATGTCGAAAGGGTCACCGCCAAGTGGTCCTGGGTCAGCATGGACTGACTTCTGCTATGCAGCCGGGTGGCTTCGCCCAGGACCCGCCGCGCCCTGAGGCTGCCGCTGTCCCGAACGATTTCCCCGGCCCAGTCCAACAAAGCACCGGTCTGATCGATGAAGTCCTCCACCGTCCCCCGATCCACGCTTTGTCCCCGTGCGGATCCTAACGGCAACGACACAGCCAGAAGCACTGCCGCCAAAAAAGGTAGCCCCAGCTGAAATCGGGGAATTGGAGAATGGGAATACACGATGCTTCTTTCTCTCAACTTGGCTGTCACGGGCATACCCCTTCACCGACTGAGCAGACTCCGTGCCAGGTCGGCCCTGGAGTTTGTCGATCTCCAAAGCGGTTACACCACAATACATTAGAAAAATCTACAAAACTCCAGCAGAGGTCACGAATCAGTCGTGCGGTCATGGTGTGGACCTCCAGGTTCACTTCTGCACTTCCAAGCCCAACAGCTTGAGCCGGGAATACAGTGTCCTGCGGGTGATCCCCAGCAGTTTCGCCGCCTCACTCTTGTTGCCCCCGCTTCGGGCAAGGGCCAAACGGATGAGCTCACGCGCGTTGTTGTCCAGATCCAAGCTGTCCCGAACCGGACCCACCCCACGGTCCCGGGACGGCCCGGCCACATCCAGGAGAATATGCTCGGGGCCGATGGGATGGCTGCCGGCCAGGATATGGGCCCGCTCCAAAAGGTTTCGCAGCTCGCGGACGTTGCCCGGCCACCGATGGCACTCCAACCGCTGGATGATCGCTGGATCCAGGGTCGCTTCGTGGCGCCCCAAAGCGGACAGGAAGTGGGTCGCCAGGAGAAAAATATCCTGTGTTCGTTCCCGCAATGGCGGCACGTCCAGCGGAAACACCAGGAGGCGATAATAGAGATCTTCCCGGAAATCGCCCGCGACGATGGCATCTTCCAGGGGCCGATTGGTGGCCGCAAGGATGCGAACATCCACCGCCCGTTCGCGCGGGTCACCCACGCGATTGATCTTCTTCTCTTCCAGAACCCGCAGGAGCTTGGCTTGAACCGCAGCACCGGCCTCACCGATTTCGTCGAGAAAGATCGACCCTCCGCACGCCGCCTCGAAGACACCCTCACGATCGGAGTCGGCACCTGTGAATGCACCCTTGCGGTACCCGAACAACTCGCTTTCGAGGAGCGTCTCGCTGATTGCGGCGCAGTTCACCGCGATGAACGGTCCACCATGGCGTGCGCTGGCCCGATGCACAGACCGGGCGGTGACCTCCTTGCCCACCCCACTCTCACCGCGAATCAACACGGTGGTCTCCGATGGGGCGACCTGGGCGATCAGCCGGCGAAGATTAACCGTAGCAGGCGCACCGCCGATCAGGTTGCCGGGGGGGCTGGATGCTGCCAGGACCCTTTTCAGGGCGCGGTTTTCCCGTCCCAGGTGCCCAGCCTCTGCCGCCTTCTCCACCACCTGGGCAACCTCCTGGAAGTTGAATGGTTTGCTCAGGTAGTGGAAAGCGCCTTCCTGCATGGCCTCGACCGCCGAATCGACGTTCCCGTGCGCGGTCAGCAGGATGACCTGGGTGTCCGGATCCTGACTGCGGATCCGGCGTAATATTTCCAGGCCGCCTACGGGAGTCATTTTCAGATCCGTCAACACCACGTCAAAGTGTTCGGCCGCCACCGCCTCCAGAGCTTCGGCTCCGCCACCGCAACCGGTCACGTCGTGCCCACGCGCCTTGAGCGCGGAGGCCAGCAGGGTGACGATTTTCTGCTCGTCATCAACGACCAATACGCGGGGCATGGTCCGCCTCCTTCGGTGAACTCCGGCCATGGGTAGCAAGCGGCAGGGTCAAGACAGCCTCGGCCCCCGGGCCGTCCCGGCGGTTATTCAGGACAAGCGCCCCTCCCATCTCAGCGGCGATCCCCCGAGCCAGGGCCAGTCCCAGACCACTGCCCTTCTCCTTGAGGGTGTGGAAGGGCTGGAACAACTCCTCCGGATCGCCAGGCGGGAGACCCGGTCCGTCGTCCCGCACCCTGAGATGGAGGTAGGCATCGATCACCGTTCCGCTGACCGTGACGATCCCGCCGTCCGGCACCGCTTCACGAGCGTTGAGGACAAGGTTCATCACCGCCTGGCGCAGTCGCAGGGGGTCACCCTCCACCAGTACGTCCGGAATCGGGTCGACCGTCAAGGCCACCCCTGTGGCCCCATTGTCGTCGGCCAGCAACCCGACCGCCTTGGTGACCACCGGGCCGGGTTGGAAAGTCTCGAACTCCGCCTCCGCCTCGGTGCCGAAGGCCAGATAGCGGGACAAAATGCGGTCCAACCGATCCACTTCTTCGGGAATGAAATCGACAACGGGGTCGTCGATGCCCCGGTGTGTCAACACCTCCTGCAAGTGCTGCCCTGCTCCCCGGATAATGCCCAAGGGGTTGCGGATCTCATGCGCGATACCCGCGGTCATCCGCCCCATCGCCGCGAGGTTTTCCTGCCGCAGGATGGATGCTCGGTACCCCTCCAGCGCCCGCTGGATGCGGTAGAGGAAAACCCCCAGCACCACCAGGCAGATCAGGACGGCAGCCCCGGTGGCCCAAGCCGCCCGACGAAGACGAGACAAGGCGGAAAAGAAATCCGGACTACCGCTGGCCGTGACGATGGCCACAAAAATGTCTCCGTCGATCCCGGGCACCGAAAGCATCACCGGCACGTGGGCCGACTTGAGGAAAGCTCCTTGCATGTTGTACAAACGGCTGACGGCCTCGCTGCCGGAGCGTGCGGCGGTAACGGCCGCCTCGTCCATGGCCCAGAAGTCGTTCATCGCCCCGGCCTTGAGAGCACCGGTCGTGGTCAGCAGGACCAGGCCGTCAGGATCGCTGATGGTGATCTCGGCTAACTCCAGCCGTGTTCCCAGATAGTCGATGAGCCCCTGGAGTTCCCTGATGGCGCCCAACTCGGAGGAGTCGCCGAGGGAATAATTGAAAACCGTCTCGGCGTTGACGGCCTCGGCCAGGCTGACCGCAACAGCCAGCAGGCGCTGACCAAGGGCGTCATCGAGCCGCCGGCTTGCACCCTCGTAAAAATTGAAAAGACCCCACCCCACCACCAGGATGATGACCAGGTATACCAAAGCCCCGCCCCACATCCAGGGTCTTCGCCCCCGCTTCCCTTCGTGTCCGGATTTCCTCATTTCGGGACCATAACCGCAGCTTCGAGTGGGGAAAAGCGCGAAACGGCCGGCGGCCCTCCCTGGCCGCCGGCCTACCACCGCTCGGGTGGATCTCAGTTGACCTGGCCCTCGTCGGCGGAGCCGCAAAGGGTGGTCCAACGACCATCGTAGAACCCGCCCGGATAATCGGGGAACGGATAGGCTTGCGCACCGAGCACACCTTCGCGACCCCCCACGGCACTCGTCCATTCGCCGTCGAATCCGGTCAGGGAAATCCCGTCATCCCCAGCGCTCCAGGTGCCTCTGAGAAAGGCCACGAAGCGACCGAGACGACCGATGCGCTTGCCATGGAAAACCTGGTTGCCATCCACGTCGAGACCGTATCCGCAGCGCATGAAACCGTGGATCAGGCCATCCAATCCGTACCACGGCCCGCCGAAGGTGCCGTACTGAACAGCCAGGGTGGTATCGGGCGGCGCGATGTCGTCCCCGTTCAGGTCGAGCAACAGGTTCCAGCGGCCGTGGAGGAATCCCCTGGGACAGGCGTGAACATCACCGGGGCCGTAGCCAACCAAGTGCAGGCTGTTGCCCTCGCCGTCCACCGGGAAGTTGGCGTTCATGCCCAGCAATTCCTCCACCGCGAAGTCACCCTGGTAGGGGCCGGTGCGGATGTGCAGGACGTTGGGCGCCAACCCCTCCGCCAGGTCATCGGGTCGTTCCATGATCTTCAGCACTAGGCCGTCAAAATGGCAATAAGTGTGGGAAATGAATCCCAGCGTCTGACCGTTGATGCGGGGACGAACGAGTTGATCAAACGGCAGTTCGAAACGAATCAGCCGGGTGGCGACCAAAATCCCGCGGTCCATGGAAACGGTTCCGGACCAATCCAACGCGCCGCAATCGATCTGTCGGTCCAGGCTGTCCTGTGGCCCGTGGATCATGCCCCATTCCAACCGCACAAAGGTGAAACGCGGTCGCACGACGCCGTTGGTGTCTGTGGAGTCCGCCACCATGGCCTCCATCTGCATCACCTCGGGATCGTCCAGCATGGGGTCATCGGAGATTTCCATGTCTTCGTTGTAGAGCAGGTCACTGAAAGCCTTGTCATCGAAGGCCACTGCCTCGTTCGAAGCCGTCAACCCGCCGTTGAGGAGGGTGAAATCCATGTTCTCGTAGTCGTCACCGCCGGTTACGGTCTGGCCCGAAGGGGCAGCCGAGTCATTGCTGCAACCGGTCACCGCCAGGATCCCGACCCATGCGGCCAGCGTCAAAAACAATTTGAGGGAATGGGGAATGGGGGTCTTCATCGTGGTCCTCCTGCCAGGGGCTGTGGTCGATTGTCGCCATCGGTTTCACCGGCAGCAGAAGCTGGGCCAAATTTCCAATAACTTTAAACCTTGTTATTTTACAATGTGTTGTAAAATTAAACGATATTTGACTTCTTTCTGTTTTGAACCTGGAGGTACATCGCTGGGCACATCCAGGTACAGAGGAATGGCGTGTGGGCCGGCATCGGTTTTGCGACATCGTACCATTTTCCCCCTTCCCGTTTGGAGGATAAATGATTTCCCACTATCATCCTAGGCTTTTGATACTTGTAAACAGAATGAAATTATGCAAGAATAATGAATAGAGTCTCGCCCAGACGGGATTGATGTCACCTTTGGAGGGAAGGCCACCTGGAATTCCCAGTCGAAAGGCCCGAAAATGAAATTGATCAGGATTATGTCTCTGCTCGCTCTCGTCCTGATGATCTTCGGTTGCAGCCAGGACAACAGCACCACGACACCCAATTCGCTGATTGATGTGCGCACCGACCTTGCGATTGATTCCCCCTCGCAGAATGTGGGATCCGATTTCACCATTGACCCCAAGAGCATTCCCCTGCACGAGGTCGGCCTGCCCGCCCTGTTCGGACCGGACAAGCTCCCTCCGTGCATCACGCTCACCGACGTCTACGGCTTCGTGTGGACCCTCAACATCTCCGGCGGCACGAGCACCGGCACCTGCGTGACGACCAGCTGTGGGACCTACGACGTTCGAGGGACCGGCAAGACCGTCACCGCTTACTACCGCGGCAGCGATGTCAACTGTGCCGATTGGTTCACTTACTACGTGACCACCATCGACAAGCCTTCGCGTACTGCATCCGGCACCTGGACCAATTCCGCCGGCAGCAGCGGCTCTTGGTCGGGCTCCGGAGGCCCCTGCAAATAGTTCGGATTCTTCCTGCCTCGACGAAGGGCCCGGCGTCAGCCGGGCCCTTCTCGTGTTTGGCTATGTTGCCGCGTAGAACACCGCACTTGCCGGGTCATCCAGGCAATTAACCGACTTCGCCAGGGCCT
>PFVX01000002.1:26961-40818 GCA_002790835.1 bacterium CG_4_9_14_3_um_filter_65_15 | reverse complement strand
GGCGGATTATCGTTGACCGGCCGGCTTGCCACCGGCGCGGGATTGCGGTATGATGATATTGCGTACCGGACCTGATATGGCCAACCGCATCGTAAATGCCGAATTTGGCAATCCTTGAACGAGGCACCATATTCCCGGCCGGACACGCGATCTGGGGGGCCCCGCGAGCTCCCCATTTTTTCCGCCCTCACCTTTCCTCAACAGCATAGAAGAGATACGAGCATGGAAATTCGGAACGTGGCGATCATCGCCCACGTGGACCACGGCAAGACCACCCTGGTGGATCAGATCCTGCAGCAATGCCATGTCTTCCGTGAGGGTCAGGAAGTGCGCGATCGGGTCATGGACTCCGGCGATCTCGAGAGAGAGCGCGGCATCACCATCACCGCCAAGAACTTCGCCGTGACCTACGGTGATACGCGCATCAACCTCATCGATACTCCGGGCCACGCGGATTTCGGCGGCGAAGTGGAGCGCGTGCTGAAGATGGCCGACGGCGTGCTGTTGCTGGTGGACGCCTTCGAGGGACCCATGCCCCAGACGCGCTTCGTGTTGCAGAAGGCCATGCAGCTGGAACTCAAGCCCGTGGTCGTGATCAACAAGGTCGACCGGGCCGGGGCGCGCCCCCACGAGGTTCTCGACGAGGTCTTCACCCTCTTCGTCGATCTCCATGCGAGCGACGAACAGCTCGATTTCCGCGGAGTCTATGCCTCCGGGCGCGACGGCTGGGCCGTGGGCGAACTGGACGACGAGCGTCAGGATCTCAAGCCCCTGATGGACATGATCGTCCGCTGTGTGCCGGCCCCCAAGGCGAAGGAGGGCCCCTTGCAGATGCTGATCGCTGCCATGGACTACAGCGGCTACGTGGGCCGCATCGGCATCGGGCGCATCGAGCGCGGCAGCCTGGACGCCAAGCAGCAGGTGGTCCTGGTCAAGCGGGACGGCACGCGCCAGAAGTCCCAGGCCAAGCAGGTGTTCGTGTTCGACAACCTGGGACGCCGCGAGGTCGACCATGTGGTGTGCGGCGACATCTGTGCCGTGGTCGGGCTGGAGGGCGTCGATATCGGCGATACGCTGTGTCATGCGGAACATCCCGAACCCCTGCCCATCATCGCGGTCGACGATCCCACCCTGAGCCTGTTCTTCATGCCCAACGACTCGCCCGGCTACGGGCAGGAGGGCAAGTTCGTCACCAGCCGCCAGGTGCGTGACCGGTTGTACCGGGAAGCCGAGCGCGACGTGGCCCTGCGGGTGGAGGACACCCAGTCCGCCGATCGGTTCAAGGTCAGCGGGCGCGGGATCCTGCATTTGTCCATTCTCATGGAGAGGATGCGGCGCGAGGGTTTTGAATTCATGGTGGGACAGCCCCAGGTGATCTACAAGGAGATCGACGGCCGCAAGGCCGAACCGGTGGAGGTCCTCAACGTCGACGTGCCCTCGGACCTGGCCGGAACGGTGATCGAGTTCGCGGCCACCCGGCGGGGCGAGATGCTCAAGATGGACCAGAAGGACGGACGGGCCTACCTGGAGTTCAGCATTCCCAGTCGCGGCCTGATCGGATTCCGCAGCCGCATGTTGCGGGCCACCGCGGGCCAGATCGTCATGCACCATCGCTTCCTGCAGTACGAATACTTCAAGGGCACGGTGCCCGGCCGCACCACCGGCAGCATCGTCAGCCTGGGCTCGGGCAGGGCCGTGGGCTTCGCCCTGGACGCCCTGCAGGACCGTGGGACGTTCTTCATCGATCCCGGCGAGAACCTCTACACGGGCCAGGTCATCGGCGAGTACATGCGGGACGAAGACCTGATCGTCAACGCGCAGAAGGCCAAGCAGCTGACCAACATGCGCGCGTCCGGCAGCGACCGGAAAATGAAGATCGCCCCGGCGCTGAAGATGAGCCTGGAGGAGGCGCTGGAGTACCTGCGGATCGACGAGTACGTGGAGTGCACGCCCCAGTCCATCCGCATCCGCAAGTCGCTGCTCGACGAGAACGAACGCAAGAAGGCAGCCAAGCGGCTGCGGTTGTCCGAACCCGAGGAGTGAGCGTGCGTGTCGAGCTGCAGGCGCCGCCCTGGGCCACCCACCTGCTGAGCGACCTGACGGACTGGAACCGCCGACCCCTGCCGGTGGCGGAAATGGCCCCTTTCGACTTGCCCGACGACGCCTATTTCGAATATGCCTATCTCGATGCGGACGGCGCGCGTCGGCCCGATCCGGCCAACGATCGTCCCCGGCTGAACCCCTGGTGGCCCTACGCCTGTCATCTTGCCGGCCCGGACTATGCTCCTCATCCCTTGGTGTCGCGGGCCGATGCTCCGACCCGCGGCCGGACCCTGCGGCTGAACATCGAATCAGAAATCCTGGGACAGACGAGGCCGGTGCTGGTCTATTCTCCTGCCGGCCATGCCGCCGACAGCTTGCCGTGGATCGTCTTCCAGGACGGCAAGGCCTACTTCGGTTGGGGCCGGGTGCCGCGGCTGCTCGACCTGCTGCTGGAGACGGGCAGGGTTCGGCCGGCGCACCTGGTCTTCATCCCCCCTCGCGAGCGTACGCGTGACTACGCCTTCAACCCCGCATACCGGCGCTTCGTCTGTGACGAGGTCGTGCCCCGGGTTTCCGAACGGGCACCCTGGAACGGCGAGGCGACCGCCTGGGGCGCCAGCCTGGGCGGACTGTTGAGCGCTCAGCTGGCCTGGAAGCGGCCCGACCTCTTCGGGCGGGTCGTGACCCAGAGCGGGGCGTTCCAGTTCAGCTCGGACATGGATTACGGCCGGCCCTTCGGCGGCGACGAGGAGTTTCTGCGCACGGTGCTGGAACATCCGGGAGACCTTCCCGACCTGCGCTGGTGGCTGGATTGCGGAACCCTGGAATGGCTCTTGCCCAGCAACCGCAACCTCCACCGCGAGTTGTCGGCCCGCGGCGCCCGCTGCGAACTGGATCTCCGCCACGCGGGCCACAACTGGGTGAACTGGAAAAACGGCCTGGCTGCCGGCCTGGAATTTGCCCTGGAAACTTGATATTAGGCAATTGAAACTCTATTTTCTGCGTAGGAATTGGCTGCCGAAATCCGGCCCCTCCCGACTTCAACCAAGGACGAATGACCATGCGCACGACTACCATCATGCTCGCCATCATCCTGTTGCTCGCCGTGGGTACCGCCCAAGCAGCGGATTCCGCCAAGGTCTACGGCAAGGGGATCTCCGCTCCGGATACCGTGCGGATCAGCGATGTCCTGGCCAACCCCGACGCATTCGTCGGCAAGGCCATCCGCGTCACGGGGCTCGCCGTCGGCGTTTGCGCCTATCGCGGTTGCTGGATCAACCTGGCCTCCGATACCGAGGGTGAGAGCCTGCGCGTGAAGGTCAAGGACGGAGAAATCGTCTTTCCGCCCGAAATCATGGGGGAGAGCGTGACCGCCGAGGGTGTCTGGACCGCCAACCTCATCTCCTTGAAGCCGGCCGAACAGGTCAAGGACGGCGAGGGGAAAAAGAATGCCGCTTGCCTGGTCGAGGGTGAAGACGCCTGCAAGACCGTCTACCAGCTCAGCGGCACCGGCGCCGTGGTCGCCGGCAAGTAGGGCGGCCCTTGAGCATGTTTCGCCGTGTTTGCCGGTTCCTGCACCGGGAGCTGGGATTTCTGACCGTGGGCCTGACCCTGGTTTATGCCGTCAGCGGCATCGCCGTGAATCACGCCCACCACTGGGACGCCAATTACCGGCGGACCCGTGAGGAGTCATCCATCGGACCCGTGGGAGCCGGTCCCACCGAGGAGATCACCCCACGGGTGTTGGAGCTCCTGGCGCCTGCCGAGCCCGTCAAGAGCACGTGGCGGGCGGCTCCGGACAAGCTGCAGGTCTTCGCCGAGGGTGCCCGGTACGACGTGGATCTGGCGACCGGAAGCGTGGTGCGGGACGGCTTCGCCAAGCGGTCCCTGCTGTGGGACGTGAACTTCATGCACCTGAACTCGGGCAAGGGACCCTGGACGGGAATCGCCGATGCCTACGCGGGCATCCTGATCATTCTGGCGATTTCGGGGATCTTCCTGGTCAAGGGACGCAAGGGGCTGGCCGGCCGGGGAGGTTTTCTCATGGGCTTGGGTTTCGTGTTGCCCCTGATCTACGCCTTCGTCATCCGCAGCGGATAGGCGCGCTGGTCGCCCACCGGCAGAAGCAACAAGGGGCGGCCGGTTTCCCGGCCGCCTCGATTTTCTCGGGTAGACGGCGCTCACTCCCCGTAGGGCATGGGCGGGGAATACCCCAACAGACGCGCGTAAACGGCCAGGGAACCGCGATGATGGGCCGTGTGCTCCGCGATGGCCGCCACCACGGCCGCACGCGGCTCACCCGCCATGATCGGGCCGTCCGCGATGGGCTGCATCATCTGCTCGGCTGTCTGGTCCTTGAGATATGCCGAGGCCCGGTCCACGGCCCCGGCCAGCCAGGTCAGGGCAGCCTGCAGGGATTTCACCTCGCGGACGGAGAGCTGGTGAGCGGCGAAATCCAGGTCGAAGCCCTCGGGCCGGAACCCGCCCTCCATGAACCAATCGATGGTCTGGGCCACGTGGGCGACCTGCTGGGCCACGGTGAACTGGTTGGGAGTCGGCGCGAACCCCGAGTCATCTTCCTTGAAGACACTGCAGGTCCTGCTGAAGAACTGCAGGGCCTGGGTAACGGGTACGGCGTAGGCATTGAAAGCCATGGGTCATCCTTCCGGGAATACGTCGACACGGTGCCCGCGATTCGAGGGCGGCATCCAATGGGCGGGATTGTAGGGGCGAGACCGAGTTTTGTCATGGGAAAATCAATCCGGAATCATTTGCGTTTTCGCGGGATCCGGGGGGTCCCTTGACTCCTGTTGACGGCCCATTTAGCTTTCGCTGACGGATGCCCCGTCGGGGACGTCCCGCACCCATGACATCACCAGGACGGGGAACTCCATGGCCGCAGTCGTCGGCATCCGCAGGGAAGACAAGAACGAGTGGGAACGCCGCGTGCCGTTGATCCCCGAGGATGTTGCCTCCCTGCGGAAGGAACATGGGATCCAGTTCATCGTCCAGCCGTCGCCGATCCGGGTCTTCAAGGACGAAGAGTATCTGGCCGCCGGAGCGCTGGTGCAGGAAGATCTGTCGGGCGCCGATATCCTCCTGGCCGTGAAGGAAATACCCCTGCCACTGGTGCAGCCCGGCAAGGTGCATCTCTTTTTCTCCCACACCATCAAGGGTCAGGCCTACAACATGCCGCTGTTGCAGGGAATCCTGGAACGCAAGGCCACCCTGATCGACTACGAGCGGATTTCCGACGAACAGAATCGTCGCCTGATCTTCTTCAGCGTCCACGCCGGTTATGCGGGCACCCTGGAGACCTTGCGGGCCTGGGGCCTGCGGCGGCGATCCGAAGGGGTCGAGACGCCCTTGGCGCAGATCCTGCCGGCGCATGAATACCCCGACCTGGACGCAGCCAAGCGGCACCTGACCGGGATCGGCGCCACCATCGCCCGGGACGGGATGGGTGAACATGAGGGTTCGGTGATCATCGGCATCGCCGGCTACGGGAATGTTTCGCGGGGTTGTCAGGAGATCCTGGACTGCCTGCCGGTGATCCCGCTGGACGTGGCCGACCTGCCGGCTGCCGCCGCGGCCCGCCCGGGGACCCTGGGTCCGGTGGCCATGGTGATCTTCCACGAGGAGAACATGGTCGAGCCCCGTGCGGAGGAGGCCCAGTTCGTCCTGCAGGACTATTACCGGCACCCGGAGAACTACCGCGGGGTCTTCGCGGACCACCTGCCGCACCTGGACATCATGTTGAACACCATCTACTGGGAGGATCGGTATCCCCGCCTGGTGACGCGCAAGTGGGCCCGCAGCGCGTATGGCCGGGATGTCCCGCCCCGGTTGCGGGTGATCGGGGACATCAGTTGCGACATCCACGGTGCCGTGGAATTGACCCTGAAGGCCACCATGCCGGATGAACCCTGCTTCGTGGTGGACCCCGACCGCATGGAGGCGTCACCGGGTGTCGCCGGGAGCGGCCCGGTGATCATGTCGGTGGACAACCTGCCCTGCGAATTGCCCAGGGAGTCCTCCCTCAGCTTCAGCAGCGCGCTGAAGGATATGGTGGCCGATCTGGCCAACACGGATTTCGGAACGGGATTCGAATCCCTGATGCTGCCGTCCTACCTGAAGAAGGCGGCCATCACTCATCGCGGTGCGCTCACGCCCGACTACCGGTATCTCCAGGAACACCTGGACCGGTCCGGTCGGTAACCGCAGCAATCGAAAGGGTTCCCATGCAGAAGGTTCTGGTGCTGGGTGCGGGCAGGGTGGCGAGCCCCCTGGTGAGGGATCTGCTGGACCACGACCTGGATGTCACGGTCACCAGCCTGGATGTGTCGGGAGCCGAACAGATGATCGCCGGCCATCCCCACGGCCACCCGCTCTTTCTCGACCTGGATGATGCGGAAACGATTTCAAGCCTGGTTGCCGCCGCCGACCTGGTCGTCAGCCTGCTGCCCTTTACCTTCCACCCGCGGGTGGCCAAGCTCTGCCTGGAGCACCGACGCCACCTGGTGACGGCCTCCTACGTTTCACCCGAGATGGCCGCCATGGACGCCGAGGCCCGCGACAAGGACCTCCTGTTCCTGAACGAGATCGGCCTGGATCCGGGAATCGACCACATGTCGGCCATGTCGGTCATCGACGGTGTGCGGGAAACCGGCGGCGAGGTCGTCCACTTCCGCTCCTATTGCGGGGGGCTGGTGGCGCCCGAATCCAACGACAACCCCTTCGGCTACAAGTTTTCCTGGGCGCCGCGCGGGGTGCTGCTGGCGAGCCGGAATTCCGCCAGCTATCGCGAGGACGGCCATATCGTGCGGGTTCCCGGCAGCGAATTGTTCCGGGACATCCACCTGGTCCGCGTCGCGGGTGCGGGCGATTTCGAGGCCTACCCCAACCGCGACTCCCTGGAGTATGAAAGCATCTACGGCCTCGGCGGCGGTTTGCAGACCCTGTTCCGGGGAACCCTGCGCAGTGTGGGCTGGTGCGACACCATGCACAATTTCGGGTGCCTGGGCCTCCTGAGTTCCGAGTCCCGTCCCGCCAAAGGTTTGACCTGCGCCGAGTACCTGGCCGAACTGGTGGAAGCGAAGCCGGGCGAGGATCTGCGCGGTGCGGTGGCGCAGCGACTGGGTATCCCGGTGGACAGTCTGCCCCTGCACAACCTGGCCTGGCTGGGCATGACCTCGGACCGGCCCGTTGGCCACGATGCGGTGTCTCCCCTGGACCTGCTGGGGGACATCATGCTGGAAAAACTGGTCTTCGGGCCGGACGAGCGGGACATGGTGGTCCTGTTCCATGATTTCAAGGTCCGTTACCCCGAGCAAGACCGTTACGAACGGATCACCTCGACCCTGATCACCTGCGGCGAGGTCGGCGGGGATTCGGCCATGAGCCGCACGGTCTCCCTGCCTGCCGCCGGAGCCGTGCGCCTGATCCTGGCCGGTCGCGTGCCCCAACGAGGCGTGGCGCGGCCCGTGCACCCGGAAATCTACCGCCCGATCCTGGACGAGCTGGCCGGATCGGGAATCGAATGTCGTGAAGAAAGCACATCCCTGGAAACCTGATCCGAGAGGAAGGCAAGCGATGGCTGCCAAGAAAAAGCAAAGCAAAGGGACGAATGAGAAGAACCGGATTTTCCGCGCCCTCGGCCTGAAGGCCCGCCTGAAGGGCGCCAACTGCGGCGGCGAATGGTTCGCCGGCAGCGGGGACCATCTGGAAACGTTCAGCCCCACGACGGGCGAAAGCCTGGCCCGGATCGAGCAGGCCTCGGCGGCCGATTATGCCAAGGTCATGAAACAGGCCAAGAAGGCCTTCATCGCCTGGCGTGCCTTGCCGGCGCCCAAACGCGGCGAGATCGTGCGGCAGGTCGGCTTGGCTTTGCGCGAGAAAAAGGACATGCTGGGCGCCCTGGTGAGCCTGGAAATGGGCAAGATCCGCACCGAGGGTCTGGGCGAGGTCCAGGAGATGATCGACATCTGCGACTTCGCCGTGGGTTTGAGCCGCACGCTCAGCGGCCCCACCCTGCAGAGCGAACGGCCCAAGCACCGCATGATGGAACAGTGGCATCCGCTGGGGGTCGTGGGCGTCATCAGCGCCTTCAACTTCCCGGTGGCGGTGTGGGCCTGGAACACGGCCCTGGCCTGGGTCTGCGGCGACGTGGCCCTGTGGAAGCCGTCCAGCAAGACCCCCCTGTGCGCCATCGCCTGCCAGAACATCGTGAACGAGGTGTTCCGCGCCAACGGGTTGCCCGAGGGCATCAGCTGCGTGACCATCGGCCGCGGCAGCACGGTCGGCGAACTGCTGATCAACGACCACGACATCCCGCTGATCAGCGCGACCGGCTCGACCCGCATGGGTCAGCGCATCGGCGGCGTGGTCGGCGCCCGCCTGGGCCGTTCGATCCTGGAACTGGGCGGCAACAACGCCATCATCATCTCCGATAAGGCCGACCTGACCGGGGCCCTGGCCAGCGCCTTCTTCGGCGCCGTGGGCACGGCGGGCCAGCGTTGCACTTCCACGCGCCGGCTGATCATCCAGGAGAAGGTTTACGACACCTTCGTCAAGAAGCTGATCGCCAACTACAAGCGGGTGCAGATCGGCGATCCCCTGGATCCCGGGACCCTCATGGGCCCGTTGATCGACGAGGGCGCGGTGGCGGACTACGAGAAGGCCATCGCCGCGGCCAAGAAGCAGGGCGGCAAGGTCCTGTACGGCGGCAAGGTCCTCAAACCCTTCGGTGCGGCCACCTTCGTGCAGCCGACCATCATCGCCATCGAGAACAAGGCCGAGATCGTGCAGAACGAGACCTTCGCCCCGGTGCTGTACGTGATGAAGTACAAGACCTTCGACCAGGCCCTGAAGATGCACAACGACGTGCCGCAGGGTCTCAGTTCGGCGGTCTACACCGACAGCATGGCCGAATCCGAGGCCTTCACCAGCTATCTGGGCAGCGATTGCGGTCTGGCCAACGTGAACATCGGAACCAGCGGAGCCGAGATCGGCGGCGCCTTCGGGGGCGAGAAGGAAACCGGCGGCGGACGCGAATCCGG
The DNA here is from genome assembly GCA_002790835.1 of bacterium CG_4_9_14_3_um_filter_65_15. Classification (GTDB taxonomy): domain Bacteria; phylum Krumholzibacteriota; class Krumholzibacteriia; order LZORAL124-64-63; family LZORAL124-64-63; genus JAHJTW01. The sequence goes on along the minus strand of PFVX01000002.1, from coordinate 31,717 downwards.
TTCGGATTCCTGGAAGGCATACATGCGCCGCCAGACCAACACCATCAACTGGGGCGGGGAAGTCCACCTGGCCCAGGGTGTGGAATTCAAGGCCTGATGGGAAAGCCGGGGAGGGTTTGGCCGCGCATCTGGCGGCCCTCGATCCCGCGGGGGTGCCCGGTTGGGATCGGACCGCCCTGGGAACCGCGGCGGGTTGGTTGGTTCCGCGGTTGAACCGCGGCTGCGGGATCGTTTCCGCCGCTTCCGGGCCGCAGGGACCGACCCTTGCTTTCGGCTGGCGTTTCTGAATCCGGGCCGGTGACCGGGTCGGTTCCCGGGTTGATTCCCCTGGCAGAACCCGATCCCATGCATTAGCGTGGTTTCATGTCTGAAAAAATCCGCAACTCCACGACGGGACAGGCCAGAATCCGGTTTGCCGGGTTCGACCAGCTCATGCCCCATCGAGTCCAGGAGATCCTCCTGGTCGCCAGCATGTACGACGCCTTCACCCTGGAGGAGGGGGGGCGCCTGACGGAACTGCTGCTGGGCGAGTATCGCGAGCTGAACCTCAGCTTTCCTCCCTTCATCACCCGCGCTTCGACCGGCGAGGAGGCCCTGCGTCTGATCAGCACGCGCCCCTTCGACATGGTCATCACCATGAGCCGGCTGGGCGCCATGGACGCCTCGACTTTGGCCTCCCGGATCAAGGAGGAGCACAAGGATCTGCCGGTCTTCAGCCTCTCCTTCAACCCCCGCGAGCTCCAGCATCTGAAGGAGCGGGACCGGGACAGCGCCATCGACCGGTTCTTTCTCTGGAACGGCGACGTGCGGCTGCTGCTGGCCATCATCAAGTATTGCGAGGATTCGCTCAACGTCGCCCACGACTCGCGGTACGGCGACGTGCGCTGCATCCTGCTCATCGAGGATTCGGTGCGGTTCTACTCCTCGTATCTGCCCATGCTCTACACCGAGGTCCTGGAACAGACCCAGTCCCTGATGGATGAGGGCCTGAACATCTCCCATCGCCTGCTGCGCCTCAGGGCCCGGCCCAAGATCCTGCTGGCCTCGACCTTCGAGGAGGCCTGGAGCCTCTACGGCCTCTACAAGGACCAGCTCCTGGGCGTGATCTCCGACGGCCGGTTTCCCTGGAAGGGGAACCTGCGGCCGGACGCGGGGGCGGAGTTCATCCGCCGGGTCAAATACGTGGACCCGCACACGCCGGCGGTGTTGCAGTCGACCAACCTGGAAATGGCCGAAACCGCGGCTGCGGTGGGCGCGGGCTTCATCCACAAGAATTCCCGCAAGCTCCTGCGGGAGCTGCGGACGTTCATGCTGGATAATTTCGGGTTCGGGGATTTCGTGTTCCGGGACCAGGAAGGGAAGGAACTCGGCCGCGCCCGCGACCTGCGGACCCTGGTGGACCTCCTGCGGACAGTGCCCGCCGATTCGATCTTCTTCCACGCTTCCCACGACCATTTTTCCAACTGGCTGCGGGCGCGCACGGAGTTTGCCCTGGCCGACATGCTGCGGCCCCGCAAGGTCACCGAATTCCCCGACGTGGAGGAGTTGCGGACCTACCTGATCAAATCCATCAACACCTTCCGCGCCGAGAGTCGTCAGGGTATCGTGGCGGACTTCTCCCGGCGCACCTTCGACCTCAGCAGTCCCTTCGTGCGCATCGGAGGCGGTTCGCTGGGGGGCAAGGGCCGCGGGTTGGCCTTCATGAATTCCATCCTGCACCGGTACGGTGTGACCCACCGATTTCCCGATACCGTGATCCAGGTTCCGGCCACGGCGGTGATCGGGACCGACGTCTTCGACAAGTTCATGGCCCAGTCCGACTTGCGGGAATTCGCCCTGCAGGACCACAAGGACGAGGAAATCGTAGCACGCTTCCTGGCAGCCAAGCTGCCGCCCGACATCTACGTCGACCTGGAGACGTTCCTCGAGCAGATCCGCTATCCCTTGGCGGTGCGTTCCTCCAGCCTGCTGGAGGACAGCCAGTTCCAACCCTTCGCCGGGGTCTATTCCACGTTCATGTTGGCCAACAGCCACACGGATCTGAAGATCCGGCTGGACCAGCTCTGCGACGCCATCAAGCTCGTCTTCGCCTCGGCCTACAGCAATGCGGCCAAGAGCTACGTCGAGGCCACGAGCAACCGCATCGAGGAAGAGAAGATGGCCATCATCATCCAGCAGATGGTGGGCCGCCGTTACGAACACTACGACTACCCCCACTTTTCCGGCGTGGCGCACTCATCCAATTTCTATCCCGTCGGCGGGTTGGATCCTTCGGACGGCGTGGTGGCGGTGGCCATGGGTATGGGGCGCACCATCGTCGAGGGCGGCAAGGTGCTGCGTTTCAGCCCCGCCAACCCCCATGTGTTGCCCCAGTTCGGCAACACCAGCGACTGGTTCAAGAACAGCCAGCGCGAATTCCTGGCCGTGGACGTATCGGACCCCGACGCCTACCCGGTGGCCAATGAGGACTTCAACCTGGCAACGCTGGGGCTCGAGGACGCGCTGCGACACGGCACCCTGGAACACCTGGGTTCCATCTATTCCCCGGACAACGACATCATCTATCCCGGCATCCACCGCAAGGGAACGCCTCTGGTCTCCTTCGCCCACATCCTGAACGGGGACGCCTTTCCCCTGGCGGAAATCATCAAGCTGCTGCTGGAGCTGGGCCGCCGCACCATGAGCGCGGAGGTGGAGATCGAATTCGCCGTCGTCCTCAGCGACCAACCCAACCATCCCCACCAGTTCGGGTTCCTGCAGATCCGTCCCCTGGCGGCCGGTTATGACGCTCCGGACATTCCCGAGGATCTGCTGTGGAGCGACGAGGCCGTCGTGGCCACCAACGTGGCCCTGGGCAACGGGCGCCACGACGAGATCCGTGACATCGTGTACGTGCCGCGCGACCGTTTCGACCGGGCGCGCACCGAAGAAATCGCCGCCGAGATCGGGGCCCTCAACCGGGAACTGGTGGGGAAGGCGACCCGCTACATGCTGATGGGACCGGGGCGCTGGGGGTCGTCCGACCGCTGGCTGGGCATCCCCGTGCGCTGGGACCAGATCTCCGGAGCCCACGTCATCGTGGAGACCGATCTGGACGATTTCAAGATCACGCCCAGCCAAGGCAGCCACTTCTTCCAGAACCTCACCAGCTTCCAGGTGGGGTACCTGACGGTCAACACAACCGAGGGAAGCAGCCGGTTGGACTGGGATTGGCTCGACGCCCAGCCCGGAAAATATTGCGGAGAATTCATCCGGCATATTCATTTGCCGGCGGAAGTGGGGGTTTTGATCGACGGCCGTTCCCGCAGGGGAGTCGTCTTGAAGCCCGGTACCCTGGAAGGGGCCGATTAGGGCCTCATCCGAACCCGGCGGCCGGTCCGCCCGGAGCAGAACATGACACAGGATGCATCCTTCAATCCCTTCGCCATGGCCCGGAGCCAGTTCGACAAGATCGCCGATCTCTTGGCGCTGGATCAGGGGACCCGGGATTTCCTCCGCTCACCCCAGCGCGAGTACCACTTCACCATTCCGGTGCGGATGGACGACGGGCAGGTCCAGGTTTTCCAGGGTTTCCGCGTCCAGCACAACGATGCCCGCGGTCCGGCCAAGGGCGGCATCCGCTTTCATCCCCAGGAGACCATCGACACCGTGCGCGCCCTTGCCATGTGGATGACCTGGAAGTGCGCCGTGGCCGACATCCCCTTGGGCGGCGGCAAGGGCGGCGTGATCTGCGACCCCCACAACCTGAGCGCACGGGAGCAGGAGGCCATCTGCCGCGGCTGGATCCGCCAGCTCGCCCGCAACATCGGGCCGGTGGCCGACGTGCCCGCCCCCGACGTGATGACCAACCCCCAGCACATGCTCTGGATGCTGGATGAGTACGAGGTCCTTTCCGGGGGCCATTACCCCGGCGCGATCACCGGCAAGCCCGTCGGCATGGGCGGCAGTCTGGGCCGCACCGAGGCCACGGGTTACGGTGTGATCTACTGTCTGCGCGAGGCTCTCGTCGAACTGGGCATCGACCCGGCGGCGACCACCGCCAGCGTGCAGGGCTTCGGGAATGTGGCCCAGTACGCCATCGATCTTTACCATCAACTCGGCGGCAAGGTGGTCTGCGTGTCCAGTTGGGATCAGGCCGAACAGACGACCTTCGCCTTCGCCCGCCCCGAGGGCGTCGACCTGGCCGAACTGCGGGGCATGACCGACCGCTTCGGCGGCATCGACAAGGGCAAGACCGAAGCCGCCGGTTACACCGTCCTGCCCGGCGACAAGTGGATCGACCAGGAGGTGGATATCCTCATCCCCGCAGCCCTCGAGAACCAGATCACTTCCGAGAATGTGGGGCGGATCTCCGCCAAGGTGAAGATCATCGCCGAAGGGGCCAACGGGCCCACGACCCCCGGCGCCGACAAGGTCATCGCCGAGCGGGGCATCTTCGTGATCCCCGATTTCCTGGCCAACGCCGGCGGGGTGACCTGCAGCTACTTCGAGCAGGTCCAGTGCAACATGAACTACTTCTGGGAAAAGGACGACGTCCTGTCCCGCCTGGACAACAAGATGACCGCCGCCTACCACTCCATCAGCCGGTTGGCCGCCAAGCGCAAGCTGTACATGCGTGACGCGGCGTACGTGGTGGCCATCGATCGGGTGGCGGCCGGCTGCCGGGACCGGGGCTGGGTGTAGGCATGGGGGGCCGCCAGGAAGATCAGCGGCCCGACGTGCCCGGGACGTCTGCGTCCACGAAGGACTGGCGGGA
>PFVX01000002.1:0-26921 GCA_002790835.1 bacterium CG_4_9_14_3_um_filter_65_15 | reverse complement strand
CCCGCCAGTATCAGCGCATTGCCCGGCGCATGCTCAACCACCTCTGCTCCATCGGGCTGAAGGAAGCCCAGCAGATGCTGGGGGAGATCGACCAGGGTCCGGCCGGGGATGCGGACGACCGTAGCAATGTGCCGGGCGCGCGCGTCTCCCTCGATGATTCCGTCCTGATGACCGGCGCCCCGTTCGAACTGGCGGCGACCTATCTCGGCGAGGACGAGATCACCACCCGCCTGGCCAAGTGGCTGCACGAGGACAAGGCCTCCTACTTCTGCACCGTGGTGGGCGACTCGCGCTCCACCATGCCCGAGATCGTGGAGGCCATGCGGCACTACGACGACTTCCTGCGCGGCCGCAGCGGGCTGCCCCTGTCCACCCTCAAGAGTCTGCGCGTCTCGCTGATCCAGCGTTTCCTGACCGAGCAGATCGACTTCATCAACATCGCCAAGGAAGTGGTCCGGATCACCGACTTCATCGACCTGGTCGATCGCGTTACCATGACCACCGGCTGCCACGGCAAGCTGGGCGGCAAGTCGGCGGGTCTGTTGCTGGCGCGCTGGATCCTGGAAAAGGAGGGCCTGGAGATCCCCGGCATCGGCCCGGTGAAGTCGCCTCGCACCTGGTACGTGATCTCCGACGCGGTGATGGATTTCGTCAAGCTCAACAACCTCGACGACGTCATGGATCAGAAGTTCAAGGACATCACCCAGGTTCGCCGCGAGTACCCCAACATCATCCAGCTCTTCAAGAACAGCACCTTCCCCGGCGAGGTTGCCGCGGGCCTGTCCCGGGCGCTGGACGACTTCGGCGAGGTGCCCCTGATCATCCGCAGTTCCAGCCTGCTGGAGGACCGCTTCGGCACTTCGTTCTCCGGAAAGTACAAGAGCCTGTTCCTGGCGAACCAGGGCCCCAGGGAGGAGCGGCTGGAAGCCCTGCTCGACGCCGTGGCCGAGGTGTGGGCCTCGGTGCTCGGCCCCGACCCCATCGAGTACCGACGCGAGCGGGGGCTGCAGGAGTTCGTCGAGGAGATGGGGATCATGATCCAGGAGGTGGTCGGCACCCGCGTGGGACCCTACTGGATGCCCGCCTTCGCGGGGGTGGCCTTCAGCAACAACGAGTTCCGCTGGTCGCCCCGCATCCAGCGCGAGGACGGCCTGGTGCGGCTGGTGCCCGGTCTGGGCACGCGCGCGGTGGACCGGGTGGGGGACGATTTTCCGGTGCTGGCCGTTCCGGGCGAGCCATCCCTGCGCGCCAACGTCACCCTCGCCGAGACCGTGCGCTACAGCCCGGTGTACGCCGACGTCATCAACCTGGAGACCAACTCCTTCGAGGCGGTCGAGCTGGCCGAGATCCTGCGCCGCGCCGACGGGGAGTTTCCCCTGGTGGAAAAGATATTCTCGGTGAACTCGGGAGGGAGGCTCAGGCCCGTATCGCCCCTGATGCTGGACCTGGAACGTGACGAGCTGATCGCCGACATGGGCGGCCTGGTGGGCAAGACCGGCCTGGTCGACGGGATCGGCATCATGCTGAAGGCCCTGCAGGATGACCTGGGCACTCCGGTGGACATCGAGTTCGCCCACGACGGGAAAAATTTCTACCTGCTGCAGTGCCGGCCGCAGGCCCAGTCGCCCGACTCCCAGCCGGCGGAAATCCCGCCCAACATTCCTCCCGAGGACCTGGTCTTCACCGCCGGCAAACACGTGTCCAACGGCTGGGTGCCGGACATCACCCACATCGTGCTGGTGGATCCGGAGAAGTACGGCGGGCTGGCGACCGATCGGGCCATGCGCCGGGTCGGCCGGGCCGTGGGGCGGTTGAACAACCTGTTGCCCCAGCGCCGGTTCATCCTCATGGGTCCGGGGCGCTGGGGCAGTCGCGGAGATATCAAGCTGGGCGTTCCGGTGACCTACGCCGACATCAACAACACCACCGTCCTCATCGAGATCGCCCTGCGACGGGAGGGTTATCTGCCCGACCTCAGCTTCGGAACGCATTTTTTCCAGGACCTGGTCGAGGCCTCCATCCGCTACCTGCCGCTCTATCCCGACGAGGATGGCGCGGTCTTCAACCGCGACTTCCTGCTGGGCTCTCCCAACGTTCTCGCGGAACTGGTGCCGGAATTCGCCGACCTGGAGGACTGCGTGCGGGTGATCGACGTGCCTGCGGCCGCCGGCGGTCGGATCCTGCGCCTGCTGATGAACGCCGACGAGAACAGGGCCGTGGCCATGCTGACGGAGGCCGAGGAGGAAGCGGCGGCGACCCGACGCGAGACGGCGCGTCCGTCGGTTCCGAATCTCAGCGATCCCGGCCGTCATTGGCGCTGGCGGCAGCGCATGGCCGCCCGCACGGCCGAGACCCTGGACGGCGAGGATCTGGGGGTGGTCGCGGTCTACCTGGTCGGCTCCACCTGCAGCGGCACCGCCCGCTCCGACAGCGACATCGACCTGGTGGTGCACTTTCGCGGCGACGAGCGACAACGACAGCGGTTGCTGGCCTGGTTCTCCGGCTGGAGCGACGCCCTGACCCAGATGAACCACGAGCGGACCGGTGTACGGGTCCGACCCATGCTGGATGTGAAACTGGTCACGGACGAGGAAGTCGCCGCGGGGCAGGGGCCCGCGGCCCTGATCGGGGCGGTGGCGTCGGCGGTGCGGCGCTTGCCCTTGGCGGGGGACGAATAGCCCCCGGCCCGGATCCGGCCGGCCGGGAGCCACGGTTCAGGACAGCTGCATCATCCGGCGCAGACGCCGTTTGCGCCGGTGGATCTGGCGGCGGTACTTCTTGAGCTGCGCGCCGTCGCCCGCTTCCAGGGCGGCCCTTCGCTTCACGATCAGATCCTTGATCTCGGCCTTGATGGCCCGCTTGCCCAGACCGGCGGCGACATGTTTGTGGGGCTTCTCGATGCCCAGCTTGTCCGCCAGGGTGTCGACCAGCTCTTCCTTCTTCATGCCGACGACGCCGACAACCTCCGGGCAGTGTTCCTTCATCATCTCTCGCAGGTCGCCGACCCTCGTCTTCTGCAATTCATGAAATTCCATGGGTGATACCTCCGTAAAGCAGGGAGCGGCAAGCTCCCCCGTCCACAGGATCGCGGTCATTTTCCCACATGCCCAACCCGATTTCAACCCCCGTCGCCGCAGGCCTTTCGCGTCCCTTTCCGGTGGGGGGATGCGCGGAACCCGTGCTCGGCGGGGCCTCCGGGGGAATTAACCCGTGAATCCATCGGAATAAGGATAACTCCCTGTCATTTATGCAAATAGGCCATGGACTGCTCAGTTGAATGTTAATCCGTCAACAAATACCGCTTTGGCGGGGGAATTTTCTTGCGCCCTCTGTGCGAGGTTCCCATTAATTGGACAAACATGCATCGACCATAGTCGATTGCAGGGGTCAAGGCCAAGCAGACTCAAGGAGTACCGAAATGGCTCAGAACGTTGCTGCCTTCATGGAAAATGTGATCGCCAAGAACCCGGCCCAGCCGGAATTCCACCAGGCGGTCCAGGAAGTCGTCGAGACCATCTGGCCGGTTCTGGACAAGCGTCCCGAGTACCGGACCAACAAGATTCTGGAGCGCATTGTGGAGCCCGAGCGCGTGCTCATGTTCCGTGTGCCCTGGTTGGACGACAAAAACGAAGTCCAGGTCAACCGCGGTTTCCGCATCGAGATGAACAGCGCCATCGGTCCCTACAAGGGCGGCTTGCGTTTCCATCCCAGCGTGAATCTGGGCATCCTGAAGTTCCTGGCCTTCGAGCAGGTTTTCAAGAACAGCCTGACCACGCTGCCCATGGGCGGCGGCAAGGGCGGGTCGGACTTCGACCCCAAGGGCAAGACCGACACCGAAGTCATGTGCTTCTGCCAGAGCTTCATGACCGAGCTGTGCCGCCATATCGGCCAGTTCACCGATGTGCCCGCCGGCGACATCGGCGTTGGCGGCCGTGAGATCGGCTTCCTGTTCGGCCAATACAAGCGCGTGCGCAACGAGTTCGTCGGCGTGCTGACCGGCAAGGGCCTGAACTGGGGCGGCTCCTTGATCCGGCCCGAGGCCACCGGCTACGGCGTCGTCTACTTCGCCGCCGAGATGCTCGAGACCCGCGGCGAGAACTTCGAGGGCAAGACGGCCCTGGTGTCCGGCTCCGGCAACGTGGCCCAGTACGTCATCGAGAAGCTGCTCGACCTGGGCGCCAAGCCCCTGACCTGCTCCGACAGCAGCGGCTACATCTACGACGAAGCCGGCATCGACCGCGAGAAGCTGGCCTATCTGATGGAGCTGAAGAACGTCAAACGTGGCCGGGTCAAGGAATACGCCGAGAAGTTCAAGAGCGCCGTGTATGCCCCGGTGGATCCGGGCATGGATCATAACCCGCTGTGGGATCACAAGGCCGACGCCGCCTTCCCGAGCGCCACGCAGAACGAGGTCAACGGCAAGGATGCGGCCAACCTGCTGAAAAACGGTGTTTACGTCATCAGCGAGGGTTCCAACATGCCGACGACCCTCGACGGCATCAACCAGTTCCTCGAGGCCAAGATCCTGTACGGTCCCGCCAAGGCCGCCAACGCCGGCGGCGTGGCCGTCTCCGGCCTGGAAATGAGCCAGAACAGCCTGCGGCTGAGCTGGACCAGCGAGGAAGTGGACCAGCGGCTGATGGGCATCATGAAGAGCATCCACACCGCCAGTCTGGAAGCGTCCAAGGAATTCGGTAAGCCCGGCAACTACGTTGCCGGCGCCAACATCGCCGGTTTCCTGAAGGTCGCCGATTCCATGATGGATCAGGGCCTGGTCTAAGCCGGCGCCGGGTTCGCCCCGGTGATCTGCGGATGACGAATGCGGGGTGGCGAAAGCCGCCCCGCATTTTATTTTCGCCTGGGGTGGTACGTTCCTCGTGTTCCGGGATGTCCTCGGGGCTGCGCCCCTGCGGATTACCCGGAACACGAGGAACGTACCACCCCAGGCGAAAACATAACGCGGGCTCATGCCTTCACCCCGCATCCGACACTCCGACGATATGGGGCCAACCGGCGCCCGGCCCAGGGACATGGGGGGCATTGCCGTTCTTCCCGTTGTTTGCGGGCCGTGGGGAAATGGTGGATTTGTGGTTGTTATGGTCTCCTCACAACCCGAACAGACTAGGAGAGCGATATGACGAGATGGGGATTTCTGGGACTGGGCATCATGGGCGAGCCGATGGCCCGCAACATCCTGCATACCGGCTGCGAGCTGCGGGTCTGGAACCGCACCCCCGAAAAGTGCTCGGGATTGGAGAACGAGGGCGCGGTGGTCTGCACAAACCCCGCCGAGGTCTGCGCGGCATCGGACATCACCTTTGCCATGCTGGCCGACCCGGCCGCGGCCCGCTGCGGGCTGGGGGCGGGGCACGACTACGTGGATATGTCCACGGTGGACGACAACACGAGCAAGGCGTTGGCCGCCGCGGCGGTGGCCGAAGGCGCGCGATTCCTGGAGGCCCCCGTCAGTGGAACGCGTAAGCCCGCCGAGGACGGAAACCTGGTCATCCTCGCGGCCGGCGATCGCTCCCTGTGCGACGACGCGACTCCCGCCCTCGACGCCATGGGCAAGATGACGGTCTTCGTGGGAGAGGTGGGCCAGGGAGCGCGCATGAAGCTGGTCGTGAACATGATCATGGGCGGCATGATGACGGCATTCGGCGAGGGACTGTCCCTGGCCAAGCGCAGCGATCTCGATCCGGCCGTCCTGCTGGATGTCCTTGCGGCCGGAGCTCTGGCCAACCCCATGTTCGCCATCAAGGGACCGTCGATGCTGGCGGGGAAGTTCGCGCCGGCTTTTCCCCTCAAGCATATGCAGAAGGATCTTCGCCTGGCTCTGCAAATGGGGGACGACCTGGCCCAGCCCCTGGCCTCGGCGGCGGCCGCCAACGCGGCGTTCATCCGTGCGCGAGATGCTGGGTTCGCCGATGAGGATTTCAGCGCTGTTGGCAAGGTTCTGGGGCTGTGATTGCGGCAGGGGGACTTGGGTTCCGATCCGGGATGTCCTCGGGGCTTCGCCCCTGCGGATTACCCGGATCGGAACCCAATTTCCACCACCCGCAATCACCACCCCAGCTCCTCAACGGTTCCGCGAGGGGGCTTTGCGGGGCATCGTCTTCTCCGGGGTCGGGTAATCCGCAGGGGCGAAGCCCCGAGGACATCCCGGTCCGCAGGTGACAACGCCCCCCATCCTTGCTATATTGATCCTGCTTTCACGGTCCTGTGAAACCCATTGTGGGGGCGATCTGGTCTCGACGTGGTCGGGGGACCGCTGGCTGCATGCCGAGATTCCATCTATCTCGTAAAACGGTGGAAAACCAATAAGTGACGAAAACAATTTCGCACTGGCTGCTTAATTAGCAGCCCGTCCCGGGAGCGGGGGGTCACCGGACTACTCCCATGGGGCGCCGTTTTCGGTGAATAGCCACGGCGGCAGGTCTCTGGCCAAAGGGTGAAACAGTTGTGAGACTAGCCTGCAGGGCGGCATGTTCCCTGGCCATCCGGCAGGTTAAATGACAGGGAACTAAGCATGTAGACGCTGACGGGGTACCGGTTACGGACGCGGGTTCGATTCCCGCCGCCTCCACCATCCACTCACTCTTCCACTCATCGCTTGGCAAAACGGCACATGGGTGCCGGTTTTTGCGTTCTGAGTCAAATAATACGACATCGCTTCAAGCGCAAAGGCGTTCCGGCGCCGTGTCTTGCCCCTTGACGCAAACGGTGTTGGGGGTTATGCCCTCAAAGCAACTTGGTGGCCCGCCCGCATGAGGCGCGGCCGTCTGCGCGACAACCCGTCCGGCTCGTCATACGGAGACCCTGGCCGATGTCCTCCTCACCCGTCATGCGCCGCCTCCAGCGCCTCTCCGCCGCCCAGGCCCTGGTCCTCTATTACGGGGTGGCCATTTTCGTGGGCGCCGGACTGTTGACCCTGCCGGTGGCCGGCCACGGCGGCGGCCTGTCCTTCCTCGACGCCCTGTTCACCGCCACCAGCGCCCAGTGCGTCACAGGCCTGGTGGTCGTCGACACCGGCACGCGGCTGACGGTGTTCGGGCAGCTCGTGGTGCTGACCCTGATCCAGATCGGCGGCCTGGGCATCATGACCTTCTCGGTCTACCTCTTCTTCCATCTGGGCGTGGGGGTGGGGGCCAAGGGCCGCTGGATCATCAACGAGACCCTCTCGCACACGCCCGTCAAGTCCCTGCCCGATCTGATCCGCCGCATCTTCCTTTTGACCGCCGCGGCCGAGTTGGTGGGCGCGGTCCTGTTGGCGGTGGCCTTCGTTCCGCGGCTGGGGGTGGTCAAGGGGCTCTACTTCGCCCTGTTCCACAGCATCTCCGCCTTCTGCAACGCGGGCTTCGGGCTGTACTCCGACAGCTTCGTGGGCTTCCAGGGCAACTGGCTGGTGAACCTCACGATCATGGGGCTGATCACGGCGGGCGGGCTGGGTTTCCTGGTCATCATGGAAGTCCTGATTCGCTGGCGCCACCGGCGGGATCCTCGGCCTAGGCGGCTGTCCCTGCATGCGAACATCGTGCTGACCACATCGGCGATTCTCCTGGTGGCCGGCACCCTGGCCATCTGGCTCCTGGAACGCGGCGGTTCGCTGGCGGAGATGTCCGGCGGCCGGGCCCTGCTGGTCTCGCTGTTCCAGTCGGTCACCACGCGCACGGCGGGCTTCAACACCATGGATCTGGACCTGCTGCGCACCCCCACCATCATGGCCATGGTCTTCTTGATGTTCATCGGGGCCTCACCGGGCTCCACCGGCGGCGGCGTCAAGACCACCAGCCTGGCCCTGTTCTACGGGATCATGGTCAGCCGGCTGAAGGGCAACCGGCACACCAACCTGTTTCGGCGCACGCTGCCCGACGAGACGGTGACCAAGGCCCTTGCGCTGGTCATGCTGGCGGTGATCCTCATCGGCATCGCCCTGTTCGGGCTGCTGCTCGTGCAGGTGCCCGAGCGCGCCCACGAAGGTTCGCGGGTGCTGCTGGGTCACGCCTTCGAGGCCGTCTCCGCCTTCGCCACCGTGGGGCTCTCCCTGGGCGTGACGGGCGCGTTGACGGTCGCCGGCAAATGGATCATCATCGTATTGATGTTCATCGGCAGGGTGGGACTGCTGACCGTCGCCTTCGCCATCGCGGGGCGCACGCGCCGGTACCCCACCCACTACGCCGAAGAGAGCATCATGATCGGCTGAGTGCATACGAGACGGGAGCGGACATGAGCAAGCGCTTCGGAGTGATCGGGCTGGGCAATTTCGGGCACCATGTGGCCCGGACCCTCTACGACGAGGGCCACGAGGTCGTGGCCATGGATTTGGACAAGGAAAAGGTCCAGGCCATCCGGGACCACTGCACCTACGCGGTGCTGGGCGACGCGGCCCACAAGGAATTCCTGGAGAACCAGGGCGTGAAGGACCTCGAAGCGGTGGTGGTGTCCACCGGCGAGCGCTCCCACCTGTCCACCCTGATCACCCTGTATCTCAAGGAACTGAAGGTCCCGCGGATCCTGGTCAAGGCCGTCAGCGAGGACCACGGCCGGATCCTGGAGAAGGTCGGCGCTTCCGACGTGATCTTTCCCGAGAAGGACATGGCCCGCAAGGTGGCCCACACCCTGTCCACGCCCAACGTCCTGGAATACATTCCCCTGGCGGAAGGTTATTCGCTCTCCGAGATGGTCCCGCCGCAGAATTTTCTGGGCAAGACCCTGGTCGAGCTGGATCTGCGGCGCAAGCACCAGGTCACCGTCATCGCCATCAAGGACGTGCTGACGGACAAGTTCATCACCGTGCCCCCGCCCAACTACTTGCTCAAGGACAGCGATGTGATGATCTTGATCGGCAAGAGCGACGACCTCGAAAAATCCCTGGAGGATTCCTGACCGGATCCCCCGCCTGGACCGGCCCGCCCGGTCCGTTCCCCAAGGAGTTGTGCCATGCCCTTGATTCCCATGCGCGCCCTGCTGGACCACGCCGCCGAACACGATTACGGCGTGGGGGCCTTCAACGTCAACAACATGGAACAGATCCAGTCCATCATGCAGGCGGCCGAGGAGACCAACTCCCCGGTCATCGTCCAGGCTTCGCGCGGCGCCCGCTCGTACAGCCAGGACAACTACCTGCGGCACCTGATGCTGGCCGCGGCCGAGCTGCACCCCAAGCTGCCCATCGCCATGCACCAGGACCACGGCAACAGCCCGGAGACCTGCTTCAGCGCCATCGACCAGGGATTCACCTCGGTGATGATGGACGGATCGCTGCAGGCCGACGGCAAGACGCCGTCGAGCTACGAGTACAACGTGGACGTGACCCGGCAGGTCGTGGCCAAGGCCCACGCCCTGGGCGTGACCGTGGAAGCCGAGATCGGTTGCCTGGGCGGCATCGAGGACGGGCACGGCGCCGGTTTGACCGGTGACGAGGCCTTGGCCCACCTGACCGACCCCGACGAGGCCGAACGCTTCGCGAACGAGACCGGCTGCGACGCCCTGGCCGTCGCCATCGGGACCAGCCACGGCGCATACAAGTTCACCAAGAAGCCCGGAGGCGACGTGCTGAAGATGGACCTCATCGAGGAGATCCACCGCCGCCTGCCCAACACCCATCTGGTGATGCACGGCAGCAGTTCGGTGCCCAAGGAGCTGATCGACATCATCAACGAGTTCGGCGGCAAGATGCCCGAGACCTACGGTGTGCCCGTGGAGGCCATCCAGCGCGGCATCAAGCACGGGGTGCGCAAGATCAACGTCGACACCGACAACCGCCTGGCCATCACCGGCGCCATCCGCAAGGTCTTCGCCGAGCATCCCGAGAAGTTCGATCCGCGCGACTATCTCAAGCCGGCCCGCGAGGCCATGGCCGAGGTGGTCAAGGCCCGCATGATCGCCTTCGGGCAGGCCGGATGGGGCGACAAGATTCCTGCCGTGACCCTCGAGGAAATGGCGAAGCGGTACTGATCTACTGCGGCTGCGGCCGCACAGCAGCGAAGGAAACAACGATGTACGGGAACTTCGGGGAATTCCTCGCCTCCGAGCTGGCGTCCATCCGCGAGCAGGGGCTGCACAAGGACGAGCGGGTGCTGGAAGGTCCCCAGGGGGCGGAGGTCACCGTCGGCGGCCGCAGGGTCCTGAATTTCTGCGCCAACAACTATCTGGGTCTGGCCTCGGATCCGCGCGTGGTCGCCGCCGCCAAGCGGACCCTCGACGAGTGGGGCTACGGGCTCAGCTCGGTGCGGTTCATCTGCGGCACGACCAGCCTGCACAAGCAGCTGGAAAAGGAAATGAGCGAGTTCCTCGGCACCGAGGACACCATCCTTTACGCCGCCTGCTTCGACGCCAACGGCGGCGTATTCGAACCTCTGGTCGACCAGGACAGCGCCATCATCACCGACCAGCTCAACCACGCCTCCATCATCGACGGGGTGCGGCTGGCCAAGGCCCAGCGCTTCATCTTCCAGCACGCCGACATGGAAAGCCTGGAAGCCCAGCTCAAGGACGCGGCCGCCTGCCGCTTCCGGCTCATCGTCACCGACGGGGTGTTTTCCATGGACGGCGACCTGGCCAACCTGGAAGGCATCTGCGACCTCGCCGAGAAGTACGACGCCATGGTCATGGTGGACGACAGCCACGCCACCGGTTTCGTGGGCGCCCGCGGGCGGGGGACCCCGGAGCGGTCCGGCGTCATGGGCCGCGTGGACATCGTCACCACCACCCTGGGCAAGGCCCTGGGCGGGGCTCTCGGCGGCTGCACCAGCGGGCGCAAGGAGATCGTCGAGTGGCTGCGCCAGAAGAGCCGGCCCTACCTGTTCAGCAATTCCCTGCCCATGATGGTCTGCGGAGCATCCCTGGAGGTGCTGCGCATCCTGCGCGAGGACCCCGAACCGCTCCAGCGCCTGGCGGCCAACCAGGTCCAGCTGCGCTGCGGCCTGCGGGAGCTGGGTTTCGACGTGGACGAGGGCGAACACCCCATCATCCCCGTCCATTTTCGGCGCCACGATAACGACGCCATGCTGGCCCAGGGGATGTCCCGGGATCTGCTGGCCGAGGGCATCTACTGCATCGGATTCAGCTTCCCCGTCGTGCCGCGGGGGCAGGCCCGCATCCGCCTGCAGGTTTCGGCCGCCCATTCGGCCGAACAGGTCCAGCGTTGCCTGGACGCCTTCGCGGTCGTGGGCCGCAAGCACGGGGCCATCTGAAAGGGCCGTTTCGACACCCGGAGGGCCCGCGCGGGAGCGCCGGGCCCTTTGCGGTGAAATCAGGAATTTCCGAGTCCGATTTGCAATTTCGGTTTCCCTGGCCTAAATTGCGCCTCGCCACGTCTGCGCACCTTGGGTTAAGGTCGAGCAGGCGTGTGTTTTCATCCCGGCGAAGTGTCACGGCCGGGCGTCACACGGACTGGTTGGGGGCGATGGCCCCGGACGGGGAAAGCGACATGAGCGAGGATCTGCGCAGGATCAGGAACATCGGCATCAGCGCCCACATCGATTCGGGCAAAACGACGCTGACCGAACGCATCTTGTTCTATACGGGACGTATCCGGGCCATCCACGAGGTTCGCGGCAAGGACGGCGTCGGGGCCACCATGGACTCCATGGAGTTGGAGCGCGAGCGCGGGATCACCATCCAGAGCGCCGCGACCTACACCACGTGGAAGGACCACCACGTCAACATCATCGACACCCCCGGCCACGTGGATTTCACCATCGAGGTCGAGCGGGCGCTGAAGGTGCTGGACGGGGCGATCCTGGTGCTTTGCGCCGTGGCCGGCGTTCAGAGCCAGTCCATCACGGTGGACCGCCAGATGCGCCGCTATTCCGTGCCCCGCATCGCATTCGTGAACAAGTGCGACCGCAGCGGCGCCAACCCGGCCCGCGTCACCGAACAGCTGCGCGACAAGCTCAAGCTCAACGCGGTGATGATGCAGATTCCCATCGGTCTGGAGGACAAGCTGGAGGGGATCGTCGACCTGGTCACCATGAAGGCCTTCCACTTCGAAGGCGAAAGCGGCGAAAAGGTGGTCGAGTCCGAGATTCCCGCAAATTTGCTGCTGGATGCCGAGGCGCGCCGCGAGGTCATGCTCGATGCGGTGAGCATGTTCAGCGACGAACTCACCGAAGCGATCCTCGAGGAAAACGTGACCGTGGAGATGATCTGGGCCGCGGTGCGGCACGGTGTCATCAAGGGTGAACTGGCTCCGGTCTTCATGGGCAGCGCCTACAAGAACAAGGGCGTCCAGCTGCTTCTGGATGCGGTTCTGCGCTATCTGCCCGCACCCGCCGACGTGACCAATACCGCTCTGCTGGTCGGCAAGGACGGCGCCGAAAGCGAATTCGAACTGTCCACCTCGGGGGATGATCCCCTGGTGGCCAACGCCTTCAAGCTCGAAGAGGGGCCGTACGGCCAGTTGACCTATGTCCGGGTCTACCAGGGCATCCTGCGCAAGGGGTCGGACATCTTCAACAGCCGCACCGGCCGCAAGGTCAAGGTGGGCCGCATCGGCCGCATGCACGCCGACCAGATGGAGGAGATCGAAGAAGCCGGCGCCGGGGACATCATCGCCCTGTTCGGCATCGACTGCGCCAGCGGCGACACCTTCACTTCGGGCGATCGCATCTCCCTTTCGAGCATGCACGTGCCCGAGCCCGTCGTCTCCCTGGCCGTCACGCCCGCCGACAACAAGGCCTCGGCCAACATGAGCAAGGCCCTGCACCGCTTCACCCGCGAAGACCCCACCTTCCGCACCGCGGTGGACGGCGAGACCGGTGACACCATCATCAGCGGCATGGGCGAGCTGCACCTGGAAGTCTACATCGAGCGCATCAAGCGGGAGTTCGGCGCCGAGGTGACCACGGGCGCGCCCCAGGTCAAGTACCGCGAGGCCCTGACCCGGGCCGTGCAGTTCGACTACACCCACCGGAAGCAGACCGGTGGGTCCGGGCAATACGCCAAGATCCAGGGCATCATCGAGCCCAGCGAGGATGGAGAGTTCCACTTCGAGAATAAGGTGGTCGGCGGCAACATTCCCACCGAGTACATCGGGGCCTGCCAGAAGGGCTTTGCCTCCTCCCTGGAGGAGGGCCAATACATCGGGCACCCGGTGCAGGGCATCAAGGTGACCCTCCAGGACGGCGCCTCGCACGCGGTGGATTCCTCGGACATGGCCTTCAACACGGCCTGTCGGGCGGCCTTCCGCCAGTTCTATCCCCAGGGCAAGCCGGTGGCCCTCGAGCCGCTGATGCTGGTTTCGGTCGAAGGACCCGGGGAATACCAGGGCGACATCATCAAGACGATCATGCAGCGCCGCGGGGTCATCGTCGGTACCACCGAGGACGAGGGGTTCATCCGGGTGGACGCCAACGTGCCCCTGGCCGAAATGTTCGGTTACGCCACGGTGCTGCGTTCGGCGACCGCGGGCAAGGCCGAGTTCACCATGGAGTTCGCGCGGTACGCGCCCGCTCCCGCCGAGGTGGCCGAGGAACTGGTCAAGGAATACCAGACCCGACGCGCCGAGGGCAAATGATCGCGCCGGACCACGGTCCGGCCGCAGGGATCCACCAGCAGCAGTGAGGGAAACCATGCCTCAGAAAAGCATGATCGATAAGAGCCCGATCCGGATTTTCGAACGCGCCATCGGGGGAGGCCTGGGTGAGGGAAACCTGGGCGTCGTCCTTTCGCGGCCCGGAGTCGGCAAGACCGGATTCCTGATCGGCCTGGCCGTCGACCAGCTCCTGCAGGGGCGCAAGGTGCTGTATATCTCCACCAAGGAGAGCGTCGAGCACATCAGCGGTTTCTTCGAGCAGATATTCCAGGCCATGGCCGTCAGCCTGAACCTGGAAGGCGTTCTGGAGATGCAGTTGCGCATGGAGCGCAACCGCCACATCCTGGTCTACAACCGGGACCTGTTCTCCCTCGAGAAGCTGGAACAGTCGGTGGCCTTCCTCAAGGATGCCGCCGCTTTTACGCCGGACATGGTGGTTATGGACGGGACGCCCCGTTTCGAGAGCACCGAGGACTGGGAACTGGAAGGCCTGCGTCGCATGGCCGCCGAGTGGGGTGCGGAGATCTGGACCAGCAGCAACGCGCACCGGGAAAACCAGAAGTCCGACGAGCGGGGAGTGCCCCTGAAGGTGGCCCGCCACGAGGCCCACATCGACGTCATCGTGAACCTTTGCCCGGAGACCGACCACGTCAAGGTCAAGATCGTCAAGGAGCATGCCAGCAGCGAGTTGCCCCACGTCCAGCTTGAGCTGGACCCGGCCACCCTGCTGCTCCAGTGGAGGTAACCCGCCATGGCCGCCACCGTCGCCGACCGGCTGGCCGCAGTCCGCGAACGCATGGCCCTGGCCTGCCTGCGTTGCGGCCGCTCCCCGGATGAGGTGACCCTGGTGGCGGTTTCCAAGCGGGTCCCCGAGGAACTGGTCATCGACGCCTGCGCGGCCGGCCAGTGGGAGCTGGGGGAGAACCGGGTCGCCGACGCCCTGGCCCGCAGCGAATCCCTGCCTGAACTTCTTCGCCTGCGCAGCCTGGATCCCTCCCTGTTGCGCTGGCACTTCATCGGACATCTTCAGCGCAACAAAGCCGGCAAGGCCGCCGGGAGATTCTCCCTGGTGCACGGCGTCGATTCCCTGGCCCTGGCCGAACGCCTGTCCCTTCCCGCGCAGCAGCGTCGGGCCCGTGAGGCCGTGTTGCTCGAGGTCAACATTTCCGGTGAGCCGCAAAAAAACGGGGTGGATCCCGAGGCCGCCGTGGAGCTGGCCGTCGCCGTGGCCGCCTTGCCCGGAATCGACCTGCGGGGGATGATGGGCATGGCCCGCCGGGACGACGAAGAGGCCGGGCTCAGACGCTCGTTTGCCCGATTGCGCCGGTTGTGCGAAGATGCCCGCACGGCCAGCGGCTTCCCCCTGCCGGTGTTGAGCATGGGGATGAGCGCCGATTTCGAGGCCGCCATCGCCGAGGGCTCGACCCTGGTGCGGGTCGGAACGGCCATTTTCGGTCCCCGGCAGGAGGGCTGAATCATCGCTCCGGCCCCTTGGGCTGCGACGCAAGGAAAATTGGCACGGAGGTCAGATAATGGACATCACCCGGTTTCTGCTGGCTCTCCTGCAGGTCTTTTCCTGGCTCATCGTGGCCCGGGTCATCATCAGCTGGGTCGCCCGGGACTCGCGCAATGAGGTGATCCTGTGGATCCTCAAGCTGACCGAGCCCATTCTGCGGCCGCTGCGGACCCTGGTCCCGGTGCCCGGCCTCGACCTTTCCCCCCTCTTGGCATGGCTCTTGATCCGTTTCCTCATGAACCTGATCGCCCGGGGCTGATCCCGGCGTGAAAATCACCGTATTTTGACCCGGGTTGATCCTCGGGTTCGGTCATGAGGAGACGGTCATGAGAATCACCCCCTTGGATGTGCGCAAACAGGAATTCCGCAAGGCCGTACGCGGCTATGACAGCGACGAGGTTCGGGGTTTCCTGGCCACCTTGGCGGAGGAATACGAGGTCGTCCTGGTTGACAACAAGAATCTGCGCGAGGCCATCGCCAAGCAGGAGGAGAAACTGGCTGATTACCACAAGCTGGAATCGACCCTGCGCGACACCCTCATGACCGCCCAGCGCGCCATGTCCGAGTCCCGGGATAACGCAACCCGCGAGGGTGAGCTCATTGTCCAGGAGGCCCGCCAGCAGGCGTCCCAGATCCTCGCCGAGAGCCGTGCCCGCACCGAGGAAATGCGCCGGGAAACGATCATGCTGCGCAAGGAGAAGGAGACCTACCTGGCCCGCTTCCGCGGCCTGGCCGAAGCCCAGCTCAAGTTCGTTGACACCTACGAGCAGGATTTCGCCGAATCGGACTCCAGGTTGGGAGATATGGCCACCACCATGGTGACCGAAGCATCGGTGCCCGTGGCGCCGGCGACTTTCAAGCCCACCGAGGTCGCCCCTCATCAGCCTCCGCTCCAGACTCCGCGCCGGGAAATTCCCCAGAATACGGAATCCGATCAGGATGTCTGGCGGGATTATGCCCCGCTGAACGCCGGCGAGCCGCAACCGAAGGCCCCCGGCGCGAAACCCGCGACGGGGTGGGTCCAGGCTCCGGCTAAGCAGCCGGCACAAGCTGCGACCGGGCAATGCTGGACCGACGAAAACACTCGCCCGCAGGAGAAGGAAAACGACACCGAACAGGCTGTATCGTCCCTGACCGAGGCTGTGGAATTCGCCAGTTTGGGCATCCCCGTCCAGGCGACTCCGAAACCGGCCGAGTGGTCACTCGATGAGGATGCCGTCGATCCCCACCTGACGGCGCCCGTCTGAGCGTCCGCCCATAGCCAGCCGAGAATGAGCGGGAATCGCCGATTCCCGCTTTTTTCTTGGTGGCCCCTCCCGGTCATGTTAACTTGCTCTATCTTCACGGCGGAGCCGCCAGGATGCGGTTCCCGGCGTTGTTATCCAGGTTCAGCCAAAGCAGGGGGTAACAGGTGAGCGACCTGTGGACCAGGATTCGGGAAGCGGCCGATTTCATCCGGTCGCGCTATGCCTTTGAGCGCGAAGTGGGCCTCATTCTGGGTACCGGCCTCGGTGATCTGGGGTCGAAGATCGAGGACCCGTGCATCATTTCCTACGGCGACGTGCCCCATTTCGTGGAGGCCACGGCCACCAGCCACGACGGTGTCCTGGTCTGCGGCACCCTGGGGGGACGCCGGGTCATGGCCATGCAGGGTCGGGTCCACTACTACGAGGGCTACACCATGCAGGAGATCACCCTGCCGGTGCGGGTGATGAAAGCGCTGGGGGCGAACGTCCTGTTGATGAGCAACGCCGTGGGCGGCATGAACCCGCAACTCGGCCCCGGCGACATCACGGTGATCACCGACCACATCAACCTGATGGGCGACAACCCCCTGATCGGGCCCAACGACGACCGCCTGGGACCTCGTTTCCCGGACATGTCCGAGCCCTACGACCGCGAATTCGTGGCCACCATGGAGCGGGTGGCCCTGGAACGGAAAATTCCCCTGAAGCGGGCCGTCTATGCGGCGGTGGCCGGACCCAACCTCGAGTCCGGGGCCGAGTACCGCTTCCTGCGCGCCATCGGCGCCGATACGGTGGGTATGTCCAGCGTGCCCGAATGCCTGGTCGCCGTGCACGGTGGCATGCGGGTGGTCGGTCTGCAGGTCGTGACCGACGCCTGCTTCCCCGACAATCTCAAACCCGCGGTGGTGGAGGAGATCATCAAGGTCGCCAACAACGCCCAGCCCAAGCTGGAAGCCCTGGTCACGGGATTCCTGGAGCAATACGGACCATGAGTGAGCAACCGCTGTATCCGCCTCTCGCCCGCAAGTTCCACGACGCCGAATCCGAGGAGCTGATCAGCGGTTTCTGGCAGAAGAACGCGACCTTCGCCCGCAGCATCGAGCAGCGCGAGGGCGCTCCCTCCTGGGTTTTCTACGAAGGACCGCCCACGGCCAACGGGCTGCCGGGCGTCCACCACGCCATGGCGCGCATGTGCAAGGACATCATGTGCCGCTACAAGACCATGACCGGGCACCGGGTCATCCGCAAGGCCGGCTGGGACACCCACGGTCTGCCCGTCGAGCGCGCGGTGGAGAAGAACCTGGGCATCCAGGGATCCCAGGCGATCCGGGAATACGGCCTGGCCCCCTTCAACGAGGAATGTCGCCGCAGCGTCTGGTCGTGCAAGAACGACTGGGACGTCTTCACCGAGAAGCTGGGCTACTGGGTCGACCTCGATCATCCCTACATCACCTACGACAACGACTACATCGAAACCGTGTGGTGGATCCTGTCCCGTTTCCACGCCGAGGACATGCTCTACAAGGGCCACAAGGTCGTGCCCTACTGCCCGGTGTGCGGAACCCCGATCAGCAGCCACGAGATGGCCAACAGCTACCGGCAGGTCACAGAGCCCAGCATCTACGTGAAGCTGAAGGCCGCCGACGCCGACGAATACTTCCTGACCTGGACGACCACGCCCTGGACCCTGCCGTCCAACGTTGCGCTGGCCGTGGGGGAGGAACACGATTACGTGCGCGTCCGGTACGCGGGACAGGTGCTGATCCTCGCCGAAGCGCGCCTGTCGGTGCTGGACGCGGGCGAGGACCAGACCCCCGAGATTCTGGAACGCTTCAAGGGTCGCGACCTGGTGGGGCGCCGTTACGAGCAGCTCTTGCCGTTCGTGTCTGCGGAGGCCGGCAAGGAAGCCTTCAAGGTCGTGGCCGCCGATTTCGTGACCCTCGATTCGGGGTCGGGCATCGTGCATATGGCTCCGGCATTCGGCGAGGACGACTACCAGGTGGGCGTGCGCGAGAACCTGGCCTTCTTCAAACCCGTGGATGCGGACGGCCAGTTCACCGCGGAGATCGAACCGTGGGCGGGGGTCATGGTCAAGAAGGCCGACCCCGCCATCATCCGCCATCTGGACGAGCAGGGCAGCCTCCTGAGCACGGAGAACTACACCCACGACTATCCCTTCCACGACCGCTGCGGCAACCCGCTGATCTACTTCGCCACGCCCAGCTGGTTCATCCGCACCAGCGAGATGCGGGAACAGCTGGTGGCCGCCAACGCCGACATCACCTGGGCGCCGCCCGAGGTGGGCAGCGGGCGCTTCGGCAACTGGATCGCGGGCGCCATCGACTGGTCCCTGAGCCGCAACCGTTTCTGGGGCACACCCCTGAACGTGTGGGTTTGCGAGACCTGCGGCGAGACGGCCGTTCCCGGCAGCCGGGCCGAACTCGGGGAATGGGCCGGTCGTGATTTCGCCGATCTGGACCTCCACCGGCCCCACGTGGACGAGGTGGTTTTCCCCTGCCGCGGTGAAGGCTGCGCCGGCACCATGGCGCGCACCCCGGAGGTCATCGACTGCTGGTTCGATTCGGGGAGCATGCCCTTCGCCCAGTATCACTACCCCTTCGAGAACAAGGAGCAGTTCGAGAACCAGTTCCCGGCCGACTTCATCAGCGAGGGCGTGGACCAGACCCGCGGCTGGTTCTACACCATGCTGGTGATCAGCACCTTCCTGATGGGTCGCAGCAGCTACAAGAGCTGCCTGGTCAACGAGTTGGTGCTGGACAAGAAGGGCAAGAAGATGTCCAAGAGCGTGGGCAACACGGTCGACCCCATGGAAATCATGCGCGAGGAGGGAGCCGACCCCCTGCGCTGGTACCTGGTGACCTGCAGCCCCGTCTGGACGCCCACGCGCTTCGACCGCGAGGGGGTGGCCGAGGCCTCGCGGAAGCTGCTGGCGACCCTGGAGAACACCTACAACTTCTTCACGCTCTACGCGAACATCGACGGCTATATGCCCGACGATGACGGGCCCACCGAACAAGACCTCCTGGACCGCTGGATCCTCAGCCGCCTGCAGAGCGTCACCGCTTCGGTCCGCGCCGACCTGGACGATCTGCACCTGACCCGGGCCGCCAAGACCCTGTCGGCGTTCGTCATGGACGACGTCAGCAACTGGTACGTGCGCCTGGGCCGGCGCCGGTTCTGGCGGGGGGAGATGACCCCGGACAAGCGGAGCGCTTTCGGGACGTTGTTCACCGTTCTGGAGGCCACCACCCGCCTGCTGGCCCCGTTCATTCCCTTCACCGCCGAGGAACTGTTCCGCGGGCTGACCACCTGGCGGGAACCCGAAGGGTCGGTGCATCTGGCCGATTTTCCGGTCGCCGACGCAACCCTGGTGGACGAGGCGCTCGAAATGGACATGGCCGCGGCCCAGGCCGTGGTCGGCATCGGCCGGAACCTGCGTCAGGAAGCCGCCCTCAAGACCCGGCAACCCCTGGGCCGACTGGTCATCCACAGCCTGGACGATCGCGCCCGGCGCCTGCTGGAGGACGGACTTCTGACCGGGTACATCATGAGCGAATTGAACGTCAAGGACGTGGTGCCGGTGGACGATCCCACGGAGATCGCGGTCTTGACGGCCAAGGCGAACTTTCGCGCCCTGGGACCGCGCTTCGGCAAACAGGCCCCCTTGGCGGCCAAGGCCATCACGGGCATGACCCCACCCCAGATCATGGACCTGCGGGCCAACGGCAGCGTCAAGCTGGAGGTGGCGGGCACCGAGGCCGAGTTCACCCTCGAGGAGATCCAGGTCCGGGAAGAGGGTGTGCCGCCCTTCGTGGCCGGAGCCCAGCAGGGGCTGACCGTGGCCCTGGACACGACCCTGACCGAGGACCTGCTTCAGGAGGGGCTGTGCCGGGAAATCATCAACAAGGTGCAGAACCTGCGCAAAAAGAGCGGGCTGGAGGTCAGTGACCGCATCAAACTGGTGGTTTCCGGTCCCGAACCTGTCCGGGCGGTCATGGAGCGGTTCGCCGATCGGATCAGGAGCGACACCCTGGCGTTGACCATTGCAGACGCGGGTGATTTACCTTATAAAGAGTCCTTCGTAATCGAAGGACAGGACATTGACATCGCCCTGGAAAGGGCCGATGCCACAGGGGAGGCGCCCCATGCGTAAATCGGAACTTCAGAGGTTCAGGAATATGCTCCAGGAGGAGAAGGAGCGTGTTTCCCAGTCCCTGGCCAAGCATGAAAAGATCATCAAGCACACCGACGACGAGTCGGGGCTGGAGACGGGCAAGGCCCATTCGAACCATATGGCCGACCAGGGATCGGACGAATTCCAGTACGAGACGACCATCAAATTCGCCAATACCGAGGGTCGGTATCTCTACAATATCGAGGAAGCGCTGGCGCGCATCGAGGACGGCATCTACGGCAAATGCCAGGCCTGTGGCCGGGCGATCGCGCTGCCGCGCCTGCGGCGACTGCCCTACACGCGGCTGTGCATCGAGTGCAAGGAGAAGGAAGAGGCGGGCAAGCTCTGATGTCCCTCCGCTTGCGCCAACCGTTGTTGTGGGCCGCTCTGGTCCTGGTCCTGGATTTCTTCACCAAACGCCTGGTTCTGGCCAACATCGAGGCCCTGCGGGCCAAGGTTTCGGTTATCGGCGATCTTGTCCGCTTCATCTATGTGCGCAACTCCGGTTCGGCCATGGGCCTGTTCCCCGTGGGCCGGGTGGTGCTGGTCGGTGTCAGCCTGGCCACGACCGCCGTCCTGGTTTTTCTCTTCCTGCGCACTTCTGCGGAACTCGTCTGGCGACGAACCGCCCTGGCCCTCATTCTCGGGGGTGCCCTGGGAAATCTCATCGACCGGATCTTCTACGACGGAATGGTTGTGGACTTCATCGACCTGGGTATCGGCGTCCACCGCTTCTACACCTTCAATGTCGCGGATATGGGGGTAACGATCGGCGGTGTGATCCTCTTTATGTGCCTGCTTCTCGACGGGCGGGACAGCCATGAATGAGGAACGGACCGAGCCCCAGGGGTTCGACCTCGTCGTGCCCGCCGAAGCGGAAGGGGAGCGTCTTGACGCCTTCCTGACCGCCCACTGCCCCGGCCTTTCCCGCACCCGCATCCACGGAGATCTCGACGGCCGGCTGGCCCTCGTCGACGGGCGCGTGCGACCCAAGGGCTATCGCCTGCGCGGGGGAGAACGGATCGTCTACACGCCCTCGGTGCGCGTCGAGCCCCAGGCCGAACCCCAGGACATTCCCCTGGATATCATCCACCAGGACGAGGACATCCTGGTGGTGAACAAGGCCCCCGGAATGGTGGTGCACCCGGCCGTGGGCCATCCGGACGGGACCCTCGTCAACGCCCTCCTGCACCACCTGGGACGGGCTCCGGCCGGGGAGAATCCCCTGCGACCGGGCATCGTCCATCGCCTGGATCGGGACACCAGCGGCCTTCTCGTGGTCGCGATCAGCGAACGGGCGCACCGGCACCTGTCCGAGCAGCTCGCCGGGCGCAGCATGGGGCGCACCTACCTGACCCTGTCGTGGGGCCGCTGGGACGAAGGCGAGGGCACTTTGACCGGAGACATCGGCCGGGATCCGCGCCGGCGCCAGCGCATGGCCGTGGTGAATCGAAGCGGCCGGGCGGCCGTCACCCATTACCGGGTGCTGGAGGATTTCGGCTTTCTGCAGTTCTGCAGCGTGCGTCTGGAGACGGGCCGTACCCACCAGATCCGCGTTCATTTCGCCCACCACCATCACCCGGTGCTGAAGGATCCTTTGTACGGTGACGACGGTCGGGCCCGCGGGGTGCACGGCCTGGACCGACAATTGGCGGGCCGTCTGGTCGGGCTGGCGCCGCGTTTGATGCTGCACGCAAGCGAGCTGCACCTCCTGCACCCGGCGGATGAGCGGCCTCTGGAGTTCCGCGTTCCGGTGCCCGGGGACATGGCCGCGGTCCTGAAATTGCTCGGCTCGGGGTACGCCGAGCCCGCCACAGGCCTTGCCGCCGGCGGGGAGAACTCTTTACATGGCGGGCGGAACCGCCTATCCTGACCCGTTCATTCCGCAGGTGCGGACAAGCGCGGGGGTGGTTCCTCGTTCGAGGTGAATTCACGTGAAGATCAAGGAACGCAGGCGGGACGGCGTGGTCATCCTCGACATGAGCGGCAAACTCATGGGCGGGCCCGACGCCGAGGCCTTTGCCGAGATCCTCAAGACCCTCATCCACGAAGGAAGCCACAACGTGGTGGTGAACCTGGAGCGGGTCAACTGGGTCAACAGCACGGGCCTGGGCATCCTGATTTCCGGGTATTCCACCCTGCGCAAAAGCGGTGGGGAACTGAAACTGCTCAAGGTCTCCGAGCGTATCGAGAATATCTTCGTCGTCTCCAAGCTGCACACCGTCTTCCACTCCTTTCAGGAGGAGGAAGAAGCGGTG
The DNA here is from genome assembly GCA_002790835.1 of bacterium CG_4_9_14_3_um_filter_65_15. Lineage (GTDB taxonomy): Bacteria > Krumholzibacteriota > Krumholzibacteriia > LZORAL124-64-63 > LZORAL124-64-63 > JAHJTW01. Next base: position 4,168 of record PFVX01000002.1, on the reverse strand, counting down.
CGGAGCTTCATCTGATCAACCGGAAGGCCGCACGTGAACCGGATCAGCCTGAGCCTCCCGACCGATTTGCAGTTTCTGGGGGTTCCCGACGCGGTACTGCTGGAAATCGGCGGCGACATGGAGTGTTGCACACGGGGCCTTGAAGACCTGGGCTCCGCCGTCATCGAGGCCTGCACCAACGCCATGGAGCACGGCAACGCCCTGTCCGACCAGAAGACCATCGAAGTCATTTTCGAGATCGAAGAGGAATCCGTCACGGTGACCGTGCTGGATGAGGGTCCGGGCTTCGACTTCGAAGGGTGGCGCCCATCCGAAGACCTGATGCGCCAGCGCGGCCGGGGAATCCTCATCATGCGCGAATTCTGCGACACCGTTCTCTTCGGTCGCCATCCCGACGGCCGGTTCATGATTCGCCTGACCAAGCTCATGAAACCCGCCGCGGAATCCGCTGAGGACCCTGCGGGCGGGGATTCCTGAACGTCATGCCGGCCTGCCTGGGATTCGACTACGGCCTGCGTCGAATCGGCATCGCCGCGTGCGACGCAGAATCCACCCTTGCCTTCCCCGTGACGACCCATGTCGAAGGACGCGACGGATCCATCTTCGGGCACGTCGCCACCCTGATCCGCGAGCGCGAGGTGACCTGCCTGGTGGTCGGTTTGCCGTTGACCGCCGACGGGCGCGAAGGGGATATGGCCAAAGCCGCCCGGGGCTTCGCGGGCAAGCTGGAAAAGCAATTCGAAACGGCGGTCGTGCTCTGGGACGAGCGGTACTCCAGCGCTGAAGCCGACCGCTGGCTGCGGGGGCGCGCCAGGCCGCGCAAGGAAGACCGGGATTCGGTGGCCGCGGCGATCATCCTGCAGAGCTATCTGGACCGTCTGGCATCCTCGGCGGGGGAGACCCGCGATCGGGAAGACACCCCATGAAAATCCTGGTGCGGGCCGTCGGCGCCGGCATGGTGGCCGGGTTGCTGGTGCTGGCGATCGTGTGGCGCATGTGGACCGGACCCGGCCCAATGGATCCAGCCGGTCAAGGGCTCGTTCCCGTGCGCATACCCCACGGCGTTTCCTGGTCCGCCGCAGCAGATTCGCTGGCCGCACACGGGCTGCTGGCCCATCCCAGGCTGCTGACGATCATGGTCCGTTTGCTGGGCGACGGCCCTCGCCTCAAGGCCGGCCTTTACGATCTGCCCCCCGGTGCTTCGCCCCGGACCCTGACGGCGCTGCTGACCGCAGGAAGGACCGTTCCGGTGCGGGTAACCCTCCTTGAAGGCTGGAATGCCGGGGAAATGGCGGCGGAACTGGAAGCTCGCCTGGGATTCCCCGCCGCGAAGTTCCTTGCGGCGGCCGATGCGGCGGTCCACGCCCTGGCGGCCGATTCCACCTGGTCCGGCTTCCGCTCGCTCCAGGACTGCGATCAGGTTCTGCAAGCGGGGGCGGCGGACCGCGCGGCCCCCTTGCACCTGTGCGAGGGCTATCTGGCGCCGGACACCTACCTGTTTGCCGAGGGCATGGGAGCGGCCGAGGCCGCAGACCATCTGGTGCGAACGCAATTGGGGCGCCTGGTCGAGGTCCGCCGCCGACCGGCGCCCGCTTCGGCGCAGCCCCTGGACCCGCACCAACTCCTGACTCTTGCGTCCATCGTGGAGGCGGAGGCCCGGCTGGACGACGAGCGGCCTTTGATCGCGGCCGTGTACCGGAATCGTCTGCAGCGGGGTTGGAGGCTTGAGGCCGACCCCACGGTGGCGTACGTCCTGGGCCGCAAGGGGACCCGGTTGTTCCACCGGGACCTGGAGGTGGATTCTCCCTACAACACCTATCGGTTCGGCGGACTGCCCCCCGGACCCATTGGCGGGCCGGGGCCGGCCTCCCTGGAGGCGGCCGGCCATCCCGATACCAGCTGTCGCGCCCTGTTCTTCGTTTCCGACGGTGGTCTGGGACACGTTTTTTCCAACACCGCGGCCGAACACGCCCGGGCGGTGGCCCGGTTCCGGGCCGTCAGGGACCGGGAAAGGCGTGCGGCTCCCGAGCGCTGACGGCATTTCTGCTGCGTTGACGGAACCGGGGGCCGGCATTACTGTTGACCACGCCACAATTGCGGCATCCCAAGAACCCGGAGGTGGCCCATGGCCTCGAAAAGCAGCATCGGATTACCCCTGTTGGCCGCGGCCTGCATCATCGGAGGATATGTCGCCCTGGCTGCCCGGCACCTGTCTCTGGGGCCCTTGTTGCTGGTTGGCGGCTATTGCCTGTTGCTGCCGGCCTTCCTCTGGCGATCTTTTCAGGGCCAGGGGGGCGAATAGTTCAGTTGGCTAGAGCGCCTGCCTTACAAGCAGGAAGTCACAGGTTCGAGTCCTGTTTCGCCCACCACCCTGAAAATTTCCTATCTTAGCGGTTCATTATTATTGAAATTATACGGTTGCCCGGCCGCATCGAATGGGAATATTCAGGCCCTTTCCCAAAAATTCCCGGTGTCCTCTGCAAATTAGGTGTTGCATCGCAACCTGAGCTATGGTAACCTTTATTCGTCAAGTGATGGACATGTGAGTGGGAAGGAGAGCTCAACGCAGTTGTCATTGTTCGCCTGGGTTAGCCACCCTCGCTAGTAAGTGCCTTTTTTGGAGGTGTCCTAATGGTTCTTAGGAAACTCATGGGTGTCCTTATGGTTGCCCTCGTTGTCTGTGTCGCGTCAATGGCCGCCGCAAATGTGCCCGATCTTGGGTTGTCTACTGCGGTCAGTGCCACTCCGGGACAGACATTGTCCCTGTACAACCTTCCTGATGGTGGCGGCAATGCCTTTACGGCCGCCTACATCCTCGGTGGGGGCGGTCAGGTTGACGGCACGATCACCGTCACGCTCAAAGACGGTCTCGGCGCCAACATCGTGAACTACCCCTTCGAAGATCTGACCCTGGCTTGTGACGATGGTCTCGGCCAGGCGATGGTTCCGTGCGTGGGTGGCGCCAGCGCTGATGGGAACACCGATGCTTTCGGTCAGACCACGTTCTCGTTCGCCATGAATGCCGGTGGTTGGGCTGCTGCCAACACCGAGGTTCTGGTTGCCGGTGCGGCCCTGACCAGCGGTGGAGTTGCTCTGCAGATGAACAGCCCGGACATCAACGGCAACGGTACCGTTGAACTGTCCGACGTCTCCATCTTCTCGAGCACCTTCTACGGTTCCTACAGCTACGGCGCTGACTTCAACGCTGACGGCTTGGTCGCGTTGTCCGACGTGGCCCTGCTGGCTGCTGGTGTCGGCTCCGCTTGCCCCTAGTCGATGGTTGTGAGGTGGATCCGGTTATCCGGATCCACCTCGACCTCGAAATGAACTGGGTGCTTGGATTCCGGGAAAGCTGTGGCTTTCCGATCCGGTGTTCAAAACTCCATGGCCCCATTTGCAGGGTGGGGCATGGTTCGCAACCTCGTTCGCCCAGTGCCTTGAAACACCTTGCTGCCTGCATCACTGGAGGATTGACAACATGAAGAAATTGGTAGTTTTGGCTCTGCTGAGCCTCCTCGCCACCACGGCTTTCGCCGGTCTGGATCCCGATCCGGACATGCTGGGCCTGTACTTCGACACTGCCGGGGAAACGGTCTGCACGACCGCGGCCTTCATCAGCCATGTCAATATGTACGTGCTTCTCACCAACCCGACCATCCCCTCCGTTCGCGGTTTCGAGTGCTCTCTCGATAAGCCGGCCGGTACGAACTCCGCGTTCACGGTGACTTTCCCGGTCGCCAATATCAACGTGGGTGTTGCTCCCAGCATCATCGTTGGTTTCTCCGTGCCGGTCCCGACATCCCCGGCGACGGTCATGGCGACCGTGGACGTCTTCGTTCTGGACGGTGCGCTGGATATCTTCCTGAATCCGGCCAGCCCGGAAAGCCCGCCCCTCAACGGCCTGCCCAAGGTCGTGCGGGAGGACTTCACGATCATGTCCGTTGGGACTTCCACCAACGGTGGCGTTGCGGCGCAGATCAACGCGCCTGCGTGCATGGTCGTCGACAACGAGGATGCCAGCTTCGGTGCCGTCAAGGCTCTGTTCCGGTAAGCTCGTTTTTGATTGGTGGTTCAGCCACCCGGACCCGGATGGGAAACCATCCGGGTCTCTCGTGTTTGGCCTTTGACTAGAAAAATCTGATCAAATTCTTCAGTCGAGCATTTTCCG
>PFVX01000067.1 GCA_002790835.1 bacterium CG_4_9_14_3_um_filter_65_15 | reverse complement strand
GGAGGCAGCAGACGCGCACGATCCACGACGAGAACGGCGACATCACGGTGCTCACCACGTCATCGTCGCTGTTGGCCAAGGTCGGGATCGCCGCGTCGCCCACCGACTTTGGGCTGCCCGATCTGCTGGCCGCAGGAATGTCGGCCGACGAACAGAACGCGCTGTTGAAGCAGCTGGTCGAGTCGCAGCTCTTCGTGTACAAGGACGGGCGGCGCGTGCCGATCGTGATGATCGAGCCGATGACGCGGTTCGTCAGCGACCTGTTCTACGAGCGTACGCAGCAAGCGATCCTGTGGAAACCCCGAGGGGGCGGGGGCTCGTTGGCCGCCGCGATTCTGATATGGCTGATGATGGTCTATCGGGGCAAGAGCTTCATCGACATGGCAGGTAGCGGTGAACAGGCAAAAAGGGTTTACGAATACACCACGCAGTTCTGGTACTGCGTACCGGGCGTCGCCGAGGCGCTGCTTGATGGTGACCCGCTGCTGTCTGAGACCCGGCTCAAGAACGGGGTCACGCTCAGTTGTGTGCCGGCATCAGAGAAAGCGGCCAGAGGCAAGCACACCGCCGGGTTCGTGGCCGACGAGAGCTGCCAAGAGGACGCAAGGGTGGGGCGCGTGCTGCAGGCCGCGGTCCAAGGCGCATTGTCGGAACCCAACTTCACGATCGTCCTCTTGAGCACATTTCATGTGCCGTTCGGGTTCTTCCAGGAGGCCTGGGACCAGGCTGTGGAACGGGGATACACCCAGTACAAGTGGAATGTTTACGACTGCATGCAGCCGTGCACCGTGGGCCTCGACGAGGCGACGGGCGATGACCCGCAGGCCCTCGGCTATTGCCGCCGAGAGTGTCCGCTGACTGAGGTGGTGGAGGATCGCGACGCCGACGGCCGGGTCACGGGCGAGCACTTCACGGGCTGCGACGGGCGGGCGCGCACGAGCGGTGGCCACCTGTCGTGTGACGGCGCGCTGAAGGCGAAGATGCTCAACTCGGGGACCGGCGTGTGGGAGGTCGAACATGAGTGCCAGAGGCCGACGACCAGCGGCATGGTCTACGATCCGGTGAAGGTCCAGGACGCGGTGGTGCCCATCGTCGATCTTGCCCGGCCGAGCGGCACGGTGCGCCGCGCCCTGGGCATCGACTGGGGGCGGCACGCGGTGGCGGTGCTGGCTGAGCGCCAGGCAGCGCACGTGGCGATCGTCGAGGGCTGCGTCTTGGAGAGCCAGCCGATGAGCGAGGTCGTGGCCTACGCCGTCCGCCTGCGGGAGCGGTACGGGCACTTCAGGGTGTACGCCGATGCTGAAAATCAATACGGGAACCTCGACCTGAGCAACGCGGGGTTCGAGGTCGTGCCGGTGCCATTTGGCCAGCGCAAGGAAGCGGGGATCGAGAACGTCGCGCGCTTTCTCAACCACGGGCGCTTGAGGATCGCCGATGAAGGCGACTTGAAGTTGGTGATCAGGCAAATGCTGCGCCTGCGCCGCAACGATTTGGGAAAGGTGGTGAAGGTCGACGACCACGGTCCGGACGCTCTGATGTGCGCGATGCTCCACTTCCAGTTTGCCGACGAGTTCGACTCGGCCATCGATGAGCTGTATACCGGCGGCGAGCGGCGGCGCGTGACCGACCGGCTACTCGAGGCGTGCATCCACGACTATCCGCTCGTGGTGGGTGCCGGCGCATCGATGGGCGTCTCGGCGGGCAGCCCCGACTTCTATGTGGTTGTCTCGGCCCTGCCCGCCGCAGAAGGGCGCCGGGCGATGTTCGTGGGCCGCGCTCGCAGCTTTGACGAGCTCGATGCGCTGCGTGCGAAGTACAAGGTGAGGTACAGCGTGATCGAGGCACAGGCCGACCCCCATCGCGTGGACGCCTGGTCCAGGAGCCCCAGCCTTGGCCTGGTGCTGCGCGCTGTCTACCTGGGCGACGGCCTGAGCAGGCCGCAAGTCGACTTCGGGCAACGGGTGGTGACGGTCGATCGCACTTACCTGTTGGACGCGGCGCACGCCGAGATCGAGGCCGGCCGTTGGTGGCTGATGGAGGGGGCTGCGGCCATCGACGACGGCGAGTTCTTCGCGCAGATGAAGGCGCCGAAGCGGGAGCGGGACCTATCGAGCGGCCAGCTGCGGTACCGGTGGTCGGAGACCGGGGCGCTTGATCATTACCGGCATGCCCATGCCTATGACTACCTGGCCGCGGTCGTCGCCAGGCGGCATCAGGTGTCGGTGGGCGAGTTTTAGGCACCTGGATTTGATTGACATCTATGAAGTGCGGTGGATTCTTAGAGTCATCATGTGGGGGGCTTATCGGATATCAGTCTGGTGCGTCGGCGTCACACAGCAAACGGCACACGGTGGTGTCCAGCGCTTTGGCCAGTCGTTCGACATTCACCAGGCTGATATTGCGTTCACCGCGTTCGACCGATCCGACGTAGGTCCGGTGCAAGTCGGCCTGTTCTGCGAGGGTCTCTTGCGATAGCCCTTGCGCAAGTCGCACCTCCCGGAGTCGATTTGCGAACTGCTTGATGGTCGGGCTCTCTATGGTTCGTTTTGCCATGAAAGAGCTTATAGTGCCCGTGGTGACTTTAGGTCTACAGACTATAAGTAGCATTTTGTAGTACAGGATTATTCCAGCCGGTCGAACATAGGCAATGTGGTCAAGTGAGAATCCATCTCTTGAATGCGGGGAACGCGATGACCGAATTGGGCAAAGCAATTTCACTTGTTCGGGCCAAGATCGAGAAACACCACGACCCGGAATCAATGAATGAGCAGAATACGAAGACGGCTCTGATTGACCCCATCTTGAGAGCGATTGGCTGGTTGGTTGGCGATCTTGACGAGGTAGTTCAAGAATATCGGAGGAAGAGGAAGGACAACCCTGTCGACTACGCGATGATGGTCATGCGAACGCCAAGGCTATTCCTCGAAGCTAAGGCCCTGGGCCATAATCTGGATGATGAAAAGTGGGCCAAACAGGTTCTTGGCTACGCCACCGTCGCCGGAGTCCAGTGGGTGGTGCTCTCCAATGGCGATGAATACCGGATCTATAACTCCCATGCGGTCGTCCCGATCGAGAAGAAGCTGTTCCGCACTATTCGGATTTCCGATCCGGAATCGAAGGCCGAAGATGTCCTTTCCCTGATCTCGAAGGAACAGTTGCAGGAGAAGACCATCGACTTGTTGTGGAGCGCCCAATTTGTCGACCGCCAGGTCAAAAAACTTGTGGGGGACTTGTTTCATGGCGATCCGGACGAGGGGCTAATCAAGCTAATTCAGCAGACTGGCGACGACCTCACAACTGACGACGTGTTCGCATCCCTGCAGAGGGCCAATGTTACGATCGACTATCCGGAAATACTGGCGATGCCGAAGGTTTGTAAACCTCAACCTGAAAAGTCCAAAGCCCCGGCTGTTGCCAATGACGTATCCCTTGCTGAAATCGTCAGCCAGGGCTTGATCAAGCTCCCGTGCAGGATTTTTGCGACCTACCACGAGGTTGAAGTTTCAGCGACAATTGAAGCTCCCGGTCGGATTGTCTTCGGGAAGGATGAGTTTCGATCTCTCTCAACGGCTGCTTCGGCTGCCCGCAAACACGTTCTTGGAACGGATGCCAAGAAGGGGCCGAGCACGAATGGGTGGGCATTCTGGAATTGCATCTATCAGGGCGAGCGCGTGAAGATGGGGGATCTGCGAAAGCGCGCGGGTGGTGGTCCCGCATAGTTTGAAAGCACATGAGTTCGACGACGGGGTATTCTGGGTGCAGCTGACGCCGAGTCGAGTACGGGATCTGTCGACTGGTGAGCTGCGGTACCGCTGGACCGAGGCCGGTGCGTTGGACTACTACCGCCACGCCCACGTGTTCGATCACCTGGCAGGAGATCGCTGGACGGGTGAGTTCGAGGTATCGCTCATTGGGTGAAGTAGGTTTTGCAGTGAAGGATATGGGAAATCCAAAGATCCAGCCCGGTTAACCAAGATGGTGAGGGGCCCAGGGACATCTCGACAAGGGCCATGGCGCGGGCCGGGTGCGGGGCGTGGCCCTGGAGCCACTCGTAGACGGCCTGGTTGGTGACGCGGAGGTCGGGGTCGTGGGCCAGGCCAGCGACGATGCGGGGCACGCCGAAATCGGCCACCCATCGGCCGAACTCGGTATCCCACCGCGCGGGCACCCGCCTGTAGCGTCCCTTGGCCAGCGCGTCGTGTCGGAACATCGCCTTCCCCATGGTTTGGACGCGGCGGCCCCGTGGCCCGGAGCGGGCCGGACGCACCACCTCCAAAGGACAAAGGGGGGGCGAGCGCCAAGGGAGGGGACACAAGGGCAGGTGACGCCCTGGACCGGATGGGCGATTCGGACACTCCCGAAGGGCGTAATGCTCCTCCTGACGGAACCCTTCGTGCGTCTCAACCCACGCACTTACAATGGGTTGAGGGACATCACACAAGCCCCGGACGGGAAGTATTGCGCTGCCCCTGGGTTCTTTCTATAGTATTCAAACGAGGATTTGAATATGACGACATCATCCCGTGCCTGGAAGCAGTCCATCTACGAGCAGCTCGCCCGCATCGGGAGCTCGCTCGCAAGCGGTCCGCGCCTGGAGATCCTCGATCTGCTTTGCCAGGGGCCGCGGACGGTGGAAGCGATCGCCGACGAGGTCGGGCAGTCGATGGCGAACACCTCCCATCACCTCCAGGCGCTTCGTAGGGCAAGACTGGTCGATGGGGAGAAGAAGGGTACGCACGTGCTGTACCGCTTGGCGGACCAGGAGGTCTGCACGTTCTACCTGGCCTTGCGGCGACTCGCGGAGTCGCGGCTTCTGGAGATCCAGTCGGTGACGCGCCAGTTCCTGGAGGAGCGAGGTGAGCTGGAGCCGGTGGACGTGGAGGCTCTGGTTTCGCGCGTGCGCAGCGGAGAGGTGACGGTCCTCGACGTTCGTCCCGCTGAGGAGTACGAGGCGGGACACATCCCCGGCGCGCTGTCGGTGCCGCTTGCGGAACTCAAGCGCAAACTGCGGGAACTGCCGTCGGATGGTGAGATCGTGGCCTACTGCCGCGGTCCATACTGCCTCTTGGCCGTGGAGGCCGTCAGTCTTCTTCGCCGGGAGGGATTCCGGGCAGTCCGCCTCGAGGAGGGATTACCGGACTGGCGCGCGCGGGGCCTTCAGGTCGAGGTGACGCAGGCCGCGCGTCCCGGTGGGAGGAAAACGAGGGGGAGCAAACCGTGACCGTCGCTCCCGAGCAGTATGCACGGTGGCGCCGCAGCGCGCTCGGCGAGGTCACCGACCGAATCGAACTGGATCTCGTCTTGACCCTGGCCGGTCCGCTCGCAGGGAAGCGCGTCCTCGATGTCGGGTGTGGCGATGGCGTCCTTGCCGTCGCAGCGGCCACGCGCGGGGCACAGGTCACAGGCGTGGACAACTCGCCGAGGATGCTCGGTGCCGCCAAGGAGCGGGCGACCTCCCAGGGCATGATGGTCCGGCTGCAACAGGCTGATGCCCGGGCGCTCCCGTTTCCCGATGCGTCTTTCGACGTCGCCGTCGCCATGACATCACTGTGCATGGTCACCGACGCGGAAGCCGCGGTGAGAGAAATGGCCCGCGTGATCCTCCCCGGGGGGAGGGTTGTGATCGGTGACCCTGGGCGCCGGAGCTTGTGGGCCATCTGGCGTCGCCTTCGCCAGAGGCTCGGAAACACGACGTGGCGCGAAGTGCGATTCTGGACGCCTCAAGAACTCAATGGGCTTCTTCGCTCCGCGGGGCTCGAACCGGAAACTGTCCGAGGTGCCGTCTACTATCCTCCGGTCGGACCTGCTGCGCGGCTCTTTGGGCCTATTGACGGGTTACCTCGTGCAATCACCACGCTGGGCGCGGCGTTTCTCGCGGCCGTGGCTTGGAAGCACCCCGCAGTTGCGTGAGGGACGAGCACGGATGGCAAGGAGTCTTGATGGAGGATCGAGCATGGGCGAAGTAGGGGACATCCATTTCCGCCACCTGCTGAGCGTGGCGTTCGTTGCCACGAGTCTGGCCTTCGTACTCCTGCTCGGAGGATCCGGCGTGGCTCGGGCTGAGGAGGTATACCGTGACGGCGACCGCTCGCTGAGCATCGATCTGTGGGCTCAGACCTGGTACCAGTACGTGCAGGATGCAAGGGACCGCGATGGGAACGGCGACCAGGAGCAGGACCTACACGACTTTCTCGTCCGGCGGGCGTACTTCTCCGTGAAGGGCGCCGCGACCCCGTGGCTTGGCTTCTTTGTCCACTTCGCGGGCGATCGGCTCGGGCAGCGCGGGCTTGACAGCCCCGGCGCAGGCCTCGGCACGGGCCTCGCCTTACGAGACGGCTGGGTGAACCTCAACCTCCTCGAAGGTGCGCTACAGCTCCAGTTCGGGCGGATGTACATCCCGCTCACGCGGAACTACGGAACGACCTCCACGAAGGCGCTCTTGACGACCGACCTGGACTGGGTCCAGGGGGGCTATCGCGGCGGGATCTTCTACCCGAGCACGGTCGGCCGCGACGGCGGCGCCACGCTCTGGGGCAACATCGGGGGTGGGCTCGTGCAGTATCGAGTCATGGTTGCCGACGGCATGGACGACGCGGCTCGCAACCCCGGCGACAACCTGCGCTTTGCCGGGCGCATGAGTCTGGCTCTCCTCGAGCCCGAGACCGGCTGGTTCAATCAGGGCACCTACCTCGGCAAACAGCGAGTCCTGTCCATCGGCGTCGGAGGCGACCATCAGCGGCTCGCTTTCGACACGGGGGAGGAAGACTACTCCTCGTGGACGGTCGACCTGCACTACGATCAGCCGGTCGGCGCCGGCGGACTGACGCTGACAGGCTCCTATATCGACATCCGCAACGCACCCAACGCCATCAACTTCACTGCCATCGCCCCTGCCGTAGAGGCTGATGTCGTCTCAGTCAGGGCGGGGTACCTGATCCCGGGTGACATCGGTCCCGGCCGGCTTCAGCCCTTTGGTCGCTACGAGTGGATCCACGTCGATGACAGCGACGATGATACGCACGTCGGAGGTCTTGGGCTCAACTACTTCCTGATGGGACACGCCAACAAGCTCAGCGTGGAGGCGACATACGTCGGACAGCAGCGGGGGGAGACCAGCACCGTGCCCCTGCAAGATCACCTCGTGGTGACCGTGCAGCTCGCGGCTGGACTGTGAGGAAGGTCATGCCGCATCCGAGACATGGAATCTGACCCAGAATACGAAGCGACTGGCTGCCCATGCAGTCCGGGTGGTGACAGCGAAGGAAAGGACAGGCATGCGCGGTGGATATGGAGACGACGGCGCTGGTGGCGGTGACTCTGCAGGGAGCCGACCAGGGCGACACGACGACGATCTGGAATACCGTGG
>PFVX01000058.1 GCA_002790835.1 bacterium CG_4_9_14_3_um_filter_65_15 | reverse complement strand
CCGTAACCTGCAACGAGATCTTGGGCGTACTGGCCGAGCCTGGCGATGCTTTCGCCGATCAAACCGCGTTCGGACTTTTCCGGCACCGGATCGGCGAAGGCGTTGGCGTAGCTGACGGGCGTAGCTGACTTGGTTTTAACCTCGACCAGAACTGCGTCGGGCGGATTAAATGCCGCGAAGGCGTGCTGTTTGCCGGAGGGGTTGGCCTTGGCGGCCGCTTCAAGGAAGCACCTTATTGTCTTGCGGGCGAGGTCGGCATCGTCCGCCAGGTTCTTCTTCAACTGCTCGAAGTCAATGACGAAGTGTTTGTAGAAGCAGGCCGAGTTGAACATGGCCTCGTTGACGTGGGCCGCGCCGGCGTCCTGGCCGGGCACGTCGTCGGCAGCGGTGAAGTAGTCCACCTCGTTCACGACCGCGTGAGTCGAGATGGCGTGTGCCGCGGACAACGCGGCTTCGACGGTGAACTTACCCTTCAGATCCTTAAACGGGCCTTTGGCATCGAACTCCGTCATGCGGCCACAAAGTGCGATGTCGGGTGTCTTGACGAACTCGCCGATGATCTCGGCGAAGTTCTTGCCCAGGTCGCCGTTTCCCGTCCGCACAGCCTGGCCCATTTCGTTGACGGCGGATTGAGGCAGAAAGAAGAGTATATCGAAAGTGTCCTCATCCTTCAGGCCGACCCCCCCCTTCTTGAATTCCTTCCGGATGGCCTCGCGATGTCGCTCTTCCTGTGGATTGCCTTCGCCCGCCGCCGCCTTTGCGATCAGTTCGATCAGCCGCCGTGTACGCACACCGCCGTCCTTCTCCAAAGCAACCGCGAACTCCGGGCTGCGCCGGATGCTGCGTTTGAGACACTGGCTGGAGATGCGCGCCCGGGTGACGCCGCCGAAGATGCAGGTCTTGGGCGCGCCAAGATCGTCCCGGTTCAGGTTCGCCGGGCTGTGATTCTGGATCATGTGGATTTCGATGAGCATGTTTATGCCCTCCTTTCGAGTAATTTCGTAGCGTTGAGATACGTCTCGGCCCAGATGTCGCGAACATCGCGTCCGCGGCGGTGCTCCTCGCCCCGGTCCCAGATGGAGAGATCGTCAAGGAGTTGCACCCAGTCGATGCCCGTCACATCCCGCGCCTGCGGCACGTGCCCGGCGACAGCCTTGGCGACTTCCCCCAGCGCCCAGCGCAGATGCGGCTCCACAGACGACAGGGACGAGCAAAGCAGAGCGTCGAATCGAGTTCGGAAGCGCTTGCGGTCATCCTCGTCGCGCGGTTCGCAGCGGCCCAGGACTTCAGGCAAAGAAGGCCCCGCGCCTGAATCGGGCCGGATGTGTGGGACGCGGAACGCGCCGAAAAGCTTGGCGACGAGCCATGACGGCTCCCGGCGCGGGGTCGCCGGACTCTTCGCCCGCAGTGGCCACCAGAGACCCGTGAAGAGGTCGAAACCCTGGAGCGTTGCGTCGAGCGGCCGTCCGGCCAGACGGCGCAGCCGCGAGCGCTCGCCTTCCTGCAAGGCTGAAAGCCGCTTGATGTATTCAGCGGTCTGGCTCATTTTGAGCCTCCCTTCTTGCGGCCACGTTTCGGTTTGCCAGGCACGGCTGCAGGCGTACCTGCGTTCGACAGATGATCCGGCTTCTCAACCAGCTCTTTGATCTTTTTGTTCAGCAGGGCTTTGGCGTGCTCTTTCGCCGCGCGGCGGCGCAATGGCGAGCCCTTGGTGGTGGATGCGACAATTTGTTCGACGACCGGCTCGAAGATTTCACGCAGAAAATTCTTGTCCGCTTCGGCGTCGGTTTGCGCCCTTGCTGGGGGCTGTTCAAGCGCGGTCCGAACGCGGGCCTCAGCGTCGGCCGTCAACAGCACAACTGCGGCGTCGATTTCGTGGTGATCGTACTTGCCCGTCTTCTGGTTGGGCGTGGTGTACTTGACAAGTCCGCGCAGCCCGTCGCGAATGCTTGCGGAGCGTTCGACGCGCTGATTAGCCGCCTCATTCGGAACGGACACGCTTGTCGCGTCTTGAAACGTGAATTTGTTTACGACGGGACCGATGGCGGATACTTTGCCTTGGCGTTGACCGCGAAGACGAAAGGCGTCGCGCCAGAACCGAGAAGAGTGTGCGGCCACATCCGCCGCCAATCCGGGCAGGGATATAGGCTCACCCTTTTTCTTCAACAGATGGGGATCAGTGTCCCAGAACTTTTTGACCTGCGTGTCACTCCCGCTCAGATGCGGCGATTCCTGTTCGGTTGCCTTCTTAGTCAGTTCCTCGATCGCCCGCTGATTGTCCGCAGTGAAAAGCTGGTGAAAGACGCGGGCGATTTTCTGTTCGTCGGGTTCAGGATTTGGCGCAGCGGCGGCGGGGGTGTCGGCCGCACCAAGCGCTTCCATTCTGCATTTGCGGATGAGCTGCGCGACCCTGACTACTTTGTCGGCCAGCTTGAACTCGTCTGTTTTTTTTGACCCGTAAGCATTGTTGATTTTCTGGAACTCGGCCAAGACGTCCTTTCCGAACCGTTGGCCGTCGGTGACGGGAGTGGACCAGCCATACTTGTTGTACAGGCGTTTGACCAACACTCCGTTGCTTCCGCAGTAGGCGCATGTGCCCCGATGGTCCGCGAACTTCAACCACAGTTTGCGCGGACGCCACGTCAGGCGGGCAACGTCGTCAGGCGCGGTAGGGGGATTAGTGAGCAGCCACGGAGGAGGTTGCGGCGGGGCAGAGGCGCCTTGGGTTTGCGGCAGATTGGCGCACAGAGTTTGAAGCAGGTTCTTCCCTTCAATAAATGCGTAGGCCGCAGAGCCCGGGTTGACTGATGCGGGATAATACTTGTTGGCCGGAGACCAGACCGAGAGCCGCAAGATTCCCATCGCGCAACACGCGGGGCAGAACCCGTAGGGGTCGTCATGCACAACGTGGCGCATGTGATTCACCGAATCCGCTCCAGGGAACTCGACGAGCAGATCGCTGATGGGCCGAGATTTCTTGTCCTTCGACGAATCGTCATCCTTCAACGAATCGTTGCCCTTCAACGAATCGTTGCCCTTCAACGAATCGTCGTCCTTCAACGAATCGTCGTCCTTCAACGAATCGTTGCCCTTCAACGAATCCTTGCCCTTCAACGATTCGTCCTGATAGAACCTTTTACCGTCGCCCAGCAGATTGAACGCGGCCCTGTTTTCCTCCAGTTTAGCCAGCCAGTTCTTCGGTATGCCGGCGCTCTTCTCGTCCAGCGCCGCGAGGGAAGACTTCGCGTCCTCTTTGCACCACATGAGCACGGCCAACAGAAAGCGCAGGAGCGCCACCCTGTCCATGGGATTGCTGGCGGCTATCTGCCGGATTTTATGGGCATCTTTCAGCGCCTTGCAGATTCCAACACGCTCCGTCTTCCCATCTCCGTAAAGAACAGGTATCCACTTCTCTTCAAGCAGGTTGTAAGCCCCCTGTGTTACTGGAAGGCCCATCTGGTTTCCCTCCTTGGCGTGTTGCTGTGGATTTCACGCGCCGGCAGATCACGCTCCGCGAAAAGGGAGGGGACCCGGGGGGCGTGATCCACGGAACAGGCGGCCGCAATCATCTGATGCAAGGTCCCGGTCTCCCGGAGATACTGAAGCCGCTGGAGGTTGGTGTCAATGATTGACCGGTTCCACCACTCTTGGGCGAGAGCCACGCCGCCGCTGAAGATCTCGCGGCCGTCGACTCGGTCAGCCCGCCTCGCTGGATGCTGAATTATCGGTATCAACGTTTTGCGAGCTCTCACAGGTGTGGATGTTTGCATCCCGACCATTCGGGGGCATGAGGCCCAATCCGGTCCCATTTAGGCTCACAGCGCAATAATTGTTTTTAACTTGACACAAACTGTTTAAATAAAAACATTTCATGCGTAACTCGCTTGAAATGATGTCATTCGGATTATCAACCCGCCGGTGAGGGGAGGGCCCATGGACCTGAAATTCCTGGCCAGTGACCGCGTGGAGGCCCTGGTCTCGCACCTCATGCACCAGAAGGCCGTGTATGCGCCCCAGCGCATGGGGCGGCATTCGGTGGCCCTGGACAAAGTCACCAATCCGGCCGCCGTGGTCTTGGACTATTCCCGGACCATGCAATCGGTGAAGAAGTACTTCCAACCGCCCCGGGATGAACTGTTGAAATTCGATCTGACGGATCAGTCGTTCGCCGCGGCGACGGTCGAGCCCCTGGACGCTGTCCTGCTGGGCATCCATTCCTATGACCGCGCCGCCATCGATCGTCTGGACTACAACTTCAGCCAGGGCCAGCCCGAGAAAAACTACCTGAAGCGCCGCGAGGGGGTGATCTGGGTCGGGGTGTCCTACGAACCGGATGAATTCCACTTCAGCGGATCGGTGGGTATCGGTCCCCTGGAGACCGAGGGCTTCGACGTCTTCCTGTCCCGCGTGGGCGGCGGCTACCAGGTTGAGACCGTGACCGAAAAGGGGGGCGAAATCCTGGCCGGATTCGACCTGCCCCAGGCGGAACAAGGCAAACCTTCGCCGGGTCATTTCCATCAGCACATCTTCCTGCCCCAGGCCCGGCTGAACGAGGTCATGGCGGCCAGCTACAGCAGTCCCGTCTGGGAGGAGACCGCGCAGAAGTGCGTCGGTTGCGGCTCGTGCAACATCGTCTGCCCGACCTGCTACTGCTTCAACGTCGAGGAGAACGTCGACATCAAGGTCACCGGCGGCACGCGCGAACGCATCTGGGACGGGTGCATGCTGCGCGAGTTCACCGAGGTGGCCGGAGGCGAGGTTTTCCGGGGCGGTCTGGCCGAACGGCAACGCCACCGTGTCTTGCGGAAGTTCAAGTATCTCAGCGACAGGACCGGACATCCCTGGTGCGTCGGCTGCGGGCGCTGCACCGCCTACTGCACCGCGGGGATCAGCATCGTCAGCATCGTGAACCGGTGCGTTTCCGACTTCGAGAAACACCCGACCACGGCCGTCTAGAGGAGTTGCGTCATGAAGCTGAATGAACTGATCCAGCCGCAGGAACCCCGGGACCTGTATCTGCCGACCATGGCCACGCTCCGGGACATCAAGCCCTTGAACGCGCTGGAAACCCTCTACACGGTGGAACTTCCCGGCGGCGCGGACCTGGGCCACCAACCCGGCCAGTTCGTGGAGGTCTCCCTGTTCGGCGTGGGCGAGGCCCCGTTCTCCATCTCATCCTCGCCGACGCGCAAGGGCACGTTCGAGCTGGGAATCCGCAAGGTCGGCCTGCTGACCGAGAAGCTCGCCGCCCTGAAACCCGGCGACAAGCTGGGCATCCGCGGTCCCTTCGGCCACGGGATCGATGTCGAACGCTTCAAGGGCAAGGACGTGCTGGTGGTGGCCGGTGGCATCGGCCTGGTGCCCATGCGGTCGCTGATCAACTTCGTGCTGGACCGGCGGGATGATTTCGGCCGGTTGATCATCTGCTACGGCAGCCGCAGCGACGAGGAACTGCTCTTCACCGAGGAACGGGAAGCCTGGAAAAAGGATCCCGGGGTGGATTTCCACGTCACGGTGGATCGCGGCTCGCCGGCGTGGGCCGGCCGGACCGGCGTGATCACCACCCTGATCCCCGGCCTCGAACTGGAACTGGGCAAGACGGTGTGCTGCGTGTGCGGGCCGCCGGTGATGTATCGCTTCGTGCTGCTGGCGCTCAAGTCCCGCGGCCTGTCCGACGAGAGCATCTACATGTCGCTCGAAAGGCGCATGAAGTGCGGGGTCGGCAAGTGCGGGCACTGCCAGATCAACCATTCCTACGTCTGCCAGGACGGCCCGGTGTACCACTATCCGGATCTGAAATCCCTCGAGGAGGCGCTCTGATGGCCGCAAAACCGCGCGTTGCGATCTTCGACTTCACCGGCTGCGAGGGTTGCGAGCTCAATCAGCTCAACTTCGAGAACCAGCTGCTGGACATGCTCGGCCACGTCGACATCGTCGAGTGGCGCGAGGCCATGGACGACCGGCCGGGTGAGTACGACATCGCCTTCGTGGAGGGGTCGCTCTCGACGCCCGACTGCATCAAGCGCATCAACGAGATCCGGCGCCGGGCCAAGGTCCTGGTGGCGGTGGGCGCCTGCGCCGTCCAGGGCGGGATCAACAGCATGAAGAACACGCGACCCATCGAAGAGGTGCGCGAAGAGGTCTACGGCAAGGACAAGTATCTCTTCCCGACCCTGCCCGCGCTGCCGCTGTCGTCGGTGGTGAAGGTCGACGTGAACGTGCGCGGCTGCCCCATGACCCAGATCGAATTCCTGAAGGTCTTCACGGCTCTGGTCATGGGCAAGCAGCCGGTCGAGCCGACGAGCGCCGTGTGCGTGGAGTGCAAGCTCAAGGAGAACGAGTGCGTTTACGAACGGGGCATGATCTGCCTCGGTCCGGTCACGCGCGGGGGTTGCGACGCCCAGTGTCCCAGCGTCGGCCAGTACTGCACCGGCTGCCGCGGCCTGGTGCCCGAACCCAACCTGAAGGCCATGGAGGACATTCTGGTGACGCACGGCTTGTCGGTGAACGAAGCCTGGAAGCGCCTGCACCTCTACAACAGCCACGAACTGGAGGGGCTCAAGTCATGACCATGAACCTGGACATCAACGTCGAGCACCTGACCCGGGTCGAGGGGCACGGCAACATCGTGGTGAACATGCGCGACGGAAGGCTGGAGAAGGCCCAGCTGGAGATCGTCGAGGCGCCGCGCTACTTCGAGGCCATGCTCAAGGGGCGCAGCTTCCACGAGGCGGCCATCATCACCTCGCGCATCTGCGGAATCTGTTCCCTCGGCCACCAGATGACCTCGATGAAGGCCACGGAACAGGCCCTGGGTCTGACGGTCAGCGAGCAGACCGTGCTGCTGCGCAAGCTGCTGATCCACGGAGCGACGATCCAGTCCAACGTGCTGCACGCCTACTTCCTGGCCGCACCGGATTTTCTCAAGGTGGGGTCGGTCTTCCCGCTGGTGGCGTCGCATCCCGAGGTGGTCCTGCGCGCCCTGCGCATGAAACGGCTGGCCAACGACGTGGGCGAGATCGTGGGCGGCCGCGCGGTGCATCCCATCACCCCGGTGCCGGGGGGCTTCACGCGTATCCCGACGGCCGAGGAACTCGGTGAGCTGCGGCGGCGTCTGACGGAGGAATTGAAGCCCGACCTGATCGCCACGGTGGAGACCATGCAGGCCCTGGCCGGCGAGATCCCGGACTTCACGCGCGAGACCGAGTTCATTTCCCTGCGCAGCGACGACGACTACGCCCTGTACGACGGGGACATCTGCAGCTCGGACACCGGGTGCGTGCCCGACTCCATGTATCGCGAATTGACCAACGAGTACATCGTGCCCCACAGCACCAGCAAGCATTGCCGGCACAATCGCTCCAGCTACTTCGTGGGGGCGCTGGCGCGCTGGAACAACAACCACGACCGGCTGTGCGGCCTGGCCCGGGAGGCCGCCGCGGCCATGGGCCTGGAACCCGGCTGCTGCAACCCGTACATGAACACCATCGCCCAGGTGGTGGAGGCGGCCCACTGCGCGATGGACGGCATCGCCATCATCGACGAGTTGCTGGAGCGCGGTCTCCAGCCCGAGGCGCCGAACCAGGAACCGAACCGTTTCGGCACCGGGGTGGGCGCCACCGAGGTGCCGCGGGGGATCCTGTACCACGAGTACACCTACGACCGGCAGGGTCGTCTGACGGCGGCCAACTGCATCATTCCCACGGGCCAGAATCTCGCGAACATCGACGACGACATGAAGAAGCTGGTGCCGGAGATCCTGGGCCAGACGCAGGAGGAGATCGTCGGGAACCTGGAGATGCTGGTGCGGGCGTACGACCCCTGCATCTCGTGCTCGGTGCACATGCTGGATGTGGATTTCATCGAATAGGCGGACATGAAGATCATCGCGGTGGGCAACTCCTTCTACGGGGACGACGGTGTGGGCGCGGCCGTCCTGGACCATGCCCGCGCCGCGGATCTGTGGTCGGACGCGGAGCTGAGGGACCTGGGAACCGACGCCCTGGCCCTGGTGGATCACCTGGATCCGACCGGGTTGAACGTGGTGATCGACGCCGCGGTCATGGGGCTGGCACCGGGATCGGTCGCCGTGTTCGGGCCCGACGAGGTGCGCCTGCGGATCCGGTCGGACCATCTTTCCCTGCACGGGTTCGGTCTGGCCGAGGCCTTCGATCTGGCTCGGCGCCTGGGTCGGCTGCCCGACCGGCTCCGGATCGTCGGGGTGCAGCCGGCTCGCGTCGAGATCAACACGGGGTTGTCCGACGAGGTGGCGGCCGCCGTGCCCGGAATTGTCGCAGCAATCAACGCGGAGGTTTCCCGTGAGCACTGACCGGACCATTCTGATCATCGACGACGACATCGATCTGGTGGAGATCCTCCGCATGACCCTGGAGAACGAAGGCTTCCGGGTGATCGACGCGCAGTCGGGACAGCGGGGGCTCGATGCGGCCCGCGACCAGCATCCCGACCTCATCCTGCTGGATGTGATGATGGGTGCCGTTGACGAGGGCTTCCAGGTGGCGTATGTGTTGCGCGGGGACGAGGCTACCCGGGATATTCCCATCCTGATGCTGACGGCGGTGACCGACCAGACGGGGTTCGGTTTCGACCCGGCCAAGGACCAGGATTTCCTGCCCGTGGACGAATTTCTCGAGAAGCCGGTCAGTCCCCGCATGCTGGTCGATCTGGTGCGCAAGCACCTACCGGCCCAAGCCTAGTCCGGGATTTACCCGCGGAAGGTTGCAGACGGTGACGACTGTTCCCGCCCTTCTGGACGAGCCATCCAGCCATTTCGTGTCGGCCGCCTCGCTGCGCCGCAGGTTGGTGTGGTTCGACAAGTTGCGCTGGGCGGCCGTCGTCGGCGCTCTGTGCGCGACGGCGGTCGCGACCCGCGTTCTTCCCTCCTCCCTGCCCACGGGTGAACTGCTGGCGGTGACGGGGGTGCTGGCGGTCCTCAACACGGTCTATACCATTCGCAACCGCCGGGTGCCGCCGACCCGGCTGCCGGTCGAACTGATGCACGTGAAACTGCAGATGGCCGGCGACCTGGTCCTGCTGACGGTGATGCTCAACCTCTCCGGCGGCATCGAAAACCCCCTGCTCTACCTGTATCTGGTCCACGTGATCATCGCCAGCCTGCTGTTCAAGGGGCGGGACGTGTTCCACATTGCGGGCCTGGCCATCGTGTTGTTCACCGCCGACGTGGCGGGCGAGTATTTCCACATCCTGCCGCATCATCACCTGCTGAGCGCCGGCCCCATCACCCACGAGCCGCCCTTCATCCTGCTGACCCTGGGGGCCTTCTGCCTCGTGCAGCTGGTGGCGGCCTACATCGGCTCCACCATCATGAAGCACAACCGCGCCATCAAGGATGAGCTGGTGGACAGGCAGAAGGAACTGCTGGCGGCCGATCGGGCCAAGCTGGAGTTCTTCCGTTTCGTGACCCACGAGATCAAGAGCCCGGTCGCCACGGCTCAAAGCGCGGTGGATGCCGTCCTGGAGCTGAAAGGGCTGGAGCTGCCGGAAAAGGTCCGTGACCTGCTGGAGCGGGCCGTCAACCGGCTCGGCCACGCGCTCACCATGATCAAGGATCTGGCGGAATTCACCCGTGGCGGCGATGTGAAACGGGAGACGATGGAGACGGTGGATCTGAACGTCCTCATCGCCCGCATCACCGACCAGTTGAGCGAAGAGGCATCGCGCCGGAATATCACGGTGACCATGGATCTGCCTCCCGATCAGCCGTACATGCTGGGTAACCCGGGTATGCTGCAGAAGATCGTGAGCAACCTGGTGAGCAACGCGGTGCGCTACAGCGAAGACGGCGGCCAGGTGAACATCCTTCTGCGGATGGATCCGGGGGTGGTCGTTCTGACGGTCAGTGACCGGGGAATCGGCATCGCCCCGGAAGACCAGGGCCGGGTCTTCGACGAGTTCTATCGCACGAGCCAGGCCCAGCAGATGAGCAACCTGGGCACGGGTTTGGGACTTCCCATCGTTCGACGCTTCACCGAGCAGATGGGCGGGACCATCGAACTGCAGAGCGAGCCGGGCCGCGGCTCCACCTTCACCTTGCGTTTGCCCCGGCAGGATCTGCCGTCGGGTTCCCGGGAGACGTCATGAGCATCCGTATTCCCTGCGGGGGCCTGATGGAACGGCACGACCTGTGCCTGGTGGAGGTGTTGGGGTTCGACTGGCTGCCCGGTGCGGCCTGCGGCATCCTGGGCATGTTCGCCGACCGCGACATCACCTTGTCGTATCTCAGTCTCGGCAACGATGCCCAGGGCGATAAGAACATGTCCTTCTGCGTGAAGACCGATAAGCTCGCCGCCAACCGCGACATTCTCGACGCGGTGTCCCGGGAATACCAGCCGAGCAAGGTCGAGGTGCGCGCGCCCGTGGTGATCCTGACCCTCTACGGCCCCCACTTCAGCGAGCGCCCCGCCCTGGTCAGGCAGGTGTTCTCCGCCCTGTGCGTCGACGGAATCCAGGCCCAGACCGTCGCCTCATCCATCAACAGCATCTCCCTGGTCATCGAGACCCTGGACCGCGACCGCACGGTCCGTTGCCTGGAGGAGAAGTTCTCCTGGCCCGCCTGATCCCCCTTGCCCGGTCCGTTCCTTGCAATCTGTTCCCCTGATTCCGGCGCGCGGTTTCGACCGCGGCCTCGATTGATTGCAAGATGTTGTCGAGTAATGCGTTACGCCGGTGGTGGGTGCAATGGCCGGAGAACGGGGTCGGATTTGAGCTACGCCCATGCTCAATATGCTCAATCGTTGCAAGAAATCGGGTCACCCCGGTTCCTGCCCGCGTGCGGCGGTTGGGTGCTCGAAAGGCCCATTTCGGGCGGCGACGGCCTGCGCGATGCCGTGGGTTGCTACCCCCTGTTCGCCTGCCGCGACTGGTCGGGCCTGGACGAGGATCTGGCCGGCCTGCGGCGCGACGGTCTGGTCAGTCTGGTCCTGGTGGCCGATCCCCTGACCTCGCCGCAGACCCGCGGGTTCGACGGTGTCTGCCGTCCCTGGAAATCCCATCACCTGGTCGACCTTGGCACGGGGTCGGGCGAGTTCGGAACGGCGCATCACCGCCGCAACGCGCGCCGCTTCCTGCGTCACGCCCGCACCGAAATCTGCGACGATCCGGTCGCCCACCTGGACGCCTGGTGCGCCCTGTATGGCGAACTGATCCGCCGCCACGGCGTCACCGGCGCGGCCCGGTTCTCCCGCGCAGCTTTCGCGCTGCAACTCGGACTGCCGGGGGCCGTGCTGGCTCGGGCGGTGGGACCGCAGGGGGACGTTTTGGGCATGCAGCTGTGGTTCACGGGGGGCTCTCGCGCCTGGCACCACCTTTCCGGATACGCGCCCGACGGCTACCGCTGGGGCGGCGCGTCCTACGCCCTGATGCAGACGGTTCTGCGGTTCCTGCGCGCGACGGGAGTTGCCACCGCCGACCTGGGCGCCGCAGCCGGCCTGACCGACGATCCTGCCGACGGCCTGAACCGCTTCAAGGCCGGCTGGGCCACGCGCACCGCCGATGCCTGGTTGCTGGGGGCGATCCTGGATCCGGGGGCGTACGCCGCGTTGGCCCCCGAGCCATCAGACTATTTCCCGGCCTACCGGGATCCCCAGCTGGAACGCGAACCGGAGGTGGCGCATGTCGGTGTCGACTGAGGCCCGGATGCGGCTCGCCATCCTGGGCGGAAGGCCCCACTTTCCGCGTCCCCTGCACGTGGGCGCCCCCAACATCGGTGATCGCGAGCGTCTGCTGCAACGCATCGGGACCATCCTGGATACGCGCCGGTTGTCGAACTTCGGTCCCAACGTGCGGCTCTTCGAGGACATGGTGGCGGCGCGGGCCCAGGTGAAGCACTGCGTGGCCATGTGCAACGGGACCGTCGCCCTGGAGATCGGGGCGCGGGCGCTGGGTCTGGCCGGCGAAGTCATCGTGCCGGCGTTCACCTTCGTGGCCACCGCCCACGCGCTGGCCTGGCAGGGCATCCGGCCGGTGTTCTGCGACATCGACCCGGTCACCCACCTCATCGACCCGCAAAAGGCCGAGGCGCTCATCACCCCGCGCACCACGGGCATTCTCGCGGTGCACCTGTGGGGCCGGCCGGCGCCGGTGGATGCGTTGCAGGAGATCGCCGATCGCCACGGCATCCGTCTCATGTTCGATGCGGCTCACGCCTTCGGCTGCAGCCACGGCCAGCGGATGGTGGGCGGCTTCGGTGACCTCGAGGTCTTCAGCTTTCACGCCACCAAGTTCCTGAACTCCGCCGAGGGCGGGGCCATCGTGACCAACGACGATGAACTGGCCCGCCGCGCGCGCCTGATGTCCAACTTCGGGTTCACGGGGCTGGACCGCGTGGAAGCCCTGGGGGTCAACGGAAAGATGAACGAGCTGTCCGCCGCCGTGGGTCTGAATTCCTTCGAGAGCATGGAGGAGTGGCTGGCGGTGAACCGGCGCAACATGGACGCCTGGCGCGAGGCCCTGGCGCCCCTGCGGGGCATTTCCCTGCAGGCGACGGACGGGCGCAACCGTCACAATCACCAGTATGTGGTCTGCGAAGTCGAGGCGGAGCAGGCGGGGCTGGACCGGGACCAGCTGGTGGAGGCGCTGCGGGCGGAGAACCTGCTGGCGCGACGCTACTTCCACCCCGGATGCCATCGTATGGAACCCTATCGCTCCCACCCGCCCGCCGGCGGCTGGGATCTGCCCTGCACCGAGCGAGTCGGACGGCGCGTGATGGTCCTGCCCACGGGCACGGCCGTTTCCACCCGGGACATCGCCCTGGCGGGCGAGTTGATGGGCCGCATCCTGGACGAAGCCCCGGCGGTGGCCGCCGCCGCGAACGCTTCCCCTTCCCGAGCCGAGGCGAAACCATGAATCCGGACCTGACCATGACCGTCACGGGCTCGCCAGAGGAACCCACGATCAAACTGTGCACCCGGATCGGGGTCGCCTGGACCCGAACGATCCACGGCGTTTTCGGAGTTCCCGGCGGCTGCCTGGAGACCATCGTCCTGGAAGGGGAAAACCTGGGGCGGTTGGGTCGTGCCGATCGCCATCGCCTGCTGCGCCGCGCGCGGCGGTTGCTGGGTCCGGGTGGTCGTCTCCTCGTGCCGGTCGGCGCCAAGGACGGCCGCTATCCGCGCCAGGACCTGGAGAAGGAAGCCTGGGTGTGCGGCTTCGACGCGAAGCGGCGCATGCAGGGCGGGCGGGCCGTGTTGACCAAGCCTTGCCGGGAACTGGGTGACGAGCCCGGGGTGAGCATTCTCATTCCGGCCTACAAGAGCGAGCATTTCGCCGCCGCCCTGGAGAGCGCCCTGGTCCAGACCTGGCCCCGGGGCGAGATCATCGTGGCCGATGACAGCCCCGACGGCACCGTCGCTGGATTGGTGGAGGCCGCACGGGAACGCGTGCCCGCCGGTTGGACCCTGCGCTACCAGCGCAACCCGGGGACCATCGGTGGACGCAGGAACTACCTGCAGCTGTTCGACATGGCCGCCGGGCCCCTGGTGAAGTACCTCAATGACGACGACCTGCTGGCGCCCCACTGCGTCGAACGCATGGCGCGGGCCCTGATGGAGCATCCGGACGCCACCCTGGTGACCAGCTATCGCCGGCTCATCGACGGCCAGGACGCGCCCTTGCCGGACAAGCGCTTCAACGAACCGATCCTGGAGCAAGACGCCCTTGTGGACGGTCGGCAGCTGGCCAATCTGGTGCTGTTCCATCGGATCAACCGGATCGGCGAGCCCACGACCACCATGTTCCGCAAGGCCGACATCCTGGACAACTCTCCGCACCTGATGAGTTACGCGGGACGCTCGGCGCGGCGCAACGGCGACGTGACCATCTGGACCGCCCTGCTGTCGCGCGGCGACGGGATCTGGCTGCGCGAACCCCTCAGCAGTTTTCGCCGGCATGCCGGCCAGTTCCAGCGCGACGAGACCTTCCGCAGCGAGGCCAAGCTGGCCTGGGAGGAGCTGCAGGCCGACGGGACGGACACGGGCCTGCTTTCACCCAAGCTGGACGAACTGACTCCCCGGCCGCTGGTCGATGGGGCCACGGTCTCGGGATTGATGGAGCAGGTCGCCGCGGCCTTCGACGCGGGCGACATGGCGACCATCCGCTGTTGTCTGGAGCGAATCCTGGTCCGCGAGCCGGGCCACTGGGCGGCGCGAGGTTTTCTGGCGCGGCTCTGCTGGTGGGACGGTGACCAGAATAACGGGGTTCTGGGCGCGGCCCTGGCCTTGGACGGGGAGGCGGATCCGGAACTGGCGGCCGACCTCAAGTGCATGCTCGTGGAGATGGGGATGGCGCCTCAAACGGCGGCTGCTATCGAGGCCCGGGCCTGCGAGTCAGATTACGCCCGATGCTGAGACGGTGTCCCAGGCCGAATCCAGGGCGGCTTTTTCGGTCGGTGACAGGCGCACATCGCAACGCGCGGGGAACGAGGCCGGCCCGGTGTAGAGCGGATCCACCGGGTGGTTGACGGCGGCCAGGCATTGCACCAGACGCGTGTACACCCCGCCGGGTCGCCGGCAGAATTCCTCGTAATCCACTTCGATCTTGCGACGGTTCGGAAGCTGCGCCAATCCCGCGGCCACGGCCTGGTCGGTATGCCAGACCTGCCCCGCCACCTGCATGGCCGGGTCCAGGTCCTTGAGATCGGGGTACTGGGGCGGGCGAAAGCTGTACCACTCCCGCATGTCGCGGAAAAAATCCCGCCGCGCATCCAGCAGGGACTGCATGGTCAGATAGGGATCGCGTCGGATGTGGATGAAGATGGCGTCGGGCAACATCTCGGCCAGCCAGGGCAGGTTCCAGTTGAGGATCAGGCCCTTCATGGTCAAGGGCTGGTTGCGCACGGCCTCCCAGGCCGCCAGTTCACGCAGCATGGTGGGGCCGTCGAGGCCGGCCAGGTCGCCGGGGCTCAAGGCGTGGGTCTCGCGTTCGGGCAGGAAGCGTCGCCACCAGTACCAGAACTCGTGGGGCGCGGTCAGGCCGCGGGTCTTGCCCAGTCGCGAGGTGAACGACGGCGGCGTGGCCGGCAGGTGGTCGGTCAGCTCGCGATTGAAATCGTAGGCCGGGTCGCTCAGCAGCAGCAGAATCCGCTCGCCGACCCAGGGAGCGGCGGGAAATCGCGCCACGAAATTGGTGGGGTAGGTGAACAGCCCGGTGGCGGCGAGCCACTGGTAGACCAGGGTGGTTCCGCTGCGGGGGCAGCCCACCACGAAAACCTGGGGCAGCCGGGGCCGCTCGATCTCGGCGGGGAGACATTCCGCAGCCCGGCAAAGATCGCGATTCAACTCGGCGAGCAGGGTTTCCAGGGCCTGGTTTCGTTTGTGGTCGGGCTGTCGCAGGTGGTTATGCATGGACGGGTACCTCCTGCTCAACGGTGGCCGGGACGCGATCCCGGATCCGTTGCAGGACTTCGGTACGCGCTCCGCGCAATTCCTTTTCGGTTGCCGGCACAACCTGCCAACCGGGCTTCTCGTGTCGCTCCAGGGGCAACAATTCGGCCGCGAGAGCCTCGGCCGTCCGCGGATCGTCCATCTCACGCCTGTAGCCAAGGGCTTCCATGGGCTCGGCGCAGACGGCCTCGACGTAGGCCGCCTCGGTCGGCGAGAGCCCCGTGGCCCACTTGCGATAATTCCCGTTCATGACCGGGCGGTCCAGGTTTTTCCAGTCGTCGGTGCGTGCCGCATCCCGCGACGCTTCGGCCCGGTCGCTGAAGGCGGTCATGGCCGAGTCCCACTCCAGGTTTGCGAAGCGGCAAACCGCCTGCAGCTCGGCCTCGGGCTCCCGGATCAGGTCCTCGTAGCGCAGCAGATGCACATGGTACTCGCGGCTGACGATCACCCGGAGCAGGTGCATCTGGTCCTGCCACCAGATGTCCGCCGCCCGCACCGCGTCTCCCCGCAGGATGGGCGAGTGCTTCCAGGATAGGGCCATGTCCCTCGGGTCGCGAACCATGGCGACGATCTTCAGGCCGGGGAAGGCTTGCGCAACCCAGGGCAGGTAACGGTAGAGGTGATTTTCCTTGATGAAAAGGCGGCGTTTTCCGGCCGCAGCGGCCTCGGCGCCGAACACGGTCCGCACCAAGGACTTCAGGTCGCGTTCGGGGCAGGCGGTTCGGAGCTGTTGGGTCGTCCAGTCGCGCCGCCAGGAACCGAGTTTGGTGGCCAGCAGATCGGCGGCATCCTGCAGCAGGGTTTCCCAGTTCCGCTCTGCGGAGAGGTCGCCGTAGCGGTGGCGGTTTTCCGCAAGGACGCGGATCAGGTGCGAGGGCGAGGGCCCACAGCAGTCCCGGTGGGCGTCGAACATGCGGGTGATCAGGTTGGACCCCGAACGCTCGCTGCACATGAGAAAGATTGCGGACATGGCCATCCTTCGAGTTTTCACCTGGTTCCGGGTCGCCGGATGCGCCCAGATATCGACCACTCGGCCCGCTCGCAGACTACGGCCGGGGGAGAGATCAAAAGAATCTTAACCGGTTTCGGCACAGCGACATAAGCACAGCGCCGCCCCGGTTCACGGCATCGGGTCCGAGGTAGGGTGCCCCTGAATCAGGGTACGAGACCCATGCCGGGGTCGAGTTTGCATAGGGCGTGCCGCCAAAGAGAGATTCAGCAGATGCGGGGCAGTTGCTCGCCCAGGGGCATGTCGACGATGCGCTCGGCGCCCAGGGCGGTGCGCATGACCACCAGCCCGGGGTGGGTGTCCAGCACGCGACCGATGATGCGGGCCTCGGACCCCAGGGGATGACGGAGCAGGGTCGCCAGGGCGGTCTCGGCGTCCCGGCCGGCGACCACGGCCACGAGTTTGCCCTCGTTGGCTACGCAAAGCGGATCGATACCCAGGATTTCGCAGGCCCCGCGCACCTCGTCGCGCACCGGGATCGCGTCCTCGTTCAGTTCGATGCCGACCCGGCTGGCGGCGGCGAATTCGTTCAACGTGGTGGCCAGCCCGCCGCGGGTTGGGTCGCGCAGGGCACGCACGGCCGCGCCGCCGTCCAGCAGGGCCCGCACGAGCGGATTCAGGGCGGCGGTATCGCTGCGGATGTCGGCGGCGAAGCTCAGGCCCTCGCGCCGGCTCATGACGGCCATGCCGTGATCGCCGAGGGTGCCGCTGACCAGGACCGCGTCGCCCGGCTGGAGTGAGGAGGCCGACAGGCTCACTCCCGCCGGGATCACGCCCAGTCCCGAGGTGTTGATGAAGATCCGGTCGCAGCTGCCGCGGCCGACCACCTTGGTGTCGCCGGTGACCATGCGCACGCCGGCGGCCCTGGCGGCGCGCTCCATGGAACACAGGATGCGGTGCAGGTCGGCCAGGGGCAGCCCTTCTTCCAGCACCAAGCCCACGCTCAGGACCAGAGGCTCGGCTCCGCTCATGGCCACGTCGTTCACGGTGCCGTTGACGGCCAGGTCGCCGATATCCCCGCCGGGAAAGAAGATGGGATCGACGACGAAGGTGTCGGTGCTGAAAGCCACCCGGCCCGGCGGCAGGTCCAGCACGGCCTGGTCCTCAAGGCAGTCGAGTTCCGCGCTGGAGAACCGGGGCAGGATCATTTTCTCGATCAGTTCGGCCGACAGCCGGCCGCCCGCCCCGTGGGCCAGCTGCACGGTGTCGTGATTCAGAAACGGCAGGGGGCAGTTCAGGCCCTGGAATTTCGCGCGGTCGTTCACGACAGGCCTTTCCGGGCGTAACTGTGATAGGCGGCGCAGGCGCCCTCACTGGATACCATGGTGGCCCCCAGCGGATGCATGGGTGTGCAATCGGTACCGAAGGCCGG
Organism: bacterium CG_4_9_14_3_um_filter_65_15; assembly: GCA_002790835.1. GTDB lineage: Bacteria > Krumholzibacteriota > Krumholzibacteriia > LZORAL124-64-63 > LZORAL124-64-63 > JAHJTW01. Next base: position 12,007 of record PFVX01000058.1, on the reverse strand, counting down.
GCACTCGGGCGGCTTCTTCAAACCCCGCAGGATCTGGCCGGCGATGCACACTTCCGGTTCGGCGGGCACGATGTCGGTGACCCGAAACTTCTTGCCGGCGTCGAAGGCGGCCAGCTCCTCGCGAACGTCCAGGCCGCTGCGGGGAATCATCCCCAGGCCTCGCCACTTGCGGTCGCACACCGCGTACACGTCGTGCATCACCGCGCGGGCGGCGGAATTGCCGTCATCGCGCACCGCGCGGCCGTACTGGTTTACCACGCCATGTTCGCCGCGCTCGAGCATGCGCACGGTCTGCAGGATCCCGCGCAGGATGTCCACGGGCTCGAATCCCGTGGGCACGATGGGTACGCCGAAGCGTTCGGCCAGGGGAAGGTACTCGCGGATGCCCATGACGGTGCAGACGTGGCCGGCGGCGAGGAAGCCCTGCACCCGGTTGTCGGGGGCGGCCAGAATCGCCGCCATGGCCGCCGGCACCAGGACCTGGCTGCTGAGCTGGCTGTAGTTGGTCAACCCCGTGTCGACCGCCTGCTTCAGGGCCATGGCGTTGCCCGGCGCGGTGGTCTCGAAACCCACCGCGAGGAAGACGACCTCTCGGTCGGAGTTTTCCCGCGCCAGCCTGATCGCCTCCAGGGGGGAATAGACCATGCGCACGTCGCCGCCGCGGCTCTTGACGCGCAGCAGATCGTCCGCGCTGCCCGGCACCCGCAGCATGTCGCCGTACGAGGTGAAGATCACCTCGGGTCGCGTGGCGATGGCCAGGGCGCGGTCGATGGTCTCCAGCGGAGTGACGCACACCGGGCAGCCGGGTCCATGCACGAGGGTGATCGCGTCGGGCAGCAGCTGGTCGAGACCGTGGCGCATGATGGCGTGGGTCTGGCCGCCGCAGATCTCCATGATGGTCCACGGGCGGGTGACGGTCGCGGCGATTTCGTCCAGCAGGGCGCGGGCGAGGCGGGGGTCGCGATATTCGGTGAGGTATTTCACGACCCGGACTCCGATTCCGCATCGGCGGCCATCAGCGAGGACAGGCGGGACAGTTCGATCAGGGAGGCGCGGGCTTCGTCCTCGTTCAGGGTCTGCAGGGCGAACCCCGCGTGGACCAGGACGTAGTCGCCCACCTCGGCTTCGGGGGTGTAGGAAAGGCAGGCCCGGTTGCGGGCCCCGGCGAAATCGATCTCGGCCATGGGCAGGCCGGATTCCTCGAAGCGGGCGATGATTTTGCCGGGTATGGCCAGACACATGGAACGGGCTCCTGGTCGTTAAAATTTTATCGTCAAGGCAAAGATAGGCAACCGGGGGGTGAAAAGCCAAGGGCCGCCGCTTTCGCGCCGGCTCCCAGCTGATGGTCTTCTGGTTCGCGAAATGATTCGCCCCGATGCTCTACTTGAACAGGTTCAGCACCCTTTTCACGGGTTGTTCATCCACGTACTGCACCAGGCAGGCCGTCGAATTGAACTGCACAGACGGAGAACCCGCCACGTGGCGCAGTTCGACGGGGAAAAGCTCATAGGTATCGGACGCCACGATGGGTCGGGTCTCTCCGAAAAACGAAGGCGGAATCGCATTGCGCAGGGTCAGGTCGATCATGTCGTTGGGAGCCGACTCCAGGAAAACCACATCGATGGTTGCCAGCACGGTAGCTTTGCTGGTGGGAAGCGGAGAGCCGAAGCCGCAGATGATGTTGTAATCCCCCGCCAAAGGATCCTTGAGGCCGATATCGAGAGCATAGGCTTCAATGGGAAAATGGATGGTGAAGATGGTCAGGTAGTTCGTGCTCGATCCCGCAAGGTCCCATCCGCACTCGAAGCCGCCGACGACCGCCATGGACGGGTTGTGCCAGACGAGCTGGAGCACGGGCTGACTGAGGAACGGAACATCCTGGCACGGCAGCCATTCGCCGGAATTGGAGAAGTCCATCTCCATGCATTCCTGGGGAGGGCGGGCTTCCTTGACCGTGACCACGATATCCCGGCGGTTGTTGGTGGTGTTGGAGTCGGCGAAGTCATGGCCGCAGGCCAGCGTGTAGTCTCCCGGCGGGAGGGCCGCGGCAATATCCTTGGCGGGAATCGCAAAATCAATCGTGCCGGAAACGACGTCCCCGGCGGCCAGGCCCTGCAGGGCTTTCCTGGCCAGCATTTTCCCCGAATCGATGGCCTTGATGCCGACCTGGAAGGGGGTTGTCGCGTCCATGCCACCCAGATTGGACACGCTCAGCGAGAGATGAAGAACATCGCCGGGCAGGACGATGGTGGGGGCGGCCGAGAAGGAAGAGATGGCGATATCCGGCTTGAGGATGGCTTTCTGGTCGGCGATTCCCGAAAAAATATCAACAGTCGGTGTTCAATATGGGCTATTCCTCGGATGCCAGGTCGGCAAATATCATCGGCAGATCCTCAGGTTTGATCCCCATCATCAGTTCTCCGTCGGGGAATTTGAGAGCCATGGGACCCTGCTCGCAGCATCCCAGGCAGCCGCTCTTGAAAACCCGGATTTGCCCCTCGAGTCCGGCGTCGCGCACCATCTGGCGCAGCTCTTCGCGCAGTTCGAGGCCGCCGCGGTTGGCGCAGCAGGGCTTGGGGTGCCCGTCGGGGCGCTTGTTCGTGCACACGAAGACGGTTGTCGCGAAGGGGACGGGGAATTTCAGCATGGTTATCTCCGGGGTGGATGGTGGCTGGAGCCATGCGTCACAAGATAGCAGGATCGCTCAGGCTCGCATCCTCAAGAATGTTCGTGCCACCACCGCCTGGCCCAACGCCACCGCACCGTCTCCGGGGGGCAGTTCCACCGGACGCAAGACATCCAGGCCGGCCTCCTGCAGGGCCCGGGCCAGCCCCGCCAGCATGATCTCGTTCTGGAAGACCCCACCACCCAGGGCGACGGTGGAGAGGTCCGCAGCTGAGGCCACCGCGACCGTCGCCGCAGCCAGACGGTCGATGAGTGTGCGGTGGAAGCGGGCGCTGATTGTTTCGGCCGCGATCCCTTTGGCCAACGCCTTGGCGCACTCCCTCACAAGGCCCGCAGCGGGGATCACGTCGCCGGTCAGGGGCTCGTCCGTCAGGGGGAAGGGCCGGGCCTCGGCGACCTCGGCCGCCGTCGTCAGGGCCATGAACTCGATAGCGGCCTGGGCTTCGTAGTGGGCGATATCCCAGCGGCCGGTCAGGGCGGCGACCGCGTCGAACAGGCGGCCGCAGCTGCTGGTCACCGGGCAGTTGATGTCCTTGGCGATCATCTCCAGGACCTCGGGCACCGGGTGCCGCTTCAAGAACGGCAATGCGGGCCAACGCGAGCGGTCGGACCCGAACTCCCTCAGCAGCCAGCTCACGGCCATGCGCCAGGGTTGCCGGGCCGCCGCGTCGCCACCCGGCAGGGGCACGGTCTCCAGGTGGGCGGCGCGGGTGAAGGCGGCCGCATCGCCGACGAGAATCTCCCCGCCCCAGATGGTCCCGTCGGCGCCGTAGCCGGTGCCGTCGAGAATCAACCCCACCGCCGGTGCGGCGTGACCGTTCTCCGCCAGGACGGCGGCCAGGTGGGCGTGATGGTGCTGCACGGGCACCAGTTCCACTTCGGCCAACTCCCGCGCCCAGCGGGTGCTGAAGTAGTCCGGATGCATGTCGTGGGCGATCACGCGCGGGTCGCACTCCAGCAGGCCGGTGAGGGTGGTCACGGTCTCGGTGAAGAAGGCGTTGGCCTGGGGGTTTTCCAGATCGCCCACGTGGGGGCTGAGAAAGGCGCGGCCGCGTTTCAGGACGCAGATCGTGTTTTTCAGATGCGGACCCACGGCCAGGATCTCGGGGTCGTCGCGGTGGTCATCGCCCAGCAGCACGGGCACGGGCACGGGCGCGAATCCGCGACTGCGCCGGAAAAAGACCGGCTTATTTTCGCCCGGCGGCACCATGAGCACCGAATCGTCGGCCCGACGCACGATGCCGCGATCGTGCAGCAGCCAGGCGTCGGCGATGCCGCGCAGCAGCCTGCGCGCGTGGTCGTTGTCCAGGCAGATGGGTTCGCTGCCGGCGTTGCCGCTGGTCATCACCAGGGTGTCGATGCCGTGCTCGGCCAGGGCGTCCAGCAGGAGGTGGTGCAGCGGGGTGTAGGGCAGCATGACCCCCAGCCGGCGGTGACCGGCGGCCACCGCAGCGGCAACGGGCGCACCGGCCCGGCGATCCAGCAGCACGATGGGCGCCGCGTGAGAGGTGAGCGCCGTTTCCTCGGCCGGACTCATGTGCGCCAGTTGCCGGCAACCGGCCAGGTTGCGCGTCATCACGGCCAGCGGTTTGGCCTCGCGGCGCTTGCTCTCTCGCAGGCGCGTGACGGCCGCCTCGTCGTCGGCCCGCACCGCGAGGTGGAACCCCCCCAGCCCCTTGACCGCCAGGATCCGGCCGGCTGCCAGCAGGGCGGCGGCCTCCTGCAGGGCTTCACCCGTTACCCGGCCGCATTCGTCCTCCAGCCACAGCTGCGGTCCGCACGCGGGGCAGGCGTTGGGCTGGGCGTGGAAACGCCGATCGCGGGGGTCGACGTATTCCCGCGTGCAGTCGGGGCACATGGCAAAGGGAGCCATGGAGGTGAAGGGCCGGTCGTAGGGGATGCGCTCGATGATGGTCCAGCGTGGCCCGCAGTTCGTGCAATTTGTGAAGGGGTAGCCGTGGCGGCGGTCGCCGGGGTCGCGGATCTCCCGCAGGCAATCGTCACAGGTGGCGACGTCGGGCGAAACGAGGGTGTCGGTGCCGGGGGCGTTGACCGAGGCACCAATGGCGAAGCCCGCTTCCTGCCGGGGCCTGAGATCCTCGCTGGTCGCCGAGACGATCCTCGCCAGGGGCGGCACCTCGTCGCACAGCCGCAGGCTGAAAAGGTCAAGGTCCGCGGCCGCGCCCTGGATCTCGATCACCACGCCACTGCTGGTGTTGGTCACGAACCCACTCAGGTCCAGGGACTCGGCGAGGTTGAACACGAAGGGGCGGAAGCCGACGCCCTGGACGATGCCGTTGACCCGGAGTCTGCGTCGGACGTCCGCCATGACGGGTCGCTCAGGTTTCGACCCGGGCGCGCAACCACCCGATCCAGGTGTCCAGGCCTTCGCCCGTGGTGGCCGAGAGCTCAAGGATCTCCAGGCCGGGATTCACCGTGAGCGCAGCTTCGCGACAGCGGGCGACGTCGAAATCCACGTAGGGCAGCAGGTCGATCTTGTTGATCAGGCACAGCTCGGCCTCGGCGAACATGTTGGGGTATTTCAGCGGCTTGTCGTCGCCCTCGGTGACGCTGATGATCACCACCTTGGCGGCCTCGCCCAGGTCGAACAGGGCGGGGCAGACCAGGTTGCCCACGTTCTCGATCATCAGCAGCGAACGGGTGGGCGGATCCAGTTCGTCGCAGGCCCGCCGGATCATCTCGGCGTCCAGGTGGCAGCCGTTTCCCGTGTTGACCTGCACCACGTCCGCGCCGGTGGCCGCGATGCGGTCGGCGTCGCGCGTGGTCTGCTGGTCGCCCTCGATGACCGCGACGGACGGTTTGCCGTCCAGCGCTGTGACGGTTTTCTCCAACAGGGTGGTCTTGCCCGACCCGGGCGAAGAAACCAGGTTCAGCGCCACGATCCGCTTGGCCTCGAACCAGCCCCTGTTGCGCGCGGCCAGCAGGTCGTTTTGCGCCAGGACGTCCTGTTCCACCGTCTGGGTGCGCGGGCCGTGATCGTGATCATGATCATGATGGTGATGATGCTCGTGGCCATGGTCGTGGTGGTGATGATGGGAACCCTCGTGTCCCGGCCGTCGAATCGTCACGGCGTCCGAAGGTTGGCTGCAGCCACAGGTGTCGCACATGGCGTTTCCTCCTCAAAGGCCCATGAACTGGATGGCGAGGCCGCTGGCGCAGATGGCGAATCCGGCCAGAGCGTGCGTGTAGCACTTCATGCGCGCCGCCGGCAGCAACCGGAAGCCACGGTCGGCCAGCATCACCATGGCGACCATGGTGGCGATGGTCACGACCGAGAAGATCAACGTGACCAGAGCCAACCCGCCGATGTTGTGGCGGGCGGCGGGGTACATCAGGATGGGGATCAGCGGTTCGCAGGGCCCCAGCACGAAGATGATGAACAGGACCCACGGTGTGACCGCGCTCTTGCCGTCGTGCAGGTGGCCGTGCTCGCGGGCGTGGTCGTGGTTGTGGGTGTGAACCATGCCGTCGGCGTGGACGTGGATGTGGGTGTGGGCCTGGTTCAGCCAGGCGCGTCGCAACCCCCAGACCATGTAGAGCAGGCCGAAGGAGATCAGCAGCCAGGCGGCCAGGTCTCCGCGGGCTCCCTCGACCACTTCCAGATGGCCGACGGCCAAACCCAGACCGATCCCGATCAACCCCAGGACGACCGAGCCAAGCACGTGCCCCACTCCGCACAACGCGGTGATACCCAGGGCCTTGCGCAGCGGCCAGTCGCGGGCCTTGCCCAGGGCGATGAAGGGCAGATAGTGGTCAGGCCCGGTGACGGTGTGGACGAAACCGATGCCGGCTGCGGTGAGGGCGAGGATGCCGATCGAGGAGTCCATGACATATTCCCCCATGCCGGTTGCGGGTTATGTCAAAAAAATAACACCCGGCAGGGGCAAAGCCAGAAAAATGAAAGGCAAATCCCTTTGAGAATCCGTTAGTTCAATTCATCGATTTCCTCTTCGACCTCTTCGGCGCCCTCGGCGTAGAACTTCGCTTCCTCGGGGTCCAGCTCGTGCAGCAACCTCAGGAACTCGCCCGCGTGGACCCGTTCCTCGTCGGCGATATCCTTGAGCACGGTGATCGCCAGCTCGTTGTCGGTCGACTCGGCCAGTTGCATGTACAGCTGGATCGCCTCAAACTCCGCGGCCACCATGAAACGGATGGCCCGGACGAGTTCCTCGTGGGTGAGCTTCCTGTCGTTCTTCAACCCCGAGAAGGGTGAACCGAATTCCGGCATCGTCATTCTCCTTGTTTGTTTGTCCCCAAGCAGAGGTTCCCGTTCGGGAACGTGTCATCCCCCCGAGTTTCCCAGCAACGTGCCCAGGATGGCCAGCAGGCAAATCCCCCCGAGGATTCCCAGCAACCACAGGACCCCCGCCTTTCGGCCAAGGTTGAGCGTCCAGCCCATACCGGTCAATCGTTGGGGAACCCACGTCCTGCTGTCGTTCTTGCTGCAATAGGCGCCCAACCATATCGGGCCGGTCCAGTTCCGGGGATTCTCCCACTCCACGCGATCGATTTGCTGCTGATCCATGATCGACTCCCTTCATCGGGCCCCCTGGGGGACCCCGCCGCTCATGCATACCCAGCCGGTGCGTGTCTATTCACCTCAGGCCCGCCCGTGACTCCACTTGTTGATGGGGCGCGCCAGCAGGAACAGGATCACCCCCGCGACCGCCGACATGAACACGAAGATGATGAAGAACTCGTGGAGGTTGGTGATGGGGCGGCCCAGCAGCACGGGCGCGGGCTTGCCCTCCTCGGGATAGAAGCTCGAAAGCACGCCGGCCATCTTGTTGGCCAGGGATGATGCCAGGTACCACACGCCCATCATCAGCGAGGCGAAACGCGGTGGCGACAGGCGGCTGACCGCCGAAAGCCCGATGGGCGACAGGCACAGCTCGCCCACGGTATGCAGCAGATACAATCCGATCAGCCACATCATGGAGACCTTCACCGTGGGGTCGATTCCCTTGACCCCGAAGGCGATCACCAGGTAGCCGACGCCCAGGAAGAAGAACCCGAGGGACATCTTCACCGGGGTGCTGGGGTCGAGCTTGCGCTTGCCCAGGAACTGCCAGAACCAGGCGAACACGGGCGCCAGCAGCACGATGGCCACGGCGTTCACGGACTGGAACCAGCTCGCGGGCACCGTCCAGCCCAGCAGCTCGCGGTTGGTCTGGCGGTCGGCGAACACGGTCAGCGAGGCGCCGGCCTGCTCGAAGGCCATCCAGAAGAAGATCACGAAGAAGCTGAGGATGAAGATCACGGCGATGCGTTCCCAGGCCTCGCGGTCCAGGGGCTTGTCGTGGTCGGCGGTGCGTCCGCCGCCGCGCTTGTCGGCCGGCGGCAGGCCGAGGGGTTTGCCCTCGGCGTCCACCACGTGCTTGTTCTTGAAGAGCTGGAAGATGATGGTGCCCAGCACCATGCCCACGGCCGCCGAGAGGAAGCCCCAGCGGAAGTCCCCGGGGTTGCCGGTGTCGCCCAGCCCGCCGGCCACCAGGGGAGAGATGAAGGCGCCGATGTTCACGCCCATGTAGAAGATGGTGAACGCCGAATCCTTGCGGCGGTCGTCGGGTGCGTACAACGAGCCCACCATGGAGGCGATGTTGGCCTTGAACAGCCCGGTGCCGGCGATCAGCACACCCAGGCCGGTCCACAACAGGGGCACCGACCGGGCCGGATCCTGCCAGGCGCTGGCCGACAGAAAGAGAAAGAACTGTCCCACGGCCATGAGCAGGCCGCCCCAGAAGATGGAGCGCCGGTTCCCCCACCAGCGGTCGGCGATGTACCCGCCGGCCAGAGGCATGAGGTAGGCCAGCCCGGTGAAGTTGCCGTAGATGGTCGAGGCGCGGGCCACGTCGAACATCAGGGCCTTGGTCATGTAGAGCACCAGGATGGCGCGCATGCCGTAGTAGCTGAAGCGCTCCCACATCTCGGTATAGAAAAGGACGTACAGTCCCGTTGGGTGGCCGCGGGTCATGCTGTTTCCTTGGGTTGGCGGGGCCGGTGGTCTTGATGGCGTTCCGATATACGCTAGGGGCGGAGCGGCGGCGCGTCAAGGAGGGGGGCAAGGGCGAACCGGCCCTGATCTCCGTCCGCGGCTGGTCTTGCGACGCCGACTACTGGCCGGCGCAGGTCTAGCACTACGCTCCCACCCACCGGGTCGTCGGCGTGGACCTGGCCGGCCACGGACAGTCCGGGCTGGGGCGGAATGACGGCTTCGGGCGCCCTGTTTGCGGACCTGCGTCTGGGACCGGGTGAAAGGACCCACCTGAGACTCCAGTACCGGCACCAGCTGGTCCGCGAGCAGGCGGCTCCGTTTCCCACGGTCCTGGAGACCTGGACCAACGAATTCGCGGTCCTGATGGGGATGCGGCTGACCCATCCCTGCCCGGCGTCAACAACAACTACGCCTACATCGAGGCAGGTCCGGTGGTGGTGAAATGGCAGGAGCGACCGGTCGGCGGCGCGCTGGTGTCGTCGGGCGATGCGGACGTGGGCCTGCTCCTGCGGGGCGGCGTGATCATCCCCGCGGGGGATCGCACGGCCCTGGATGTGGGCGCGTTCCTGTCCTCGCGATCCCGGTTGGATCCTTTCCACGACAGCAAGACGTTCATGGGGGGCATCAATCTGGTGGTGGGGTTCTATTGAGGGGGGCCAGGTGGATATCAACCCGCTACCCAAAACGGCACATGGGTGCGGGTTATGAAACTTTGAGACAAATAAAAGAATAATGGATGAAATTCACGCGGCCTCCCCTACTCATCCTCGGTTCGTCCCTCGATGCTCACCAGTTCATCGGGGGTCGTCTCCGCGGTGATGACGATGGGCCGGCAACACACACTGCAATCCTCGATGTACTGCTGGCGGGGCACGGAGCAGTCGACAAAGATCTCGATACTTTCCCCGCAGTATGGGCACGGGATGGTTGCTGTTTGGAGGTTGGGCATGGGCTCATTCCTGAATTCAGATGATGCCTGAGGTGTGTAAGCCTTCACAGACTGTTCTGACAGCGGCCACTCCTTATGTTGTTGTAGAGGTTAACAGCCCGTCGAAAAAGGCCCAACCCGCATCACGCAGTTGCCGCCCACTCATGCCCGTGACGATCGGCCGGATTACTGGCGAATCGGTTCCGGCTCAGCCTGATCGATATTACTGACCGTTTGAGCCGGCACAATCGCCACAGTGTAGCCCCGAAAGACTGCAAGGCCGACCTTGCCAGGTCTGCCCACGCCCGCGGCACTCCCGCGCCACACAGCTTCCGCATGGCCAGCGCCAGATTGTAACCGGCGCCGTGCACCAGCAAGCGCTTCAAAATGTTCTGGTGACCTCGCAGGTGCACCCGACGCATGCCGCCCGTCTCGTAGCAGTGGGCGAAGGTCCGCTCGATGCGCTCTCCCCGCTTGTAACGTTGCACATTATTTCTGGCGAAAATCAGGCGAATTCTATCAAATTCAATCTATGCATTTTCACGTTGCAAATAGTTCATTGAGCTTCCTTTTTGAGCACGTACCACTTTGTGCAACAAGGCATTGAATTTCTTCAAGCCAAGAGGACGGAACGCTGCATTCGGTCGTTTCAATCCGAATTATCCAGGGCAGTTTGTTTTCAGGACCACTGACCCGTCGTTTCACCCGAAGCTTAGAATCTCGGAACCGAGTCGACCCACCAGTGAAAGCTGACATCCAGGTCAGTGCTTGCCGGATGATAGACCGTCCAAAGGGCCTCAACCGGGCGATAAACCCAGCCAGGGTTCACGTTTGGACCCCTGTCGGCGGTAGAAAAACTCTCTCCGTCTCCGTTTTACAACCCTCTCGGATTTAGCGATCGTGGGGCTTGTGGGGGTCGATCGTAACCGTCGGCCCACGGATCAGACTACTGCTGGGAGTTGGCCAACTTCATCTTGGCCGCGCGCACAGGTGAATGATCGAGCCCTTTTCTTCGATTAAACAAATCTCACCCTGAGGGGAAACTCGAATGATGCCGGGCCTCATCGAATCGGCAAAGGCCCAACGGCCATCCTGCTTCCAAGTCTGATCAAAGTGGAAAAGGTAGCCGGGACCACCTGCCTCGGGATAGTGAATAACGAAAAAGCCGCCCTCTGGATCTAAGCAGGCATCGCTAATAACGGCCTTGTACTGGAAATCACTGAAAAACTTACCCCGGCCCAAGTCTAGATCGATGAGTTGGCCCTCGCCTTTTAAGTCCCTAACCACCCGTGCCTCTCCGTCGAAGAGATCCAGAAGCGTGCATGAATTCGGATCACCCGGCAACCAAAGCCAACTCAGGCTGCGGGCGAAATCCCTTGTATCCTTGAGGCTGGGCGGCGGCGGTCCGAAGAAGCCGAGGATTTCACCTTTAGCGTCGACACGAACACCGATTCCCCCGGACAACGACGAGGTGCAGATGAGTTCCCCATCCTGAGGGAAGACGGAAGAAATTTCGTATGGCAACCGATTCAGACCTTCATACCTGCCCTCTAAGTCGTATGTTTCGACTCCCCTTGGAACCTTGACCCAGACTTGGTCGTGGGTGACATGGAGCATGGCAGGCATGCTGAGTTCTCCAGGAGCTTCTCCCTTTCCAGCAAATGCCTTCAAGTAACTCCAGTCATCAGACATCACCGCTACGGTGTTGTCCCCGCCGTTCAGTATGAAGGCTCGACCATCTGGGGCCCAAGAGACATCGATGGGGCGATTGAGGTACAACAACTCTTCATCAAGGCCAAGGGTACGTACTGGCGAAATCTCTGGGACATGGCTTCCGGCAATAGCGACCGATACCGCGAGGCACAAGCCCAAAACCGCATGGGAAACCCCAACCGTGATTCTCATGATGAACCCTCGTATTTGTACACGTGAATACGGGCCGGAGGTTGGTCCTTGATGAGCGCGACCCGATTGCCCGGGCCACAAACAACGGAACTGAACGGGCCGGGAAGAGGTAGTTCTTCGACAAGCGATTCGTCTCTGTATACTTCAAGCGTGTGCCGGCCGTGGATCCCTTTGGGGGACGTAAGGACGAATACTTCGTTTCCTGTGGGACTTGCTGCAATATCCAGCACCATGGTGTCCGTCGAAAGGCGGCGGTCTCCTGTGAGGGACGGCATCGTCCAGCCAGGGTCAGGTTCTCGAAAAGAGACCGAAGAGTTGTCGTCTAACGTCAGTTTCTCGCATCGACCAGTGTTCAGCGAAGCTATGTAGACCGCATCTCCTGGGCCCATGTCGATCTTGTTACTAACCGTCTCATAATTGTCTAGACATTCTCCGGGTAATGCATTATCTGTACCCCCATGAAAAACACCGAC
>PFVX01000005.1 GCA_002790835.1 bacterium CG_4_9_14_3_um_filter_65_15 | reverse complement strand
CACAAAAATGAAGGAAAGTCGAGCGGAAAATGCTCGACTGAAGAATTTGATCAGATTTTTCTAGTCAAAGGCCAAACACGAGAGGGTCCCGGCTTTGCCGGGACCCTTTTTGCGGCCAAAATATCAAAATCATGCAAGTCGTTGTCATTGCGGCACAAAAACCACGAATATTTTTTGGGAATTTCTTTGATAATCGACCCGGCCTATGGTAGTATGCAGAGGAAGTCATATTCGCCCTATGATGATTTTGTATTGGACCTCAGGCGTCCGGCTTCAACTGGAGGGTTACATCATGAAACGAATTTGGAGCCCGCAACTTTTTGTGGGCGCGTTGCTCTTCCTGGCATTCGCCGTGCCGGTATCCGCCCAGGTCTACACCGTGGATTACTTCGGTTACGGATGGGAACAGGCCCCAGGGCCTGTCAAGGCCGCCGGCGACGAATTGATCATCACTTGTACGGCCGACAACATCGATCCCGCATTCGGCGTGGATCTGGGGACCGAAGAGGTGACCCTTCATATCCATGGTCTGATCAGCGCCGGCCCGGTGGACATGGGCGGTTACCTCGTCGTCAACTACACCGGCGGGTTCATGGAAATCTACCAGGATCCCGGCATGAACGCGGATTGGGGCGTCAACCCGCCCAACGCTGTTTCTCCGGGTACGTTTTCCGACGGAGCGCTTTTCTTCGCCGGACAGTTCACGAGTTTCACCATGTATTTCGATTCCAGCGGCAGCACCGGTTCCTTCAGTGGGAACCTGGACGGCTTGGGCGGCTCCATCCTCGGTTCCATGTGCACCAACTGTGTGTACACCTGGGGCGGGGTTTTCACCACCGCCGGCAGCGCTCAGATTCCCCTGGGATATGATTTCCAGATCGACGGCGTGTTCGAGATCGATTCCGCCGTGGACACCGAGACGACCAGCTGGGGCTCCCTGAAGTCCCTGTTCAAGTAGGCGATCCCCGCCCACGTGCGGGAACAGGAGGATAGAGATGAAGACGATGTTTAAGGGTCTCCTGATCGTGCTGGTCCTCGCGGCCCTGCCCATGGGAGCGGCGGCCCAGCAGTTATTCGATTTTACCGGCCAGGCTCTGATTCCCGGCAGTGTGGGTGGCACGCTGGATATGTACGGCGAGATCTTCGATCCCGTGCCGGCGACGACACCCATTCCGCTGGACTTCGCCAACTACCAGTACACCGTGGTGGTCAACGCCGTCATGGCGGCCACCGGTATCGTGCGGACCTATTCCGGCGGGACCATCGCCATTTACGAGGATGCGGGAACCGCGGCCGATTACACGAATCCGGCCACCTTATCCGACGGTACCGCCATCCTGCTGGGCACGTTCAGCAGCTTCAGCCAATTCGTGCCCCCGATCGGGCCGGGTTCGGCTTCCGGAACGGTGGATTGGGTGGGTGGATCTCGCCTGAACGACATCGCTCCCGAAGACCAGGCCGGCTGGGCCTTCCTGAGCGGGACCAACCCCAACAGCGGGTTGCTGGAACCCGGCTATGATGAGGTTTGGGACGGCAAAGTCGAGCCCACCACCACGATCGTGGACACCGAGAATGCCAGCATGAGCAAGGTGAAGGCGCTGTTCAAGTAGACAGCCCTCGCCCATCCTTTCGGCCCGCAGCGTTCGCGTTGCGGGCCGTTTCTTTTGTTCGATGCTTCGGGGATTGCCTGGGGATTGCGGGGCCAGCGGCCTCCGCCCTCCTGGCTCCGGCCGCCTCGGCATTCCGGCCCGCACTCTCCCGCAATCCCCGAAACATCAAGCAAGGGAAACGTGAAGTTGGGGTGTCGGTGCCTTCTCTTCTCTGATCCCGGTCTCCTCTTGCGACCTGGCATCTCGGAGGTCCCGGAGCCAGGAGGGCGAAGGGGCCGGAGAGCCGAGGAGGGGGTCGACAAGGATGTCGACCCCCTCCGTCCAGAGCACAAGAGGAGACCGGGATCAGGGAAGAGCAGGCACCACCGTCACCGCAACCACCCGGGAGTAGCTTTCAGTCCCGGCGACCATGGTGACCTTGATGGTGGCGGGTGTCGATTCGACGACGGCGGGGGTGTGCCAGGTCGCGGTCCAAAGACCGGTGCCTTCGGCGGTCAGGGTCTGACCGTCCACTTCCACGGTGACCTGGTCGATGGCCGGACCGCCGAGAAGCCCCCCGGTCGTGCCGGAAATCGCCATGTCGGTGTCGGCGACCAGTTCGGCGCCGCCGGTGGGCTCGAGGATGGCCAGGGTCAACTGGGTAACGGTCACCTGAACCACGGCGGTGGTCGAATCACCGGCAGCCCAGGCCCGAGCGCGCAGGACCAGATCGGTATCGGCGTCGAAGCGGGGCACATCCCAGGAAAAAGTCCAGGGATCGGTCTCGGTTACCGAGCGAAATCCGAGGCCGTCGGCCAGATCCACGGCAACGGAATCGGCAGCGACCTTGGTGGTGCTGTCGGTGCTGAAGCCCTGCACCTGGAGCGGAACCCCGCCGAGGACGACCTGTCCGTCCAGAGGGGCGAGAAAGCCCACGGAGACGGGTTGAACGACATGGATCAGGGTGTCGGTCAGGATGCCCGAATCGGCCCAGTCGTTACGGAACTGGGCGTAGATGGTCTGCAGGCCCTCGGTCGATGCAAGCGTGATGACCGCGGTGTCGGCATAGGCTTGCCAGATGGAACCCAGGAAGGTCGGTTCGGTGCTGAAGCGCATCAGGGTGGCGCCGGCCTTGCACACACCGGTGACGGTATCACCGGCAACCACGTCGTCGGCGGGCAGATCCAGACGGAAAGTTGCGCCCTGCAGGAGTTCGGGTTCGACATCCCAGCTGGAAGTCGCGTTGAATCCGAAGTCCCCCTGGAATTCGCCGGAGATGGTCTGGGTGACGGCGACGTCGGCCAGGGGAAAACCGGTCAAGATCGAATCGGGAGGTAGCCAGGAGGCCGCCGCCAGTCCGGCCTCGCTCAAGGCAAACCTCATCTGTTCCACGCCCGCGGTATCGATCTCCAGGTCTACCAGCCGCGACGCCACGGTGGCCGGCTTGCCGGTGACGAAGAATTCCGGCGAGAAATCCACCGTCAGTTTGCGGGAACTGACCGCCGAAGCCAGCGCACCGGTATACCCTTTGGCGAAGATGGTGACGGTGGAGTCCTGGTCGGTCTGGGGCAGTTGCCAGAGAATGTCCTGACCCGCGCCGGGGGTGGCGACGGGATAGGAAACGGCATCGGCAAACTCGTCGGAGGTGGCGATCAGGATGCTGTCCTCGGACGACACCGTCACCGTGAGCAGCACTTCGCGCGAAGGGACCTTCTTACCATCGGGATCCCCGTTGACGGCGATGGCCGGCCCGGTTGCGACGTGGGTCGGAGTGGTGGCCGCGACGAGGGAAAATTCGCCGGCTGCGGTGAAGGCCTGGACCTTGAAGTAGTGATCCGTTGTGGGGTCGGGGGCGGCGTAGGTGTACAGGGGAGATGTCGCATCCACGGTGTCCAGGAATTCGAATCCCGTGCCCGCCTGGAAGCTGTGGCTGAGCTCATAGGATGTGATGCCCATGCCCGGAGGGGTGGTCCAGGTCAACAGGATGGAATTGCCGGTTATGATGGCCTTCAGGTCGAGCGGGTCGTTTCCGTCGAATGGATTGTCGAATTCGGGGGCGGCGGGCTTGCTCTCGCAACCGGGCAGCACGCTTCCCAGCCCGATCATGACGACGATCACCAGCAGGCCGGAGAACAGACGGGAACGGGACATGACGGGGCGACTCCTTGCCGGTTTCAGAATCCGAGGTTCACTCCGGCGTGAAATGCCGGGCCGGAGCTATCCGGTTGGTGGATGGTGGCCACGGGCGTTTGGCCTGCGCCGCCGGTCACGCCGGGAAACGAAATCCAGGCGTCAAGCATACTGACCAACACCGCTCCGCCGGCCACCGCCAACCCCAGATTGCGCATGCTCTCCATGTCTTCCATGTCGCTGTAGGCCTTGTCGGCGGCGAGGCGCAGGGTGGTGGCTTCGTCGGAGTTGATGGTCTGGTCATACCGGTCGCGCAACAGCAGGTAATCCTGGCGGTATGAGCCACGCTGAATCTCACCGGCCAGGGCCGCCAGCAGCCCGGCGATTTCGGCCGTGTTGTAGAACCAGCCCCGGGTCTTTTGGCCGAGATAGTGCTGGCCCAGGCCGGCCAGCAGGATGTTGCTCGTCAGGGCGGTTTTGCGGCTCAAGGGCGTCATGCGGATGGTCACCAGCAGGTGGTCCTCGGCCGTCGCCAGATCGATGAGCTGCTTGTAGGGAACGAACCCCGGTTGCTCGCAGCGGATTTCGTGCCTGCCTGGGGCCACCGTCACCGGTTCGGACAACGGCAGAAAACCGAGGGTGGTGCCGTCGAGGAGAACCTCGGTGGCCGCGACCCCGGTGATCTCCAGGCTGGCGGCGAGGGTGGTGGACCATCCCCCACCGGTCACAAGAGCGGTCAGGATCATGGTCGGGACGATCCGGGGGAGGGTCCAGGGCCTCATCGTGTTCCTTGTCCTTTGTCGAGAAAACCGGATGCCGGGTTCGTCCCGGCACGGAGCACAAATTATAGGTCAAGGCCGCGGGTTTGACCCAGGAAAACCTGAATCGTTACGCGTCAATCGCGGTGGTAGGGGTGGCCGGCCAGGATACCCAACCCGCGGTAGATTTGTTCCAGCAACAGGACGCGGGCCATTTCGTGGGTGAAGGTCATGGCCGACAGGCGGACGGTCAGCGTTGCCCGTCCTTTGGCTTCATCTCCGAGGCCGTCCGGGCCGCCGATCAGGAAACAGATGTTGCCGTGCCCGCCCAGGAGGGCGGAGAACTCCCGGCTGTCCAGCGAATCCCCGTGTTCGTCGAGGGCGACGACCTGCTGGTTTCCCCGCGGTGAGCCGAGGGCCGCGATCATGGCGCCGGCTTCCCTGTCCGGATCGGAGTCCCGCAATTCCGTGAGGTCGAGCTTACCCAGCTTGCCGATGCGCCGACTGTAGTCTTCGGCCAGTTCGGCCAAACGCTTATCACGCATTCGGCCGACGGCCAGGATCCTGATCATGCCCGAATCCCTTCCTGGCGACTGCAGTGCCCGGAAAACAAGACCACCATCATGGAGTTTTACGCTCCCAACCCCTTGGCAAACCGAGCACATCCGAATTTGCGCAAGGGTGCGGAGGGATCACTCAACAAGTCCTTGACACTCCGTGGACCACCATACCAAATTGGCCCATGCGGTTGTCATCCCGTTGACACCTTGCCGGGTTCGCGCCGGGACTGCAAGCGGTTTCGGCAGTATGCACAAGGCCCGGCCAACCAAGGGGCGCACGTCCGGTCCCGGGGGCCGGACTCAACGAAATCCGGGTTAACTCTATGAGCATGACCTCCCCTCTTGGCACCGTGGCCACCGGCCTGCAGGCGCATTATGCCACGGTCTTCGTCTTCATCCTGGTGGGTTTCGTTTTCGCGGGAATCGCCCTGGGTGTGGCCAAGCTGCTTCGTCCGAGCAACCCCAGTCCCGCCAAGCAGTCCACCTATGAATGCGGCGAGGTTCCCATCGGTTCCTCCTGGGTCCGCTTCAACGTCCGCTTCTATCTGGTGGCGTTGTTCTTCATCGTCTTCGATGTGGAAGTCATCTTCCTGTATCCCTGGGCGGTTGTCTTCAAGCAGCTCTTCCCCGTACCGGGCATGGGCGCGATCGTCTTCTGGGAAATGATCATCTTCCTGGCCATCCTGGCCCTCGGCCTGGCCTATGTTTGGGTCAAGGGCGACCTGGACTGGGTCAAAAAGCTGGCCCAGCGCACTGCCATGACTCCCGCACCCGCCGCCGCCGCCGAGGAGGAGGTCCCCGCCTCATGAGCCGTGATCCCAAGATGCCGCCCGCCGACTACGAGGTCCAGCGGGAGCAGATGCTCGACTTCAAGGTGGACGAACAACTGACCAAGGTCGTGGAGACCGACGCCAAGAATTTCATCCTGACCACGGTGGACGAGGTCTTCAACTGGGCCAAGCTCTCGAGCATCTGGCCGGTGACCTTCGGCCTGGCCTGTTGCGCCATCGAGATGATGGCCACCAGCGCAACTCGTTATGACATCGATCGTTTCGGGGCCGGGGCCTTCCGCGCCACTCCGCGGCAAGCGGATCTCATGATCGTTTCGGGCACAGTCACGGGCAAAATGGCCACGCGTCTGCGTCGAATCTACGACCAGATGCCCGAACCCAAGTGGGTCATCGCCATGGGCAGCTGCGCCATCGGTGGCGGTCCCTACTTCAAGTACGGGTACCACGTGGTCAAGGGCGTGGACCAGATCGTCCCGGTGGATGTGTACGTGCCGGGCTGCCCGCCGCGGCCCGAGGTCCTGCTGGAAGGGTTGATGCGCCTGCAGGACAAGATCCGTGGCCGCAAGGGCCGCTTCGTGGCACCCAAGTGGGTCACCGACTACGCCAAAAAGATTCCGTACCGGAAATAGGGGCGAGAGGTCATGGAACAGAAAGCCATCTACGATCTGTTGGCCGGGCACCTGGGCGAACACGCCATCGCCTGGCACGAGGGCGAAATCGAACCCTGGGCCGAGATCGCACCCGAGGGTATCAATCCGGCCTGCGTTTTCCTGCGCGACGACCAGCGCCTGGACTTCAACCAGCTGATGTGCCTGTCGGGCATCGACTGGGACGGGTTCGACGAAGCGGGCAAGGGCAAATCGCTGGGGATCCTCGGCTATACCGATGAGGGCGCCCCGGAGGCTTCCGATCGGGTCGCCGAGGGCGACTTCGGCGTGGTCTATCACCTGTACAGTCACGGTCAGCGCCACAAGTTCACCCTGCGCGTACGCGTGGCCCGCAGTGTGGCGGCCGTGCCCACGGTCTCCGAAGTCTGGCCGACGGCCGCCTGGCACGAACGCGAGGCCTGGGATCTGGTGGGCATCACCTTTACCGGTCATGCCGACCTGCGCCGCATGCTGTTGGAGGAGTCCTGGGAAGGACACCCCCTGCGCAAGGACTATGTGATGCCCGCAAGCTGGGAAGGCGTGCCTATGGACGGCAGGCCCTACGCGGTCAACCCGTTCCCTGCAACGGAACCCGAGCCCAAGGGCGATTCGACACCCCCGGCGGAGGCGTAAGATGTCCACTGGAGAGCTGAAAAAGGGCGGGTGGGCCGACCAGGACCATGTGCCCGGCATCAAGAGCGAACTGCTCGAACTCAACATGGGGCCCCAGCACCCGGCGACCCACGGGGTGTTGCGGCTGTTGCTGAAGACCGACGGGGAGATCGTCTACCAGGTCACGCCGGTGCTGGGTTACCTGCATCGCTGCGCCGAGAAGATCGCCGAGGGTGTCAACTACAAGCAGTGGGTCGTCTACACCGACCGCTTCGACTACCTGGCCCCCATGTGCTGCAACCACGCCTATGTCACGGCGGTGGAAAAGCTGATGGAGGTGGAGGTGCCCCGGCGCGCCGAGCACCTGCGCGTGGTCACGGCCGAATTGTCGCGCATCGCCAGCCACCTGATCGCCCTGGCCACCTTCGGCCTCGACATGGGCGCCTGGACCCCGCTGCTGTACTGCTTCCGCGAGCGGGAGGAGATCCTCAACCTGCTCGAACGCATCTCCGGCGGCCGGATGCTCTACAACTACATGGTGCCCGGGGGCGTGCGCTACGACGTGCCCAACGACGGCTGGGTGGAAAGCGTCCTCGAATTCATCACCATGCTCGAGAACAAGAAGATCAAGGACTACAACGACCTGTTGACCTACAACAAGATCTTCATCGAACGCACCGCCGACGTCGGCGTCATCGACGAGGCCACGGCCAAGGCCTACGGCTGCACCGGTCCCGTGCTGCGCGGCTCGGGCGTGAAGTTCGATTGCCGCCGCGACGACTCCTATTCGATCTACGACAAGTTCGACTTCGAGATCCCCGTGGGCATGGGCGAACAGGGCACCGTGGGCGATTGCTGGGACCGCTACATCGTCCGCGTGCGCGAGATCGAGCAGTCCTGTCGCATCATTCGCCAGGCTCTCGAGAGCCTGCCCGACGGCTCGGTCCAGGCCATTGACCTGATCAAGCCCGTCAAGGTGCCGGTCGGTGCGGCCTATTCCCGCACCGAGAGCGCCAAGGGGGAACTCGGGCACTACATCATTTCCGACGGCGGTCAGACCGCCTTCCGCAACAAGGTGCGCTCCCCGTCCTTCTGCAACCTGCAAGTGGTTGAGAAGGTGGGGGTGGGACAGATGGTTTCGGACCTTGTGGCCCTCGTGGGGTCGCTGGACATCGTACTCGGGGAGATCGACCGCTGATGGATATCCTCACCGCGTTGCTGCAGGGGTTACCGGGGTTCGGCGGCATGTCGGACCAGGGCCTGTTCATCACCGGCGCCGCCGTCATGGCCACTCTCATGTTCACGGTCATGGCCCTGTGCGCCATCGTCTTCACCTGGATGGAGCGCAAGGTCGCCGGATTCATCCAGAGCCGCTACGGCCCCATGCGCACCGGTCGCTGGCACGGCTGGGCCCAGGCGGTGGCCGACATGCTCAAGATCCTCGGCAAGGAGGACATCATCCCCGCCGAGGCCGACAAGGGGCTGTTCGTCTTCGCGCCCCTGGTGGTGCTGCTGGGCAGCCTGCTGGCCTGGGTCGCGGTGCCCTGGGCTCCCGGCTTCGTCGCAGCCGATCTGGATCTCGGGCTGTTCTTCATCTTCGCGGCCAGCAGCATGGTCGTCATCGGGATCCTCATGGCCGGGTGGGCCTCCAACAACAAGTGGGCCCTGTACGGCGCCGCCCGCGGTGCGGCGCAGATGGTCAGTTACGAAATCCCCCTGGCGCTGGCCACGATCCCCGTGATCATGCACGTGGGTTCGCTGAACACCCAGGACATCGTCATCGCCCAGCAGGGCGGGATCTGGCACTGGTTCATCCTGCGCGATCCCTTCCTGTTCGTGGCTTTCTGGATGTACTTCATCGCCTCCATCGCCGAGACCAATCGCGGGCCCTTCGACATGCCCGAGACCGAGTCCGAACTGGTGGCCGGCTATCACACCGAGTACACCGGGATGCGCTTCGCATTCTTCTTCCTAGCCGAGTACGCCAACCTGTTCCTGGTTTCTTTGATCGCGGTGTTCGTCTTCCTGGGCGGCTGGTGGTCGCCGATTCCGGGGCTGGATTTCGCCCCGGCGCTGACCTTCGTGATCAAGGGCATCCTGATGGTCTTTTTGAACATGTGGGTGCGCTGGACTCTTCCGCGCGTCCGCGTCGATCAGCTGATGTACCTGTGCTGGAAAGTGATGATTCCCGTAACCCTTTTGTGCATCGTGGGTTCGGGCATTCTGATGATTACCTCGGGAGCTGTCGGTTAGGCCCGACACCCCCCTTCAACCGTGTCGGCGCGGCCCGGGTCCGCGTCGGCAAGCAGGCGGAGAACAGTCGATGGTCCAGTACTTCCAAGACATCTACGCCGCCGTCAATTCGGCGATGGTGGGAATGGGCGTCACCATCAAGCATATCTGGAAGAAGCCGGTGACCCTGCAGTACCCGGAAGAGCGCCAGATCATGCCCGAGCGGTTCCGCGGCTTCGTGCACAACGACATGACCAAGTGTGATTCGTGCAACATCTGCGCGAAGCTCTGCCCGGTGGACTGCATCTACATCGAGTCCGAGGGCAAGGGCAAAGACCGGATGATGACCCGCTACGCCATCGACTACAACAAATGCATCTGGTGTTCGTTGTGCACCGAGAATTGCCACACCGGGTCCATCACCATGAGTCACGACTACGACCACTCGGTGTACGACCGCCGCAGCCTGGTCTACGAGTTCATGGACCCGCGCGAAGGCACCATTCCCTGCCACCGCGCGACCCGCATCGAAACGGGTTGGTGGGTCGAGCCCAAGGAAGAGAAGGAAAAAAACGCCAAACCCGCGGCAGAGGCCAAGCCTGCGGCCGAGACCGATCCCGCTGCCGGCGAGCCTTCCGGCGACAAAGGAGGGGACCATTGACCGGTGACCTGATCTTCATCCTGCTGGCCCTGCTGACCCTCGTGCCGGCGGTCTGGGTGGTCATGAGCCGCAACCTGGTGCACGCCGGTTTCGGCCTGTTGTTCACTCTCTTCGGCGCCGCCGGGCTCTACGCCTACATGGGCGCGGACTTCATCGCCGTCGCCCAGTTGATGGTCTACATCGGCGGTGTCCTGGTGCTGGTGCTGTTCACCGTGATGATGACCCATGTGCCGCGCAGCCATGGCAACCACGGTTATGACCGCTACGTCCCCGCCTCCGTGTTCGCGCTGCTGACCTTCGGGGTGCTGTACAAGACGATCACCTCGGTGAACTGGTCCGCGAGCACGAGCCCGGCCGAGCCCACCATCGCCCGCATCGGCGCCCAGATCATGACCGACTTCATCTTCCCGTTCGAGTATGTCTCACTGGTGCTGCTGGCAGCCATGATCGGCGCCGCATTGCTGACCCGCGAGGAACGCCCTGCCGGTCCCGCGAATGCCGCAAAGGATACGGAGGTGGCCCCGTGAACGTCGGCCTGCCGCATTTTCTGACCGTGGGGGCGATCCTGTTCGCCCTGGGCCTGTTCGCCGTCATGTCGCGGCGCAACGCCATCGGGATCCTCATGGGCGTCGAGCTCATGCTCAACGCGTCCAACATCAATTTCGTGGCGTTTTCCCGCTATGTTGAACACGCCGTCGACGGCCAGATCATGGCCGCCTTCGTCATCGTGCTGGCGGCAGCCGAGGCCGCCGTCGCCCTGGCCATCGTTCTGGCGATGTACCGTAACTTCGGCACCGCCAATGCGGACGTCGTCCAAAGCCTGAAGCGATAAGGGAGTCGAACCGGTGATGAGCGACAATGCCATCCTGACCACCGCGCTGGTCATTCTGGGCTTGCCCCTGCTGTCGTACGTGTTGACGTTCTTCTTCGGCAGGATGCTGCCGCGCAAGGGCGACTTCATCGGGGTGAGCTTTATGGGCGCCGCCTGGATCCTGGCCATCCGGATCTTCATCTGTTTCTGGAAGATCGGCGATCCCGCCTATCGCGTGGAGGCGTCTTTTACCTGGGTCGACCTGGGCAGCCTCCATCTGGACGCCGGGATGCTGGTCGACGGCATGACTTCGGTGATGCTCATGGTGGTGACCACGGTCAGTTTCCTGGTCCATCTGTACTCCACCGGGTACATGCACGGCGACCGCCGTTACGAGCGCTTCTTCGCGTTCCTCGGCTTCTTCACCTTCTCCATGCTGGGCATCGTGCTGTCGAACAACCTGTTCTTCCTGTACGTGTTCTGGGAACTGGTGGGCCTGTCCAGTTACCTGCTCATCGGGTTCTTCTTCCACAAGCACTCGGCGGCCAACGCCAACAAGAAGGCCTTCCTGACCAACCGTGTGGGCGACTACGGCTTCTGGCTGGGCATCCTGACCTTCTTCACGGTCTGCGGCACCTTGAACTACTTCGAGCTCTTCGCCCATGTGCACGCCGGGACCATCTCGGGACACCTGCTGGCCTGGGCGGGCGTCGGCCTGTTCATGGGTTGCGTCGGCAAATCGGCGCAGATCCCGCTGCACATCTGGTTGCCCGATGCCATGGAAGGCCCCACGCCGGTCTCGGCCCTGATCCACGCCGCCACCATGGTCGCAGCCGGTGTGTACATGGTGGCCCGGCTGTCCCCCCTGTTCGGGGCCACGGCCATGCTGGTCATTCTCTACGTCGGCGCCATTACCGCCTTCGTGGCCGCGACCATCGCCTTGGTCAAGACCGACTTCAAGCGGGTGCTGGCGTTTTCAACCCTCAGCCAGCTCGGATACATGGTCATGTCCCTGGGGGCGGGCGATTCGGTCAACGCCATGTTCCACCTGACGACCCACGCCATGTTCAAGGGCCTGCTCTTCTTGACGGCCGGCTCGGTGATCCATGCGGTGCACAGCCAGGAGATCACCGACATGGGCGGCCTGCGCAAGAAGATGCCCATCACCTTCTGGACGTTCATGATCGGCACCCTGGCGCTCTCCGGCGTGCCGGGATTTTCGGGATTCTTCTCCAAGGACGGGATCCTGGGCTCGGCCCTGGCCTTCGGCATGACCGACGGACACTACATCCCCTTCATTCTGGGTATTGCGGCCGCCTTGCTCACGCCCTTCTACATGTTCCGCCTGACGTTCAGGGCCTTCTTCGGCAAACCGGCGGACCAGGAACGTTTTGATCACGCCCACGAGTCGCCCTGGACCATGACCGTGCCGCTGATCGTGCTGGCGATCCTGTCCATCTTCGTTTCCGGGTTCAAGACCGCCGACAAGGGTTGGTTCAGCAAGTTCGCCGTGCCCTACGACGTGCCGGCCATCGCCGCTGAATTCCACCTGGAAGCCAGCGGCGGTCACGAGGATGTGGCCCTCGCGGATGAACACGCCGCACCGGCGCACGAGGAACCCGCAGGGGAGGGCCACGAAACCGCCGTTTCGGGCGCCGAGCACGCCGAGGCCGGTCACGGTGGCCACCACGACGTGCGTCACACGGCCCACATCCGCGCCATGTTCATGTCCATCCTGATGGTCATTCTGGGGATCGGCGGCGCCTGGTGGGTCTACTTCATGCACAAGGTGGATCCGTCCCGGATCCAAGCCCGGATGTCCGGCCTCTATACGGTCTTGCAGGGCCAGTATTTCTTCGACGAGTTCTACGCCGCGACGGTCTACCGCGCCACCCTGTGGTGGGCGGCCGTCTGCGCCGCATTTGATCGTTACGTCATCGACGGCATCGTCAACGGCACCGGCTACTTGACGCGCATGATGAGCTGGGCCTCGGGTCTGTTCGACCACTACGTCGTCGACGGAGCGGTCAACGGAGTCGCGGTGGCCCTGCAGGGAGCCGGGGAAGGTTTCCGTCGGCTTCAGACCGGTCGCGTGCAGACCTATCTGGTCTACACCAGCGCATCGGTCCTGGTCCTGATCGTGGTCTACAAGGTTCTGTAATGTTCGGATCGACAACGAGTACCCCCGAGAGGAGCGCCACGCATGGGTGAGCACATTCTTTCCTGGATGACCTTTTTTCCGGTCATCGGGGCGGCTGTGATCGCTTTCATTCCGTCGGAACGGAAAGAGATCATCAAGACTGTGGCTGCGGCGGCCGCTGCGGTGCCCTTGATCCTCGCCGTACAGCTGTTCGTGAACTTCGACCGCGGCACCGCCGCGTTCCAGTTCGTCGAGCACTACACCTGGATCAAGAGCTTCAACATCGAGTACTACATGGGTATCGACGGCCTGAGCGTGCCCATGGTGCTGCTGACGGCGCTGCTCTCGTTCCTGTGCATCATCGCCTCGTGGAACATCTCCAAGGCCACCAAGGGCTACTTTGCCCTGTTCCTCATTCTCGAGGCGGCCATGATAGGGGTGTTCTGCGCCCTGGACTTCTTCCTGTTCTACCTGTTCTGGGAACTGATGCTCCTGCCCATGTACTTCCTGATCGGGATCTGGGGCGGCCCGCGGCGCGAGTACGCCGCCATCAAGTTCTTCCTGTACACGCTGGCCGGGTCGGTGCTCATGCTGCTGGCCATGATCGCCTTCTACCTGAACGTGCAGGACCCCAACACCGGCGGCCACACGTTCAACATGCTGTTCATGATGGATCAGGCCAACCACAGCGCCTGGCTGAAGGCGACCGACATCCGCCATCTGCTGTGGCTCGGGCTGTTCATCGGGTTCGCCATCAAGGTGCCCATCTTTCCTTTCCACACCTGGTTGCCCGACGCCCACGTCGAGGCTCCCACGGCCGTGTCCGTCATCCTGGCCGGTGTGCTGCTGAAGATGGGGACTTACGGTCTCTTGCGGATCAGCTACCCCATCCTGCCGGACGCCGCGGTGTGGTTCAGCTTCACCTTGGCCATATTCGGGGCCATCAACATCCTCTACGGGGCGTACTGCGCCATGGCGCAGACGGACATGAAGAAACTGGTGGCCTACTCGTCCATCAGCCACATGGGATACGTTCTGCTGGGCATGTCGGCCATGACCAGCGCCGGCATCAACGGCGCCGTGCTGCAGATGTTCAACCACGGTACCATCACCGCCATGATGTTCCTCTGCGTGGGCGTCATCTATGACCGCGCCCACCACCGCGAGATCAACGGCTTCGGCGGCCTGGGCCTGCAGATGCCCCTCTACACCAGTGTCTTCAGCTTCGCCCTGTTCGCCGCCATCGGCCTTCCGGGCCTGAGCGGGTTCGTCAGCGAGGCGATGATCTTCATCGGCGTATTCCCGGTCTACCGCACCGTCGCCATCATCAGCGCCCTGGGCATCATCATCGGCGCGGCTTACGTCCTGTGGATGCTCCAGCGCGTATTCCTCGGTCCGAAGAACGAAAAGTACGACGACCTGCCCGATATCAGCGGCCGCGAGATGTTCACCCTCGTGCCCATCGGGATCCTCGTGCTGCTGCTGGGTATCTATCCCATGCCCGTGCTGGACCTGATGAAGGTGTCCCTGAACAACCTGATCAAGGTGGTGGCCGGCTGATCCGGCGACCTTGAAGGAGCGTTCCGTGATGGAACTGTTGAATCTGAACATTCCCACCTGGTCGGACCTGGGGCACTGGATCCCCGAAGCGGTGCTGGTCGGCGCTTTCCTCGCCGGCCTGCTGGGCGACCTGATCGTGCGCGGCCGGCGGCCCTGGGTGCCGTTCGCGATCTCGGTCATCGGCCTGGTCACCGCCGGCAGCTACGCCGTGGCCGCCATGCTGCACGCCGATCCGACCGCCCACTCGATCATGGGCCGGCTGGTCGTGGTGGACGGGTTGGCCACTTTCTTCCGCCTGATATTCATCTTCACCGGCCTGGTCACGGTCCTTTTCGCCTGGACCAGCGAGGAAATCATGGGCCGGTGGCGGGAGAACAAGGGCGAGTTCTACGTCCTGACCACCCTCATGACCCTGGCGATGTGCGTCATGGCCGAGGCGCGGGACCTGCTGATGCTTTTCCTGTCCATGGAGGGCGTGGGGCTGGTCAGCTACGTCATGGCCGGATACATGCGCTCCACCCTGCGCAGCACCGAGGCGTCGCTGAAGTACGTCGTTTTCGGCGCGGTCAGCAGCGCCATCATGCTGTACGGACTGTCCCTGCTGTACGGCATGACCGGCTCGCTGACCTTCACGGGGATCCGCGCCGGCCTGATGGCGCACCAGCCCGACCCCTTCGGCCTGCTCATCGCCGCGGTGTTGATTCTGGTGGGGATGAGCTACAAGATCGCCGCGGTGCCCTTCCACTACTGGGCGCCCGACGTGTACGAGGGCGCGCCGACCCCCGTCAGCGCCCTGTTCTCGGTGGGCCCCAAGGCCGCCGGGTTCGCCCTGATGATCCGCTTCTTCTACACGGTGCTGGCTTCGGGCAACGACCCGGCCACAGGGTCCACCCTGATCGCGGACTTCAACTGGCCCCTGCTGGTGGCGGTGATGTCGGCCGCGACCATGATCTACGCCAACCTGGTCGCCCTGCGCCAGACCAACGTCAAACGCCTGCTGGCCTACTCGAGCATCTCCCACGTGGGTTACATCCTCATGGGCTTCGTGCTGCTGACGGGCCAGGGGCTTCAGGCGGTGCTGTTCTACCTGCTGGTCTACACCTTCATGAACCTGGGCGCCTTCTTCTTCGTGGTGGCCGTCAACAACCACCTCAAGAGCGAGGAACTGGAAGACTACGTCGGCCTCGGCTTCCGCGCGCCCTGGGCCGCGGCGATGATGGTGGTGTTCCTGTCTTCCCTGGCGGGCGTACCGCCCTTCGCGGGCTTCGTCGGGAAGCTGTACATCTTCACCGCCGTCATGGATCGCCAGTGGTTCTGGCTGGTCATCGTGGCGGGGGTCAACTCGGTCATCGGCCTTTACTACTACTACAAGGTGGTCAAGGCCATGTGGCTGACCCGCCCCGCCGAGGGTGCCGACACCAGCCCCCTGAAGCTGCACTGGCTGCAGTACACGGTGCTGGGCGTCCTGACCGTGCCCACCTTGGTTTTGGGCGTGTACTTCGGCCAGTTCAAGGCCCTCGCCGACCAGGCGATCCGGTTGTTGAGTACGGGGATGTAGTTTCCGGTTTCGCGGACGATTCGCAGAGCGCCCCCCGGCTGGAGCCGGGGGGCGCTTTTTTGTGACGGCGTGCGAATGAGACGGTTGGAATTCCTTCCGTCAGATCAAGGCTGTTCCCCAGGCGGATTCTCCAAAAAGAGATACATTCTCTCTAGGCCGGAAATCGTCCCTTAGCCGGAATGGATAACCTCGTGAAGCAAATGCCCCTGAACGTCCTGGGAACGGAATTGACCGAATGCAGCCGCGACCCCTTGACCGGATTCTACCGCACCGGCTGCTGCGAGATCGGCCCCGAAGACCACGGCCACCATCTGGTCTGCATCCAGGCCACGGCCGAATTCCTCGCCTTCAGCATGAGTCGCGGCAACGACCTGTCCACACCTCGGCCGGAGTTCGACTTCGACGGCATCCGGCCCGGTGACCGCTGGTGTCTGTGCGCTGAACGCTGGCAGGAGGCCTTCGAATTCGGTGTTGCACCGCCGGTGCATCTGGAGGCCACTCACATCCTGACACTGGAGTTCATCGATTTGGCGGATCTGAAGCAACACGCGATCAAGTCGGCGGGCTAAGACCATCCGCCCGCGGCCTTCGGGCTTTTGCGCGGGAATTATCCAGGGCGAGATCAAGGGGGACGAGGATGAAGACCAAACTCATGACAGGAGTCCTGCTGCTGGCGGCGCTCCTGCTGATCGGATGTTCGGGTGGAGGCGAGGGTGACGCTCAGCCGGCGGCCGACCAGAAGACGGAAGTCGCGGCCACCCCAGCTGTCTATCCGGCCCTTCCGGTGACCGAGGATGAGGCTCTTCTGCGCTGCAAGGCGGCGGCCGCCGCCCTGGGCAGCAATCTCAAGACGGCCCTCAAGCAGGCCATGCAGGACGGCGGCCCGGTCGCGGCCCTGGAGGTCTGCAACGTGCAGGCGCCGGCCATCGCCGCGGCGATCGACGAGCGGGAAGGCATCACCGTCGGCCGGACGAGCCTGAAGTGGCGCAACCCCGACAATGCCCCCGACGCCTGGGAGCGGGGTGTTCTGGAGAAGTTCGCCGCCGACAAGTCGGGCGGCGCCTCCACCCTGGACCTGGAGACGTGGGCCGTGGTTCCCGGGCCGGACGGTGGGCGGGATTTCCGTTACATGAAGGCCATCCCGACTTTGTCCCTTTGCCTCAAATGTCACGGCGCGGATGTCGCCCCCGATGTGGCGGAGAAGATCCGCACCCTATATCCCGCGGACCACGCCACGGGTTACGGACTCGGCGACCTGCGCGGAGCGTTCTCCGTATCCATCGCCATGGCCGAAGTGGGGGATGGGGGGGATTGACTCCTCTGCAACGGTTCCCTAGCCTGATGTCAGGGGCGGGCTTCGGCGCCCGCCCTTTCTGAACCTCGCGTTTGCCCACGCCCGTTCGCCGACCTGATCGGACCCCACGAACGAAAGAGGGCATGCCATGCGTTCTCGATTCATCCTCCTCAACATCATTCTGCTGATCCTGTGGACGGCCGCGAGTTGCAGCAACCGGGACCAGGTTCTTTCTGTGCAGGGGGCCGGCGGCGACGGCGCGCGAACGCCCGACGAACTGGTCTCCGGGGTGGCCAAGGCCTATGTCGACCGCGACCTGGCGGCCTACGCCGACCTGCTGGACGAAGATTTCGTCTTCTCCATGCACCCCTGCGACGTGAACGACCTGGGCAAGGTCCTCGTCAAGACCATGTGGGGCCGCGACGAGGAATTGACCATCGCCGGACGCATGTTCGGCGGGAAGGCTTGCCGGAATTCCCAGGGCGCCATGGTTCCGGCGGTGACCTCGATCACTGTGGGCCATTGCGAGCGGCTCACCCCCTGGGAGAATGCGCAGGAGCAGGGGAGGCCCCGGGTTCTGAAGGCCGTCTACAAAATGCATGTGGATTTCACGCTGCAGGGTGACCGGGTGATGGCGGTGGACGGTCCCACGACCTTCTACGCGGCTCCCGTGCCCGGGCCGCAGGGCGGCACGATCTACAAGTTGCGCGCGTGGGTGGATCAGGGTTGAGGGAATGATCAACCTGACGGGGAAACGGCTCCGATGGGGGCCGTTTCCCGTTTGCGCAGAAGGCGGGGGCCCAGGACCAGCGCTCCGCCCAGAGATGCGAAAGCCACAGCCAGGGTGATGGCTGAACCGGATTTCATGTCCTCCAGGAGAAGTTTCCCACACCCGAACAGCAGGATGGGATAGATCAACCACCCCAGTTCCTTCAGGTCGAGGCGTGGCGCCATGGCCCCCAGGAAAACGGCGGTTATGCTGATGACCAGGGTCCGGCTCAGGGCCAACATGGCGGAATGGGCCGTGGGGGGCAGGCAGCTGGTAAGCGAGGCCAGGGCCATGACCGCAAAATATCCCGTGCCCCCCATCAGCAGGGAGGCCAGGGCCAGGCGAGGCAGCCGCCGGGCGAAGGGGACCTCGCGTCCGCGCTGGGTAAGGACCAGGATGAGGTAGGCCGCGGTCGCAGCGGCGAGGGCCGATCCGCCCGTGGCGGACAGTTTGGGCCAGCGGGAAGTGGCCGGGACCAGGAAGGCCAGCAGCGAGGCGGAGACCAGCCCCGACTTCAGGGAAGCCAGGGTGATGTAGACGGCGGCGTGATAACGCAAGGTCACCCGGCGGAATCGCCCACCCAGCCCGCTGGCCGCCAATCCCAATGCGATCCAGCACCAGGTCAACCAGGGGCCGTGCACGATCATGAGGCTGCCCAGGAAGAGGAAGACCAGGGCCAGGGTGGCGAAGTAGAAGAAGGTGCGCCCGCGTCCCTGGCGGGTGGACACGAAGGCGAAGGCGACGGTGTAACCCGCCACCGCGCCAATCAAGGCGAGAAGCCCGATCAGTCCCGTGCCCGCACCGTTGTTCAGGGCGATCCGGACCGCGCCGCCGAAGCCGATCATGACCGCGACCGCGGACTGGACGATGTCGAAGACCTTGACTCCGCGTCCCTGGACCAACGCTCGCCAGCTGAATATCGACAGATAGACCAGCAGGTAGGCTAGGCAGAGGGCCTGGATGACCCGCGGGCTTTCGGAGACGAGAAGATCCTGGGAGCCGCCGGAGGCCATGAAAATCAACTGCAGCAGCACAAGGGCGAGCGCGGAAGCGGCCACCCAGCGCAGAAGGTGCCAGCGGCGACTGTACGCCAACAGGCAGGTGCCGGCGCCCAGGGCGAGCAGGATGAAAAAGAATTCCAGGTGGTGACCGGTCTTGCTGATCAGGGTGAAGCACAGGATGACGGCGCCCAGTCCGAACACCCAGGCCAGGCTCCGGAAGTTATGCCGCCAGACGACTACCAGGCCGACGGCCGTGAAGACGGCCAGGTACAGGGCCCCCAGTCGGTAGGGGATGATGGCCAAGGTGACCACGGTTTCCAGAATGAGGGGCAGGGCGATGGCCACCGCGGTCAAACCGTGGGCTGCGGCGCTGAACCGGTCTCCCTTGCGGTCGGAACGGGGAATCAGCAGCAGGAGTCCGATGCCCAGGGCCACGCCCAGGGAAGCGCCCAGGGCCGGTGGCACGATTTCGGCCTCGGTGATGAAACGCAACAGGAATGCGACGGCGAGAATCATGATGGAGCGGCCGGTCAACGCCACCAGATGATTGAAGTGGCCGGAGTGGGGCAGCTCGGCAACGGTGTTGAGCGGCGCTTCCTGAACGGCGTCGCCGGCGGCGAGGGTCGCCGAGGGCGCGGCAGAGGTCCCGGCCTCAAGAGAGCGAACCCGGTCTTCCAGTTCGGCTACGATTGTCCGGAGCTGACGAAGCTGATCCAGAATCGCGTCGGGGGGAAAACCGTTGGTCATGGGCCTCCATCCAGGAGTGGATAATCGGGAACCGCCACTTGCCTGTTGAAAACCCTATCACAAAAATGGGAGATCGGTCAAACCTCACCGAAAAGAAATCGGATTTCCGAAACCCTCTAACGTATGAATTTGATTATTGTTATCAAGGTTTGGTGAAAGGATTTCTAGGGGAACTCTTTCCGGTATTGTATAGTTCAAAGGTAGGAATTGTGTCACCGAGGAATCCGTGCCGAGATCTTCCTTCTTAAGGCCGGGTTCTTCGACGGGGACGGTCAGCCGCCCCGATGACCACGGGAGGTTCAGTACATGAACAGGCTCCGGATCATGACCCTGGCACTGATTATCGTGACCGGGATGGTCGCCCTGCCTGCGGTGGCCTCCGAGTGCATGAAATGCCACAGCTCTCCGATCTTCAAGGTCAAGCACAAGAGTCTCTACGACTACTTCGTCGAATTCCGCGATTCGGTCCACGGTATCGCCGGTCTCGACTGCTCCGATTGCCATGGAGGCGATACCCAGGCCACCGATCCTGAAATGGCGCACGTCGGGGTGCGGGACCGGGTCCGCTACGATCGGATTCCCGAGACCTGTGGGGAGTGCCACGAGAACCAGAAGGTCGCGTTCTGCACCAGCGACCACTACCGGATCCTGGAAGACACCGGAACGGCGCCCAATTGCGTGACCTGCCATGGGGCCATGGAGATGGACTTCATCTTCGCCGGCCGGGTCAAGAACACCTGCGCGTTCTGCCACAACATGGAATCGGGCAACAATCCCGAGATCCCCGACCGTGCCGATTACATTCTGAGCAAGATCAACATCATCAAGGGTTACCGCAGTTTCGTGGAGACCAACGGCAAGGATCGCGAGTTGGTCGCCGACCTGGCCCATTCCTATGAAGAGCTGTCGGCCAAGTGGCATCGCTTTGATCTGACGAGCGTGGCGCAGGATACGAAAGAGCTGCTGGGACAGTACCGGTCCGCCAAGGCCCAAGCGGTCAAGGATAAGCGCAAGAACTGAAGCCATCATTAGGCGTCGGTCAGGGGCGAACGAGTCCGCCCGCCGGCGCCTTGTTTTGCCTCAGAACCCCCGTTTCGATATCAACCGCGTGCTTGATCAGGACGGTCATCACCAACAGCCCGATCGCCCACACCCCGGCGGTGACGGCGATTTCGTTGGCGGTGGGATGGTATTCCAGGATCTCCCCCAGGGGTGTGGGGGTGAAGCCGGGAATCACCAGCCCCATACCCTTTTCGATCCAGATGGCGACGATCAGCATGACCAGGGGGATGACACGCAGCAGGGTGCCCCGGTGCTCGAGCTGCCGGGACATCAGCGCCAGCAGGGCCGTCACGTTCAGGGTGATGGAGGTCCAGATGAAAGGGACGAGCTGGTTGTGACCGTGCAGGCCGAAGAACAGGTACTGGGCGCTGGCGACGTGGGCGCTGTGCGCGTAGAACTCGGTGAAGACCTCGCTGATGAGCAGGAAGATGTTGATCAGCCCGGCGATGAGAACGACCATGCGCAGGAAGCCGATGACGCGGTCGCCCAGGGGAAAGGCCGTCCGCCGCTTGACGATCTCCAGAACCAGGATGATGAACGCCGGCCCCGCGCAGAAGGCGCTGGCGATGAAGCGGGGCGCCAGGATTGCCGCGTTCCAGAAGGGCTTTCCGGCCAGGCCCGTGTAGAGGAAGGCGGTGACGGTGTGGATGCTGACCGCCCAGATGATGGAGATGTAGACGAAGGGCAGATAGAGCCAGGAGGCGGGTTTCTCGCCGCGGTACTTCTTGTAGAGGAGATACCCGGGGACGTGCAGGTTCAGCAACAGGTAGCCGTTGAGAACGACGACGTCCCAGCTCAACATCGACACGGGAAAATGGAAGCGTCCGAAGGGCGGGATCATGTGCCACATGCGATCCGGCCGGCCCAGGTCGACGACCACGAAGAGCAGGCACATGATCAGCGCGCCGATGGCCACGATCTCGCCCAGCAGCACCGCGCCCTTGATCTCCTTGTGGTGGTAGAGATAGCCGGGAATGACCATCATGACCCCGGCGGCGGCGATGCCCACCAGGAAGGTGAAGTTGGCGATGTACAGCCCCCAGCTCACCTCGTCGGTCATGCCGGTGATGCCCAGACCGTGCTGGGCCTGGCGCGAGTAGGCCAGGGCGCCGAACCCCGCGATGCACGCCAGCAGGAATACCCAGCTGCGGTACGCCGGGCCGCCCCGGAGCATTCCCCGGATCGAGCGGAAGACAAAGGTCAGATACATCATAGCGTCCGCTTTCCAGGCCCGGTCTCAGTCCGGGGATGGGAAACCCGTTAATCGAAGAAGTAGTAGAAGCTGGGATCGGTCCCCACTTCTTCCTTGAGGATGAATACCCGCTTGGTGGCGATGATCTGGCGGATCACGCTGTTCTCGTCCAGCAGGTTGCCGAACTTCCGGCTGCCGGTGGGGCAGATGTCGTGGCAGGCCGGGTTCAGGCCTCTTCGCACCCGGTTGATGCAGAAGGTGCACTTTTCCATGACGCCCTGGTACCGGGGCCGGTTGCCCAGGTAGTGGGTGTCGGGATTGATCTCCTCGCTGGGGATTCGGGGCTTCACCCAGTTGAATTTTCGCGCCCAGTAGGGGCAGGCGGCGGCGCAGTAGCGGCAGCCGATGCACCAGTTGTAGTCCACCACGACGATACCGTCGGGTTCCTGCCAGGTGGCCTCCACGGGGCAGGCCTTCACGCAGGGGGCATCGTTGCAGTGGTGGCATTGGACGGGCATGTAGTACTTGCCCTCGGCGGGGACCTCGTGATCGTAGAAGTGCTCGGACTTCTCGACATTTAGCGAACCCTTCTCCATCTCCAGCACCCTGATGTAATCGATGCGGTCACCGCGTTCGGGGTCGCCGCGGTGCTGATTGTTCTCTTCCACGCAGGCCTGCACACAGCGGCGGCAGCCGATGCATTTGGACAGGTTCAGGGCGTATGCATAGTGGACCCCGGGTTGGGGTCCGTCGGCGCGGACCTTGAAGTCATCGCGCCCGTAATCGTGGTCGTACTTTTCTTCGAGGCGGCGCAGGGTCTTGGCGAGGGCTTCCTTGTCCAGTTCCTTGAAGTGGCGCTGGATGAAGGCGTCCAGATCGAAGGCTTCGGATTCGCTGGGCAGGGCCATGGCGCCGACTGCGGTCACCGTCAGCAACTTCAGGAATCCCCGCCGCCCGCACGAACCCTCCTTGAAACGAGCTTTCCTACTCATGACCGTGGCCTCCGTTCTCCCGGTCCTCGGCGGCGGTTTCGGGGGCGTCCACGCCCCTTCGGGGAATGCGCGAGACCGGCGGCGGCAAGGCCTGCATGGAAGCGAAGGCGGGCGCATGGGGGTTGTGACACTCCACGCAGAGCTTGCGGATGCTGACGTCGCCGGAGTCCATGGCCAGGTTCCAGTATCCGGTGGTCTTGCCGTGGATGCCCAGCTCCCAGTCGTGCAGGGCGGGACCGTGGCATTCCCCGCACAGCAGCTGGCTCTGGTTGAAGGTCAGCTTCTCGCCGTTGAGCTTGACGAGCTTGTTGCGGTCCTCGATGTCGTGGCAGTTCAGGCACCAGATGTTTCCGCCGCCGTGAGTGAGGACCCAGACCGAATCCTCCTCGCTCAGACCGTTGAATTCCATGTATTCCCGGATGCCGATGGACAGGCCGACCTTCGCCAGCATCTCGCTGCGCAAGTCCCAGGCCTTCGGTTCGGCAATCAGCTGCGAGATGGCCAGGCGTTCCCCGAAAGTGACCTGATGAACGACGCCTTCGGTGTCCGTGTAGAGCAGGGGCTCGACGTGCTCTTCCTCGAGGATGCGCGGTTGGGTGTACGTGGCCTGGTCGCCGTGGCAGTCCATGCAGGGGTAGTAGCCGAGCTGGTCGGAGATGACGGCGAGACGATCGGAAGTCGTCAACCCGGCCGCAGGCGCGGCCATGCCCAGAGTCATCAGAATGAGGGGGATCCACAGACCGGATGCCGCGGGCTTGGTTCCGTGCAGAATGGGCGAGAGTCGCCGGGCATTTCCCAGATGTTCCATGGGAATTATTGTATGCCGTTCTGGGCGCAGGAATCAAGAGGAATCCTGGCCAACGATATTGCAATTCATTGCCAATAAAAAGGTTGGGGGTTTTGGTCATTCTCACGCCGCCGGCGAATCAGAGTCGGGCGACACCGATCCAGGCGGCGTGCAATGCGCAGACCATGACGAAGAAAACCGTGCGGGCCCGTGTGGCCGAAAGGCCGGGGAAGCGCAGGGCGATGCTCCCGGTGGGACAGTTGCTCAAGCAGTCCCCGCACAGGGTGCAGGCCTCGCCCGGTCGACGCAGGGCGACGTCTTCGGGATACAGCGCGTCGTACCGGCAGGCCGGAGAGCAGGCGCCGCAATCGGTGCACGACGGAGCGATGCGCAGACGCCACGGGGACACCTTTCCCATGCGTGTGGCGAACCAGCCCATGGGGCAGAAGGCCGTGCAGTGGGTCATGTGGCCGGTGCGCCGGGACCAAAACACCATCAAGCCAACACCCGCAAGACCGAACCCCGCCGCGAGCATGCCGGCGGTGGCGGTGCTTGCGCCGAGGCGGCCCAGTCCGAAGGCCGTGGCCAGGACCACCACGAGGATGACCACCCGCAGGGCGGGTCGCCAGCGCGGCAACCGGCCCGGGCGACGTTGGGCGCGGGAGGCCCGGTCGTCCCAGGCGCCGATGTAGCACAACCAGCTGCACCAGGCCGGGCCGACCAGGAGCACCGAGGCCGAAAACAGGATGGCCATGAAGAAACCCGTGCCGCGAAAGAGCGGTCCGGCGGCGATGATTGCCGGAACGGGAAGGTGCAGCTTGCCCGTCATCAGCAGGCGCTCGAAACCGGATAGCCCCAGGATGAGCTGGGTGAAGAAGATGAGCGAAAACGCCAGCCAGGCGCGGGGGCGCAGCTTGCGGATCTGCCGCGCGTCCCGGAGCCGGTCGGCAAGCCATCCGGCGTAGAGAGCCAGGGCGCCGATCTCCCACCAACCGGCGTGGGAAAGGAACCGCTCGGCGAGCAATCCCGCCGGGTGCATCACCAGCTGAACAGGAATCAGCACCGCCAGGGTGGCCAGGAAGGCGCCCAGACCGGAGCCGACGGGATCGGTCTCCGGCAGCGCGGCGCGGCGGCCGCGCAGGTTCAGCAGCAGGCCGCTGACCAGGGTGAACAGGGCGACCAAGGTGAGGATCAGGACCAGGCGGACGGAGGGTATGCCCGCGGCCTGCCGCTGGTGGACAAAGCGCAGGGTTGCCGCCACCCAGATCCCGGCGCCGGCGACCATCACGAGCTGCAGGACGATGTCGGACCAGCGCCGTTTCAGAAGGAGGATCAAGGGAACGGCAAGCCAAAGCCCGATAAGGCCCGGCTGGGAGGCGCGGCCGTGGTGCGCCGCCAGCATGAGACAGGAAAAAACCAGGGGCAAATATCGCATGAGGCACCTCAAGCCAAAGGTATGCGGACCAAGAGGCCTCGTCAATTGGCAAATAGTTGTGGACAAATGACATACGATATCCAAATATCAAGACCAGGTGGGAGGAAGGATTCGGATAAAAAAAAGGTTCTTATTCCCCATGGGGGGTGATATAATACAATTTCTCAAGCGTTTCCATCAAAAGTCAGGAAACTTGTTGCTCATCCAAAAGTGGGGGGAGAACGCCACATGAACAGACTGAAGATCGGTTTCCTCGTTTTCTGCGCGACCATGGTCGCCTTGACGGTCGTCGCCACGGCCATGACCCAGCTGCCGCCCATTGCCGGGGATATCGTCTACACGGGCGTTGCTGGCGGCAACGTTGCCGGAACCCGTTGCGCCACTTTCGATGATCCGGCCGTCGCGGCCGAGCGTGCCCCCGCCAACCTGGATCGCTGGATCGAGGAGCACTACGGCAAGGCCTTGAACATCTCCATTCCGGTGGCCATCCATTCGATCTACGCCAGCACCAGTAACGGATACGTCACCGACCAGATGGTCGCCGACCAGATCCAGGTGCTGAACGACGCCTACGCAGGCACCGGCGTGAGCTTCTACCTGTATCACTTCGCCCGCTACCAATCGACCAAATACTTCAGCTGGGACATGCAGACCAAGCAGGAGAAAGCGGTCAAGCAGTACCTGAACATCGACTCGGCCCATGTGCTGAACATCTACACGCAGAGCCCTCCGGGCGGCATCCTGGGATGGGCCTACTTCCCGTGGATGGCTCCCGAGGACCACTGGGGCCACGGTGTGGTCCTGCTGTGGGCCTCGCTGCCCGGTGGCGGCGCCGCTCCCTACGACGAGGGCGACACCGCCACCCACGAGATCGGCCACTACCTGGGCCTGTATCACACCTTTCAGAACGGCTGCTTCGGCCAGGGTGACCAAGTCGACGACACCCCGTACGAGCTGATCCCCGCCTACGGTTGCCCCGAGGGACGGGACACCTGCCCCGCAACCGGCGCCGATCCGGTCAACAACTTCATGGATTATTCCGACGATTTCTGCATGTACGAATTCACCGTCGGTCAGACCGCGCGGATGGATTGGGCCGTGACGACTTACCGTCCGAGCCTGGGCGGAGCACCGGTCAACAAAGCCATGACCTCTGCCGAGAAGGGTGCCGTGGACTTCGACAGGGCCATCGATGAGATCCTGGCTTCCAATGAGCCGATCGTCGACAAGGCCCCCGGCCTGGGTTCTGCCGTGTTGGCGGACATCTCGCCCAACCCGTTCAACCCCATGACGACCGTGGCCTTCGTGCTGCCCAACTCCGGTCACGTGCGGATCGACGTGTACGACCTCGCCGGCCGTCGCGTGCAGACCCTGGTGGACGGCAACCGCGACGCGGGTCGCCACGAGGTCACTCTGGACGGCTCCGGCCTGGCCAGCGGCATCTACATGGTGCGCATGGACAGCGGTGACGTTTCGGTGAGCAAGCGGATCACGTTGCTGAAGTAACGATCCTCGACGGGAGAATTTTGCCCGGCTTCCATGGCGAACTACCATGGAGCCGGGCAATTATTTGCCACGACATTGGAAACGTCCATGCCGGATCTAGCGGGATTTTCCCAATACCCGTTTCAACTTCGCAAGAGTGAATGGCTTACCGGTCCTGAACAGAAGATTGAAGACCCTGCCTGGCATCGCATTAAGGGTTCGGATGTCCGACCAGAATTCTTCCCGACGAAACGTGACGGGAACGGGGCTGTAGCCCAATTCGATGAGCTCCCTGCCTGCGATTTTTTGGGTCAACCAGATTTCCGCTCCGGTTAATTCTGTATTCCACCGGTCGCGTGACCCGGCATTGATCCCGGTATTTTTGGAGTCTTCTGCAACTGGTATGTAGGAGGAATTCTGACGGCCCACAGCATGCATGGTTTCCTCATAGGGGAGATCCAGGAATTCACTCAGTTTCCGGATTTCAATTTCCGGGTGGCTGACGAGATCCTCGTAGTGGAGGAGGTGAACGGAAGCCCCGAACAATCCTGATTTTGCCGCGAGAAGAGCCCGCATGTACGATCGCCAGAGGAGGCAGTTCGCCAAAGGGTTAAAGCGATTGCGGTAACTCTTCAACTGTTTGCGGTAGTAATTCTTGTATGAGGCGAGGTAAGCCCGCGGATCCCGAACAACGCCGACGAAACGGGCATCGGGGTACCAATCCTTCAAGCGATCCAGGTAGAGAACATCCTGGGGGGAGCTATCCCCCCAGATGATCTTGCCTGAGGCGGCGGATTCGGCCCCAAGAAAAGCTTCAAGAACGGCTCCATGCGTGCCACCCAGCTTCCTTGCTTTGGTGACCAAGTCCGCGAGGTCGGACGCCGGGTCATTTCCCCCGTGTTTCCAGGGAGATTTGGCCAAAAGGGTCTCCGCGGATTTTTGGAGATTCTCGGGGTCGAGAGGTTCCTCGCACGGAATCAAATCGGCGATGCGCTCGTTGTAATGGACCTCATTGTAAAGGTGGACAAGGCTGTGGTTATTGAGGATTTCCATGGTCAGGGTTGTGCCGGTTCGGGGCGCCCCAACGACGAAAATGGGGCCCTTCTTGGAGTTGCCTGGAGACCTACAGGGCTCTGTGGACATTGGCGCTCCATTCCAAGAGAGGAATTTGTTTGAGTGTCATTTTCCACAAACATTCCCCACCTATTTCCACAGTCTTTCCCCACCCCCCAGGGCCGACCTCACGTTTAGCACAAA
>PFVX01000021.1 GCA_002790835.1 bacterium CG_4_9_14_3_um_filter_65_15 | reverse complement strand
GTTGTGGGGCAGAGAAACATGTCCGGTCAATTGCAAGCAGCTGGCCGGAAACATTCTTAGGGGCACAACTGTAGTTTTTCGCTGAGGCGCCTTGACAGTCGCCCAGAGTGATTTTAATTTGGATTACGAAAACTGTTTTCATTACCGAGAGCAGTCGGGTCCACGTTGCACTTGAAAGGTTCGAAAATGGTGACCATCAATCCGAATTCTCCGGTCGACGAAGATCTCGTCAAGGATAAGGAAACCGCGTTCGCAGAATTCATCCAGCGCCGGGGACTGAAGACGACTCGTCAACGCAATACCATCATCTCGACCTTCTTCCGCTTGAAGGGACACATTTCGGTGGAGGAGTTGCTGGTGGAGGTCAAGAAGGCCAATCCCCGCATCGGGTACGCTACCGTCTACCGGACCTTGCACCTTCTGGTCGAGAGCGGCCTCGTTGAGGAACGGCGCTTCGGCGACGGTCTGGCCCGGTACGAAGGGCACTCCGCTGTGGAGCACCATGACCATATGATCTGCTTGGAATGCGGGATGATCTCCGAGTTCTACAATCCGCGGCTGGAAGCCCTGCAGGAGCATCTGGCGGAGGAGAACAATTTCGAGATCTATCGCCATCGCCTGGAGTTGTACGGTGCCTGCAAGGACAAAGCAGCCTGTGATACCCGCAAGAAGCAGAAGGAAGCCAGGGCCCAGGGTGCCTGATTCCGAATCGGGTTGGCTGCGGATC
Source organism: bacterium CG_4_9_14_3_um_filter_65_15 (assembly GCA_002790835.1). GTDB lineage: Bacteria > Krumholzibacteriota > Krumholzibacteriia > LZORAL124-64-63 > LZORAL124-64-63 > JAHJTW01. Next base: position 74,188 of record PFVX01000021.1, on the reverse strand, counting down.
GAAGTCGACTCCGCGGCCCTGGCCCAGAATATCCGCACCTTGCGGCGCTCGGTGAGCGCCGACACCGCAGTCATGGCCGTGGTCAAGGCGAACGCCTATGGTCACGGCCTTCTGCTTGCCGCCGAGGCCTTCATCGAAGGGGGCGCCGACTGGCTGGGCGTGCACTCGGTGGATGAACTCCATGCCCTGCGCGAGGGTGGAATCGCCGCCCCGGTGCTGGTGCTGGGGCCGGCAACTGCGGCGGAGGTCGCCTCCGCTGCGGACCTCGGCGCCGAATTCACGGTCGGTTCCCTGGCGATGCTGCGGGACCTTGCCGAACTCGGTTCACCGGTTGCGATCCATCTCAAGGTCGAGACGGGGGTGAATCGACAGGGAATCACCGAGGCCGAACTGGATTCCGCCCTGGCGGTGATCCGCGCGAAGAATGTCCTGCGGTTGAAAGGCATCAGCAGCCATTTCGCCGACATCGAGGACACCACGGACCACAAGTTCGCCCTGGCCCAGATGGAGCGTTTCGAGGGGTACCGGTTGCGTCTGGCGGAAGCGGGGTATCCCGGTCTTTTCCACCACATGTCCTGCAGCGCCGCGACCCTGTTGTGGGATCGGACCCACCGTTCGGTGGTGCGCCTGGGCATCAGCGCCTACGGCATCTGGCCGTCGCGCGAAACCCTGGTCGCGGTGCGTCAGCGCGGCCGCCAGGAGGTCGATCTCCGCACAGCCATGACGTGGAAGGTGCGGATCGCCCAGGTTCGGGAGGTGCCCGCGGGCGAGACCGTGGGCTACGGTCGTGCCTGGAAGGCGATGACCGACTCCCGCATCGCCGTGCTGCCGGTGGGGTATTCCGATGGATGGCCCCGGGCCCTCGGCGGTCGCTGTCACGTGCTGGTTGACGGCAAGCGCGCCCCTTTGGTCGGAAGAATCTGCATGAATCTGTGTATGGTCGACGTGACCCATATCCCCGCTGCGGAGGCGGGGCACGACGCCGTGCTGCTGGGACGCCAGGGTGACGAGGAAATCACCGCCGAAATGCTGGCGGGTCATCTGGGGACCATCGCCTACGAGGTCGTGACCTTGCCCGGCAGCACCTGGCAACGGATCCCCTTACCCCGGGAAACGGAGGACTGATGTTCGAAGCCCTGCAAAAATTCTTTCCCGGTGGCCAGTCGGAGGATAGCCGCGGCCCGGAAGACGTGCGCGTGGCGACCTGCGTGTTGTTGCTGGAGGCGGCCCACGCCGACCGCGACTTCAGTGAAGTGGAAAAGACGCGGATAACCGATATCGTCGCCCGCCGGTTCGGCCTGGGAACCGAGGAGGCGGCATCGCTCATGAAGGTCGCCGATGAAGAGCGAGCCCGGCGAGATGACCTCTATTCTTTCGCCCGGCAGGTCAACGAGCAGTACACGCGCCCCCGCAAGCTGGCCGTCATCGAGTTGCTCTGGGAAGTGGTTTTCAGCGACCTGGTGCTGGAAGCCCACGAGGATGCGCTGATGCATAAGCTCGGCAACCTGCTGGGCATCCGGCACGATGAGTTGATGGCGTTGAAGCTGAAGGTGAAGGGGCGTCCATAACACCCGTTCGAGATGTCCTCGCCCTGCGGGCTGCGGATTACTCGAACGGGTGTTATGGACGCCCCTTCACCTTCAGCTCCAACGCTCATCATTATGGGTTCCGGACGCGGGAAATCCTATTCCCCGTCGAGGGTGTAGAGGATTTCCAAAGGAAACTTTTCCCCCTTTTTGAAAAAGTGCCGCCACATCAGGTACTCGTGGCCGTCGTGCGTGAAGCTGGCGCTTGGGGCGGGGGTCATGGCCGAGACGTGGGCCCCCGAAGGCATACGCACTTTGAGCCAGACCATCCGGTCCTCGGCGTAGTCGCCGGGGAACCGGAACACATGGCCCTGGTCCGTGTCATGGATCCAGACGGCGGTTTCGCTTCCGGTCAGGGTCATCCGTTCGCCCGGTGCCAGGGGGACGGCCAGGGGCAGGGTCACCTGGACCCGTTCCTGGGGATGGGCGGGCCATTTTTCCACACCCGGTGAATAGTCAGGGGTCAGCGTCACCCCGCGGTCGTCCACGTAATGTCGCCCGGCGGCGTGGCTGCGTTCCCACGGGGCCAGTCCCCATCGCGTGGTGGTCATGGCCTTCTTTCCCCGATTGATGATGGGAATGGTGAAATAGCTGGTGACCGTCCCGTCCGCGTGGACCTCGGCATAGGTATTCGAAATTAGGGGAGCGAGACCGGGCCGGGATTCGGCGGCCTTCAGGGTTGCGGGCGCCAGATCGTCCTGGCTCACCTGGAACAGGTTGTCGGTGGTCTGGATGATGTAGGTCGCGGGGGTCAGGCGGACCAGGACGGCGTCGGGATAGGTGGTGCCATCCTTCAGCTTCACGGTTTCTCGGGCGAATGCGGCGGCGCCAAGGCCGAGAACAAAAAGCAGCGTGGTGGTCAGGATCATGGATTGGGATTTCATTGCGGACCTCCGATCAGCGACACCAGCCGGATGGTAAGTCGAATACGCCCGGTTCCAGGACCACGATCCGTCCCGGAATCTCCCCGAAGGAGGGGGCCACGACTTGTCCCGACCGGGTCAGGGCAGGGGTGATATTTTCGTTTTGCGCGTGCTCGCTGCGATCTAGGAGAGGAATCGCCAGCAGCAGCGCCAGGCTTGCGGCCAACGCGGGGGGCAGCCACCCCATGGTCTTCCGGCGGAAACGCCCGGAGGGAATGCGGATCGGCCGCGTGGCCTGCGTCTCGCCGGGGGCGAGCAGGGCGTCACGCCAGGCGGCACGCAGGGACCGCCGGGTTGCCAGTTCCGCCTCGACTGCCGGATCCGACGCGGCCAATTCCTCGAAGTCCCGTGCCTGCTGCTGAGACAATTCCCCATCCAGATAGGCTTCCAGGGTGACCTTCCAGGTTTCAGTGTTCATAGCCGAGTCTCCTGAGATGTTGCCGCAATTTTCTGACGGCATGGTGTTTGCGGGAGGCGATGGTCCCGGGACTGACCCCGAGCAGGTCCGCGATTTCTGCGTAGGGGATGCCCTCGATTTCGCTCAGGTGGAAGGCGGTTCTCTGGTCCTCCGGCAAGGTGGCCAAGCCGCCCAGGATGGCGTCGCGGAGTCCCGCCGCGTCGAGGTGGACATCCGGTCGGGAACCGAGGGCGGGCGCGGAGAGCTGGCTGGACGCCTCGGCGGGGATCGAACCGTTGCCACGGCGCACCTTCAGCCGTCGCAGGTGATCCAGGGCGCAATTGCGGGCCGTGGCGTAGACGAGGGTTCGACCGGCCCCCTCGACCCGGTCGATCAGCTTGAGGAAGGTGTCCTGGAGCAGGTCGCGGGCCACTTCCGGATCCCGGACAAGAGAGCGGAGATAGCGCAGGACCCCGTCGCCATGGGAGGCCATGAGTTGATCGAGGGGATCGGCCTGTTTCCGGTTGGGGATTTCCGACACGTCCGTCCTCCGTTCGTGGCGCGCTCCATGGAATGAGACGCACGGACGCGGCGTTTCTTCAATAAAATCTGAAAAAGGGCCCGGGGATAAACCAAGGGCCCCCTGCGCCATCCGGGATGATCGGATTTCCACCGCGCAATCGCTTGCCGGGGAAGCTAACGTGATTTTCGCCGGGGGCATCTTCACGAGAAAACAGAGCGCCCCCCGTGCAAAATCCGCAGCCCGCAGGGCGAGGACATTGCACGGGGGGCGCTCTGTTTTCGAACTTAGGCGTACTTCAGTTCGATGTCTTCGGCCTCGATCAACGGGTAGTCCGCCAGGGTGTGGCGGAAGGCGATGAGGGCATCGATGGGACCGGAAACGGTGCCTGAACCCTTGGCTTCGTAGTCGTGGGCCACGGTATAGGCCTCCACCCCTTTGGCCTTCGGGTCCACCACGACATTGTGCTTGTAGCCGTTCAGCTTCAGGCCGCGGGGCAGGGTGTTCAGCAGGCCGGTGATGTCGTCGTCGTACTTCCGTGCGAAGGCGTGGAAGGTGAACTCCATGACGGCCGAGCGGATCCGGCGGTGCGACGTGACGGCCAGGCCGGTTTCCCTGTCGATGGTCCGGGCCAGGTTCTTCAAGAGTGCGCTGGTGCCCCCATCCACGATCGCGTGCACGTCGGACACCCTGATCCCGACCTTGTCGGCCAGCATCTCGGCCTTGCCCTCATGATGAACACCGTCGGCGAAATTGAAGAAGATTCTGGAGTTGTTCCCTGCGCCCAGGGTCAGGCCGGCCAGGAAGGCCCGCACGACCTTGGGTTTGCCCCGGAAGACGACTTCGTAGTACGAGGCGTTGGTTTGCTTCTTGTTTTGCACCATGGCGAAGACTCCTCTACCAGAAGAATACGAATGTCACGATCACGAAGACGGGGATCAACACCGGCATGGACCACTTGAGCAGGTAACCGAAGAAACTCGGCATGGGGATGCCCGCCTCTTCGGCGATGGACTTGACCATGAAATTGGGCGCGTTGCCGATGTAGGTCATGGCTCCCATGAACACGGCCCCGGATGAGATGGCCGCCAGATCCTTGACGAACTCGGGGTTGTGCAGGCTGCCGCCGGCGCTGAGCAGGGCGTGCACCTGGGATTCGGGAATACCCAGGGAGCCCAGGGCCGAGTTGAAGAAGGTCAGATAGGTCGGCGCGTTGTCCAGGAAACTGGACAACAGACCGGTGGCCCAGAAGTATCGCACGGGACCGTGGATGGCGTTGGTCAGCCCGGCGAGCGCTCCCTCGTGGCCGGCCTTCAGGATGGCCAGGGCGGGAATGATCGTCATGAAGATACCCGCGAACAGGTAGGCCACTTCCTTGATGGGAAACCAGGAGAATTCATTCTTCTCGCGCAGTGTGCGGGCGGTGGTCCGCAGGGACAGGATCCCCATCAGAAGGATCAGGACATCCTTGACCCAGTTCTCCACCGGTACGGTGACCGGGTGGGCTCCTGCGGTGTACACCGTCACCGTGCCCATCTTCACCGAACCGGACATGATCACCGCACCCATGACCCCCAGCAGGAACAGACCGTTGTGCAGTCCCTCGATCTTGACCTTGCCGCTGGCCTGGTCGGGTTTGTGCTCCTCGCGGCGATACATCACGGTGTCCAGGATGAAGAAGATGATCAGGATGATGCCCGAGGTCAGAAGCATTTCCGTCAAGAGCCCGGTGGTGACCCAGAAGAAGGGGACCCCGTGCAGGAAGCCGAGGAACAGCGGAGGGTCGCCCAGGGGGGTGAGCGAGCCGCCGATGTTGGCGACCAGGAAGATGAAGAACACGATCAGGTGGACCTTGTTGCGGCGCCACTGGTTGGCCCGCAGAAGCGGCCGGATCAGGACCATGGCGGCGCCGGTGGTTCCGATCAGCGAGGCCATGAAGGTGCCGATGAGCAGCAGGGCCAGGTTCACGCGCGGGGTGCCGGCCAGCGACCCGCCCACGTAGATGCCGCCGGAGATGGTGAACAAACCCCACAGCAGGATGATGAAGGGGATGTAGTCCAGCAGGTAGATGTGCAGGATGCTGCCGAAGGCCACCTTGGCGTTCCAGATCAGGAACGGCAAGGCGAACGCCAGGGCCCAGGCCGCCGAGACCTTGGGAAAGTGTTTGTGCCAGAAGTGGGGGGCGATCAGGGGGAAGACGGCGATGGAGAGGAGGATGCCCACGAACGGGATCGCCGTCCACAGGGGCAACATGCCCACCGGGTCCGCGTGATGCCCGTCGGCGTGCTCGGCATCTTGTGCGACCGCGTGATCGGCCTGCTGTTGCGTGGCTGCGCCGTGATCCTGGGCGATTGCCGAGCCCGCTGCAAACACGAGAAGGCCTGCGACCAGGGTGAGCAGCAGGATCCGCAGGATCGGGTGGTCGGGCCGAGGGACAGGAACCATGGGAACGCCTCCGTGCAATGGGTCCAAGCAATTCCAAGCCGCCGCCAGACTAGGGGACGGTGCGGCGGCTGTCAATTCAAGGTCGGTCGCCTTGTGCCATCCTTGTTCGTTTAATCCCCGGCATTTAAGATAATTCAGGACGCCTTTTATGCGCCGAGCCGTTGCAGGACCGGGCTGGCGCCGTCGATGACCAGCTGCACCGCGATTACCGTCAAGAGCAGACCCATGAGCTTCTCGATGATGCGCAGGCCCGTGTGTCCCAGCTTGGCCAACAGCGCGTCGGCGCCCATGAGCAGGCCGCCGGACAGGATCAGGATGGCCGCCACCGCGGCGAGGACCAGCAGGCTGCCCACGGCGGTGGGGGCCTGCGGCGTCAGCACCATGACGGTTGTGATGGAGCCGGGGCCGGCCAGGATCGGGATCCCGATGGGGGTGATGGCCGGGTCGTCTTCGGCTTCGCCGCCCGCGTGCAGGACCGCATCATCGGCCACGGCGCGGTTGATGCCGGTGCGCCAGCGGCGGGGCCGCGATTGCAGCATGTCCAGGCCGATACCGAAGAAGACGATGCCGCCGGCGATGCGGAAGGCGTCGAGGGTGATGCCGAACATGGCCAGCAGTTGGTGGCCGAATAACGTGAACAGGCTCAGCACGCCGAATGCGGTCAGGATCGCCTTGATCAGGGTGCGGCGCTTGCGGCTGCGGTCCATGTCCTTGGTCAGGCCGCTGAAGAAGGGGATCCCCCCCAGCGGGTCGATGACCGCGAACAGGGACGTCATGGCCAGCAGCATGAAGGCGGTGATGCTCATGACGGACACCTCGAAGATTGGTGATGCCCTAATAATGCGAATCCGGGCGGGAAAAGCCAGCAAATCCCGGATTTCGCCCGTCGGGGACCGGACCCGGATTCAGTGGTCCAGGATTTGCGAAATCCGGTGTCCCTGGTGCGCCGTTTGGTGGATATCTGATTTTGAAAACGGTTTAAAAATCAATTAAATTAACACAAATGAGACAAGTTTGCTTGACAACCAGGAAAATTTCCGACAAAATCGCCCGGTTGAGGGTCGGGGCATTCCCTGACCCAATGCCACGGCCATTTCGTTTTCCTGCTGCGCGTGTCCCGGGTACTTGTGAACCCTACGAGGCCCGAGGCTCGTCAACCGTCGCAGCGGAAGGAGGGGACCATGTCTCGATCTCGCCTGTTCGGAATCCTGTTCTCCGGTTTTCTGGTGTTGAGCCTGGTCGGCGTGGCTCAGGCCCTGACCCCCCTGGAGGAGTTGGGCAAGTTCCTCTTCTTCGACACGAACCTCTCGACGCCCCCCGGGCAAGCCTGCGCATCCTGCCATGCTCCGGAAACGGGTTTCACGGGACCCGACTCCGAAATCAACGACACCCAGGTGGCCTACCCCGGAGCCATCCACACCCGTGCCGGAAACCGCAAGCCGCCGACCGCCGCCTACGGAGGGTTCAGTCCGAACCTGCACTTCGACGAGGAAGAGGGCCTGTTCATCGGCGGGATGTTCTGGGACGGCCGGGCCACCGGCTGGACCCTCGACGATCCCCTGGCCGAGCAGGCCGAGGGCCCGTTCCTCAATCCGCTGGAACAGGCCAATCCCAACGCGAAGTCGGTCTGCACCAAGGTCGCCCATTCCGACTACGCCGGCCTGTTCGAGCAGGTCTGGGGACCGGGTTCCGTGGATCCGGTCCATGGCGTGGAGCTCATGTACGAACGGATCGCGCGCAGCATATCCGCCTTCGAACAGTCCCAGGACGTGAATCCGTTCACGTCGAAGTACGATTACTACCTGGAGGGACTGGCAACCCTCACGGCCGAGGAGGCGGAGGGCCTGGCGCTTTTCGAGGGCAAGGCCATGTGCAGCGCCTGCCACATCAGTGAACCGGGTGAAGGCGGCCTGCCACCCCTGTTCACGGACTTCACCTACGACAACCTGGGAATCCCGGCCAACTACGAGATCCCCTTCTACCGGGCCCAGCGCAAGTACAACATCGACGGCTACGAGTGGTTCGATCACGGGCTGGGCGGATTCCTCGCCACCGTGCCCGAGTACTCCGGCATGGCGGAGGAAAATATCAGCAAGTTCAAGGTGCCGACCCTGCGCAACGTCGACCAGCGTCCGTATCCCGACTTCGTCAAGGCCTACGGGCACAACGGGTACTTCAGGTCTCTCGAGGAGATCACCCACTTCTACAACACGCGGGACGTAGAGCCCTGGCCCGAGCCGGAATACGGCGAGACGGTCAACCACGACGAACTGGGGAACCTGGGTCTGACTCCGGAGGAGGAGGCCGCGGTGGTGGCCTTCATGAAGACCCTCAACGACGGCTTCGTGCCCGAGACGGTGGCCAAGAGCGCCGGTGAAGCGGAACGCCTCCTGTTGACGCGGTCCGTCGACGACTCCCGGGCCGTCTTCCGGTTCAACCTGGCCAGCGGCAGCCATGCCCGCCTTGACGTGTACGACCTGCGCGGCCGGCGCCTGGCCCGGCTGGCCGACGGTTGGATCGGCGCCGGAACCCACCAGTATCCCTTCGCGACCGATCGCCTGGCCAGTGGCGTGTACTTCGCACGGCTGGTGGCCGATGGCCAGATCGCCACGACCAAGTTCACCTTCGTGAAGTAGTCCCCCGTCCGACGGCGGGAGTCTTTGCGGCCTCGGGCTTCTGCCCGGGGCCGCGTCATGGACGTCTTCGGCGGCCTGCGATTCGCCGACTGATTCCCAGGGGCACCATCACAATACCGTCAGATCATCTCCACCCCTTCCGCCGTCACCGTCAGCGATCCGTGGTCGTCCTCGACCGTGCCGCTCACGAGGTAGGGGCCGCGGCTGAGCAGGCGCGCGCCGTAGCGGGCGTACACGCGGGGAAAGAGCGTCACCTCGCAGATGTCGGTCTCGTCCTCGAGGGTCAGGAACTTCATGGGCTGTCCGGTGCCGCGCACCGTGGCGCTCTTGGCCGTGATCAGGATGCCGGCCACCTTCACGCGGCGGCCGGCCCAGCCGCCGAGGTCGCGGTTGCAGATCACGCCGCGCTCGCGCAACCACGGCCGCAGGGCGGCGACCGGATGGCCGGTGACGCTCAGGCCGAGGATCTCCATTTCCTGGTGCAGCTTTTCGGTGGGCGAGTAGTCGGGGATGGCCGGGACCAGGGAGACTTCCGCCCGGTCGTCCCGGCCGCCGATGGGGAACAGGGTGGCGGTCTGGGCGGTGACGGGCAGATGGGCGGGACCGTCGGCGCGCCCGCTGCGCAGACGCAACGGCGGTTGCGGAGCGTGCGCCTGGCGCCGGCGCAGCAGGGCGTGCCGCCACAGCAGTTCGGGCCGCGTCAGTTCGAAGCCGTCGCAGGCGCCGCAGCGGATCAGGTTCTCGGTCTCGTCGGTCGTCAGCTGGGGTACCCGTTGCAGCAGGTCGCCCAGGGAGATGTAGAAGCCGCCGCGGCGACGCTCCTCGAGCAGGGCGTCGAGGGAACGGCGGCCCATGCCGGTGATCTGTTGCAGCCCGATGTTCAGCCGCCGCTCGCATCCGGTGAAATCGTCCTCACTGCGGTTGATGTCCGGCAGCCGGATCTCCAGGCCCAGTCGCCGGGCCTCTTCGAGATAGGCGGCGGTGCTGTAGAAGCCGCCGCCGTTGCTCATCACCGCGGCCATGAACTCGGCCGGGTAATGGGCCTTGAGCCAGGCCGACTGGAACGACAGCACCGCGTAGCTCGCCGAGTGGGCCTTGCAGAACGCGTAACCGGCGAAGCTGCTGATCTGGCGCCACAGTTCCTCGATCACCTCGTCGGCGACCTGCGGCGCGCTGCCGGCGGCCATGGCCCGGCGGGCCCCGGCGAAGAACCGGTCCTTCAACGCCAGGAAATCGGAACGGTCGCCCTTGAAGCTCATGGCCCGGCGCATGACGTCGGCTTCGGCCAGGGACATGTCGGCGACCAGGCTCAGGGTGCGCATGACGTCTTCCTGATAGATCATCACGCCGTAGGTCTCGTGTAGGAACTTCAGCGCGGGATGGGGCAGGGTGGCCGCCTCCTTGCCCAGATGGCGCAGGACGAAGCTGCGCGACATGCCGCTGTCGGACGGCCCGGGACGGATCACGCTGCTGGCCGCGACGACGACGGCGAAGGTGTCGGCGCGGAGCTTCTTGAGCAGCGCGCGCATGCCGGGCGACTCGATGTAGAAGCAACCCATGGTCCGGCCGTCGGCGATCAGCCGGCGCGTGCCCGCATCGTCGTCGGGCAGACGGCTTAGGTCGACGGTGACGCCGGCATTCTCGGCGACCGCGCGCGCCGCGTCGGCCACGACGGCCAGGCCGCGTTGGGCCAGAAGATCGATCTTCACCAGGCCGAGGTCCTCGATGGAATACATGTCCAGCTGGCTGATGAGGATGCCCTTGCGCGCCCACTGCAGGGGAAACAGGTCGGTCAGCGGACGGTCGGCGATGACCAGGCCGCCGGCGTGGATGCCCAGGTGCCGCGGCCGGTGGGCCAGGTCGCGGGCCTGCTCCAGCAGGGAACGGTAGGGCTCGCGGTCCAGGGGTAGACCGGCGGATTCGGGGCGCCGGGCCAGCGCCGCGATCGGCTCCTCGTCCAGCAGGCGCCAGGGCAGGCGGCGGGTGATGCGGCTCAGGCGGTGGTCGCCGTAGCCGCGCGCCGTGGCGGCGGCCCGGAAGCCCGACCGCGCGCTGAAGCGGTTGATGTTGCAGATCATGGCGGTGCGGTCGCGGCCGTAGCGGTCGTACACGTATTCCAGCACGCGGTCGCGATCCTTCCAGCCGAAGTCCAGGTCGATGTCCGGCGGCGAGATGCGTTCGGGGTTCAGGAAGCGCTGGAAGTAGAGGTCGTGGGCCAGGGGGTCGACGTGGGTGATGCCCAGCAGGTAGGAGATCAGCGAGTTGGCGGCCGAACCGCGGCCCAGCGTGGGCATGCCGTGATCGGCGGCGTAGCGCACGATGTCCCAGACGATGAGGAAGTAGCCGGCGAAGCCCAGCTTCTCGACCACGCCGATCTCTTCCTGCAGGCGCGACATGGCTCGGCTGGTGACCCGACGGTAGCGCTTCTGCAGGCCGTCGAAGCAGAGCTTCCAGAGATAGGATTCGGTGGTCTCGCCGGCGGGCACGGGGAATTCCGGATAGCGCCACGCGCCCAACCGGTGCCGGAACCGACACTGTTCGGCGATCGTGCGGGTCTCGGGGCAGGCCGTGGGGAACTCGGCCAGCAGGGTGCGCATCTCGTCGGCCGAACGCAACCAGGCGCCGGAGGGGGCGCAGCACCCTGCGGCCACCGATTCCAGGGGGCTGAGGGTGCGGATGCTCGTCAGCAGGCGCTGGCGCGCCATGTCGGCGGTCGTGACGGCGTACACGTCGCCGCCGGCGACCACGGGCACGCCGTGCGCCTCGGCCCAGTCGCCCAGTCGACGCAGGTTCCGGTACACGGGGCCCAGCCGGCCGCCGGCCGTCGTCAGCAGCACGCGCAGACTGCCGTGGGTGTGCGCAGGGAGGTCGCGGCCGCCGGCTGTGGCGAGGGCCGCGAGCACGGCCGGTGAATCGGTGAGGCAGAACAGGCCGTTGCCCTCGGCGTCCAGGAAACCGGGCATCTCGCGCAGCAGGTCGAAGTCGGGCCGCACCTGCCGCAGGGTCGTCAGGCGACACAGGGCCGCGTAGCCGCTCTCATCGCGCGCCAGCAGCACCGCGCGCACACGCCCGGGAGCAAGCGAGTCGGGAATCAAGCGCACCGGGTCGGTCTCTCGGGGGGCATCACCGGTGATCTCCACCCCGAGAATGGGGCGCAGTCCCGCCTCGGCGCAGGCTTTCTGGAAGACCACCGCGCCGTGCAGGTTGTTCAGGTCGGTCAGGGCGAGGGCCGGGAAATCCAGCTCGGCGGCGCGCGCAACCAGCTCGGCCGGGGAGGCGGCGCCGCAGAGCAGGGAGTAATGGCTGTGGACGTGCAGGTGGATCATGGCGGAAGCATAGGCGAAAAAATGACGAAAATCAACCGGGAACGGTTTGGGAAAAAATAGATTTGTAACTTCTGGCATCTGCAGGTGCCCTGGCGTACCTTTTGCCGATGAAGTCCTACACGCGGGGGTCCGGCGGAAGCTCCGGCCCCTGCGTGTGCTTGCCCTGCTGCAAATCTGCAGCCTGGCGGAATTTTTTACCCGATTCCCTCGACTGTCCCGCGCCCCGGCGCGCAGCGAGGGTAAGGAGGCGACTTCGAAGCCATGTCTTCCGAAGAACTCACCAGGCAAGATGACGTGACGATCCGTTTCGCCGGCGACTCCGGCGACGGCATGCAGCTGACGGGCATGCAGTTCACCGCAACGACCGCGACGGTGGGCAACGATCTGGCGACTTTTCCGGATTTCCCCGCCGAAATCCGCGCCCCGGCCGGCACCCGTGCCGGCGTCTCGGGTTACCAGATCCACTTCAGTTCCCGTGATATCTACACCCCGGGCGACGACCCCAGCGTGCTGGTGGCCATGAACCCTGCGGCGTTGATCACCAACTACAAGGATCTGAAGCCCGGCGGGATCCTCCTGGTCAACACCGGTGCCTTCACCGAGTCGGACCTGAAGAAGGCCGGTCTGGACAGCAACCCGCTGACCGACGGCACCCTGTCGGGCTACCGCGTGGTGAAGGAAGACATCAACCAGCGCACCATGGAGGCCCTGGCCGACACCGAGCTGTCCAAGAAGGACAAGCTGCGCTGCAAGAACTTCTACACCCTGGGCATGGTCTACTGGCTGTACAGCCGCCCGCTGGAGCCCACCATGGAGTGGCTCAAGGAGAAGTTCGCGAAAAAGCCCGAGCTGGCCGAAGCCAACACCAAGGCCCTGAAGGCCGGGTACAACCACGGCGAGTTGCTGCGCCTGTTCCAGGGGCACTACGAGGTGCCCAAGGTCGAGAACGCGCCCAAGGGCACCTATCGCAACATCATGGGCAACGAGGCCCTGGCCATCGGGCTGGTTGCGGGTGCGCGTCTGGCGGGGCTCAAGGCCTTCCTGGGGTCGTATCCCATCACCCCGGCCACGGACATCCTGCAGCACATGTCCCTGCTGAAGAACTACGACGTGATCACCTGCCAGATGGAGGACGAGATCGCCGGTATCTGCACGGCCATCGGCGCTTCCTTCGCCGGCCGTCTGGGCATGACCACGACCTCGGGTCCGGGGCTGGCCCTCAAGACCGAGGCCGCGGGTCTGGCCGTGATCACCGAGCTTCCCCTGGTGATCGTCGACGTGCAGCGCGGCGGGCCGTCCACCGGACTGCCGACCAAGGTGGAGCAGTCGGACCTGTTGCAGGCCATGTTCGGTCGCAACGGCGAGGCCCCCATCCCGGTCATCGCCTGCGCGACGCCTTCGGACGCCTTCGACTGCGCCGTCGAGGCTTGTCGCATCGCCACGCAGTACATGACTCCGGTGCTGCTGCTGAGCGACAACTACATCGCCAACGGCGCCGAGCCCTGGAAGCTGCCCGTGATCGACGAGCTGAAACCCTTCCCGGTGGAGTTCGCGACCGATCCCGAGGGATTCTCCCCGTACAGCCGCGATGAGAAGCTGGCCCGCAACTGGGCCAAGCCCGGCACACCGGGCCTCATGCACCGCATCGGCGGGCTGGAGAAGGACGCGGTGACCGGGAACGTGAGTTACGATCCCGAGAACCACATGAAGATGACGGAGATCCGTGAGGCCAAGATCATGGGCATCCGGGATTCCATTCCCACGCCCCAGCCCCACGGCGCCGAGAGCGGCGACCTGCTGGTCGTCGCCTGGGGATCGACCATGGGCGCCACGCGCGCCGCGGTCGAGCGCCTGCACAAGGAGGGGGTGACCGTGGCCCACCTGCACCTGCGCCACATCTGGCCGCTGCCACAGGGACTGGACGAGATCTTCTCCCGTTACAAGAAGATCGTCGTGCCCGAGATGAACATGGGCCAGTTGGCGCGCCTGCTGCAGAGTGAGTATCCTGATTATCGGTTCAAGAAGTTCAGCAAGGTGATGGGCAAGCCTTTCCGGGCCCGCGAATTGAAGGCCCATTTCGCCGAGATCCTGGAGGAGAAGTGATGAGTGAGCTGCAGCAACTGAAAGCCAAGGACTTCAAGTCCGACCAGGAGGTGCGGTGGTGCCCCGGGTGCGGCGACTACTCCATCCTCAGCGGCGTCCAGGCCACTATGGCCGACATGGGCGTGCCCCAGGAGAACTTCGTGATCGTGTCGGGCATCGGCTGTTCCAGTCGTTTCCCCTACTACATGGAGACCTATGGGATGCACAGTATCCACGGTCGGGCCAACGCCATCGCCACCGGTGTGAAGGTGGCCAACCCCGACCTTTCGGTGTGGGTCATCACCGGTGACGGCGACGGCCTGTCCATCGGCGGCAACCACATGATCCACTCCCTGCGCCGCAACGTGGACATGAAGATCATCCTGTTCAACAACGAGATCTACGGTCTGACCAAGGGGCAGTACTCCCCGACCACGCCCATGGGGCAACGGACCAAGACTTCGCCCTACGGTTCGCTGGATGCGCCGTTCAACCCCATCCAGCTGGCTCTGGGAGCGGGAGCGACCTTCGTGGCCCGCACCATGGACGTGAACCCCAAGCACATGAAGACCGTGCTGCGCGCGGCCGCCGAGCACAAGGGAGCCGCTTTCGTTGAGGTCTGGCAGAACTGCGTGATCTTCAACGACGGCGCCTTCAAGTCCTGGACTGAGAAAGCTGTCCGCGACGAGGAGACCGTCAACCTGGTGGCGGGCGAGAAGATGATCTTCGGCAAGGACCAGGACAAGGGTCTGAAGACCGACGGTTGCAAGATCGAGATCTGTTCGGCCGAGGATGCTTCGGTCTGGGATCCGACCCACGAATCCCCGGGCCCGGCCTTCGTCATGTCCCAGCTGGACAACGACCCGAACATGCCGCGGCCGATGGGTGTGCTGCGGAGCGTGTCCCGGCCGACCCTGGACCAGCAGGTCTGGGACCAGGTGGGCGCCGTGACCGGCACCAAGGGCGAGGGCAGCCTGAAGGATCTGCTTTATACCAAGGATGTTTGGGAGGTCAAGTAGCGGCCTTTCCCTCACCCGCCCGAAAACAACGAGTCCCGGATGTCCTCGGCCTGCGGCCTGCGGATTACCGGGACTCGTTGTTTTCGGGCGGGTGGGGGAAGGGGCCGCTCGAAGGTTGGGTGCGGACGCGCTAGATGCCGAACACCCCGGCGTCGTTCCATTCGGCCATGGTCAGGGTCCACCAGTCGTTGGCCAGACCGCTGTCCAGGTACTCGTAGGGCAGCCAGCCGTAGCCGCGGGTCGTGTCTTCGGGGGCGTCCGGCGGGACGCAGCCCCACTGCGTGCCCCACGAATTGCGGATCAGGAACGCGCCGGTGGTTTCCCTGCCGCCGAGGCGGGTGTTGCGGATCTTCTTGGTGTCGTCGTAGCCGACGGCGATCACCGCATGGCCGCCGATGACCTTTTCGGACGCGGAAGGGAACGGGATTTCACCCGTGAGGGCAACGGTCTCCGCCCGCAGGGATTCGTAGCAGGTGAACCCGAACATGAGCGGCCAGCCGATGGAGATCATGAACTTGATGCGTTCGTCGAGGGGCAGGGTCGCCTTGACGCCGTCCAGGCGGTGGTAGGTGAGGCCCTGGTAGTTCCGGGCCAGGGCGTAGACGAAGCTGGGCGGTTCCTGGTCGAAATCGGGGGACCGGTCCGTGTAGGGCCAGTACTCCTCGATGGCGACGCCAAGCAGCGCGATGGCTCCCATGGTGGTGCGGCAGTAGGCCCCCGTGTCACCGGTCCAGTTGAGCAGATTGCGGGTCACCTTGTAGAGGAAGAGCCGCGAACCGTCGATGTGCTTGCCGTGGGTCCGGTTCTCGTAGTATTCGAGCAATCCCACCCCGGCATGGGCGGTGCATGATCCCAGCGTGAGCTGGTCCTCGATGGGGGGACACCACTTCACGTTGCTGAAATGCTGCTGCGGTGGGGGATAGGGGAAGGACAGGCCGCCGACCGAGGCGGCGACCTTTCCGAACCTGCCTGCGGGCGGTGGGCCGTCCGGCCCTTTCAGCGTCAGGGGCCTGGTCTTGGCCGTCGTGCCTTTTGCCGTGTCCGGGGAAACCTGGATGTCGATCCAGAGGTCCCGCAGGTCGCTGCGTTCCTTGAGCCAGCCGATTCCCTTCATCGCCGAAGGCGCCATGTTGTTTCCTTCTCGGTGCCTGAACGTCTTGCCCGTGGGACGCGAAAACGCGTCCCGCTGACGACGGCTCCGATCCCCGGGATGATGGGGACCGGTAAGCCGTCATGCGGCGGATGGCAGGCAAAAGACGTTCTTCCCGAAAAGGACACGATCCGATAGCAGGTCGATCATATGGCGCTTCGTGTGCCGTCCCTCGAATTGCCGAAATGGATGGATCATTCAAATGGGTATTGCTGCCTGCGTCTACCCAGCCCCAGAACAACCGGGAGGGGGAATTGTAAAAAATTATTTCAACAACGGGATTTTTCTTCACAGGATGACCGGCAGGAGCCTTTCCGGCTCCAGCCATTCAGGAGTCACCGCGATGCGCAACGCGGCCACCTCCACACCCTGCGCCGCCACCTTTCGCAGCAGCCGCCCATAGTCGGGATCGATGTCGTCGGCCGGGCCGACGGTCGCGGCATCGGCGCGCTGGACGCAGAACACGAGCAGGGCGCGGTCTCCGGCGGCGACCCGCGCCGCGAGATCCTCGAGGTGCTTGCGGCCGCGGGCGGTGGGGGCGTCGGGAAAGCGGGCGTGGCCCTCCTCGACCAGGGTGGCGTTCTTCACCTCCACCCAGATGCCGCCGCCGACGAGGAAATCGACCCGTGAGCCGCCGCCGGGGTAGGGGACCTCGGGGCGGATTGCGGCGTCGGATGACACATTCGGAAACAGCCCCGCCCGCATTCCCTCGGCCACCAACCCGTTGGCCCGCTGCGTGTTGACCCCGGCCGGGACACCGCCGGGGCTCTCGCCCAATTCCAGGGTCCAGGCCAGCTTGCGCCGGGGGTTGTCCGCCGGGCTGAGCCAGATCGTCCCGCCGGGTGTCAGGCAACCGGTCATGCGCCCGGTGTTGTTGGTGTGGGCGACGACCTCGGCGCCGTCTTCCAGCACGGCGTGGATGAGGAATCTTTTCTCGCGGCGGATGAACCGGGCGCGGACCAGGGGCGGCGTGAACAGCACGGCGGGAATCCTTCGGGCGTTGCCGCTTCGGGCGCGGCGGGTTATTCTTTCCGGATCATGACAGTCCAATTCCCGCGGGAGCGCAAATGAAACTTGGCGAGTGGACATTCCGGGCATTCCATGACGGTCGCTTCAAGCTGGACGGCGGCGCCATGTTCGGCGTGGTGCCCAAGACGATGTGGGAAAAGTCGCATCCGGCAGACGAGCACAACCGCATCGATCTGGACCTGCGCTGTCTGCTGGCCGAACAGGGCGACCGCCGCATCCTGGTGGATGTGGGCATGGGTGACCGCTGGGACGAGAAGAAGCGCGGCATCTTCGCCATCCAGCGGCGGCCCAACCAACTCGTGGCCGAACTGGCGGAGGCGGGGATCACCCGGGAATCCATCACCGACGTGGTGCTGACCCATCTGCATTTCGACCACGCCGGCGGAGCCTTGCGCGACGGCGAGGATGGCCCGGAGCCGGTTTTCCCCAACGCACGCCACTGGATCCAGAAGCGGCATTGGGATTGGGCCGGCCACCCCTCGGAGCGCGACCTGGCCAGTTTTCGCCGCGAGGATTTCGCCTCGCTGGAGCAGGCCGGCCTGCTGGAATTCGTCGACGGTCCGGGGGAGATCATGCCCGGAGTGCGGGTCAAGCCCATCAGTGGGCACACGCCGGGGCAGCAGGTGGTCGAGTTTCATACCGGCGGCGGCATCGTGGCCTTCGTGGCCGACCTCATTCCCTTCATGAGCCAGTTGCACGTGCCCTGGATCATGGGCTTCGACCTGAATCCCCTGCTGACGGTGACCGAGAAGAAGCAGTTCCTGACCCGGGCGGTGGAGGACGGGATCATCGTGGTTTTCGAGCACGACCCGGAGAACGAAGCGGCCACCATCGCTTTTGAGGACGGTCGTTTCGTCCCCGCAGAGGTCTTCACCCTGGCTGACGGTCCGCAGGGGGATGGCGAATGAGCCGGGAGAATCTCGTCACCGACCTGGGAAAGGCACCGCTGCCCCCGCGCAAACCATCCTGGTTGCGCATGAAACCCCAGGGCGGCGAAGCCTACAACTCCATGAAAACCCTCCTGCGCCAGGCTGAGCTCCACACCGTGTGCGAGAGCGCCAATTGCCCCAACCGGGGTGAATGCTTCGCCAGCGGCACCGCCACCTTCCTGCTCATGGGCGACGTCTGCACGCGCCATTGCACGTTCTGCAACATTCCCGGGGGCAAGGTGGCGGCGCTGGATGCGCAGGAACCCCGGCGGGTGGCCGAGACGGTGCGCCACCTGGGGCTGAAGTTCGCGGTGGTGACCTCGGTGAACCGCGACGACCTGCCCGACGGCGGCGCCGCGCATTTTTCGGCGACCATCGACGCGATCCGGGAGCTGAATCCCGGTTGTGGCGTGGAGGTGCTGATCCCCGATTTCATGGGCGACGAAGCCGCGCTGCAGGTCTTGCTGGAGGCCGCTCCGGAGATCCTCAATCACAACCTGGAGACGGTGCTCCGCCTGTATCCCGCCCTGCGCACCAACGCCGATTACCACCGTTCGCTGGCGCTTCTGGCCCGTTCCCGCACCTGGGCCCGTGAGCACGACGACCGGATCAAGACCAAGACGGGCATCATGCTGGGCGTGGGAGAGAAGAGGGACGAAGTGGTCGCCCTGATGCAGGACGCGGTGGACAACGGGGTGCAGATCCTGACCATCGGCCAGTACCTGCAGCCTTCGCACCGCCACCACCCGGTGCGACGGTATGTCGAGCCGCAGGAGTTTGCGGAATTCGCCAGCATCGGGCGCGAACTCGGCCTGGAGTGGGTCGAATCCGGGCCCTTGGTGCGATCCAGTTACCATGCCCGCGAGCAGAGCGGACATCTGTCCCCCTAGTCCCATACCCTGGAGTGACCGCCTTTGCCTGCCCTGGAATTCATTCGGACCACCCTGCTGGATACCCGCTCGCCCGCCTGCTGGTGGAGGCATCCGGTGCAGGCGACCCGAGTCGTGCTGGCGGCCGGCGAGAATGCGGTTTTGGGCGCAGCTGCCCGCACGGGACTGGGTGAGGCGCGGGAATGCTCGGTGTGTGGCTGGCGCGGCCTGCGATTCCGGGCTTTTCTTTCCGCCGACGAAGTCCTCCGTGATTGCATCTGCCCGGGGTGCGGCTCCTTCGACCGTCACCGCCAGCTCGTGCTGGGAGTCCGCAAGGAGCTCAAGGCGCAGCCGAGTCGTTTGCCCGAAACCATGCTCGGTTTCTCCCTCTCCTCGGCCATGCGCTTCCTGCTGGAGCACGAGGGTCTGAGCCGCTGTTATCGGACCGATTTCGCCGCCGCCGACCGGCGTTTCCAACCCGATTTCGTGACGGACCTGCGTGGAGCCTCCCTGGCTGACGGCTCGGTCGACTGGATTTTCTGCAGCCATGTCCTGGAACATATTCCCGAACTGGATATCTGCGTCGACGAGATTCAGCGGGTCCTCAAGCCGGGCGGTCTGGCGTGGATCCAGGTGCCTTTCGAGCCGGGTCTGGCCCACAGCAAAAGCATCCGCATCGATCCCTACCGCGCCCATGCCCATGCCTGGCAATTCGCTCCCGATTTCGGAAACCTTCTCGAACGCGAGCAGTGGGAGGTCACCGAAGTGATCGCGGGCAGGGAAATCTCCTCTTCCGACTTGAAACGATTCGGTATTGACCATCGAGAGCGATACTGGGTATGCCGCAAGGGTGATGCGTAGGCCCTGATCGAAAAATGTCCTCGCCCTGCGGGCTGCGGATTATTTCGATCAGGGCCTACGCATCACCCTTGCGGCACACGGGTATCCCTCAAGGATCAATGCGAAAATGCCGAATTGGAACCGGTAGGTAGGATTTCCACCCGACCGGGAGCCGCGCCCATGAATTCCGCCGATGTCTTTGCGCAAATCGAGAAGATGGGCGACCTGCCCAGCTTGCCCCAGACCCTGTTGCAGATCCAGAAGGTGGCGGAGGACGCCAATTCCTGCGCCGACGATCTGGCCAAATGCATCCTGGAGGACCAGGCTCTGACCATGCGGGTGATGCGGGTGGTCAACAGCGCCATGTACAAGCGCTCGGACCAGGATGAGATCCGCACGGTACGCAGAGCGGTGGTCGTCATCGGATTCGAGACCGTGCGCAAGCTGGCGCTGGGGCTGTCGGTTTTCGATATGATGAGCAAGCTGTCACGCTCCCCCTACCTCGCCGAGATCGGGCGCCACTCCCTGCTTGCGGCGGGCTTCGCCGGTATCCTGGCCGAAGCATCCGGCTTGGTGCGCCCTGAAGAAGCCTTCGTCGCCGCCCTGGTCCACGACATCGGCAAGGTCGTTCTCCTGGAGTGTTCACCGGCGGTGATGGACGCGGCGCTGGCGGATCAGAGAGCCGGCATGACCGGGCTGGATGCCGAGCGTCATCATTTCGGTTTGAGCCACGACCGAGCCGGCCGCAGGTTGGCCGAACGCTGGAACTTGCCCGCGGACATCGTGGAAATCATCGGGGACCACCACGACATCGACCCCCTGAATCCGCCGCGGAACATCACGCCCCTGCTGGGGATCATCGTCTATGCCGACGTGATGAGTCGGTTCACCTGTCGGCCGGACCGCAACTCCGAGGAGTACCGGATCCTGCGCAAGGCGGGTAGGGTGTTGCAGATTCCCTCGGCCCGGCTTGATGACATCTACCTGAAAGTGGGAGAGCGGCTGGAGGATCTGGCCCGGAGGGTGGGGTTCGACCTGGGGGACCTGGGCGATTACGGACAGCTGGTCAACGTGGACGGCAGCGTTACCGTGGCGCCGCGCCGCATGAGCCCGGAGGAAATCGCCCAGCGCACGGCGCGGCAACTGGACCTGTATCGGCGGGTCGGCGCCGGTCTGGCGAGCGGCGAAGATCCTTCCATTCTCCTGGCGGATCTGCTGGGGGGGGCGGTCGAGATCCTGGGCTTCGAGCGGGTCGTGCTGCTGGAAGCGGATCGGGAAGGTCGGGTGTTCCACGCCCGTGGGTGGGCCGGCCCGGGAGCCCGGGAACTGGCGCCGGAGCTGGCATTCCCCATCATCCGGGACACCGGCCCCCTGGCCCGCGCCCTGCTGGAACACCGTTCCTTTCACATTCCCCAGGCCGCGAGCGGGGCCTATGCCGGGCAGGCCGGAAACGCGTTGCTGGCGGTAGCCCGTTGCCGCGGCTACGCCGTGGCTCCGGTGCCCGAACCGGACGGCGGCATGGCGGGCGTGCTCTATGGGGATTGCGGACCCGGCGGCGACGATGTCGAGGCCGAACAATCCATCGAACTGACCGGTCTGGCCCAGCAGGCCGGACTGATTCTGGCGGCGGCGGTGCCGGTCTGAGGCTCCGGCCGCTTTTCACCGGCTGCCTTGCGTGTTATCTTGCCTTCCTTGTCCGACCCGTTTCGTGGACCGGTTAAAGGAAGGAAATCGGCATGGCCGAGATCACCAAGCGTTCAGAGGATTACAGCCGCTGGTACCAGGACGTCATCCAGGCCGCCGAGCTGGCCGACAACAGCCCCGTGCGCGGGTGCATGGTCATCCGCCCCAACGGCTACGCCATCTGGGAAAACATCCAGCGCACCCTGGACGACAAGTTCAAGGAGCTGGGCCACGTCAACGCCTACTTCCCCCTGCTGATCCCCAAGAGCTTTCTGGCCCGCGAGGCCGAGCACGTGGAGGGTTTCGCCAAGGAGTGCGCCATCGTCACGCATCACCGGCTCAAGCAGGTGACGGTCGACGGCAAGACCACGGTGATCCCCGACCCGGACAGCAAGCTGGAAGAGGAATACATCATCCGGCCCACCAGCGAGACGGTGATCTGGGACCAGTACCGCAAGTGGATCCAGAGCTACCGCGATCTGCCCATCCTCATCAACCAGTGGGCCAACGTGATGCGCTGGGAGATGCGCACGCGGATGTTCCTGCGCACCACCGAGTTCCTGTGGCAGGAAGGCCACACCGCCCACGCCACCGCCGAGGAAGGCCGCGCCGAGACCCTGCAGATGCTGGAGGTGTACCGCTGGTTCGCCGAGGATATCCTGGCCATGCCGGTGATCACCGGCACCAAGACGGCCAACGAACGGTTCGCCGGTGCGGTGGAGACGTTCTCCATCGAGGCCATGATGCAGGACAACAAGGCCCTGCAGGCGGCCACCAGCCACGACCTGGGCCAGAACTTCGCCAAGGCCTTCGACGTGACCTACCAGGATGCCGAAGGCAAGGTGGAGCACGTGTGGGCCACGAGCTGGGGCATGAGCACGCGCATCATCGGCGCCCTGATCATGACCCACAGCGACGACAACGGCCTGGTTCTGCCGCCGCGCATCGCGCACACCAAGGCCGTGATCGTGCCCATCTGGAAGAACGACGAAGAGATGGCCGCGGTGTGCGAAGCCGCCGACAAGCTGGCCGCGGAACTGTGGCCGGTGGTGGGCAAGGTACACGTGGACAAGCGGGACAAGATGCGCCCCGGCTGGAAGTATGCCGAGTGGGAACGCAAGGGTGTGCCCGTGCGCCTGGAACTGGGTCCGCGCGATCTGGCCGCAGGGCAGGTCATGATGGCCGCCCGCCACGATCGCGCCAAGAACCCCGTGCCGTTCGCGGACCTGGCGACCGCCTTGCCCGCCGAGTTGGAGCGAATCCAGCAGGACCTGTTTGCGATCGCCTGCAAGCGGCGCGATGACGCGACATACATCATCGATTCCTGGGACGATTTCGTGAAGCTGTACGAAGGGGAGGGCGGCTTCGCCCAGTGCCATTGGTGCGGCGACGGCGATTGCGAGGAGGCGGTGCAGGAAAAGACCCGCGTGACCATCCGCAACATTCCCTTCGTGCGCGACGGGAGCAGGGGAGAGTGCGTGCACTGCGGGAAACCGAGCATCGGTCGGGTGCTGTTCGCCCAGTCGTACTAGGAAATCGGATGGACCCCTTTGACCTTTCCTGCGAGGAACTGGCGGCCCTGGCCGAGGAACACGGGACCCCCTGTATGTGGTGAGCCGGTGCCAGATCATCGCCAACTACCGCCGGCTGGCGGCGGTCCTGCCGGCGGCCCAGTTGTTCTACGCCGTCAAGGCCAACCCCCAGCCCGAGATCCTGGCCGCCCTGGCGGAAATCGGCGCGGGGTTCGACGTCGCCTCGCGGGGAGAGATCCTGGCGGCCGTGGAGGCGGGCGCCAATCCCCGGGATGACCTGATCTTTGCCGATACCGTGAAGGATCCGCGGCATATATCCTATGCCTCTTCCAGCGGACTGGACGATTTCACCTTCGACAACGCCGGCGAGCTCACCCAGATCGCCCGCCATGCTCCGGGGTCCCGCGTGCACGTGCGGCTGGCGGTGTCCAACCACGGCAGGTCTTCGGCGCGGCGGAACAGGCCGGAATCAGGCTTTCGTCGGTGGACATCGGCGGCGGGTTTCCCGTGCGTTACCAGGACGAGGAAATCGATCTCGAGGACGCCGGGGAGGGCCGGTGGGCCCGCCACCTGGAGGTTGTTCAGGCAATTCCCGACAAGCTGTTGCGGTTGCGCGGGGCCTTGGGCCCGTTGCAGGCCATGGCGGTTTCCGCAGGCCTAGACGTTTGACATCACCCCCGGGCCAAACGGGGCGGTCATCACCATGACCTACGCCGTAGGCGGCTATGCGTCCACCGGGCTGGAGGCGATTGGACCCGTTGTCGATGGGGTCCTGGCAACGCAATTGCAACGGCTGGGGAGAACATTTGCAGGATTAGCGGCTTGCTTATTTATTACGAAACAGTAAAGTACGGTTTCGTAATAAAGAGGAGCCCCATGGAAAGACCTCGCAAGCCGTTGAACATTATCTCTCCGCTGCACAAGGCGCTGCGGCTGGTGAGTGCCTATCTTGAGGAATCCACCCTGTCCGTGGGCCCACTCGAGGGGAACGTGCTGGCCTTCGTCGCCTGCTTCGGGCCTTTCACTGTGGGACAGGTGGGGCGTGTATTCGGTTTGAAGGCCTCCAGCCTGACCGGGCTCCTGGACAGACTGGAGAAGCAGGATCTGATCGTGCGCCGGAAAAACCCCCGGGACCGACGTTCCTATCTCATCGACGTCACGGACCAGGGGCGAGAACTGGGGTACCAGGCCCGGCGTGTGATCGAGGATCTGGAGACGGACATCCTCGGGCGCGTCGATGATCAGGATCGTGCCGGTTTTGACCGGGTCATGGCGGCGGTGGCCGAGGCGACGAAATCTGCCGGGCCGTGATCGGAGCCGATGAAGGAGATGAGCATGAAACAGGAATTGTTGCGTCAGGCCCGGGTCACGGGGTTGATGATTCGCCGGGATCTGGAAGGTGTGGAGGAGAGCCATAGCCGCGTCACTCCCCCCACCGGCGGGAACCACATGAACTGGGTGCTGGGGCACCTGATCAAATCCTATGATTCGGCGGTTTCCCTGCTGGGCGGGGAATCCCTGTGGACCAAGGACGCCGGCGAGGCCTACGCCCGCGGATCCTCGGGCACGACGGCGGCGGATGGGCCGTCCTGGGAGCGCCTGTTGGACGATTTCGAGGCGGTGGAGAAACGGTTCCAGGCTTCCCTGTCCGGGATCGACGAATCGGGTCTGCAGGACAAGGCCCCCTATAGCCCTTTTGACGACCCTCAAGAGACGCTGGGGTCTTTGCTGGGTTTCCTGTTGCTGCATCAGGCCTATCATGCGGGCCAGATCGGATTGTTGCGGCGGGTTGCGGGGCTGGAGGGGGCCATCAAGTAGAGCCATCGCGAATCGGGACAGAAACAAAGCGCCCCGGCCGGAGCCGAGGCGCTTTTTCCATGACCGGTCACCCGGTCAGCGCACCAGGACCATGCGCGTGACGGCGGTGTGGCCTTCGGCGGTCAGTCGAGCAAAATACACTCCCGACGACTGGTTGAACGGCTGCCAGGTGACGCGGTGGTCGCCCGGCCCCATGGTGTCGTCGACCAGGACTGCGAGCCGGCGGCCCGAGGGGTCGAAGACCTCCAGCCGCGCATGACTCTGGTGGGCCAGGGAGAAGGCGATCGTCGTCGTCGGGTTGAAGGGGTTGGGATAGGCGCCGGCCAACTCGAAGCGGGCATTGGCAATGTCGCCCACGCCCGAGGCCGTGTGGACCAGGATCAGGTCGGTCTTCAAGATGGAGTCGGACCCGCAGGGCCCCGTCGCGGTGAGGGACACCGAATACGTCCCGGAGACGGTGTAGGTGTGGGACGGGCTCTGGAGCGTATCGGTGGCGCCGTCGCCGAAGTCCCACAGCCACGACGTGGGACCGCCGGTGGACTGGTCGGTGAAGGTCACGTTGAAGGGATTGCCTCCCTCGACCGCATCGGCGTCGAAAGCCGCCGTCACCATGCTGTCCACCGTCACCATGGCGGGCACCGTCAGGGTGTCGTTGCCGCCGGTGCCGAAGACGATCAGCCGCACGTCGTAACTGCCGGCGGTGTTGTAATTGTGACTGGGATTCTGCACCGTGTCGCCGGTAGCGTCCCCGAAGTCCCAGTTCCAGCCCGTGATGCTGCCGGTGGATTCGTCGGTGAAGTTGACGGCCACAGGAGAGCACCCGGAAGTGGGCGTGGCCGAGAAAGCCGCCACGGGGCCGAGAACCGGATCGACCTGCACGAGCAGGGAAGTCGTGTCGGCACCGCAGGCGTTGCCGGCGATGAGGGTGGCGGTGAAAGCCCCGGCCGCGGTATAGGTGTGGACGGGGTTCTGCACCGTATCGGTGGATGCATCTCCGAAATCCCAGGCCCAGGCGGTGGGGCCGCCGGTGGACAGGTCACTGAAGGTAACCATCAGGGGTGCGGTGCCGGTGGTGTCGCTCATGGCGAACGCGGCGGTCGGAGGACCGGAGACGGTGACCATGGCCGAAAGCGTCAGGTTGTCGAAGCCCCCGGGACCGGTCACGGTCAAGCCGACGTCATACGAGCCGGCGTTGACGAAGGTATGCAGGGGGTTCTGCAGAGTGTCGGTGGCACCGTCGCCGAAGTCCCAGGCCCAGGAGGTGATGTCCCCGGTGGAGGCATCGGTGAACTGCACTTCCAGCGGGGCACAGCCCGAGGTCGGTGTCCCCGAGAAATCCGCCACCGGCGGCGCCGGAGCAGTGACGTGGATGTAGGTGATCTTGCTGGTCACATCGGATCCGCAGGCGTTGTCGACCTGAAGGACGATGGTGTAATCGCCCGGCGCGGCATAGATGATGGACGGATTCTGCAGGTTGCTCTGGCTACCGTCCCCGAGGTACCAGATCCAGGCGGTGGGACCACCGGTGGAAAGGTCGGTGAATTGGACGGCCAAGGGTGCGGTGCCCGACAGGACATCGGCGGAAAAGTCCGCGGTGGGAGGCTGGTTGACCGTGATGAAGTTCGGCGTGGTCAACGTGTCGGATCCCGCCGGCCCCGTGGCGATCAGGGCCACGGTGTAGGAGCCCGCGATGGTGTAGGTGTGGCCGGGGTTCTGGAGGGTGTCGGTGGCTCCGTCGCCGAAATCCCACAGCCAGTTGGTCACCGAATTGATCGACAGGTCGGTGAAATTGACGGTCAGGGGTTGGCAACCGCTGGTCACATCGGCGGTGAAATCGGCCACCGGAGCAATCGGGCCGCCGCCCACGGCCGCTTCAGCGTCCACCAGGCCGTATCCGGAGTAGCGATCCCAGCCGGAGACCGACTCGACGTTGATGATGTCGATCGCGGTGGTGGTCAACCGGTCGCGGATCTGGGCCGGGGTGTAGGACGGGAAGGCCGTCTTGACCAGGGCCGCCACGCCGGCGGCGTAGGGCGTGGCACAGGAGGTTCCGTTGAAGAACGGCTCGTAATTCCCGCTCTGATAGCCGCCGCTGCCGCTGATGTCGGTGGTCGGCAGGATGGTCGGGGCGATGAAGTCGACGGCATTTGAGGCATCCTGGAAGTTCGCGCCGTAGTTGGAGCCCCACCAGCGCTCGCCGTCGCAGGTGTAGCTGTTGGGGTCGGCGCTGACGCCGGGGTTGAGATCGGCGGCATTGGAGCTGGAGCGTTTGCGACCGTCGCAGGGCGAGGCGGCCCCGACGGCGATCACGTTTTCATGGTTGGCGGGATAGCTGATGGCCCCTGCGTTCTCGTTGCCGGTGGCGGCCAGCAGGGTCACCCCGTTGTTGTAGGCGTAGGCCAGGGCGGCATCGGTGGGCGGAATATCACCTTGGGAGGCCCCGGCCCCGAAGCTCATGCTGACGACGTCGGCGCCGTGGTCTGCGGCGTAGATCAGGGCGTTGTCGATGTAGGAGAAGTACATGGCTCCGGTGCTGTCGGCCACCTTCAGCGGCATGATGCTGCAGCTTCCGGCGATGCCGGCGATGCCCACACTGTTGTCGGCGACACCGGCGGCGACGCCGGCGCAGGCGGTGCCGTGGCCGGGGGCGGCGCTGTCGTCCATGGGGTTGGTGTCACCGTCACCGAAATCGTAGCCGGTGATGAGGTTGAGGTCGGGATGGGCGGTATCCACGCCCGAATCCAGGATGGCGATGACGGCGTTGCCGAAGCCCGTGGGCGCGTTCCAGGCGTTCTCCGCGTTGGTGTCGAAGCCCACGGTGCCGACGCCGGCTCCGGTGTGGGAATAGAAAGGCGCCCAGCGGAAGCCCGGGAGCTGGGCGGTGTTGTTGTGACCCCAGTTGTCGGGGTAGCCGGGATCGTTGGGCACGGTCGCGGGGAAGGCCCGCAGGTCGGGCACCGCGTAGTCCAGGTTCGGGTCGGCGGCCAACCGGTCGGCGGCGGCGGGAATGTCCGTGCCCTCGGGTACCTGGAGGGTGAAGGCTCGTTCGAGGCCGATGAAGTCGGCCATGGCCTTGTCCGCAGCCGGGCCGTAGGTCCGCACGATGTCGGTGACCCCGACGCCCGTCAGGATGGCATCCACCGACGGAATTCCCGTGCTGGGGGAGGCGGCTTTGGCACCCATTTCCATGGCGACGTTCAAGCGGGCCTTGCCCATGGCCTCGGCGGTGAACATGACCATGATCCGGTCAGGAGCATAGGGCAAAACGGAAGTCCCTTGGGGACGGAATCCATCCTGCACCGGGACGAATTCCCGCGGGGCGGCGGGAACGGCAAAAGCTGTTGCTGCAATTGTCGTTAAGATGACAAGCAGGGTCAGGGTCATGCGAGTCTGAATCATCCTGGGCTCCTCCGGTCAATGACAGGGATACATCAGCGAGACAAGTATACAGGACAAATATTGCAAAAGGATCACAAATCACCGAATAAGATACCGGCGCACAAGGGATTCCCCGAAAAAGGGCCCGGATTCCCGGGCCCCTTGGCATTTCGAGGAAGGATGAGACTCTTACCGGAACAGGCTCTTGACGCCGCCCCAGGTGTCGTTCTGGTCATCCACGGGATTCTCGCAGCAGACGATGTCCCCGAACATGATCAACTCGCCGGGAAAACCGAAATCCAGCAAGTCGAACCAGCCGGCCCCATAGTTGTTGAAACTCGTGCAGCCGACGGGGGTGGCGTCGGTGACGGCGCCGGGGTAGCTGTCGAAGGCAGTCAGGATGTTCATGCCCAGGGCGTACTTGTATCCGAAATAGGCGCAGGCACAATCGGTGGGCAAGGGCAGGGCGATGTCGTACATCCCGGCCTGGTCGATGGTGACGGTGTAGCCCGGGGATTCGCAGATGACGGGCCCGGGCAGGAAGCACTGGGTGGCCTCATCCCAGATGGTTTCCTCGAAGTCCACCGCGCAACCGAAGGTCACCGGGACGTCCTCGACGCCGAACTGCATGTAGAAGTGGACCGTTTCCACCTTGAAACCCCCGTTGCAGGTGGAGCACAGGGGTTGCTCAGCGTCGAACAGGTACTTGTAGGATTCGGCTCCCCAGATCCAGTCCCCGATGTAGTATGCGGGAGGATTGAGGTTGCCCATGGTGCAGACGCCGGCAGCGCCGCTGGGGGTGAACGAGAGGGCATCTCCGGTGACGGGAGTGGCGACGGCCGTTCGTTCCGCAGCCAGGGCCGTACCTGCCAGCAGCAGGCACAGGACGGTCAGGATCAATGTACGCATGGTTTCCCTCCATATTAGGATGAAGTAGCAAGACCGAGGTGAGCCAGCCGGCTCGGCCCTATCGGACCGTATGATGCGAAAAGCCGATGTTCAAAAACTCCCCCCGGAGATCGTCATCCTAACAAATTTGACTTATCATAATCAATAGAAAAGTTCTCCACCCCCCTCGTGGGCCTTCACCACACCTTTCGCCGTCCTGGCGGAGGTATTATCTTGGGGAGCAAAGGAAAATGCTGCTCCCGGAGCAGACAACACCAGAGATGGCTTGATTTCGGCTGCGGCCGATTGCGAAACAGGAGGCGTGGTCATGGAGACACCCAGGAACGACCAGGAGCTGCAGGAGCTGTTCCGCCACAAGGTGGGGCTGGCCGAAATGCTCAAGGGGGGGGTCATCATGGATGTGACCAACGCCGAGCAGGCCAAGATCGCCGAAAACGCCGGCGCGGTCGCCGTCATGGCGCTGGAGCGGATCCCGTCGGACATCCGCAAGATGGGCGGCATCGCCCGCATGTCGAACCCGGGTATGATCCGCGAAATCCAGCAAACCGTTTCCATTCCCGTGATGGCCAAGGTGCGCATCGGCCACTTCGCCGAGGCCCAGATCCTCGAGGCGCTGGGCGTGGACTTCATCGACGAGTCCGAAGTGCTCACGCCCGCCGACAACCAGAACCACATCTACAAGCACGACTTCAAGGTTCCGTTCGTGTGCGGTTGTCGCAATCTGGGCGAGGCCCTGCGCCGCATCGGCGAAGGCGCGGCCATGATGCGGACCAAGGGCGAGGCGGGCAGCGGGGACGTGGTCGAGGCGGTGACCCACATGCGCGAGGTCACCGAAGGGATCCGCCGCCTGCAGACGTTGCGCAAGGATGAGATGATGGCCGAGGCCAAGCGCCTGGGCGCTCCCTATCACGTCCTGGTGGAGACGGCCGAACTGGGCCGGCTGCCGGTGCCGAACTTCGCCGCCGGCGGCGTGGCGACCCCGGCCGATGCCGCCCTGATGATGCAACTCGGCGCCGAGACGGTGTTCGTGGGCAGCGGCATCTTCGCCAGCGAGGACCCCGCTCCCCGGGCCAAGGCCATCGTCGATGCCGTGACCTTCCACGATGATCCGGCCAAGCTCGTCGAGGTGTCCTTGACCCTGGGCGAAGCCATGAAGGGCCGCGCCGTGAACGAGATGGATGAGAGCGAGAAGATGGCCGGTCGCGGCTGGTAACCGACCCGCGGGAAAGGTGCAGAATGACCGCTCCGGTGGGCTTGCTCGCTTTGCAGGGTGATTTCGAAAAGCATCGCCAGGCCTTTGCCGCCCTGGGCCGTTCCACGGTGAGGGTGCGGCGGCCGGCGGAACTGGCCGCGATCTGTGGCCTGGTCATTCCCGGAGGGGAATCCACCACCCTCAGTCGTTTGATCGACCGGATCGGCCTGCGCGAACCCCTGCGGGAATTTGCGGCCGCGCATCCGGTCATGGGGACCTGCGCCGGGTTGATCATGTTGGCGGCAAAGATGGACGGCGAGGACCCCACCGACTTCGGGGTTCGGCCCCTGGGCCTGCTGGACTGCACGGTCCAACGCAACGGATACGGCCGGCAGATCGACTCCTTCACCGCTCCGGTGCGGACCGACGGGATGCTGGGAAAGGGCGAGGATTTCTCGGCCGTGTTCATCCGGGCCCCACTCATCGTGGAGGTCGGGCCCCTGGTCGAGGTTGTCGCCACCCACGAGGGCCGTCCGGTGGCTGTCCGCAGCGGGGGATTGTTGGGCATGACCTTTCACCCGGAACTGACGAGTGATCTGCGGATCCATCAGGCTTTCTTGGATCTGGTCTGAGCGCGGCCCAACACGGGGGAATTCCCTTTCCCACCCCCGATCCGTATCTTGGAAGGACAATTGTCGGGGCATGTTCATTTCTCATCTTGGCGACCGAGCGAAGGAAGACACCATGCGTCCATGGGTATCGAGTACGCTGATTTTCGGGGGATTCATGTTGCTCCTGGCCGGCTGCGGCGGCGGTGGGGGGACGGACCCGGAGCCTCAAGCCTGTTCCCTGACCGTGCTGGCTCCTCAGGTCGGCGCCTCGTTCCCGTCCGGGGTCCCGGCGAATATCCGGTGGGAGAAAACGGGCCAGGCCGATGCGGTGTCCATCGAACTGTGGCAGGCCGGGGCCAAGGTGGGAACCGTGGTCGCCAGCACCGAGAACGACCTGTTCTACCCGTGGAGCGCCGACGTCTTGGGAGGTGTCGGGGGGGACTTCACCATTCGGATCACCGCCGTGGGAGAAGCGGGGTGCACGGCGGAATCCGGGGTTTTCGCCATCGCCAACACGGCCGCCTGCGAAATCAACGAGACCATGGCCTTCGACCCGGATCCGACCTTGACCGCCGGCGATGATTTTCCGATCACCTGGCAAAGTCACGACACGCTCGCGCGCGTGGGGATCGAATTGCGTTACGGGCACAATATCGACGAGGTGCTGGTGGGAACCATCGCCCGGGATACTCCTGATGACGGGGAGTTCATCTGGGCGGTGGATTCGTTCAACGATGCCGGCCACCGATCGGTTACCGACAACACCCACTACTGGCTGCGGATTTTCGCGGAGGACATCTCCGGATGCGAGGGCCATTCCAGCGATTTCGAACTGGTAGATGACGAGATCTGCAGCAGCACCGTGTGGCTCGCGCCGTCCCAATCCCTTTACGCTGCCGGTGATACCATCCAGATCGGGTATAGCGTATCCCCCTGGAGCGTCGGCGAAACCGTCAAGATGCGGCTTTACGGGGGCAACACCCCGGTTCCGGGCGGCTACATCACCTTGCCGGAAGAGGACCTTCCGGCCGAGGGGGGGGCGACTCTCAAGTGGGTGGTGGACGACTACGGATTCCCCGGGAGTTCCGTCTTCCGCGTCAGGGTCATCAAGTTGACTGACGAGTATTGTTGGGGTGAGTCCGACGCGTTCACAATCCAGAATTGACGCCTTCCGAACCCGGTCGGTCCTTGCGGTCCTGGCCGGTTTTCTGGCCGTGTCCGCTGCGGTCGCCTGGGGGGAGACCTGGACGGAATTCGGACCGGTCGCCGAGGAGGCGCCGGCGTTCGGGGACAGCATCGCAGAGCCCTTCTTTGCCTTCATGCTGGCCCGGGTGGAAGAGGATTCCCTCGGGGTCTGGACCGGCGAGGATATCCGGCGATTCACCACCCAGCGAGGCGGGAAGTCCCGCTTCCCCCTGGACCTGGTGAAAGAACTTTCCCGCCGGCGACCACCGTCCGGGGACCAGGGTCGGTTGGCCGGGAATCCGGTCCGGGCCCAGTGGGTCCTGGAACTGACCGAAGACCTGGACCGTCCCATGCCCTACGATATCCTGGGCTATCATCCCGGCAGCCTTCTGGTGTCCCGCCGGCTCGAACTATGGGAACTGGCCCTTGGGGATCAGACGGTGCAGGGCCCAAACGATGCGGGCGACCGCTCCGCCCGATTTCAGGATGTCCACATCTTCGCCCTGGTGGCCGGGTACCTCGCTCTGGACGCCGATAGTCTGATCGACGCCCTGCTGGGGTCCGCCCTGGACGACGCCTGGACCGTGGGTCTGGTAACGGCCAGGGAGGGCGGACGCAGGATCGGCCTGGGGGTGTCGCTGGGGCGCAACAACCGCCGGATCTACGGCGAGTTCGACTTCGTGCGGGACAAGGTCCTGCCCCACGGCCGGCCTTCGATGTCGGCCTTGAGTTCGTGGAGTCGCCGCTGGCTGAACCCGGATCGGGGCTTCGTTCCCCGGCCGTGGACCGGATTGGCAGGTTCCTGATGGCCGCCGAGCAGAGGATGGAACTGAGGATTTTCGGCCGGGTGCAGGGCGTCGCCTTTCGCTGGTACGCCCAAAGCGCCGCCCGCGGGCTGGGCCTGACCGGATGGGTCCGCAACCGCGCCGACGGTTCGGTGCAGCTGATGGCCGAGGGTTCGTCTTCGGCCCTGGACGACTTGAGACGCTGGGCCGAACGGGGCCCGGGCCAGGCCCGCGTGGACAGGATTGAGGAAAATCGCAGCGAGGCCGCGGGAACCTGCACCGGATTCGAGATCTACGGATGAGGAATATGCACAACCCCGATCCCTGGCTGGTGGCCGTGGACATCGACGGCACCCTGCTGAACACCGAGGTGGACAATCGTCTGGCGGCGCGGGAGATCGACGCCCTGGAGGCGGTGCGGTCCGCCGGACACACCCTGGCCCTGTGCACGGGGCGCAACCTCAATTCCACCCGCCACCTGCTGGAACAATCCGCCTGGTATCCCGACGACCTGCCGCTGGTCCTGCTCAACGGGGCGGTGATCTGGGGTGACGTGCCCCGTCGCCGGCTGGTTTGCAACATTCTGGAAGCCGCTGACATCAGCACCCTGGTTTCCCTTTTCAAACACTTCGAAACCGTCCCCATGGTTTATGGCACCGACGAGGAGGACGGGCTGCTGCGCCACGAACCGCGACCGGTCAACGAGATCATGGACCGCTACCTGGGCAATCGCCGGCGGGAGATGGGCGCTGTGGAAGTGGTCGCGAACCTGGAGGATGTGTCCTGGGGCCAGGCCCTGGAGGTGGGCACCATCGATACCCGTGAGCGGGTGATGGCGCTGAGCGAGGCGATCGGTGCCCGCCTGGGTGACCGGGTCAAGGTGATCAACACCCGTTCCCTCCTGGGCGGTGGCGTGTACTACTGGGCCGAGGCCTTCCACGGCGGCAGCGACAAGGGCGCGGCCCTGAAGACCCTGGCGGCCCATTGCGGGATCCCCTTGCGCAGGTCCCTGGCCATGGGTGACAATTTCAACGACCTTGATATGTTCGCGGCGGCCGGATTCAGCGTGGCCATGGCCGACGGCCCCGCAGAGGTGCAGGAAAAGGCCGACCTGGTGGTTCCCGGCATTGCGGCGGGGGGTGCGGCGCAGGTGTTGCAGGATTTTGCGGCGGGAAAGCTGGATTTGCCGAGCTGACCTGGTCCGAAAGGGGATGGCGTGCAGAGCGGACGCGACAAGGATAGGCCCCTGACCGGAGCGGTGTCCCCAGGGACGGACGAGACCGTCGAGCCCCAGGGGGATTTCTCCCTCAACGAGGGGCAGCTGCGTGAGATGGGCTACCAGATGGTGGACCTGGCGGTGGAATACCTCAAGGGCCTGGAGGGGCGGCGTGTCTACGGGCCGGTGTCTCCGGTGGGGCTGGATGAAATGTTCAGCGAACCTCTCCCCGATGAGGGTGTTCCGTTCGCGGATCTGGTCCAGGATTGCCGCACGCGGGTGTTCCCCAACACCATGGGTATCGGCGGTCGGCGCTACTTCGGCATGATGAATCCGGCGCCCCTTCCGGTGGCGGTTTTCAGCGAGATGCTTTGCTCCGCCATGAATCAGAACGCCGCCTCCTGGCGGCACGCACCCAGCGGCACCGCCATCGAAAAGACCGTGATCCGCTGGCTGTGCGATCTGTTCGGCCTGCCCAAGAACAGCTTCGGCACCCTGGTCGCGGGCGGATCCCTGGCCAACATCACCGGCTTGAAGCTGGCCATCAACAGCAAGCTGGGGCGTCACCTTGCCCAGGTCGATCACGACGAGAATCCCGGGGCGGACATGGCCCTGCTGACCTTCTACGTTTCCGCCCAGGCCCATTACAGCTTCGATAAGGCCGTCGATCTGCTGGGGCTGGGCCGCAACCAGCTGCGCAAGATTCCCGTGGACCACCTGTACCGGGTGGATCTGGAAGCCATGGCCGAGGCCATCGCCGCCGACCGGGAGGCGGGACTGGTACCGTGCGGGATCATCGGCGTCGCCGGAACCACCAACACCGGGAGCATCGACAAGCTCGATCGCCTGGCCGAACTGGCCCGCAGCAGCGGGTGCTGGTTCCACGTGGACGCCGCCTACGGCGGCGCGGTGGTGCTGTCCACGATGTACGGCCCCATGCTGCGCGGAATCGAGGAGGCCGACTCCATCACCGTCGACCCCCACAAGTGGTTCTACATGCCTTTCGCCGCCGGGGGGATCCTGGTGCGCGACGGGGATTTCCTGCGCCGCAGTTTCCTGGTTCATCCCGAGTATTACATGGAGAAGATCCTGCGGGACGGAACCGACCACCTGGAACTGGAGGAAAACGGCCACGGCAAGCGTGTCTTGCCGGACGAGCGCGGCTTCCACCACGGGGACAAGGTCAACTTCTTCCAGTACGGGATCCAGGGCAGCCGGCGCATGGAGGCCTTGAAGCTCTGGCTGGCTCTGCGCATGGTGGGCCGGCGTCAGTACGCCGACTGGGTTGAGAAGGACATCGAACTGGCGCGCATGCTGGCCGCGCGCATCAACCGGCGGCCCGATTTCCGCCTCCTGGGTCCCAATACGCTGGGAGTCTGCAACTTCCGCTGGGAACCGCGGGCCAGGGGCGGGGGTATGCTGTTCGGCGATGAGGAAAACGACCAGCTCAACCGGGATCTGCAGGAACGCATCGAGCGCGACGGCGACGCCTGGTTCAGCTACACCATCCTGGACGGCCGCACCGCCTTGCGGGTGAACGTGGAAAATCGTTGCATGGAGCAGGAGGACATCGAGCGCCTGCTGCAGGTGATCACCCGGGCTGCCGACACCATCCTGGGCGCCCGAAACGCACCCTGATACCGGGAGGACCCCATGAATCGCATCACTCGACCGCTGATTGTCCTGGTCATGCTTCTGGCTGCCGTCGGTTGCCAGGCCGCCGTCAAGGGTTCGGCCGACGTCGTGGGCGTCAGCCCCGGCAGCGCGAAGGTCACGGCCGCGCCGGGACAACGGGTGGATTTCTCCGTCAAGCTGGACATCAGTTCGAGCTGGCACATCTACGCCCACGCCGACACCAACTTCATCGGCGTGGACCTGGGGCCGGACGAGTACTTTGTCCTGGAGGATTTCCAGGCGGTCTATCCCCAGGGTTACATCAAGGAGTTCTTCGGGGAGAAAGTCGCCATGATCGAAGGCAAGGCCGAGATCAAGGGCTCGGCCCTGGTGCCGGCGGGTATGCCCGCCGGGGAGTATCCCCTGGAGTTCAAGCTGACCGCCCAGGCCTGCGATGCCAAGACCTGCCTGGCGCCGGCCTTTATCCCGGTGACGATCCAGCTCGAGGTCACGGAGCCTTGACCATCTACGTCGGAAACCTGGCCCCCGAAACAACGGAGCAGCACCTGCGGGACCTGTTTGCGGGGTTCGGGCCGGTGGACGGGGTGACGCTGATCACCGACCCGGCCAGCGGTCGGCTGCGCGGATTCGGCTTCGTGGAAATGGAAGACGGTCCGGGCCTTGAGGCGGTCTCCGTCCTGGACGGCACCGAACTGCTGGGCTCGGTCCTGCGCGTGAACGAGGCCCGGGATCGGGGTGCGAAGCCGCCGCGAAGGGCCTGGTAACTCCTCCCTTTTTCAAATAAAAAAACGCGGGAGCCGGACGGCTCCCGCGTTCCCAACCAACTACCTGAATCAGCGGTTCCCCTCCGGGATCTGATCAGGCTCCGCCACGGCGGAAGTCGGTGTGGGGTCGTTGACGGCCACCGCCACACCGGAATTCTTCCCGGGGGCGAAAGCGGCGGCGGCCGTCGCGAGGTCGAACGGCGCCCGGTCGGCAGCATCCTGCACGCCTTCCAACCTCTGTCGCGACATTTCGGCTTTGGCGTACCCGGCATTCAGCTGCACGGCCTGACCGTAGGCATCACGGGCGGCGGCGAAATGTCCGGTGCGTTCCAGGGCGGCGCCCAGGTTGTTCTGCACGCAGGCCAGGTCGGCGTCGAGCTGGGCAGCGCACGCCAGGGCCCCAACGGCCTCGTCACAGCGGCC
The DNA here is from genome assembly GCA_002790835.1 of bacterium CG_4_9_14_3_um_filter_65_15. Classification (GTDB taxonomy): domain Bacteria; phylum Krumholzibacteriota; class Krumholzibacteriia; order LZORAL124-64-63; family LZORAL124-64-63; genus JAHJTW01. Next base: position 37,306 of record PFVX01000021.1, on the reverse strand, counting down.
CTGCTGGATGAGCAGCAGGCCGAGGTTGTTCAGGGACCAGGCGTCATCCGGGTGGGACGACAGCAGGGTGCGATAGGTGGTTTCGGCTTCCTTGGCGAGGCCGGCTGCGGCCTGGGCGCGCGCCAGCACACGGGCGGTCTGTACGTCGTCGGGTGCCAACTCGGCCGCGCGGTTCAGGACCTCCAGGGCGCCGGTGGGCCGCTGCAGTTCCAGCAGGACCCGACCGGAATTGACCAGGCTCTTGACGTGCTGGGGGGCGATGTCCAGGGCCGCCTGGAAACCATCGAGGGCTCCTTCGGCGTCGCCGGATTTCCACATGGCCATGCCCAGCATGTACTGGCCCCAGGCGTTCTGGGGGTTCTGTTCGGTGTAGGAGGTGAACAGATCGGCAGCCTCGTCGTAGCTGCCGGACAGGTAGGCGTCTTCCGCTTCGCCGTAGTTTACCGGGGCGGGAGGGCCCGCGGGTTTCGCGGCGGGGGCGGCTTCGACGACCGCAGGTTCGACCTCGGCAACGGTCAGGGAATCTCCGGTGGCCTCGGTCGCGACGACGGTCGGGGTTTCGTTTTCGGTTGCGGGCTGGACCACCGCGGCATCGACCGCGGAGTTGGTCTGGGCGTCATCGCTGCGTGAGGCCATCTTGACCCCGATGAAGACGGTCAACCCCAGAATGAGGACGAACAGGACGACGGCCTCGCCGAATTTCACTCCGCCTTGGATTCTGGTCTTTTCAGCCATGGTTGTTCTCCCTTTTGGAGGTGGAGGAACCGCGGGTTCCGGGTTGCATACCCACCTCATGCAGGAAGAACACCATGGGAGAAATTATTTAACTAATTTAACATCAATAAGTTAGTGATGTGCTGGAAGCCACCCGTGTCCACAGGGACACGCTGGCATTGTGTTCCGATGGACACATTACATCATTCCGTGTCCAACCACGCCTGCGGCAGAAGATCCGGATCCATGACCACCAGGGCTTGGCCCGGTGCGGCGACCACCGACTGCAGGAACTCGGCCTGGATGAGGGGCAATCCGAGGGGGCGTTCGTCGGGAAGCGGGGTCGCGGCGATGGGCTGGGCGGATTCTGTCGTCACCAAGTTGCCTGCGATGAGTTCGGTCATCCCGAACAACGAGGGGATGTTGGGCAAGTCCGGCGTCTTGATCAACGGACGGGGTGGGTATTCGGGCAACTCCACCTGTTGCCAGGAAGCGATCCCGGCCCGGCTGCGGGCCAACGCGATGGCGTCGGCCAGCCCGCCGACGCGGTCGCAGAGTCCGTGGGCGATGGCGTCCTGGCCCATCCACACCCGGCCCTGGGCCACCGCATCCACCGCAGTGATGTCGAGTCCGCGGCCTGCGGCGACCTTGGCGAGAAAACCGTCGTACATCCCGAGGATCAGGTCCCGCATGCGGTCCAACTCGCCGCTGCTCATGGGCCGTCGCGGGATCCGGCCCAGCAGGGGAATCGAGACCGTGGTGAAGAGGTCGGCATGGTCGCCGCGGTGCACTTCGTCGGAGGTCACCCCGAGTTTGGCCGCGAAGCCGTCGTCCCACAGCCAGCCGCTGATCACGCCGATGGATCCGGTGATGGTCAACGGAGTGGTCAGGATCTCGGTGCCGTTCATGCTCATCCAGTAGCCCCCGCTGGCGGCCACGTCGCCCTGGCTGATGATGACGGGCTTGCCGGCCCGGCGCAGATCCGAGACCGCCGCCGCTACCAGGTCGCTGGGCAGGACTTCGCCGCCGGGAGAATCCACGCGCAGGACCACGGCTTTGACCCCGTCGTCATGGACCAGGGAACGCAGATAGGCGCTGGTGGCGCGCCCGTTGATGCCGTCGTCCATGGCGCAAGCGCCCACCGCGAAGACCACGGGAATGCGCGGGGGACGCCCCCACTGCTCGTCGGGATACGAGTCATTCGACAGAGCGGAAGCCGATGCGAGGCCTGCGTGCCGGTCCCTCTGAAGCCATTGCAATAGCCCGTCCCAGCGGGCCAGGGTGTCGGCCAGCCCGGCCGCCAGAGCCTCCGGGGCGGTCAGCCAGGTCTGGCCGTCGACCAGCTCGTCGTAGGAAGCGGGGGTGAGCCGACGCCCGGCGGTGATGCCGCCGCGCCAGGTCTCGTAGGCGACATCCACGATGCGACCGCGTTGTTCCCGGTCGGCGTCGGACATGCGGTCGTGCGAGAGGGTCTCGGTGGCGCTCTTGTACTTGAGATAGTGGTGGGCCTGGAAGCCGAGGCCCATTTTTTCCAGGGTGCCCTTGAGGTAACTGCGGGCCAGGGCCACACCGGGGATGGCGATCTGTCCCTGGGGGTCCAGGCTCAGCCGGTCGGCGACGCTGGCCACGTACAATGTGCCCGCGTTGAGCCGGTCGGCATGGATCACGATCTCTTTGCCGGCTTCGTGGATCTGCCGCAACTGGTCCCGGAATTCCCACAGCAGGGAGGGGCGGCCGGAAAATCCGGCCAGGTTGATGGCCACCACGTCGAGATAAGGGTCGTCGCGCATGGCCTCCAGCCGGGGCAACAGATCCAGCCAGGGCAGATGCCGCTGGTCGAAGTAGCGGTACTTCTGGTAGGTCAGGTACTGGTGCTCGAGGTTCAGGGTCCGGTAGGTGCGCCGGGGACGGTCGATCGGCACAGGCAGTGCGCGGGGATCCATTCCGGCGCGAGTCGGCTGCGAACGCACCAACCAGGCGGTGCCCAGGTCGTTGCCCTGCGCATCGAAGCCGGGTAGGGCCCAGAAACCCGTCGCACCCAGGGTCACGCCGGCCACGGCGGCGACGTCCACATCCCCGGAGGCGCGCTCCCTGGCCCGCATGCCCAGGGCGATGCCTTGCCAGGGGCGCACTTCCAGACCTGCGCCCCAGACTCCGTCCTGGAAGACCCGCTGGCCGTCGACCAGGGTCCAGTCGCCGTTGAGCGTCAACCAGGGCCGGCCGAAGGGCCGCAAACCCAGGTCGAAGAGGTACTGGGCGGCGCCGGACTGGAGGCTGAAGGCGGCGGAGGACCCCCAGCTCATCCAGCGGTTGCGCTCGATCGAGCCCAGGATCAGGCTGTTCTGGCGCGGGCTCCGGCCGGTGGCGCCGGTGGCCCAGCGAAATCCCAGCCCGGCGCTGTGGCGACGGTTTCCGTGGGCTAGACCCAGCTGGAAGTCCCAGACCCGGGCGACGTCACCGTCCACGGCGAACTCGTGCCCCATGACGGCGAAGTTCAGGGTCCTGCCCAGGGCGAAACCGTACTGGTCGAGATCCGTGCCCGCGGTGCGTCGATACCACAGATCCGTTCCGGCCCGGGCGGTCATGCCGAAAGCGCCCGGGTTGAACAGGCCGGCTACCGGCCCCGATGTGACGCCCGGTCCGGCCGGCAGGAACCAGCTCTCGGTGCGGTAGTCCGGCAGGGGCAGGGGCTCGGTCGCGCCGACCGGCAGGGCCCAGGTCAGCAACACGAGGGCGACAAGAAGGAGGGGGCGGATCCTGGTCTGCATGTTTGCGTCATCCTTGAATGCGGGACTTCCATTCGTTCCGGCGGAGAATACCATCACTTCCGGATTCCGTGGCGACGCATGATCTTCAGCAGGCTGCTGTGGTCGGCCAGGCCCAACTCCTGGGCGGTGTTGGTGATGTGCCACGCGTTCCGCTCCAGGGCTGCGAGAATGATGCCGCTTTCGGCCCGGGTCTTCAACTCGCGCAAGGTTTCGCCGCCGGCCGAAGACCCCATGGGCCCGCCCGCAGCGGTGCCGGTCGCGATGTCCGCGGGGACATCCTCGGCCGACAAGGTCGATCCGTCGGCCGCGATGACCATGCGTTCGACCACGTTGCGCAGCTCGCGGACGTTGTTGCGGGACCAGTCGTACTGCTGCAGGGCGGACAGGGCGTCGGGTGCGAAGGTGCGCCGGGGTTGCCCGAAGCGGTCGCAGACCAGATCCAGGAAGTGTTCGGCGAGCAGGGGCACATCGCCCAGGCGTTCGCGCAGGGGAGGGACGCGGACGGTGTGGGTGTTGAGGCGGAACAGCAGGTCGCGGCGAAAACGGCCGGCCGAGACCTCGTCTTCCAGATCCCGGTTGGTGGCGGCCACGACCCGGGCATCGACGGTCAGCGGTTTGTGCGAACCCAGCCGGGTGATGACGCTTTCCTCGAGCACGCGCAGCAACTTGGCCTGCAGGGTCAGGGGGAATTCCCCGACCTCGTCCAGGAAGAGGGTGCCGCCGTGGGCGGTCTCGAAGGCGCCGCGCCGGGTGCGGTCGGCGCCGGTGAAGGCCCCCCGCTCGTGGCCGAACAGTTCGCTCTCGACCATCGTTTCGGGGAGGGCGGCGCAGTTCACCGCCACGAAGGGCCCGCGGGCGCGCGGCCCCGCGTCGTGCAGACCCCGGGCCACCAGTTCCTTGCCGCTGCCGCTTTCGCCGGTCACCAGCACGCTGCTGGGAATGCCGGCCAGCTTCCCGATCTGTTGCCGCATGTTTTTGGCGGCGGAGCTTTCGCCCAGGATGGCTCCGGTCTGGCCCGCGTCCCGCCGCAGCCGGTCGACTTCGCCGTGCAGCCGGTTCCACGCCACGGCGTTTTCGATTTCGCGGACGACCCTCTCCATGGGCTCGTCCTTGGCCAGAAAGCCGTAGGCGCCGAGCTTGACCGCGCGCACACATCGCTGGTAGTTGCCGGTGCCGGTATAGACGACCACGGGCACCTTCAGATCCTTCTTGCGCATGGTGGCCAGGACTTCGAAGCCGTCCACACCGGGCATTTCCAGGTCCAGCAGGACGCAATCGACCGGTTCGGCGGCCAGCATGCCGAGTCCTTCGCTGCCCCCGCCGGCCTCGAGGGTCGTGAAGCCGCCGATCCGCTGGAGGTCGTAGGCGTATTGGCGGCGCATGGCCGCGACGTCGTCGATGATCAAGACCAGGCTCATGGCCGGCCCCCTTCCGCCGCGGTGGTCGGCAGGGATAGGATGAAGGTGCTGCCGGCGCCGGGTTCGCTTTGCACCCGGATACGCCCGCCGAGGTCGCCGACCAGGCGACGCACGTTGCTCAGGCCCAGGCCCGTTCCGTCGGTGCGGGTGGTGTAGAAATCCTCGAAAATCCGTTCGATATCGGCGGGCGGAATGCCGCAGCCGTTGTCCGATACGCTGATCATCAGCCGAGGTTCCTCCAGATCCGGATCCTCGTCCACGGTGGCGTCGACGGTGATGCGGCCGCCCTCGTCACCGAGGCTGTCCAGGGCGTTGCGCAGCAGATTGGTGAAGATGCGGCGCAGGGCCACCGGGTCGGCGACCAGCACCGGCAGGGTGCCGGGCACGTGGTTGACCAGCTCGACGGGGTGTTCCCGGGTCACGGCCTGCAGATCCAGCAAGACATCCTGGACGATGCGGTCGAGGTGGCACGGCTCAAGCTCGGTCACCGGGGTCAGCTGCGCGTAGCGGTCGGCCAGCTGCTGCAAATAGCTCAGGCCTTCCTCGAGATGGGGCCAGCGCTCCTGGAGGATGCCGGCCAGCTGGTCCGGTTCCTCCGTGGCGGTTTCCTTGAGATGCCGCAGGACGTGGCGCAAAGGCGCGATGCCGTTGCGGATGTCGTGGTTCACCTGCCGCGCCACCTCGCCCAGGGTGGCCCGCTGCTCGGCGGCGCGCAGGTTTTCGACGCCTTGCCGCAGGCGCAGGGTCATCTCGCCCAGCAGACGCGCCAGTTCGCCGACCTCGTCGCCGCGATCGCTGCCGAAATCCACGTCCAGGCGATCCAGGTCCACCGAGGATGTGCGGTCGGCCAGCTCGGCCAGCGGGCGGGTCAGGCGGCGGGTCAACCCGATCGCCAGCAGGGCGGAAACCAGGGCGGCCAGAACCATCAGCAACCAAAGACGGGCCCGGACCGCGGCCAGGAAATCGTGCAGGTCGCTCTGGTCGGCGGTCATGATCAACCACGCGCTCTGGAGGTTCCCCTCGGCGATGAAAGGCATGGACTCGCGGTGAACGATCGCGCCCTGGCGCTGCAGCGCATAGACGATGCGGTCCGGGGCGCCAAGGTCTCGACACAGTTTCTCGAAGGCGGCGGTGGCCGCCAGGGCCCCGTCGGGCCAGACCAGGGCGGCGTCCAATCCGTCGCGTTGCAGCCAAGCGGTCAGCTGGCTGCGGTCCAGGCGCGCGCCGGCCACCAGCTGCAGCGTCCGGTCGCCTAGGTCGAGCGGGCGGGCGCGCACCAGGGAAAGGAACGGCCCGTCGGAACCGCGGATCTCCATCAAGGCTCTTCCCTCGGCCGTATTGGCCAGCAGGGTCGGCAGCAGGGGCGCCTGGGTTCCGCGGGCTCCGGTCAGGGGCGCGGAGCTGAGCAGATTCCCCGCTTCGTCCAGGATCCACAGCACGTCAAGACGCATGAGGGAGCTCTGGCGCAGGGCGTAGTCGTCCAGATAGGCGCGGTCTTCCGGGGCGTGCCCGGTCAATGCCAGCCGGAACCGGTTGTCGGCCCGGACGGCTTCGGCCAGAGCGTCCAGCAGCACCGCCAGGTTGAGATTGCGGGATTCGAGGTCGGTCAGGGCCGAGCGCATCCGGGCGGCGACGAGCTCGTCGTCCCGCTCCTGGAAACGGGAGCCGATTTCCCGGCCGGACAGCAGGATGACCACCGCCAGGGGCAACGACGCCATCAATACCGCCAGGATCATGACCTTGTGGCGCAGCTTCATGGCACCGGTACATCCGGGGGCGGGGGGGCGTCGAGTTCTCCCCAGCCTTCCAGCCACGGCGTGCCGTCGAACGCCAGGCGGATCCCCGCCGGCCTGCCGTGGATCGCCAGCCAGGCATGGGTGATGCCCAGGCAACGAACCGCGCCGCCGGTGGTCAAGGCACCGATGGCGGATGGACGCGGGCCGCTGGTCCGGTCCGCTTCGGCCAGGGAATCCCGGGTCAGGGCGGCCGCGTGGGGCAGCAGATCCTGCAGCCATCCGATGGATCCGATCAGGGACGCCAGTTGCAGGCAGCCGGTGGGATAGGCCTGGTCCACCGCCAGGATGCCGGCCCCGGTCATTTGCCACTGCAGGGCAAAGGCGAGGGGATCCTTTTCCAGCGGCACGAGACGGACCGGTTGGTCAAGACGCGCGGCGAGATACTCGGCCATCTGGCGGGCGGCCGGATCGCCGGTTGGATAGGCCAAGGTGTCGACTCCCAATTTTTTGTCGGCCAGATGCCAGGCCAGGGGGGCGGCCGACGGAGCGGATGTCGGACCCCGCAATTGGGGACAGGCGGTGGGCGACGGGCCGGGAACCACGAGCTTGTCCCAGGAACCCATGGTCACCGAGGTGACCATGGCAGGCAGACCCTCGGCACCGAGGGGCGCGGACCAGCGGCCAACCTCGGCGGGATTCCAATGCGGCGGGCAAAGCAGGAGATACGAACGCGTTGCCGGCAGGGGGGTCACGGTGAAACCGGGCAAGGCGGCATAGAAAAGCGAGTCCTGCAGGGTGTAGGCGGGCAGGAGGTCGCATCCGGCTTCCACCAGATCCCGGGGATCGTCCGTCGGCAGCATCCGGAAGGTGAGCGCGTCCCAGATGGGGGCGCGGGGGTGGTGGCGGTTGGGTCGGCATTCCAGATCGGGCAGGGGTTGGGGGGTGCCGGGACCGAGGCGCGCGGGACCGCTCCCCACCGGCCAGATCCACCCTTTTCTCTCGCCGGCCACGGCAAAAGCCGGGTGTGCCAGCAGGAGGGGAAAATTCCCCTGCGGTTCGGGCAGGGTGATCGACAGCCGGCGAGCGTCCACTGCGCGAACCGTCGCGGCACCGGCATCCAGCCAGGTCCAGGGGTCCCGGGGTCCCTGGACGGGACAGCCGGTTTGGGCGCGGCGCCAGGATTCCCGGACCTCGGGCACCGTGACGGGCGTGCCGTCCCAGAATTTGGCACCGGGACGCAGGGTGAAGACCCAGGTGGAACTGTCGGGGGTACAGGTCCACGTCACAGCCAGGCCCGGCAGGATGTTACCGGCGCAATCCACCCGCACGAGGGTTTCGTAGAGCTGGGCGAAGACGAGCCTCTCGGCCCGGTTACGAGGCACCGGGGCGTGACGGGAGGAAACGCTGTCGATGGCCGCAACGGTGAAGCGGCCCCCCGGCCGCGGGGCGCCGGGGAAGGGATCACACCCGGGGCGAGCGGTTGTGGAGCCTCCCGCCCGGACGTCAGGCCAAGCTGCCGCAGGTGGCCCGGACACGGAGGATGATTCGCCCCCTTGCCGGATGACGGAACAGCCGGTCGGGATCAGGCAGACTCCCACCAGGGCCAGACTCAACAGGGTGCGGGCCGATCGACACATGGACACAATCCCGATCACGGCAGTCCTCCCGGGTTGCCGCCGGCCGACGGCGGTTCCCACGGGTATCCTATCACGGGCCCGGCGGTGTTGTCCGTCACCGTTTGGGAATTGATGCTGGCCAGGCACGGCACGTTGGGGTTGAATCCCAGGGCAAGGAGGAACCATGAATCAAATCGGGTGCCCCCTCTGTGGCGAACGCCTTTCCTGGGGGCAGACCCTGCGCAAAATCCTCGGCCCCGGTCGTTCCGGGTCTGCCCTGTGGGGGATGACCTGTCCCCATTGCGGAGCCGACCTCAAGGTTCCCAACGGCAGGGTCATGCTCATCTTCGCCGCGGGGATTTTTTTCGGCAGTCAGACTTCGCTATTGTTGACCCTGGGGGATTTCAACACCTGGCAGACCCTGGCCGCGCGCCTGCTGCTCATCCTGGGCTTCTACGTCATCGCCGGATTTTTCTTTTTCTCCCTGGAGGAGGTCACATGAATCGCAAGGCCGATGTGCGCGCGCTGGTGATCCTTCTGCTGGCCATGCTGCTGGGGTTGGTGTTTGCGCCCCCGCACCGGGCCGAAGCGATGACCCCGGATGACATCTTCACGATGCGCACCGTCGGGCTGAACGATCTGGACGCCGCGGGTGCCCGGTTGTTGTACACGGTCACGGCCTGGAATCCGGAGAGCCGGAAGCAGGAGAGCACGCTGTACCTGCGGGATCTGGAATCCGGCCGGGAACTCCTGCTGCTGACGCCGGCGGATCAGGCCTGGGGGGCCGGATGGCGTCCGGACGGCGAAGTGGTTTCGTATCTGCGGCGGACCGAAGCCGGGACCGAGGCCTGGCTCATGGACCCGGACGGCGGAGGCCGGAGGCGACTCACCCGCCGGAGCACCGAATTCGGGGCGCTGGTCTGGGCGCCCGATGCGTCGGCGGTCGCCTGGATTTCTCCGGCCGATGAGGGGGCGTATAACGGGAAGCCCGATCGCTGGATCATTGCCGATGATCTGGGCTACCGTCACCTGGGCGAAGGTTACCGGCAGGGGCACCTGCGACAGGCATTCGTGCTGGACCTGGGGACGGATGAGATCCGGCGGATCGCCGCCGATTCGCTGGACGTGCGGCAACTCGCCTGGTCACCCGACAGCCGGAGCCTGGTCCTGACGGCCAAACGGCGCAGGGATCTCAACCGCACCGTGAATACGGACTTGTGGCTGGTCGGACGGGCCGGCGCGAACCTGCGGCCGCTGACGCGGAATCCCGGCGCCGACGATCATCCCTGCTGGTTACCGGACGGCCGCTTGGCCTATCTGCGCGCCACCGACCCCCTGGGGGAAAGCGCCCCGCGGGCCGTGGCGGTCATCGACCCGGAGGTGGGCGACGCGGGGGATCCGGAATTGTTCGGAACCGGCTTCGACAACATGGTCAGGAACCTCGTGGTGCTGGATGATCGACTCTTCATCCAGGGCGCGGTGCGCGGTTGCCTGGATGTCCTGGAAATCCGGGGTGAACAAGCCATCGCGGTGACCGACGGCGGCCATGATTATTGGGCCATGCGGGTCGCCGGATCCCGGTTGGTTCTGGCCGGGGCGGGACAGACCCTGCCCAGCGCGATGTTTGTGGTCGACCTGGCCGAGAAGATCAAAGGCCCCCATCACCCGAGGATCATCGTCGATCCCAACCGGGAGTGGCGCCAACGCGTCGGCCTGGTGGATCCCGAACCGTTCGTGGTGGAGGTAGAGGGGCGGCAAATCGAGGGGTGGTACTACAAGCCACAGGACCTTGATCCGGATCAACTCGCGCCGGCCGTGTTGAGCATCCACGGCGGCCCGGAGTGGATGTATGGCGGCTATTTCCTGCCGGAATTCCACATCCTGCCCACGTTCGGCTACGGCGTGATCATCGCCAATCCCACCGGCAGCTCAGGGTACGGATACGAGTTCCAGACCGGGGTGCGGGGCGACTGGGTCGGCCGGCCGGCCAGGGAATTGCTGGCCTGCGTGGATGCCGCGGTGAAGGAAGGCTGGGCCGATCCCGGCGCGCTGGCCGTCATGGGCGGCAGCTACGGGGGACACCTCGCCGCCGAATTGACAACCCAGACCGACAGGTTCCGGGCCGCGGCCGTGGACCGGATGTTCCCTGACCTCGAGGCCTTCTGGGGCACGACGGACGAGAAGTGGTTTCCCGAGTGGGAGTTCTACGGTCGTCCCTGGGAACCCGCCGCCCGCGACATCTATCGGCGCAATTCCCCCACCAGCCGCCTCGGCAGGGTGGCCACGCCGACGCTCATCAGCCAGGGGATGGAGGACTATCGCTGCCTCATCGCCGGGGGCGAAATGTGGTTTTCCGGCCTGCGGGCCCGCGGTGTGCCAAGCCGTTTCATCCGCTTCCTGCACGAGGGGCACGGGATCCGGGATCCCCGGGACCAGGTCTTCTACCAGTGGCAGCTGCTGGCGTTTTTCGACCAGCACGTCCTGGGTCTGGACGACGAGGAGCGGGAAGTCGTCCCGGACACGCTTGAGGCCGGGGGCTTTCCTCGGGGGGAATAGGCAGACATCATGGGCTGGATCTTGCTTCTCGTTTTTTCGATTCCCCTGCTCTATTGCCTGTGGACCTTCCTGTTGACCTCCCTGATGGGCGGCGAACCGGAACAGATGCTATCGGGACGGGGGATCACCGCCCTGGCTCGGGAATCACTCATGCAATACTGGCTGTGGGCCATGTTGCCGCTGGATCTGTTGCGGCCATCGGGGGCCGCTCGGGAGGAGGAAACCGGTCCGATAGTGATTTTGATCCCTGGTTTCACTGAATCAGAATCCATTTTCATTCGCTTAAGAAAAGCCATGTCCCGGAAGGGGTTGAGTTTTCAGGTCTATCATTTTGATACGTTCCGCAGTGAACCGTTCGAGGAAGCCGGGCGCCTGGAAAAGTATCTCGACCGGCTTTCGCGAGAGTTCCCCGGGCGAGATCAGGTCCTGGTCGGGCACAGCTTGGGCGCCCTGCTGGCGGCCTGTTGCTACCCCGGACCGGTCGGTGGTCGTCGGCGTTTGCTGGTAGCGTTCGGGGCGCCGTGGAAGGGCACTCACCTGGCGCATCTGGCGCTGGGCCCCTGCGGCCGGAGCCTGCGGCCAACGGGCGGGTTCGTCAAGTCCCTGACGATGCCCAGCGGCCCGGAAGTGTTGAATATTCGTTCGGCCCATGACACCATCACGGTCCCCTACCGTGCGGCCACCCTGGTGGACTGCCCGGAAGTGGTGGTGGATGGTGGCTGGGGGCACAACTCGTTGCTGTGGTGCGATGAGGCCGTTAATCAAGCCGTGGAGTGGATCCGTGCCAACGGTTGAGAAAGTCCGAGGGGTTCGCGTGGCGGCCGCCTTGGCCTTGGCGGGGATGCTGGTTTCCGCCTCGGGGTGCCGGGGCGCCAAAGGCGATCCGAGCCCATGGCGCACGTTGGAGCCGGGGCTGGAAATGGCGGTTTGGTCCTCACGGAGCGGCCAGCCGGATGCCGCAGGGGACCTGAGGATCCTGCGGGTCGATCCCCAGCGTTGGCGGCTGCGGGTGATCAGCACGGAGACCGCCGGTTCCCGGGAGGGCCTCAGCCTGGAACAATGGTGCGGGGAGTTCGGTCTGGTGGCGGCCATCAACGCCGGCATGTATCAGGAGGACGGCCTCACCCATGTGGGTTACTGCCAGGTCGACGGGTGCGTGCTCAACCCCGCGGTCAATCACTACCGGTCCGCCCTGGCCCTGGACCCCTTGCGCCCGCAAGATCCACCTCTGCGCATCTTCGACCTGGATGAGACGGCGCTGGATTCGGTGGCCGCCACCTACCGGACGGTGGTTCAGAACCTGCGCCTGATCAAACGCTCCGGCGAGGCGCGATGGCGAGCAGGCACCGAAACCTGGACCGAGGCGGCCCTGGGGGAGGACGCCCAGGGCCGGGCGCTGCTCATGCACTGCTCCCGTCCCCTTTCCATGCACGATTTCAACACCTTGATCCTGGGGTTGCCCCTGGATGTCGTGTGCGCCCAGCACCTGGAAGGAAATCTCCCGGCCCAGCTCTGGGTGGACCATTCCCGCCTGGGTCCGGGGGGACCGACGTGGGATCCGGCCCGGATTCTGCCGGTGGTCCTGGGAGTGTCACCCAGGGATTCGCTTTCCCGTTAGCGGACCAGCGTCACCCGACCGGTGAGGGCCGTTTCTCCCATGACCGCACGCACCAGATACAGGCCACTGGCGGCGGTGGTGCCCTGGTCGTCGCGTCCGTCCCAGAACAACTCATGCCGGCCCTCGGTCATGGTGCCGGAGGCGAGGCGCCGCACCCGGCGGCCCCGCATATCGAAGACATCCACCCGCACGGGGCCGGCGCCGGTCTGGGTCAGCCTCAGCCGCGTCCCGGATCCGGTGACGCCGGCGAGAATTTCGAGGGAGGGTGTGCCGGTCCCCGGCAAAGGGACGCCGCTGGCGGTGCCGGCGGTGAAGCCGGTGGCCGCGCTCAGCGAGCTGCGGTTCAGGGTGTCGGCGGCGTAGGCGCGCCACCAGTAGTCGCCGGCCGGCAATTCGGGCGTGGTCCAGGCCGTGCTGCCGCTGCCCGCGGGGATGCCGTCGGTCGTGGCGACGATTTGGGTGGCCTCGGCGTCGCTGTAGACCCGAAATCCGTAGGTCAGGGTGTCTCCTTCAGGGTCGGTGCTGTTGCCCACCGAGAGTTCCGCCTGCAGACCGGTGGTCGTTCCGGCGGGGGCCAGGACCTCGGGCACCGACGGCGCCTGGTTGGTTCCCGAATCCCCATACAAAACGACGTCGTCGATGTACATGCCGTCATCCACCACGTAGCCATCGGAAGTGAGGGCAAAGCGGACGGCGATGTCCTGCCCGCCGAAAGCGGACAAATCGAGGTCCTGGTGGATCCAGGAGGCCTGGGTCCCGGTGAAGGATCCCAGGGTGAGCCAAGGGCCACCGGCGGCGGAGATCTGAACGTATCCGTAATCGTAGCCGTCTTCGAGGGCGTAGGCCGTCCAGAATTCCAGGCGGGTGGCCGGCCAGGTGCCGTTGAGGATGGCGGCGGAGGAGGCATTGTCGCCGTAGTTCCCTGCCGGAGAATCCGTCAGGGAGTGGGTCGGGCTGTGGGCCTGGGCCGTCGTCGTGGCCCAGCTGCCGGTCAAGGTCCAGTTGCCCGTTCCGGATTCCAGGTCGTCGGCCAGGATCGCCGGAGCCTGCCCCACCACGAAGTGCAACGGGTAGTCCAGGTCGCCCCCGGGCATCGACACCGTCACCGTGACGTCCACGGTGTGGCCGGATGGGCAGCCGGGATCCACGCTGAAGGGAAAGGCTGCGGAACCCAGGGTCGCGGTGGCCATGGGGACGAGGGCGCCGTAACCGGCGGTGGCGGAGGTGAACTGCACCCAGGGGTCGTTGGTCCCCAGGTGCAAGGTGCCTCCCAGGGTGCTGCTGACGGCCGACTGGTTGGTGACCGTCAGGTCCAGATATCCCGCTTCGCCGGGGTTCACGACCTTGGCCGGTACCGAGGCGGTGGCCACAGGATCGGACACCGTCACGAAGGGTCCCGCCGCCCGCATCAGCAGGATGTTCGGCCAGATGTTTTCCTCGAACAGGGGCCGGCGGCGGCTCTCAGGTGGCCAGAAACCGTCGTTGCCGCCGCCGATTTCGTTGCTGAAGGAGAACATTTTGGGGTGTCCGGCGGTCGCGGCGTAGTTCCAGTCCAGGGAACCGCCGTTGACGTTGTACAGGACCTGGCCCGGTTGGCCGGGGGTGTAACCGTTGTAGCGGGTCATCTCGGCGGCGAGCTGGTCGAAGATCGCGTCGTCCGACGTGGGGCCGGATGTGTATCCCCAGGGGTAGAGGGTCAGGTTGCTGAAGGTGTGGACGGAATTGCCGGTCATGAAGTCGTGGGCGTCGATGAAGGCCATCATGGTCTGGACTTCGGGTTCACTGGCGGCGAAGGGGCCGCGATAGGTTTCGCTGCTGGTGCTGCCGCTGCTGCCGCTGTTGTCGTATCCCCACTCGTAGGGATAGTTGCGGTTGGGGTCCACGCCGAACGTCCCGTCGCCGTTGTTCCGCCGCGTCTTGCGCCACATGCCGCCGCCGCCGGGGTCGGTGGTCTCGTTGTAGACGAACCCGTCGGGGTTGACGATGGGCACGATGGAGAGTTCGCGGTTGTCCAGCAGCCAGGTGATCTGCGGGTCGGATCCATAGTTCTGCGCCAGGTACTCGGCGAACATGATCCCGAATTCGGAGGCCATCACCTCGCGGGCATGGTGCAGGCAGTCGATGAGGATCTCGGGCTCGTTCTCGTCCACGTCCGGGTTGTCCGAGAGGCGAACCGCGAAGATCTCGCGGCCCTCGCCGCTCTGTCCGATGGAATACTTGGCGCTGACCACCTGGGGATACAACACGCGCAGGCTGTCCAGGAAGGCTGCGCTCTCGGAAAAGGTGTGGAAGATGCCGAAGTTCGAACCCTTATCCGCATAGCGGGCGATGTTCTCCATGTCCCGGTCCAGGATCCGCCACCGGAGCCCGGAAGTGCGCAGCAGTTCCAGGTCGTCCGGGGATGCCGCCAACTGGACCGCCACGCCCCGCTTGGTTGAGATCACGTCCAGCTGGTCGAGATGGGCGTCGATGAAGGCCTGGTCGGAAGGGGCGGTCAGGAGGACCTCGACGCGGGCGTGGTGGGATGGGGAGGCCCCGAAGGCCAAGGCCCCGACCGTCCCCATCACGGTCAGGATGCAGGCCAACAGGAAGCGGAAACGCATGGATAACTCCCGGGTATGCGCAAGACAGGATGAAACCGCAAGTGAAGTCATAATAATACCATATTGATTTTTCGGAGGCCAGACAATTAGGCCGGACCCCGCAGGATCCGGCCCTATTTCGGGAACATTGGCTTCGGTTTACTTGGCCTTATCCACCGCCGCGCAGGTCTTCTTGACGGCGTTGATCGAGTTCTTGAACGCCGCGCGTTCCTCCGGCGTCAGCTTGATCTTGATGATCTCTTCCACACCGTTCTTGCCGAGGATCGCAGGCACGCCCACGAACAGGTCCTTGACCCCGTACTCGCCTTGCAGGCAGGCGGCCACCGGCACGATCTTGCGCTTGTCGAAGGCGATGGCCTCGACCATCTCCAGGGCGCTGACCGCGGGGCTGACGAAGGCCGAGCCGCTGCCGAGCAGGCCGACCACTTCGCCGCCCGCCTTGCGCGTGCGGTCTTCGATCTTGGCCAGCTGGGTCTTGGAAACGAACTGCTCCACGGGCAGCCCGTAGACGCGGCAGGCGCTGCGGATGGGCACCATGGTGTCGCCGTGACCGCCGAGCACAACCGCTTCGACGTTCTCCACCGAGACGTTGGCCGCCCGGGCGACGAAGTACTTGTAGCGGGCCGAATCCAGGACGCCGGCCATGCCCATGATCTTGTTGGGTTTGAACTTCAGCTTCTTGAAGAGCCGGTAGACGATGGCGTCCAGGGGGTTGGCGATGGAGATCACGAAGGCATCCGGAGCATACTTCTTGATGCCGGCGGCGACCTGGTCGGTGATCTTCAGGTTGATCGAAAGCAGTTCCTCGCGCGAGGGGAAGGTGCCGTCGGGACGCACGGCGCGGGGGACCCCGGCGGTGTTGATGATGAAGTCGGCGCCCTCGATGACCTCGTAGGTCTTGCTGCCCTCGATGTTCACGTCGCGGCCCATGACCGGCGTGGCTTCGGCGATGTCCAGGCACTTGCCCTTGGCGAATTCGGGGGGCTTGACGTCCACCAGACCCACGTTGCGGGCCAGGCCGCGGCTGACGATTTCCGAGACGACGACGCCGCCGATATTTCCGCCGCCGATGACTCCGATCTTGTTGATCATGACCGCGTGCTCCTTGCCTTTGGGGATGATCGTGTTTTTGTTGGGAACTCGGTCACGATAACACCCCCGGTCGGACATTTCCAGCGGGTTCGGGGGAGCGAAAGCCAAGGATATCAGTCTTCTATCACCACGGGCGGTGCAGGGCGATGACAGAGGAACACCGGAACGACTGGGACCGTCGCTACGATCAGGAACGATTTTTCTACGGTGAGGAACCCCATCCATTGCTGGCGCACGAACTGCCCGGTTTGCCCGCAGGCAAAGCCCTGTTTTTGGCCGAGGGCGAGGGGCGCAATGCGGTGTACGCCGCGGGACTCGGGCACGCGGTCACCGCGTGGGACAGTTCGGCCGTCGGGCGGCGCAAGGCCTTGGAACTGGCGGCCCGTTGCGGCGTGGAAATCGACTACATCCTGGGGGATCTGATCGAGGGTGACTGGGACAAGGATTCCTGGGACCTGATCGTCATGGGCTACGCCCACATGGGCCCGCAGGACATGGCCGATGTCCACCGCCGTGTGGTCGCAGCGCTGCGACCCGGCGGGCATCTCCTGCACGTTTCCTTCAGCAAGGCCCAGTTCGGGCGCAACTCGGGCGGGCCGCCGCGGCTGGAATGGCTGCACGACCTCGACGAACTGAAGCGCCAGTACGCCGGGCTGGATCTTTTGCGGGCCGAGGAAAAGGAAATCGAGCTGGACGAGGGGAAGGGCCACCGCGGCCCGGCGATGGTCATCGAGATGGTGGGGGCCAAGCCGACGGCCGGTGATTAGCCCAAAACCCCCGCCACCGCGATCCTTGACCAGTCCTCGAAGCTGGCTCCCTCAGGGGCGTCTCCCGGCGTCGTCATTGCGGGGAGTTTGGCGGCTTCGATCCAGTGCGCCTGGTGCGGTTCGGACTGCCGGGAAACCAGTTCCATGATCTCCTCGTCCTCGCCGGGCATGCTGTCCAGGGCCACGGTGAAGACCACCCCGAAGTGCACGCTCGAAACGTCCTCACTATCGGAGTTGATATACCCGCGCATTTGCAGAGCGTCGGGCCCGGGGTTCAATCCGGTTTCCTCTTCCAGTTCCCGAATCGCCGTGGCCATGACCAGGCCGTGGGCCTTCACCACGTCATCGGTGCGATCCACCGGTTCGATGTGCCCGCCGAAGCCCACGCTCCACAGCCCGCCCAGGCGCGCCTCGGTGTGCTTCGTGCGGCGCTGGTAGCACAGAACGCGCGCTTCGGCGCCCTCGCCCCGCTGCAGCATCATGTAGGGGATGACCTGCTTGTAGTGGCTGTTCTGCTCCATGTAGTCGCGCTCGGCGAAGAACAGGTGCGGGGCCAGGGCCTCGAGATCGACGGCGCCGTCGGGCAAAAACCCTTGGGGGCTGAGGCCGGGGAACAGGTGCTTGCGTTCGATGACCAGGATGCTGCGCACGGCTCGTCCTTTGGGCAGAATGGGAGGTTGTCGCGTGGTCCGAAATTAACACGGAGCGGGCCTCTGTGCACGCCCAGGTTATCGGCGCCTCGCCCTGTTGGTTGCCGGTGGGTCCGGGTGTCTTCCGTGCGGAAGCGCATTGGAGGGCCGCAGGCCCGACCTAAGCTTCAAACGGAAGACACCCGGACCCACCGGCAACCTCAGGGCAGGAACCGCCCAACATCCGCCAGCTTGTTGGGCAAATACTCGTCCATCACGTAGTTGAGGCCGTGCTTGGCCAGGGCCTGCTGCTCGGCGCGGACCCCCATCTTGATCATCTGCTGCAGGGCCTGCTGCCACGCCTTGTAGTGCAGGATGAAGGGATCGTTCTTCAGGGCGTCCTTGGCGCGCTTGATATCCACGTCCTTCAACGGGTGTGTCGGCAGCTCGTAGTCGATGATGTCCTGCGGGGTGATGCCCAGCAGATGCGCCTGGGGCACGCAGAAGTACTCGTTCAGGTGCGCGGCGTTGCCGCTGCCCACCTTCAGGGTGCGGTAGATGTTGCTGAAACCGTAGGGGTCGCCGTCGACGAACACGTAGACCGGCAAGCCGTGGCTGTCGGCCAGGCGCCGCACGAAGCGGCGGCAGGCGCGCGTGGGCACGCCGCCCAGGGAGATCAGGATGCAGTCGGCCTTCTTCCAGTAGTTGTGTTTGACCAGGCGCTGGAACATGCCGGCGGTCTCGATGCAGAGGATGAAGGTGGCGTCGGTCTCGAACTCCAGCTCCTCCACCGAGATGGGGATGGAGTAGGCACCGCTGCCGAAGCGGGTGCAGTCGATGCGCAGCTTCTCGCCGGTGTCGCGATCGTGGTCGATGACCACCAGGCGGCCGGCCACGTCGCCGCCCTTTTCCTCGGGCACGAAGCCAAGCTGCTCGCGATTCACGCCGAAGAAAGCCTCGACATCCTCCATCACCGTGTCGGATTCGGGCTGCTCCTTGAAGCGCGCCTCGGCCCAGTTCTTGGAGACGTAGTAGGCCTCTCTCTTGGTGGCGATGTCGTCGGTCTCGACCAGTTCCTTGGACAGGGCCATCATCTTGAGGGTCTGCGCGAAGGTCTTGACGGTGTTGACCGTCAGGGTGCGTTCCTTCAGCTTGCCCTTCATCTTGAAATAGCCCGTGGATCCGCTGTAGGTCACGTTGCTCAGCGAGCGCAGGGGAAATTTCATCACCGGCTTATCGCCCAGCAGGATCTTCTGCCGGATGAGGTTCGATTCGCTGCGGATGCGCCGGGCCACCTTGCCGAAGGCGGCGCCCCGACCTGCCGCCTGATCCACCGGGTCGGCCTTGGCGTTCACCTTGGTAGGTGCCTTGACCGGTTTGGCCGGAGTCTTCGCCGCGGCCTGGGCGGCCGGTTTGCCGAAGCCCAGTTCGCCCTGGGAGGAGGCGGATTTCGCGGGCGCCTTCTTGGTCGTCTTCTTGGTTCCCGTCTTCTTGCCGGTCTTCTTGTTTGCCGCTGCCACGTCGAACATCCTTCCAGTCCGGCACCATGCCGGAACCGTGTTGTCGGTCAGAGGGCGACGCCGTAGATGTCGCCGAACTTTGCGCGCACGTGCGCCAGGAACGGGCCGGTCGAAAGAGGCTCGCCCGTCACCCGCCGGCACAGATCCTCGGCCGGGTACAGGCTGGCCGGGCCGTGCACGTTGGTGCGAAGCCAGCCCAGCAGGCCGGAGGTTTCGCCTCTGGCCAGTTGTGCGTCCAGATCCGGGATGTGCTTGCGCGCCGCCGCATGGAACTGGGCCCCGTACAGGTTGCCCAGGGCGTAGGTCGGGAAGTAGCCGAACAGGCCCAGCGACCAGTGGATGTCCTGCAGCACGCCCTGGCGGTCGGTGGGAACGTCCAGGTCGAGGTATCGCCGCACCTTCTCGCGCCACAGGCCGGGCAGGTCGTCCACCTGCACGTCTCCACCCACCAGGGCCCGCTCGATCTCCATGCGCAGGACGATGTGCAGGTTGTAGGTGACCTCGTCGGCCTCGATGCGGATCAGGGAGGGCCGCACGACGTTGGCCGCGCGGTAGAGGTCGTCAGCGGCGACGGCGCCGAAGGTCTGGGGCCAGGTGTCGGCCAGCCGGCCCTGCAGCCAGCCCACGAAGGGACGGCCGCGGCCCACCAGGTTCTCCCACGTCCGCGACTGGGATTCGTGGATGCCCAGGCTGATCGCCGAACCGGCGGGCTCGCCGGTGTGGTCGGCCGGCAAGCCCATTTCGTACAGGGCGTGCCCCCCTTCGTGCATGCTGGCATACAATCCCGTCTGCAAGTCGCCCTCGTCGTAGCGGGAGGTCACGCGCACGTCGCCGGGGTTGAACCCCTGGGTGAAGGGGTGGGTCGAGGCGTCCAGACGTCCGGCGGTGAAGTCGTAACCCATGGTCTCGAGCACGATGCGGCCGAGCCGATCCTGGTCGGCGGCGGCGAAGGTCCCCCGCCAGAGGTCGTCTGTCGGGGGTGCCGGAGCGCCGCGCAGGGCATCCAGCACCGGCACGAGGCCTTCGCGCAGGGAGGTGAACAGGGTCTCCATCTCGGCGGCTTTGGCGCCCGGTTCGTACTCGTCCAGCAGGGCGTCGTAGCGCTCGGTATTCCAGCCCACGGCGTCGGCCTCCTCGCGCCGCAAGTCGACCAGGCGCTTCAGACGGGGCGCGAAGAGGGGCCACTCGTTCTTGGCGCGGGCTTCGGCCCACGCACTCTGGGCCAGGCTGCCTTCCTCCGCCAACTCGGCAACCAGGCGGCGCGGCACCTTGACCGCGCGATCGCGCCGGCGCTTCAGTTCGCGCAGGTTGGCCCGGGGCCAGGGGTCGTCGCTCTCGGGGAGGGCTGCGGCCGCCTCGTCCAGCAGATTTCCCAGCTCCGGTGCGACCATGAGGTCGTGCTGCAGGCCGGCCACGGTGGCTTGCTGGCGGGCCCGGCCGGCCACACCCCGCGGGGGCATCACGACTTCCTGGTCCCACTCCAACAGGCCCATGATGCCGCCCAGATCGTGGATCTCGCGGTAGAGGTCAAGCAGTCGGCCGTAGGCGTCGGTCACCGGGATCTCCCTTCTCAGAGCTTGCGGCTGCGCTCGAGCGTGTCGGTCAGGGTGGTGATGATCTCTTCCCTTTCGGCGTCGTCGATCCCCAGGATCTCCTGCAGGGCGTCGCCGATGTGGGGGATGTACTTCTGGATGTAGTTCTGCTTTTTGGCTGCGTCCTTTTCGCGTTCGCGCCGCCGGATGTGGCGTTGCAGACGGCGCCCGGCTTCCTGCAGGCCCAGCTTGAGCTCCTTGATGATCTCGGGGTAGTGCGCCACCGCTTCCTTGCTCTCGGAGGTGAACGGCACCCATACCGAGGCCATGTGCACCAGGATCACCAGCGGGCCGGTGGGCAGCGCGCCCCGGCTCTGCTGCAGGCCGTAGCTGCGCCAGTTGCTGGTCAGGATGGATTTGTGGATACCGCAGGCCGAGGCCTGGTACAGCAGGGGCACGCGGTTGGCGAAGCGCATGACCGTGGCCAGCTCGTCTCCCGGCAGCTTGCCGCCGTAGGCCAACCCCACCTCGATCTGGAAGGGGTTGCCCCGGTAGACGGACGCCGGACGGGTGACCGAGGTGTAGAAATCGGCCTCGACCCCGCTTTTGAGCCCGGCCATCACCAGCTCTTCGCCGATGGGGGACAGGCAATCGGTGGGCGGGGAGGAGATCTTCGTCGCGGCGATGCCATCGAGCAGCTTCTGGATGTCGTCCTGCACCAGCCGCTTGGGGTTTTTGCGGGCCGGCAGGTCGGCTTCGGCGAGAATGTTCTCGGCGGTCTTGGGGCCGACCTTGCAGAATTCCTCCTTGAGGAAGCTGGTGAGGTTGCGGCACTTGGTGTCGGTGAGCATGCGCGATAGGATGCCGAGCTCGACGCCGTAGGGGTGCGGCTGGATCTCGGCGGCCTCGGGGGGCATCTCGGTGGTGGCGTTGGCGCGGATGACCGTCTCGCCCTTGGGGTCCTTGTAGGTCAGGTGAAGGTGCGGGTTGGCGATGGCGGTCTGTTCGAGATAGTTGTCCACCGAGTGCTGGCCGCGCTTGTAGCTTCCGGTCAAGGTGATCTCGATGCGCGTGCCGTGCTCCTTCTCCCAGACGGTCTCGTCCCCCGAGAGGATCACCGGTTCGTTCTTCTTCATGTCCAGCATGATCTGGAAGCGGTGCGCCGGCTCCGTCGGCCCGGTGCGGCTGTAGATGGTCACCGGTCGTCCGGTCGTCAGCTGGCCGTACATCCCGGCGGCGGAGATGCCGATGCCCTGCTGGCCACGGCTCTGCTTGAGGCTGTGGAATTTTGACCCGTACAGCAGCTTGCCGAAGATCTTGGGAATCTGGGCCTGGACGATGCCCGGCCCGTTGTCCTCGACGATGACCTTGTAGCGCTCCTCGTTGCGCGCGCCGCGGGCCGTCGCCGCGGTCTTGCCGTTTTTCCCGTTCTGGTTTCCGTTGGCGGCTTTTTCTCCACTATCGGCCGTCAGTTCCAGGTTCTTGCCCGCCGGACGGTCGGGTTTGATCTCCACGTACAGCCGCGGCGCGAAACCCGCCTCCTCGCAGGCGTCCAGGCTGTTGTCCACGGCTTCCTTGATGGTGGTCAGCAGGGCCTTGGCCGGCGAATCGAAACCCAGCAGATGACGGTTCTTGGTGAAAAACTCGCTGATGGAGATTTCCCGCTGCTTGCTCGCCATGCTCTCGGCGGTGCCGTTCGCGCGCTTTCGCTGGGGTGCGGCCATGGGGACACCTTCCGTGGTGTGTTGCTTCCTGAACGATAGGAGGGCTGCCTGGCCGAATCATGCTCCGGGAGGGCAGGCGGAGGTCAACTGTAGAAAAAACCCGGCCGCCGGTCAACATTTCGCTGAGAGCGGCGCTCCCGGGGCGGCTTACCGGTAGGTGGCTTTGATGGATCCGAAGCTCTTTTGCTGCGCCGGCACCATGGTCTGACAGCGCAATTGCAGGCTGAAAGTGCCTGCGCCGGTTTCCGGGGCCAGGGCGGCGTCCACCCCGAGGTAAACCGTGGCGTCGTTGAAATCGTTGTTGGACCAGGTCAGGCTTTCGGCCTGGCCGGCCGTCTTGGCGTCGGCCCAGAGCATGCATTCGGCGTCCGGGCTGCAGGCCGAAAACAGCCACAGGATGGGGTCCAAGCTGGCGGGGATGTCCAACAAGGTGGCCGTGAACTCGTGGTAGGCGGCGACGGTCACGGCGTACCACTGCTCCCCCGAAGCCGCCAGGATCGGGCTGCAGGGGTTGGAGTGGACCTGGTCGGCCTGACCTTCCAGGTCGCCGTCCAGATCCGTGGTTCCCACCTGGCAGGCCTCGGTCAGGGCTGTGCTGCAAACCTCCCCAGGCAAACCCGGTTCCCGAGCGGACAACTCGAGGGTGAAGTCCCCGGCCTGGGGTTGGGGTTGGGCGAACCCGTCGACCACGAGGGTGTAGGTCCCCGGTTCGAGCACGTATTCGAATTCGATGTTGGCGGCTGCCAGACAGGCCTCGTTGTCGCAGGCCGAAAGCAGGAAGAGGTCCAGATCCCTTTCGCCCAGGTTGCGCAATGCGGCAAAGAGGACGACCGGCGCTTCGATGGTCAATGCGTAGGAGGCCTCGGGTCCGGTCTCGCTCCAGGGGCTGCAGGCGTAACCGTCCACGGTTCCGGTGCCGAAGGTGCTGTCGACGATGGTCAGGGCGAATCCCGGGTTGACGGTCAGGGTCTGGCGGGGGGTGCAGTCGAAGGTCGTGCGCAGGAAGACGAAATCGGGATCCGCAGGTTTGGGCATTTCTTCGGCGCGAACAGTCAGGCCCACAGCCAGGCACAGGGTCAAGGCCGCCGCCAGAGGCAACACAAAGCGGAACAACCGGGCTTGAACCGGAGACATGGTGCTTCCTTTCGGGCTTTCAGGGGTGGTTCAAGCCTCAGTATAGCACTTCGGCGCAGGCCGTGGCTACCATGCGCGACAGTTTGCGGGCGGAATCGGCCGTGAGATGGCTGCCGTCGTAGGAATCGAAACCATCCTGGGGAATGTCCAGCCAGATGCCTCCGGCTTGTTCGAAACGGGCACGGAACTTCTGCACATCGAATTGGGAGATGCGGTTTTCGGCGGCGATCCGAGGCGGATATGACGGCGGGAGGAATGCCAGCACCGTGATGCCGCGTGAGGTCCATGCGGCGGTACCGGCCATGAATTCGTCGATCATGGTGGTATCGACAAGATGCCCGCTCATGCGCTCCCTCGTGGCGGTGAGGTCACTCAGGTCGTCGTGGGGCTGCTGGTCGGATTCAATCCACCCTTCCGCGTGAAAGATTTGACACAGACTTTTTTTGGGCTGGATATTGAACTCCCGGCGGAAGAACAGCGAAGGCGAAAGAGGTTGGAACCACTCGGCCAGGACCGGAACATTTTGGTATAACCAGACCTGGTCCCAGGGTTTGTGCAAGTATTCGTGATACTGGGAATTGGCGGTTTTCTCCGGCATGAACGCCAGAGCAGTAGGGGCCAGGAGGATGACGGGTCGTGGTGAATTGGAATCCAATAGGTTTTCGGTAGCCGTGAACATCTCCTTGTTCATGCCGCCGGCCTTGAATGAGAAATTGAAGATATCGAGATCCTGGAGACTCTCCATCATGACTGTGGGCGACAACCCCCGCAGTCCCCTGGAATCACCCAAAATCACACAATCGTACTTCTTGTCCTGGTGTGTCTTGTTGATGAAGAACCAGGCCTCCCGGGCGCGGGTATCTTCCAAGGGATTGGGAGAAGATGGGCGCAGAACCGCAAGAATAATCAGGCCGATCACCGTCAAAAGGAAGGTTCCCAGAATGCGCTCGCTCTTCATCATCACCCCTAGAACTGGAAGTAGATGAACTGACTGCCCGGCCCGCGGAAAAATACGCAGGCGACGATGATCGCGGCCATGGCGGCGGTCTGAACCGGAGGCCGAATGGCCTGCGGCAAGAATTCCCGCTCGTTCCAGTGCATGAAGAACCAGAATTCCCGCAAGGCGGCGATGGCGACGATCACACCGATATTCATGAGTTTGACCCCGCCCAGGTCATACATCAGGCCATCGGTGCCTCCGTGGAAGGAGAACAGGCTGCCCACGATCGAGGCCGCCTGTTCCAGGGTGTTGGCCCGGAAAAAGACCCACGTCACCCACACCTGGATCAGCAACAGGGTCGAAGCCAGGTAACGGCCACCGGGCCAGGCCATGACCTTCTGCGGCCATTTCGTGAACCTTTCGACCGTCGCTCCGGCCGCATGCAGACCGCCCCAGATGATGAAGTTCCACGCCGCCCCATGCCAGAAACCGGAGACGAGCATGGTGATCCACATGTTGATTTCGGACTTCAGGGCTCCGTGACGAGACCCGCCCAGGGGAATGTAAACGTAATCGCGAAACCACGTGGACAGGGAGATGTGCCAGCGGGTCCAGAACTCACGCAGGGAGGTGGCGATATAGGGGTGGTTGAAGTTCACCATGAAATCATAGCCAAGCCACTTGGCCAGGCCTCGCGCGATGTCGCTGTAGCCGCTGAAATCGCAATAAATCTGGAAGGCGAAGGCGGTCATGATCACCCACCAGTAGAGACTGTTCGGCGAGTGAATCGGATTGTTGAAGGCCTCGGTGACGTAATAGGCCAGGTTGTCGGCGATCAGGACCTTCTTGGCGAAACCGTGCACGACCAGATGCAGGCCGTCCCACCGGTCCTGTTCGGTGGTATGGCTTTCCCTTTCCAGCTGGGGCAAGAGGTCGGCGGCCCGGATGATGGGGCCGGCCACAAGCTGGGGGAACAGGGACAGGTACGCGAAGAAGTGGAACGGGTTATGGGTGGGTTTGAGCTGGCCCTTGTAGATGTCGATGGTGTAGCTCATGGACTGGAAGGTGTAGAAGCTGATGCCGACGGGCAGGATCAAAACGAAATCGGGAATCCGGGATTTCAGGTCGACGTCCATTCCCGCCAGGGTGAGGACGAAACCGATGTTCTCGGCGAAGAACCCGCTGTATTTGAAAACCATCAGGGAGCCGATGTTGCCGAGGATGGATAGCCCGAGGTATAGTTTTTTCCGGTCGGGATGAGCGGCCATGCCCAGCCCGGAGATGTAGTCGAGAAGCCCGCTGGCGAGGATCAGGAACAGGAAACGCCAGTCCCACCAGCCGTAGAACAGGAACGATGCGGCCACCAGGAAGACGTAACGGGGCTGCCGATAGGGCTTGATCACCGGCCACAGGGCGAAGAACACCGCCGCGAAGACCAGGAAAATAACCGAATTGAAGAGCATCTGTGCCGTCCGTCACGATCAGCAAGGGTCAAGGAGTTGTTGGTGGTAGGCCCGCCTGGGAGCGCGACAATCCGGTCCGCTCAAATGACGGGTTCCGGATATTATCATTGTCGGGTGGCTGAATACCAACATGAGAATTTTGTGATCACATGTAACCCAGATCCCGCATTTCCTTCTCGATGCGCCGGCGTTCAGCGTCCGAAAGGTCGTGGTTGCCGAGAGGGCCGGGAACGGGCGCGGCAAGATGCTCATCCAGAATCGCCTGGAGACCTCGCCTCAATTCCTTGTCGTTGATCAGGTTTCTCGTCTCCCGGGGATCCCGGGCCAGGTCGAAGATCTCGGAGCCGAGCTTCCGCTGCCGGGCCATGTTGATCCACATCTTCAGCCGGGTGATGCGATCCAGGGACGGGTTGGGCCTCGGAACGACGAGTTTGTGGTCTCCCCGGCGCACGGCGATCTTCGATTTGCCGTGGCAGAAGACGGGGCCGGGTTCTTGCCGGGAGCCAGCCATCAGATTGCCCAGATCCGTGGCCGGCGCCCCTGCCGCTCCGGCCATTTCCAGGAGGGCCGCAAGCATTTGGACCTGGCTGGTCGGTCGGGTGATGGCGGTCCCGCCTGCCGGTTTTCCGGGGTCACGGATGATGCCGACGGTGCGGACGACCTCCTCGTACAGGTGAATGCCGCCGTGGGCGAATCCACCATGCTCCAGGAACTCTTCCCCGTGATCGGACAGGACGGCCACCACGGTGTCGTCGGACAGGCCCAGATCGTCCAACCCGGCCAGCAGATTGCCCACGGCCAGGTCGTTGTACCGGACCGCCGCGTCATACTTGTCGATGATCCACTGCAGGGTCGCCGGGTCGAGTTTGCGGCGCCCCCAGTTGACGTCCTTCATGAACCTGAACATGGTCGTTTTGCGCCGACCGGGATCCAGGCGCTCGGCGCGCGGAAACAGCAGGTCGGTGACGGCGGGGTCGGCGCCGCGTGCGGCCTGGGAGTCGAAAACGTCGGCATGCTCGTCGGGCATGCGGAACGGGGTGTGGGGGCCGTCGTAATGGAGGAAGAGGCAGAACGGACTTTCGCCTTGTTGCCGTGCGCCGAGCCATTCCAGGGCCGAAGCCGTGACGTCGAGGGGGAGATTTTTGCTGAAATCGAACCCGCGCGTGTCGGTCACGGCCTCGATGGGACCCCAGATGTTGCGCAGGAGGTTCTGGAAGAACCGGAAGGTCACCACGCCGGCGGTTTCCATCTGGTTGCCTTCGATGACTCCGGCCAGCGGTGAGGAGGCGGCCTGCGAAGTGAAATCGAATACACCGTGGTGGTGCGGGTGCAAGCCGGTGAACAGGGAGGTGAAGGCCGGCGCCGTGAAATTGGAAACCGACCACAGGGCGTCCAGGCGGGTTCCTCCCGCCGCGAGACGGTCAAGGTTCGGCGAGGTGGGCCGCCCGTAGCCATAGCACCCCAGATGGTCGGGGCGCAGGGTATCGATGACGATGAGCAGGATGTTCTTCACGAAATTCGCCTCGGGTCGGGTTTTCTGCGTGCGACAGCGGCCATGATAGCAGATTGCCGGTTCGACGACGAACCATAAGGGAATCGTCGACGGGTTAAAATTACCGTTAACCCGCGCTTAACGTTGACGATGACAATTCAGGAACGATATTGAGGCCGGGTCCCGAACCCTGCCGAGCACGAAGCCCCTACGCCGAGGAGCCGGGAAATGAAAGTCAACTTCGTGGATCTCAAGGCCCAGTATGCGACGATCAAGGACGAGGTGAACACGGCCATCCAGGATGTGCTGGACAGCTGTGCCTTCGTCAACTCCCGCAGCTTCGAGGCCGACTTCGCCGAGTACATCGGCACCGAGCACTGCGTGGGCCTGGGCAACGGTACGGATGCTTTGACTCTGGCCATGAAATCCCTGGGGTTGGGCTCGGGGGACGAGGTCATCACCGCCGCCAACACCTTCATCGCCACCGCCGAGGGCATCGGCCTGACCGGTGCCACTCCCGTGTTCGTGGACTGCGATCCGGTGACCTACAACATCGACCCCGCGAAGATCGAGGCGGCCATCACCGACCGCACCCGGGCCATCGCGCCGGTTCACCTGTATGGTCAGCCGGCCGACATGGATCCGATCATGGCGATCGCCAAGGCCAACGACCTTCTGGTCATCGAGGACTGTGCCCAGTCCCACGGGGCGACCTATAAGGGGCGGAAGGTGGGAACCTTCGGGAACGCGGCCTGCTTCAGCTTCTATCCCGGCAAGAACCTGGGTGCCTATGGCGATGCCGGCGCCGTCTGCACCGATGACGCCGAACTGGCCGCCGGAATCCGCAAGTGGAGCGACCACGGCAGCGCCATCAAGTACCAGCACGATTTCGAGGGCACGAACAGCCGTATGGACGGGATCCAGGGCGCCGTGCTGTCGGTCAAACTGCGCCATCTGGACGCGTGGACGCAGCGGCGCACCGCGGTGGCCGAACGGTACAATGCCGGGCTGAAAGACGTCTGTGTGGTGCCCCTGACCGCCGAGGGCAACAAGCACGTCTGGCATCTCTATGTCATCCAGGTGAACAACCGGGAAGATGTCATGGCCCACCTGACGGAGAAGGATATCGCCTGCGGTATTCATTATCCCGTGGCCTTGCCGGTGACCCCGGCTTATGCCCACCTGGGATACTCGGCGGAACAGTTCCCGGTGGCCTGTCCTGCCGCGGGCCGGATTATGAGCCTTCCCATGCACGGGGACCTGACGAATGAAGACGTGGATCTGGTGATCCAGGCGGTGCGGGAAGTTGCCAAATAGGGCGGATATGGTTAAATTTCGAAGTCACTTGAGGTGTCCATGGGATCCCGGTTTGGGAGATGGGATCCTCCGCGCGCTGGGAGAGGTATGCCGAGGTTGACACCGGAAACAGCTGACCCTATCTATCATGCACCTGCCGTAACTTCGGACTGCCAGGGAGACCCAAGCGATTAATTGGTAAAGTCCGCTCCACGAAGAACGAAAACCTGGAAGACGCCAGAGATAGCCGTGTTGTGACGGCTGCGGACCGAAGAGTCCGTTGGCAGAAGCGTTGATTCCTGGCGTGGCTTTTTCAGCCCGGGGAAATGGCATGTCGAAAATTTATGATGCATACAAGAAGCAGGCGGGGAAATCCCTCGATTTGACCCAGCAGGTCAAGCGGGCGGGTTCTTTCACCTTGTTCCCATCTCCGGTCGGCCCACAGCAAGGTGATTTTGACCGCTTGGCCAACCGTATACTATCCCTGCGCCTGAACAATCGCGGCACCGTGCTCGGTTTTGCTGCCAGCGCCTCGGGCGAAGGCGCCAGTTTTGTCTCCTACAACGCCGCAACCATTCTGGCCCAGGACTATGGGCAGCGTGTGGCTTGGATCGATGGCAACTTCCTCTCCCCGCAGGCCCGGCTCCGCGAGCAGAATCTCCTTTCCTTCAGCACGTTGTTGCAGGATCCGGATCTGACCGATACCATGCTGGTCGACAACAACCCGTTCCTGATCGGAGCAGGAGATAATCTTTTGGGCGTAAAGGGTTTGTTCGCCGATGAGACATATCCCGATCTTCTGGGGCGGCTGACGGGCCGATTTGATTTCGTGATACTGGATCTGCCGCCGGTGCTGGTCAGCCCCGATACGGCATTGATGGCTGCGGGCTGTGACGGGGTTCTGCTGGTCATCGAACAGAAATTCCTCAAATGGGAGATCGTGGAGCACGGGGTTCAGACTTTGCGGGACAAGGGTGTCCAGGTGCTGGGTTCGGTCATTAACCAGCGTCAATTTGCTTTACCCAAGGTTATTTATGACCGACTGTAGGACGGGAGGCTCCATGTTCAGGATGAGATTTTTAGTCCTAATTGTGGCGGCCATGACTGTCCCCTTGATGTTTCTGGTAGGCTGTGCAGGAAGTTCCGGCCCAGTGGTGCGCAGCAATTTTGTGGAGTTCAGCCCGGAACAATTGCAGCAGATCGATGCCGACAAACAGTACGAATACCAGTTGCAGACCGACGACCTCTTGAAGATCGCCTTTGCGGACGAGAAGAAGCTCAGTCTGGACCCGGTGCGGATTCTGCCTGACGGAGCAGTGACCCTGGTCGGCCTCGACCGCGTGAAGCTGGTGGGTTTGACTGTCACTGAAGCGGATTCCGTCATAACCGAGGCCTATTCCCGACAGTATCGGGATCCTCGGATCTCGGTCATCGTGTTGGAATCGGCGGGTCGGCAAGTATATGTGCTTGGGGAAGTGCATAACCCTGGTTTGATCAAACTCCCCATGGGGGGGCTGGCCCCAATCGCCGCCGTAACCATGGCTGGTGGTTTTACCGCCGACGCCGCCATGGGCTCAACGGTCCTGGTGCGCGTGACTCCTGTTGGATACATGGTGCAGGAGCTTAACCTTTCCGACTTCCAAAATGTCGCATCCAACTCCCTCGCCACAGTAAATCTGAGGCCCTACGATATCATCTATGTACCGCGTTCAAAGACCGGAGATTTTGCCTATTTCTCCAAATCGATTCTGAACAACCTGGTCAATGTCACGAGGATCGCTTCGGACTTGAAATACATATTTGGGAATGCGGGGAGGTACTAGGCATGCTGGGGATCAGTCCCGAAACCGGTTTGACCACTCCGGGCCAGAATACGGGCATTACTCTGCGGGATGTGGTATTCATCCTCTTCCGGCGGCGCTGGGTTATCTTGGCTATCTCCTTGCCAATTATCTTGCTTGGTGGAACAAGCCTTTTTCGTCAAACAGGTTCCTTCACGGCCAGCGCCCGTGTGCTGGTGGAACTCCAAAAAGTTGATCTTCCCCGCTGGGATTCAACGGGAAGATCTATTGATTACGATCGTGAATTAAGCACCCTGTATACCATTGCCATGAGCAATCCTGTGGCCCTGCGAGCGGCCGTCACTCTGCAAGACAGCGTTGGAGTGATGATATCCCTGGATGACAATTTGGTTGATCTGGCTCAAGACAATAATCTTTCTGATTTTCTGCTGGATGGGCTTGATGTGTCGGTGATCGGGGAATCCAATATCCTGGAATTCCGCTTTTCTTCAGCGGATCCCAGAATTTCCCTCATGGCCGTCGGAGCATTGCGGGACGCTTTTGTGGAGTATCAAATCCACGGTCGAAAAGACAAGAGGGCTGTTCAGTTCTATACAGAGCAAATGAACGGTGTGCGTTCTCAGATTGATTCACTGCTGGCTCGACGTGGCCAGGCACTCATGGAAAATCAATATATCTCTTTGACCAAGGATCTGGATCACGTGAGCGGCACCCTTGCCGATCTACGGAATGGCTTAAACAAGTCCTGGATTGATCGTAAGAGTCTTGAATCCAAGTTTAATCAATTGTCAAAATACCTTGAAGAGGATCCGCGCAATTTTCCCATTGGGTTCGAGGAGAGCAGATCCCAGACTCTTATGTAT
This sequence comes from bacterium CG_4_9_14_3_um_filter_65_15, assembly GCA_002790835.1. Taxonomy (GTDB): domain Bacteria; phylum Krumholzibacteriota; class Krumholzibacteriia; order LZORAL124-64-63; family LZORAL124-64-63; genus JAHJTW01. The sequence goes on along the minus strand of PFVX01000021.1, from coordinate 6,023 downwards.
TGGCGCAATCAGGTCAGCCAGCATGACGATGAGTTGGCCAGGATCCTTACTGTCTACACCAAGGACAGCGATGTGGCCCTTCGCCAGCAGGACCTGATCCGGGATTCCGTGGAGCGCCTATCTCAGGAAGAAGCTGGATTTGTCCAGAGCATTCAGGTCGAAATCCAGGGCCTCAAGGCCAGAGAAGAAGCCATCAGGGCCCAGATTGACCTGCTGCAAGCCAAGACCAGGAATTCGCCCCTGCTCTATCAAACGGTTTCCCTGATTGACACGGAAATTGAGTCGCTACGAGGTCTTTTTGATGATATCCAAGGAAAGCTCGGTGAAGTGCGTCTGAATGAATTCGCTGATGAGCGTGTAAGCAATGTCATGGCCTTGACCAGCCCACAGCTGTCTTCCATCCTGTCCGGTAGTAAAACCATAATCTACTTCATCTTGCTCGTGGTCTTCACAATTGCGCTGGGGATTGTGGCCGCCTTTGTTCTGGATGGCCTTGATCACCGGGTTTACGATCCCAAAGATGTTGAAGACCATCTGAAGTTGCCGGTCTTTGCGAGCGTCACGAAAGTAAGGTGACATGGTTTCGCAACGGCTATCGTCTATGATGGGCGGATTCAGAGACCCCCGCATGAGTTCCCGCTTTGTGGCAGCCCTGGGTGCAGGATTATTGTTCTGCTTGGCGGCGGCAAGTAGTTATGTGTTGTTGCCAAGATTGGGTATTGAAAAATTTGTTTTCACCATCATGGGAGTGACCATAGGATTTCTGTATCTGGTTGTATCTTTCAAATACCTGACTCTTCCCTATTATCTGACCATCCTTTCAATCGGCGGCTTCCGGTTTCTCTGGTCTGTCAAGGCTCCGATGTTACCAGACCTGTATCTTGATCGCATGATGTTGATCTTGATGATGCTTGTTTTCGCGGTTAAGTTTTTCGCAGAAGGCAGGCGACTCAAAGGACCCTTCGCGCTGGACCTCCTGATTCTTGCTCACGCCACATACCTATTCGTCACGGTTATGGTTCAAGGTTTTATTAATTTCAACGCCTTCAGTCGGAGTATTCTCGTTCCTTATTTGATGTATTTTTTTGCGAAGAATATTTTTCAGAACAAGCGTCAAGTCCAGATTCTTTTCGCCATACTACTTTGCTTGGGCCTCTACTACAGCATTACCTCTATAGCTGAGAAGTTCAATATCTACAGCTTATTGTATCCTGCGGATTTGAGGCTCCCTGAGACGCATTTCATTGGGCGCTCCATTGGGCCTTTTGGGAACCCGGGTGTTTTTGGGGTGACGATGGGCCTGATCTTGCCCCTCAACCTGTATTTTCTGTCCCTGACGAAAAATGGGATTTTGAAAATCCTCCTCATTGTAAGCATGGGCCTGGGTATGCTCGGACTTTTTTTCACCTACACTCGTGGGCCTTGGGTTAGCAGTATCCTGGGAATGATTACCGTGGTCTGGTTCAACAGAAAGCATTATCTGAAGTTCTTCCTGCCTCTTCTGGTTGTGGCCCCGATTATCGGGAGCGTGTTTCTAGGGCTGGGAAATGATAAATTCATGAAGGAACGGGTTGAGAATGAAGACACAATCGGGTCACGTCTGGGTACAGGCGTGACGGCCTTGCGGGTGTGGCGAGATCATCCGTTTCTGGGCTGCGGTTTTTTCAGATTCGGAATTGTGCGGGAAAAATATATTCAACCGGTAAATATCCCAGGTTTCGAGACCATTCGTTTTGTTCAGTTCCGAAAAAACAGCCTTCATGATATGTACTGGGGTATCCTGGCGGAAGATGGGTTGATTGGTTTCGGGATGCTGGTGGGGATCTATTTCCTTGTATTACGGCTCTATATTCGGGTTTATCGCCGGCGAAAACTGGGAGACCATTTCGCCACCTTTATCATCCCTTTATTCATGGGGGTAATGGTGACCTATCTTGTGGGGGGATTGTTTTTCAGTTATCGTTATTTCTCGACCATGAGCTCCATATTTCTCATGACAGCGGGCATCGCCAACGGCTACGATCCGGAAAGCTACCAGGCAATTTCCTCGAAACCCGAGCAGCCCTGAAGGCGGTTGTAGAGCATGTACCTGGATCATTTCGGTCTTGCGGTCAATCCCTTCGGCTTATCGCCTAAGCTGGAATTCCTCTATAAATCCGAAGCCTTCGAGGAGAGCATGGCCCACCTCATCTACGGGGTGGACAACAGCGAGGCCATCGTCATGATCACCGGAGCCATCGGGACCGGCAAAACCATGGCGCTGCAATCATTCATGGCCAACCTCAATCAGGGGTTCCAGTGGGCCCTGGTCACCAATACCCAGGTGACCCCCGCCGAGCTGTTGAAATTGATCCTTGAGGACCTGGGGGTCGAATTCCCGTTCGGCTGTGACAAGTCCGACCTGCTGATCCTCTTCAAGGAGTTCCTGGTCAAAACCAGCCGCAATGGCCGGCGGGTGATCATCATCATTGATGAGGCCCAGAACATGACCAGGGAAGTGCTGGAAGAAGTCCGGCTGCTGACCAACCTGGGACAGGGCGATATCCAGCCGGTTCAGGTCATTCTGGTGGGGCAACCGGAGCTTGAGCCTGTGGTCAACCGGCCCGATCTGGCCCAGCTGCGGCAGCGGATCAGGGTCCATTACAGGCTCGATCCCTTGTCCCGCAAGGAAGTGGAGGAATATCTCAACCATCGCATGGCGGTGGCCGGGTGCAAGGACCATGTCTTTACATCGGGTGCCATCGACCGCTTGGCAAACTACAGTGGAGGGGTGCCGCGGCTGGTGAATTCACTGGCCGGTCAGGCACTGCTGTCGGCCTTTGTGGCCGGTCGCAAACAGGTGACGGCCAGAGACGTGGAGCCCCCTGAGGGGGTCTCCACCGTGGCCCTGCCCTCTTCAACGCATGTGCTTGAGCCCGATCCACCACCCGCGGTAGCTGGGCAGCCCTCACCCGATGAACCCCGAGACCGGGTCCACGCGGTCAAGCGGAAAAGAAAAAACAAAAGGAGCGCACCGCTGATCCTCACCCTGGTTGTGGTGTTGCTGGTCATGGTGGTCCTGTCCCTGTACCTGAGGGGTGATTTGCAAAAGTACTTGGATCGCTTTTTGCCGGCCGGTGATTCCCTGAGTCCTGCCGCAGTAGAGCAGGTTGATGCCCCTGATTCGTTGCTGAATGTGGTGACGGGTGATTCAGCTTCATACACGGGTGAAGAAATGCAGCCGGATCAGGAAGACTCCCTGGTTGTTCCCGAGGCCGTTCCGGAACAGTCGGCCCCTGCGGCCGACAGGTATTTCGTCCAGGTTGCATCATTCCGAACGATGCAGCGAGCCGAGCGCTGCTGTCGGGAACTTCACGACCAGGGCTTTGAGACCCTTATCAAGAGCCAGTATCTCACCGATACACTCTGGCAAAGAGTTTTGATCGGTCCATACCCCGACCTGCAGGCGGCCAAGGATGGTCTGAGCAGGTTCAAGCACCCGCCTGAAGAGGATTATTTTCCCATCAGCCTGATTGAACCGGATTCGGGATCCTGAGGGAGCGTTGTATTGCGGATCGCCCAGCTGATTGAAACCATGGGAACCGGTGGGGCCGAAAAGCTCGCGGTGGATATCGCCGGGGCGAGGTTTCGGTGTGGCGATGAATCCACCCTGATCACCTTGTCCGGCTTGGGACCCTCGAGCGAGGGGATGGACCCCGGCATTGCGGTCTTTACCCTGTCCATGAATCCGCACAATGTTTTTTCCCAACTGGCTACACTATTCAGGTTGCTCAGACTTTGCCGGCGGCTGCGTCTGGATGCGTTGCAGACTCACCTGCCCCGGGCCAATTTTTTTGGTCTGGCCCTGGCCCTGCTTGCGGGTATTCCGGTTTTCCCCACTGTTCACAACAACAGGGAATTCGACTACGGGAACCACCCGGGCTCCCTGCGCAAGAGACTGCGTCGGTTCGCCTATGGTAGGATGTTGGTTCATTGTCGAAAAATGATCGCCGTTTCGGATGCGGTGAAACAAGCGGTGATCCAGGAACTGAATCTTGACCAGATCAGGTCGCGGCGCATTGAGGTCGTCCCCAACGGGGTGGCTGTTCCCGAGCCCCTGACCCCCCTGCAGAGAGCGGAAGTGCGTCGGGAGTTCGGTGTGCCGGATGGATGCACCTTGATTGTGGGCGTGGGGCGTCTGACTCCTCAGAAGAATTTTCAGGATCTGATTTCGGCTCTTGGACAGCTGGATCAGGATACCCCCTGCTGGAATTGCATCATCGCAGGGGATGGTCCCTTACGGGAGGAACTTGCGGAGTTGGTCCGGGCCAAGGGCCTGCAGGACAGGGTTCAACTTGCCGGGCGAATCTCCGCAGTGGACCGGTTGCTCGGTGCTGCGGACATCTTCTGCATGTCATCACTCTGGGAGGGTTTGCCCCTGGCCCTGCTGGAAGCCATGGCTGCTGCCCTGCCGGTGGCCGCTTATGCCATTGACGGGGTTTGTGGGGTTGTTAACGCTGGGAGATGCGGCTTTCTTGCAACCCCTGGAAAGCCCAACGAGTTGTCTATCGTCTTGGGACAATTGCTTGATGGCCCCCAATCCCGCATCGAAATGGGGTGTTTGGGGCGCACTGTTGTTGAAAAAGAATACAGCCTCAATCAGGTGGCCAAAAAGCTCGGTCGGATATACCTGGAACAAGGAGGCCATGTTGGCGAATGACGGTAATAGTAGAGGTGGCTCCTTGCCAGCAACAAGGGGGATAATCCTTGGACAATTACTGTCCAAGGATTGTATCGGTGGAGCTGAAGTCCTCGCTGCCCATCTGGCCAATTGTCATGCCCTCTCTGGTCAGCCTTCCCATGTTATTGTTCTGGGGGAAAAAGGGCTTCTTTCGCATCGAGTTGACCCTGCTGTTTCTGTTCATTATTGCCATTTCACTAGGTCTTCCCTCCGTAACCCGATTCGCTTTGCATGGTCCATTTTGCGGGGATGGAGAATAATTAACAGTATAATTGTGAAAAACCAGATTGATGTATTACAAACTCATCTTCCCGATACAAATATGTGGGGCCTGTTCATGCAGATGATGGGTCGCTGCAAGGTGGTCGTGACAATTCACAGCAACCGTTTTTTCTCCAGCAGCGGGGGGACCCGGGTCGGACGTTGGGTGACTCATCGTGCTTATTCGATCATGGTAAATTATTGTCTGCCGGTGATTACCGTTTCCCAAAAAATAAAGGAATCGTTTATAGAGCAGCTACACCTTAGTCTGGAGAACGGCAGTAAAGTTAAAGTCATAGAAAATGGGATTCCAATTCATGAAATACCGGGGTTGGAAAATCGGGCTGCTGTCCGAGATCGTTTCGGCATTAGGGAGGATGATTGCTGGGTCATTGCGGCGGGACGATTTGCTGAACCGAAAAACTTCCAATGCCTGATTAGGGCTGCTGCTATTATCAAGGTACGGGGAGTTGGCATGCAATTCCTTATTGGGGGAGATGGCCCACTTCGATCAGAATTGGAGCTTTTGGCTAGAGAACTGGATGTTCAGGATATTGTAAGTATGCCTGGTAATCTAGATGGTCTCCCTGAAATAATGCCAGCTGCTGACATATTTGCTATACCCTCGCTTTGGGAGGGCTTGCCTCTCGCGCTTCTGGAGGCTATGGCTGCGGGTCTGCCGGTTGTTGGTAGCCACACAAAGGGTATTGCGGATATCATTGCGCATGGCCAACAAGGATTGCTGTCGGAGGTCAATGATGTTGTCGGACTGGCGGAATCATTGGCGATTTTGGCTAATGATGGAGGTCTAGCAAGAACAATGGGAACTAGAGGCAGGGAGCTTGTGTGTCAGCGGTATGACATCCAAAGGGTATACTCTGAATATTTAGGAATTTACTCGGAAAAATTGGCCAATTAGTTCAAGGTCTGAGGTGGACCCCATCTTTAGGAGTAAGAGTTCAGCCCCCTGCAACACCCAACCGCCTAATGCCGCACCCGTGCTGAACTTTGCCCGATGCACCCGTGCTGAACTTTGCCCGAT
>PFVX01000068.1 GCA_002790835.1 bacterium CG_4_9_14_3_um_filter_65_15 | reverse complement strand
ACCCACTGGGCCGGCTGGATCCCCTGGGCCAACGGGGGCGACGGCAACGGAACCTGCGCCGGCGGCGGCAACTGCAAGAACTACGGCACCCTCTGGAACGACGCCTATGTCGCCCTGATGGCCGCCCCGGACAACAACGTCTCGCAGGCCGGCTGGTACGTGCTGATGACCAACCTCTACGAGACCGGCTGGCACGACGGTCTCGGCGGCCCCATCTCCGGTTGGGAACACAACTATTCCGGGCACATGAAGCAGGCCATGATCTCCGCCGAGGCTTCCCACTGGGCCGCCGGCGAGTACGCGACCACCACGGCGGCGTTCACCAGCGACATCGACAACGACGGCTACGACGAACTCGTCATGCACAACGACCATCTGTTCGCCGTCTTCGAAGGAGCCGGCGGGCGGTTGGTGAACCTCTTCATCAAGGGCCCCGGCCTGAACGACACGGCCATCGGGTGCGACAACACCAACTGGAACGGCAACGCCGACTACAACGACGCCAACCATGTGGGCGCCTTCAGCGACGTGAGCCCCAACTACCAGCACGACGCCTACGATCTGCAGATCGTCCAGGGCTCGGGGGCCACCGTCAGCGTGCGCGCGGTCCACAACGAGGTCACCAAGGAGATCTCCCTGGCCGAAGGCGATTCCTTCTTCGACGTGGTCTACCGGGTCGGCCCGGCCACCCACTGGATCCAGTCGGGTTTCTCGCCGTCCCTGGTGGATCTGGTCTGGAACGCGCAGATGGATCGGGTCTGGCCCACCGACGCGGCGTACATGGGGCAGCGGAATCCCAACACCGGCGTGGCGGCCGCCTGGGTCCTCGGCAGCGGCGGCGCCACGCACCAGACCGAATTTTCGGGCACCCTGATGAAGGGGGATGAGGTCAAGGGGAGCGGGGTGTTCCAGATGCGGCTGTTCGCCGGCCTGACCAGCGCGCCGGACGGCACCGGAGACATCCCCGAACTGCGCGCCCTGGTGCCCGCCGTCCAGGACACCATCGGCCCGGCCGTGACCGCAGCGGTCTACTACCCGGCTTCGGGTCGCCTTCAGCTGACCTTCGATCAGACCGTGTCCGCATGCGACCCCGCCGGGGTGACGGTGGTCGAGGGGTTGGGCGCGACCAGTTCGATCACCCTGCCCGGCGCCACTCCCGTGAGCGAGACCGGCCCGGCCGTGACTCGGACCTTCGAACTGGACGGCGCCACCGCGGCGGCCGTCGAGGCCATGAGCGGCGACCTGTACCTGGAGTTGGCCGCCGGCGCGGCGGTGGACGAGAACAGTGTGGCCGGCGTTGCGCTGACCCTGGGCGACAGCCTGCTCATCGATGTGGCCACCACCACCATCGCCATCGACGGCAACGTGGAGGCCACCGAGTGGGCCCAGGCCGAGGCCCTGGCCGACAGCAACGATTCGGGTTGGACTTCCAGCAACGAGATCGACCGCCTCCTGGTGGACTGGGACCAGGACTACCTCTACCTGGCCATCGACGGCCAGGTCAGCGGCAACAGCTGGTTGCTGTACCTGGATGTGGACCCGGGATCCGGACTCGGCCAGACCGACCTGACCGCCACCGACGCCTGGGAGCGGGGGGCGTCCTTCACCGCGGCGGGCTTCGCCCCGGATTTCCAGTACGGATGCTACCAGCACCAATCGGTCTATGACGGCGACGGCTTCTGGCAGCTGCTGTCGCCGACCACCACCCAGGACCGTAGCGGTGAGATCCAGTCCGCCTTCGATTCCTACCACACCTTCGGCGCCGCTTCCGGCAGCGAGATCGCCATTCCCTGGAACACCCTCTACGGCCTGGGGCAGGGGGCGGTCCCGTCCGGTGCCGCGATCTCGGTGGTCGCGTCGATCTGCTGGGATCCCGAACCCGGCGGCGAGCTGGGCGGCGACGTGGCTCCCAACAACTCGGTGGCCACTCTGCCGGTGGTCGACGGCGCCTGGACCGTCCTCGTTGATTCCGACGGCAACGGCGTGCCCGACGGTCATGCCAGCGCGGCCCCCCTGCCGGCCGTCCCCGCGGTGAGCCTGCTGCCGAACGTGCCCAACCCCTTCAATCCCCTGACCACGATCCGATTCTCCGTCGGAGGCAGCCAGGCCGCGCAGGTGGATCTGGCCGTCTACGACCTTCGGGGCCGCCTGGTGGCCTCACTGTTGCGCGGAGTCGTCAGCCCCGGCGAACACAAGGTCGTCTGGAACGGTTGCGCGGCCGATGGAACCCCGGTCTCGGCCGGAACCTATTTCACCCGAATTCAAAGCCGCGGACTGGTCGTGACCCGTCCGCTTTCCCTGGTCAAATGAGGAGGAGTAACATGAAACTGCGGAACGTCATGGCAGTCAGGATGCTCGCGGTGCTGGGCATCGCGATCCTGAGCGCCGGTCTGGCAATGGCCCAGACCCCCCAGACCATCGTCCTGGACGGGGTGAACGACTTCCTGCCCGGCAACCTGCTGGATGCCGACGGCGGGGACACCCAGTTCCCCAACATCGATCTGGGGGATTTCTATCTCACCAACGATGCCGTGAATCTCTACCTGGGCATGGACCAGGATCCCGCCGGCTGGGGGGTGCAGATCGGCGTGGCAATCGACGTGAATACCGCCGCCGGGGGCGACACCGACCCCTGGGGTCGCAAGCTCGAGTGGAGCCTGGCGCCGAAGAAGCCCGATTTCATGTTCTACGTCAATCTGGCCAACAACTGGCAGGCCGGCTACCAGTGGGACGGGGTGGCCTGGGTTACTCTGACGGAAGGGACCGGCGCCCTGAGCTGGCAGACCGGCACGGCGTTCAAGGAGCTGGGCATCATGCTCGGCACCCTCGGCGTCTCCGCGAGCGACGTGATCAACATCGAGACCTGGACCACCCAGGACGGGGCGACCAAGGGTCCCCTGGACGCGGCAGCCGGAGACGGCGTGCAGATGTCCACGACCACCACCACCATCTGGGACACCACCGTGCCCATCCCCATGACCGACATGTTCGCCTACACGGTGCAGGCCTCGGCTGACGCCAATCCACCCCTGGTGTCGAGTGTTCAGGCGACCGCCTATCCCATCGATTCCTTCTTCGATGTGTATTTCAACGAGCCCGTTGATCAGACCACGGCCGAGAACGCCGCCAACTACACCTTCACCGGCGCGACGGTCACCTCGGCGGTGCGGGACGGCGGGAACCCCAGCATCGTTCACCTGACCCTGGGCGCGGCCCAGTCGGCCTCCGCCTCCCTGTACACCATCACCGTGACTGGCGTGAAGGACCTTGCAGGCAATACCATCGTGGCCGACGGCGTGGGCAACGTGAAATGCTTCATGCTCAAGCAGGTGGTCTTCCGCGGCCTGTTCGGGCCCTATCTGAGCACCCTGGTGCCCGGCACCTACCAGTTCTCGGTGGAAGGCGGCGGCGCTCCGTTGACCTGGAGCCTGTGCGATAACGCCATGATGACCGACACCGGTCTCGACGACATCTGGGAATACACCACGATGTTCCTGGTGCCCGGCAATTGTGGTGCCGGTACCGCCAGCACCAGCTTCGAGTGGAAGTTCGTGTTCGAATGCGGTACCTACGAGCCTCTGGCCGGCAACCGGGTGGCGAACCTGGATCTGGCAACAGGTGCGATCGATACCCTGGAAGCCTACTGGAACGACCAGGATCCCACGGCCTTCCTGGCCCACGCCATCGACGTCGAGTTCTTCGTGGACATGAACAATTCCGCCATTGCCCCGGGCGATACGGTTTCCCTCAACGGCTCCGTGGCCCCGTTGAACTTCAACGTGCCTTCGGTGACCGAGATGGTCGATGACGGCACCGGCAGCGATCCGGCCGCCGGCGACGGCATCTACGCCACCCGCGTGCGATTCCCCGCCGGTTCGCTCAAGGACGTGGCCTACAAGTTCCTGCTCAACAGCAACTACGAGTGCTCGAGCCAGGGCGACCGCAGCCTGTTCCTCAACGACGCGGCCTACGACACCGTGGGTGGCGGCTTGGGGGCTCTCACCTTGCCCGTGGTGCACTATGATTTCTGCAATTCCATCTGGCAGGCCGTCGAGGTGGTCTTCAGCGTGGACATGAACAACCCCGGGTGGGACAACGTGCGCCCCTCGGACGTGATATCGGTCAACGGCACGGCCAACAACGCCCAGCCGCCGACCTTCGACTGGACGGTGCCTTCGCTGACCAACATGCACGATGACGGCATCGCGCCCGATCTGGTGGCCGGGGACAAGATCTACACTGTTGCAGTGGTCTTCCCGGACACCAGCCAGCAGAACATCGAGTACAAGTTCCTGTACAACGACATTTACGAGTGCTCGACGCAGTCCAACCGGACCGCCTCCCTGGATCCGGACACCTACGACGCGGTCGGCAACCCGCAGATCCTGCCGGTGGATGTGTTCCAGATCTGCAACCTGCCCAGCGACGTTCCGGGTGCGCTGGTCAAGGGTCTGCAGCTGGACCAGAACATCCCCAACCCGTTCAATCCCACCACGGAAATCAGCTTCTCGGTGGCCAAGGCGGGCCAGGGCAGCCTGCGGATCTACGATCTGCGCGGCCAGCTGGTGCGCACCCTGCTGAACGGGGAAATCTCCGCGGGGCCGGGTTCAGCCATCTGGGACGGCCGGGCCGACACCGGCCGCAGCGTGTCCAGCGGTGTGTACTTCTACCGCCTGGAAGTCGGCGCCCAGTCGGTGGCCAAGCGGATGGTAATGCTGAAGTAATCCGCATCATCTTGCGGGATTCATCCCGATTGTCGCCCGGCCCCATGGGTCGGGCGACAATCGTTCAACCCAGTTCGTATTTCGACAACCGGTAGATCAGAACATGTCGGGGGATGCTGAGGTACTCGGCGGTTCTGGTGCGGTTGCCGCCGCACAGATCCAGGGCGCGGCGGATCACTTCCTTTTCCAGCTCGATCAGGGGCAGGCCATCGGGCGGGAGCGCGCCCAGGGGGAGCCCTGCCGAGTCGGCCGCAATTGTCGGCTGCTGCGCATTGCCGTCTTCCGGAGCGAGCCGTTGCAGGTCGGCCAGGGTCAAGGCCTCTTGCGAGCGCATCAGCACCAGCCGCTGGTTCAAATTGCGCAATTCGCGCACGTTGCCGCGCCAGGGGCGCCGCTCCAGTTCCGCCAGCAATTCCGGTTCGCTCACCAGCTCGTCGCCGTCGTGCAGCTGGGTGAAGTGCTCCCAAAGCAGAGGGATGTCCCCGGTCCTGTCGCGCAAGGGAGGCAGGGCGATCTCCACGATGCGGATGCGGTAGAGCAGGTCGTCCCGGAAGCGTCCGGACGCGACGTCGGCCTCGAGGTTGCGGTTGGTGGCGCAGACCAGCCGGAAGTCGGTCTCCACCGGGCCGCTGCCGCCCACCGGATCCACCTGCCGGGTCTCCAGCACGCGCAAAAGTTTGGGCTGCAGGGCCAGGGGAAGTTCCCCGATCTCATCCAGGAACAGGGTGCCGCCGGCTGCGGCCCGCAGTCGTCCCACGGACGCGGCAACCGCGCCGGTGAAGGCTCCCTTGGCGTGCCCGAACAGCTCCGATTCCATCAGTTCGGCGGGAATGGCACCGCAATTCACGGCCACGAACGGCCGGTTCCAACGGGGCGAGAGGTCGTGCAGGGCGTGGGCGGCCAATTCCTTGCCCGTGCCGCTTTCTCCGCTCAGCAAGACGGTGGCGTCGCTCGGTGCCACCTTCTGCAGGTCCTCCACCAGCTGTTTCATCACCGGAGACCGCCAGATCAGGCCGGGCACGGGGCCGCTCTGCTTGAGAAGCCGACGCAGGCGCAGGTTTTCCCGTTCCAGATTGCGGGTGTGCAGGGCCTGTTCCACCGTGCGCAGAAGATCTTCGCGCTGGAAGGGCTTCAACAGATAGGTGTAGGCGCCCAGGCGCATGGCCTCGACGGCCTGCTCCACGGTTCCGTGAGCCGTCAGCACGATGACGGGCGGGGCGTCGGGGGCGGGATTCTCGCGCACCCGGGCCAGCACCTGCATGCCGTCGATGCCGGGCATGCGGATGTCCGTGACCACCAGGTCGAACCCCTGGTCGAGAACGGCCAGACCCTCCTCGCCCCCGGCGGCGGGGGTGACCTCGTGGCCGGCCTCGGTCAGGATGAAGCGCACCACCTCGCGCAGGCTGTCGTCATCGTCGATGATCAGGATGCGAGCCATGCCGTCTCCTCGGACTCAGGCCTCGGTGCCAAGGGCAGGGAAAAAGAGATCCGACCACCCGGACCGGTCCGGGCCTCCAGGCGGCCGCCCATGTCTTCGGCCAGGCGCAGGCTTGTGGCCAGTCCGAGACCGGTTCCTCCCGGTCGGGTGGAATAGAAGGGGGTGCCGAAATTCTCCAGGGCGTCGGGATCGAACCCGGGACCGCTGTCGCGGACCTCGCAGCGGGCGCTTCGGTCGGTGACATCGACGGTCAGGGTGACTTCGCCGCCGGTGTCCGCCGCCTGCACCGCGTTCAAACCCAGGTTGAGCAGAATCTGCCGCGTCTGTTCCGGGTTGCCCCGTACGCGGACGGGAGCGGGAGCCTCGATTCGGATCACCGGGTGCGGGCCGTCCGGCCGGTGGTCCAGCAGGTGAGCCACGGCGCGAATTTCGGCCGCGAAATCGAAGACCGCGGTCTCTCCCGGTTCGTTGCGCGCAAAGGCCAAAAAGCGCGTCAACACGTCGTTCAGCCGCCGGGATTCCTGCAGGAGGATCCGGGTCAGCCCGGCCTTGGGGTGGTCCGCGGGAAATTCGTCACCCAGCACCTCGGCCGACCCCTGGATGCTGGCCAGGGGGTTGCGGATCTCGTGGGCCAGACCGGCGGACAAGCGGCCGACTGCGGCCAGCCGGGCGGTGCGCACCAGTTCGGCCTCCATGCGGCTCTTTTCGTCAAGCGCCTTGCGCAGATCCCGTGCGGTGATGGCCAGTTCGCGACGTGAAGTGTTGATGCGGTCCACCAGGGTGCCGGTCAGCACGCCCATCGCGAGATACAGGCCCATCTCCAGAAATTTCTCGATTCCCGGCGCGGGGTCGAACCCGATCCAGCCCAGGGAGTGGGGGATGTAGAGCGCGGCCACCAGAAGCGAGGAAAGCAATCCGGCCCGGCGGCCTCCGCGAAAGGCGGCGATGATGATGGGGAAGTAGTACAGCCGGCGGTAGATGCCGTGCAGGGCATGGATGTGGACGGCCGTGTTGTAATGCAGGAAGGAAACCAGCAGCACGAGTCCGATGACCAGGCGGTAGCGGACCCAGAATGATGGCCCCGAGGCTGTATTATCGGAACTGGCGATCACGGTGTCCTCCGGTCGGTACTCAGGCGGCACGCTCATTGTTACGGATAACACCGAGCCTGCAAAGTCGCCTTTTCTCAACGTTGCCACCTCAGCTTCAGTTCCTCCCAGCCGCAGTACAGGGTGGGTACGGTGAAGACCGTCAGCAACACGACCATCATTCCCCCGAAGGAGGGGATGGCCATGGGCACCATGATGTCCGAGCCGCGGCCGGTGCTGGTCAGCACCGAAACCAGGGCGAGGATGGTGGTCCCCACCGTCATCAGGGCGGGCCGGATGCGCTTCGACGCTCCCTCCAGAACGGCTTGCCGGATTTCGTCCGGGGACCCGGGTTTGCGGGCGGCGAAGGTCTGGTCCAGGAAGGTCGCCATGATCACGCCATCGTCCGAGGCGATGCCGAACAGGGCGATGAACCCCACCCACACCGCCACGCTCAGATTGATGGTGTGGATCTGGAACAGGGTCCGCATGGGCACCCCGAACAGGGCAAAGTCCAGGAACCACGGCTGGCTGTAGAGCCAGATCAGAAGGAACCCACCGGCCCAGGCCACGAAGATGCCGGAGAACACCATGGAGGTGGTCACCACCGAATGGAACTGGAAGTAGAGGATCAGGAAGATGAGGAGCAGGGCCAGCGGCAGCACGATCATCAGACGCTTTTCGGAGCGCACCTGGTTTTCGTAACTGCCGGCGAAGGTGTAGCTGACGCCGGCCGGCAGGACGAATTCTGCTGCGGCCATCTTCTGCTTCAGGTAGGCCTCGGCTTCCCGGACCACGTCCACTTCGGCCTTGCCGTCCTTCTTGTCGAAAAGAACGTAACCCACCAGGAAGGTGTCCTCGCTCTTGATGACCTGGGGGCCGCGCACGTAGTTGATCTCGGCGAGCTGGGTCAGTGGGATCTGGGTTTTTCCGTCCACGGGCACGAGGATGTTGCCGATGTCCGCGAAGGAATCCCGCAACTCGCGGGCGTAGCGGATGCGCACGGCGTACCGCTGCCGCCCCTCGACGGTCCAGGTGACCGGCTTTCCGCCCAGGGCCACTTCGATGACATCCTGCACCTTGCCGACCGGCAGCCCGTAGCGGGCGAGGGCGTCCCGGTCCAGCTTGATCTCCAGATAGGGCTTGCCCACGATGCGGTCGGCGAACACCGCAGAGGGTTCAACCGAGGGAACCTCCTTCAGGTATCTCTCGATCTGCAGGCCGACCTTCTCCAGGGTCTCCAGGTCGGCGCCCTTGACCTTCACGCCCAGGGGGGCGCGCATCCCGCTTTGCAGCATGACCAGCCTCGCGGCGATGGGCTGCAGTTTGGGGGCCGAGGTGGTGCCGGGAAGGCGGGTGGCGGCAACGATTTCCCGCCAGATATCGTCGGGGTTGTGGATCGATTCCCTCCACTGCCGGAAGGGGCGTCCGTGGGGATCGGGGATCAGTTCCCCCTGTTCGTCCCGCGCAAATGAGCCCTTTCCCCTGTCGTACCGGAAGCGAATCCGGTGGCCGTCCCGGTCGGTGCGGAACTCGGGAATGTAGTTGATCACCGTCTCGATCATGGAGATGGGGGCGGGATCCAGCGGGGAGTCCGCCCGGCCCAGCTTGCCCACCACCCCGGCCACTTCGGGGATGCCGGCGATGGCCATGTCCAGCTTGGACAGGACATCCTGCGCTTCGCCGATGGAGGCGTGGGGCATGGTGGTCGGCATATAGAGGAAGGAACCCTCGTCGAGGGGCGGCATGAACTCCTTGCCCAGGCCGGGCAGGGCGTGGCGCGGTCCGGAAAAAACCTTCACCAAGGGAGCCGGACCGGTCCCGTCTGCGCCGGGGATGAATCCGAAAATGGTTCCGAACCCCTGCCATACGGACAGCCCCATGAAGATCAGGATCAAGGGCATGGACAGGAACAGGAGCTTGTGGGCGAGGCACCATCCGAGGAGGCGGGCGTACCAGCGGCCGAGGGCGTAGAACCCGAGCAGCAGCCCGCCCAGGATCAGGGCCACGAACAGGAAGTTCAGCAGCAAACCCTTGCCGGGGCCCAGGGGCGTCCAGTGTCCGGCCAGAATGAAGGCCACGATGACCACCGCGATCCAGTTCCCCGCCCGGTCGCCGATCCGGCGCAAGCGCGTGGGCCAGAAGCGTTCGCTGATGTTGAACAGTCCCCACAGGATGAGGGCGATCCCCACCACCATCGGTAACGCCCGCAGGCTGAAGATCCCCGCCACGACGAGCAGCAGACCCGAAACCCGTTTGGCGCCCGTCTGTTCGAGTTTGCGGGTGAAGAGCAGATGGGCGAGCGGCGGCAGAACGGTCAGGGCCACGATGACCGAGGCCACCAACGCGAAGGTCTTGGTGTAGGCTAGGGGCCTGAAGAGCTTGCCCTCGGCTGCCTGCATGGTGAAAACCGGCAGGAAGCTGATGATCGTGGTCGAGACGGCGGTCACCACGGCTCCGCCCACCTCGGAGGCGGCCCTGAAGATCACCTGGCCCCGGTCCTCCTGCGGCCCGGCTTCCTTCAGGTGTCGCAGGATGTTCTCGCACATGATCACACCCATATCCACGATCGTGCCGATGGCTATGGCGATGCCCGACAAAGCCACGATGTTGGCGTCTACGCGGAACACCTTCATGCCGATGAAGGCCATCAGCACCGCCAAGGGCAGCAACCCCGAGATGAGGATGCTGCTGCGCAGGTGCATGATCATCACGATCACCACGATGATGGTGATGAGGATCTCGTCCGTCAGGGCGGTGTTCAGGGTGCCCAGGGTTTCGTAGATCAGGCCGCTGCGGTCGTAGAATGGCACGATGGTGACCTGGCTGGTGCGGCCGTCGGGCAGGACCTTGCGCGGAAGTCCCGGGGCCAGTTCGGCCATCTTGGCCTTGACGTTCTTGATCGCCGCCAGCGGATTTTCACCGTAGCGGACCACCACGACACCGCCCACGGCCTCGGCGCCTCCCTTGTCCAGGGCTCCCCGGCGCAAGGCGGGCCCGGTGGAGACGTGGGCCACATCGGCCACGGTCACCGGCGACCCGTCGCGGGCGATGATCACCGACTTCTCGAGGTCGCCCACGCTCTTGAGGAAGCCCAGGCCCCGGATCACGTACTCGACGCTGTTGACCTCGATGGACCGGGCGCCCACGTCGATGTTCGAGCGGCGCACGGCGCTGAAGACCTGATCCAGCGTCACGCCGAAAGCCAGCATGGCGTCCGGGTCGACGTCGATCTGGTACTCCCGCACGAAACCGCCCACCGAGGCGACCTCGGAGATTCCCTCGGCGGACATCAGCCCGTACCGCACATACCAGTCCTGGATGCTGCGCAGTTCGTCCAGGTCCCAACCGCCGGTGGGGTTTCCGTTTTCGTCCCGCCCTTCCAGGGTGTACCAGAAGATCTGGCCCAGGGCCGTGGCATCCGGACCGAGCACCGGCTGGACGCCCACCGGAAGGGTGCCCGGGGACAGGCTGCTGAGCTTTTCCAGGATGCGCGACCGTGAGTCGTAGAAGTCGGCCTTCTCCTTGAAGATCACGTAGATGGTGGAGAATCCGAACATGGAGTAGCTGCGCACGGTCTTGATGTCGGGCAAGCCGAGCAGTGACACGGTCAGGGGATAGGTGATCTGGTCCTCGATATCCTGGGGTGAGCGACCCATCCATTCCGTGAAGACGATCTGCTGGTTCTCCCCGAGGTCCGGAATGGCGTCCACGGGCACGGAGCTGCGGGGCAGTCCGCCCAGATTCCAGTCGAAGGGGGCCACCATGATGCCGATGGCCAGCACGGCCATGACGCCGAGGAAGACGATCAGCTTGTTGTCCAGGCAGAAGGCCAGCAGGCTGTCCACCCGGGATTCGTGGGGGTATCGGTTTCCCATGATGTTATCTCCCCGGGTTCGGTGTCAGGGAATCGGTCTGACTCCCGCAGAGCAGCATGGACGGGCCGAAGTAGGGGTTGGCGGTGGTGGTTTTGAGTTGGATCCAGTCGCCACCCTTGTTCTCGTTGGCCATGGGGCAATGAAAGCGGCGCAAGGTGTCGGGGCCGTCGTAGCCGAAACGGTCCAGGGCGTTCCACAGGGCCGGGCCCAGGTCCAGGAGCGCGGCCCGCTGGCGACCCAGGTCGAGGTTGGACATCAGGGCGTTGCCGTTTGCGGTCAGGCGGGTCAGCAGTGGCATCCAAACCTGGTGGTCGTCATGTCCCAGCAGGGTCATGTCCACGGCCTCCAGGCGGGACAGGAAATCTTTGGCCGCGGATGCGGCTTGGTCCCCCCGGTCGCCGGCCAGGGCGGATTGGATGCGGAGATAGGCCGCCAGGACCCCGCCGAGCTGGTTGCGGAATTCGGGGGATGACCCCTGGGCCGGATTGGCGGACTCGGTGCCTGGATTCATCATGCTGGGCTTGGCCTGGATCTGCAGGGCGCTGTCGATCTTGAAATTGCCGTTGGTGACCACGAGCTCGCCCGCTTGCAGGCCGTCCAGCACGATGTAGTCGTTGCCGGCACGCGGACCCAGGACGACTTCCTTTCCGGTGAAAGTGGGCTTTTCGTGGCCGGGATCCCGCACGTAGACCAGGGCCCGTTTGCCGGTGATCAGGGGAGCGGAGGCGGGGATGAGCAGCGGCGAATCGGCAGAGTCGGAGCTCGGACGGCCCTCGTCGTCCAGGATGGCCCGGAGGATCGCGTCGGCGAATACGCCGGGCAGGAGGCGGCCGTCGGCGTTGTCCACTTCGACACGGACGTCGGCCGTGCGGGTCCGGGGATCCAGCACCGGGTCGATGAAGATGATGGGTCCGGAGAATTTCCGGCCCGGCAGGGATGCCACGGTGAAGGCGACATCCTGGCCCACCGCCAGCAGGGGCAAGTCGGATTCGTAGGCTTCGAGCAACAGCCACACCCGGGACAGGTCGGCGACCTTGAACAGGGGCTGGCCGGCGGTCACGTACTGGCCCTGGTCGACCATCTTGTGGACGACCGTTCCCTTCAGCGGGGCGAAGATACGCAGATGATCCGACGGTTGGCCCCGCTTTTCGACGGCCTGGATCTGGCGATCGTTCAACCCCCACAAAGACAGGCGTCGACGGGCCGAAGCGATGGTTGCCTCGGCGCTGCTGCGCATGAAGGCATCGGAACTGCCGCTGATTCGGTCCAGAGCCTCGAGGCTGGACAGCAGTTCGGCCTGGGCGGCGTAGAGTTCAGGGCTGTAGATCGACGCCACCGGGTCCCCTTGCGCAACCCGGGCTCCCCCCGAATCGACGAAGAGGGTGTCGATGCGGCCGCCGATCCAGGCGGGAATGGTCCGCACCATGGTCTCGTCGAAATCGATCCTGCCGATCAGGCGCTGCTCGCTCCGAGCCTGGCCACGCCGCACCACGGTGGTCCGGATGTCGGCCAGGGCGGCGGCCCCCGGAGACATCTGCACGCTGCGCGGCCCCAGATCCTCCTCGTGGCCGTGTTCCAGCGGGATGAGATCCATGAAGCAGATGGGGCACTTTCCGGGCTTGGGCAACTGGATCTGAGGGTGCATGGAGCAGGTCCAGATGGTCGCCTCGGCCTCGGTGGGCGACTCGACCTGGTTGCCGACCCCGATGTGGCTTCCGCCCCGCAGGATGAATCCCGCCGCAAAGACGGCGACGAAGGCCACGGTGATCAGAATGCGTTTCATGCGCTTCTCCTTGGGTGCGACACCCGTCGGTTCAGGACGCCATTCCCAGGGGAGTGGCGATCAGGGCTTCCAGCCGGGCAGCCTGGATCAGTTCGTCGGTGCGGGCCCGGGCCAACGCCAGACGAAATTCCAGGAGCATTTTCTCGGCGTCGATGACATCCAGATAATCGGCCTGATCGGCCGCGAAGGCGTCCAGGGATGCAGCCAGGGACTGCTCGGCCTTGGGGATCAAGGCGGACGCGTAGAGATCGACCTGGCGACGGGCATCATCCAGGCGGTAGAGGGTCATCGCCAGTTCGGCGCGCAGGTCGTTGAGGGCCTGGGCCCGCGCGTCAGCGGCCCGCAACATATTCTGGCGGGCCTGGTCCTTGGCGGCGTTGGTCTTTCCCCTCCACAGGGGCACCCGCATACCGAAGGTGGCCATGAGGGCGTCCTTGCCGCTGTCGTCCACGCCGGACATGCGGGCTTCTCCGGTGCGGATCATCGTCACGCCCACGGTGAAACCAGGCAGCCCCATTTTGCCGGCGATCTTACCCTGGAGGACGGCGGACGCGGCCAGATGGTTCCAGCGCAGCAGGCGCGGGTTGGTTTCTTCCAGCAGGGCGGTCATCCGAGTCGTGTCGGCATCCCGCGACGGCGCGGCCGGCAGCCGGATTTCGGCCAGCGGGGCGCCGGGTTCCCGGTCGAGTTCGGCGTTGAGGGTGGCCACCAGGGGGCCGCGTCGGCCGCGGAAGGATTCCAGACGGTTGCCCACCTGGCCGATTTCCATCTGGGCCCTGATCAGGGCGCGATAGGAACCCCGGCCCGCGGCGTAGGCGTCCTGGGCCGATCGCTCCCATTGCCGGAGCAGATCCAGGTGGCTGCGGGTCACGGCGATGCTGCTGTCGAGGTAGGCGATCTCCAGGGCCTTGGTGCGGATGCTGGTCATGACCTCGAGGATCATGGCGTCGAGTTTCTCCCGGCTGGCCAGGGCGGTTTCGGCGGCCATGTCACCTTTGGCGCCGAGGGTCCCGAACCAGGGGAAGGATTGGGAGGCCTGCAGCCCCAGTTGCTGGGGGCCGACCCGGGTTTCCACCGGCTCCAGGTAGGTTGTCAATCCCACCGTCGGGTCGGGCAGGGCCTTGACCTGGGCAATTTCCTCGGTGGCCGCGGCAACTTCCGCTGCGGCCGATCGCAGTCCGCGATTGTTTTGAATGCCCAAGGCGACCAGACCGGCGAGGGTCTGCTCTGATGGGGGATCCTCGCCCAGATCGAACCGTTTGAACACGGGGGATTCACGCAGGGCTGAGGGGATCGAGTCGGCGGCAGCGGCGGGCAAGAGCCCGACATCCGCCAGGGCAAGCAGCAGAAAAAGGATGGCCAGGCGCCTTTTCACGGGAATCATGGAACATATCCTCGCTCGGGGACTGGGAAATTTCAACACGAGGATCCCAATGCATGAAGGGTGCCGGATAAAATCTGTTACCAACAAAGAATTTACAGGATTTTGTCGGCTGGACTTTCCGGAAAATGAAGAATATTCGTCAGTCTTAGTGGAGAATATTGTTCAAAACCGATCCGCCTTGGGCGTTTCCGTGGCGTTCCTTGGGGGTGGACGGGTGGGTGATTTCCGGCGCCAATGATGTTATGTTGGACATTCCGTTGTCACCAAAGGACCGCTCGAGGGGACCCAATGCCGATGAAGCTCATATCGTGGAATGTCAACGGGCTGCGCGCTTGCGTGGACAAGGGTTTCCGGGATTTCGCCGTTTCCTGCGGCGCCGACGTGATCTGCCTGCAGGAGGTGCGTGCCCTGCCGGAGCAGCTGCGGCTGGAAGTGCCCGGCTACACCATGCACTGGAATCCCGCGCTGAAGCGGGGATACAGCGGCACGGCCATTTTGACGCGATTAAAGCCGCTGCAGGTCTTCCCGGGCCTGGGGCTGGCCGAGCACGACAGCGAAGGGCGCGTGCTGACGGTCGAGTACGACGAGTTCTTCGTGGTCACCGTCTACACCCCCAACGCACAGCGGGCGCTGGCACGCCTGCCGTACCGGTCCGAGCAGTGGGATCCGGATTTCCTGCGGTTCTTGCGCAAGCTGGAGAAGATCAAGCCGGTGGTCTTTTGCGGCGATCTGAACGTCGCCCACCGGGAGATCGACCTGGCCAATCCCCAGGCCAACCGCGGCAACGCCGGCTTCACCGACGAGGAGCGGGCCGGTTTCGACCGCCTGCTCAAGGCGGGATTCGTCGACACCTTCCGGGAGTTCGAGAGCGGTGGTGGGCACTACACCTGGTGGAGCAACCGCAAGGGAGTCCGGGAAAAGAATATCGGCTGGCGCATCGACTACTTCCTGGTTTCCGGTGACCTGAAGCCTCAGCTCAAACGGGCCGGAATCCTGCCCGGGGTCCTGGGTTCGGATCACTGTCCCATCACCCTGGAAATGGGCTGAGGGGCTCGCCAAAATCCCATGGCATGGGTCCCACCCAGGATATAGATTTGCCTTGAAGCCCATCGTGTTCAATCGAGTCAAGGACGCTGCCATGCAATTCAGCCAGATCGCCGCCGCGATTGCCCCCTCGGTGACACTGAAGCTCAACGCCCAGGCCGCCCGCATGCGCACGGCCGGTGAACCCGTCATGCACCTGGGCGGCGGGGAGCCGGAATCCCTGGCCCCGGATGCCGCCGTGGCCGCGGGAATCGACATGCTGCAAACCGGCCGGATTCGCTACACACCCGCAGCCGGGACACCCGCCATGCGCGACGCCATCGTGGCCTATACGGCCCGGTTCTACGGGCGCGAGGTGGCGCGGGAAAACGTCATGGCCAGCGCCGGCGCCAAACAGGCCATCATGGTCGCCCTGCTGGCTCTGGTCGATCCGGGAGACGAAGTGGTCTTCCCCGTGCCCTACTGGGTCAGCTACCCGGACATGGTCCGCCTGGCGGGGGGCACTCCCGTGCCCGTCGAACCGCCGGCCGGTCGCTACGAACCGACCATCGATCAGATGCAGGCCGCGCTTACCGAGCGCACCCGGGCCATCCTTCTGAACAGCCCCAACAATCCCTCCGGTATGGTCCTCAGCGAGGAATTCATCCGGGCCATGGTCACCCTGTGCGAGCAGCGCGGGATCGCCCTGCTCATGGACGACATCTACCACCGCCTGGTCTTCGACGGCGGTCGGGCCGCCAACGTCTACGATTGCACCGATCGCGGCATCGACGAGTCGCCCATCGTGGTGCTCAACGGGGTGTCCAAGCAGTACGCCATGACGGGGTTCCGGATCGGCTGGGCGGTGGGCCCGCAGGACCTGATCCAGGCCATGAGCAGCATCCAGTCCCACCAGTCCGGAGGACCCTGCAGTCTGTCCCAGGTCGCCGCCGTGGCGGCGCTGGAGGGGAAGCAGGACTCGGTGGCGCAACTGCGCGCCGACCTGGAATTGCGCCGCGATGAAATGGTGTCCCTGCTGCGCGGGATCCCCGGTCTGAAAGTGAACGTACCGGGCGGCACCTTCTACTGCTTCTGCGATTGCTCCGCCTTCGACACCGATTCGGTGCGACTCGCGGCCCATATCATCGAGAAGGTCCAGGTCGTCACCGTGCCCGGGGCCGCCTTCGGCATGGACGGCCACCTGAGGTTGAGTTTCTGCGGTTCGGTGGAGGACATCCGTGAGGGCGTGCTCCGTTTGCGCTGGTTGCTGGATCCGGACAGCCCCGCCGAACTGGTCGCCGGGGACCGGACGTTCCGCAAGTGATTCCGCCTCGCACCATCGCCGGGGAATATCTCGAACAGTTGGCGGCCATCCACGCCGCCACCGACACCCGGGCCGCCGCGCTGGCGGCCCGTCACGCTCCCCACCTCGTTTGCCGCCGCGGTTGCTGCGATTGTTGCCAGGATGGTCTCACCGTGCTGGAAATCGAGGCGGCCTGGATCATGCCCCATCGGGACCGCTGGGAAGATCCGGATGCGGGACCCCACCCGGTCGGCCGCTGCGCCTTTCTGGACTCGGACGGCGCCTGCCGCATCTACCGCTGGCGGCCCTTCGTTTGCCGCACCCAGGGCCTGCCCTTGCGCTGGCTGGATGACGCGGGATCGGCGGAGGCCGGACGGAGCATCTGCCCCTTGAACGAAGCGGAATTCGTGGCGGCCGGCAGGCCTCTGGTGGATCTGGATTCGGCGCAGCTGTGGACCCTGGGGGAGACCGAAGGGCGCCTGGCCTCGCTTCAGGCCGAGGCCGCCGGGGAGTTCGCCCAGGTCCGGATCACCTTACGGAATCTGTTCGACGCTTAGCTCTCGGTCTCTTCGGTGCTGCGGTGCCGGATGATCTTACCCTCGATGGTGTAGATGGTATCCTCGGCGATGTTGGTGGCCAGGTCGGCCACCCTTTCCACGCTCTTTGCCGCCAGCAGCCAGCAGACCATGGTCTCGGCCTCCTCGGGGTCGTCGGCAATGGATCCGGACAGCTTGTGGGACAGCTCGTGATACTTGGCGTCGACCTCGTCGTCTGCAACCAGGATGGAGTGGGCCTTGGCTGCGTCCAGGTTCATCAACGCATCCAGGCTGTCGCGCAGCATGGTGCGGGCCAAAAGGCCCAATTCGCGAAAGGCTTCGCCCAGGGCCGGCGGCAGGGGACGGCCGCGGTGGCAACCCTTGCCCCGTGCGATGTTCACGGCCAGGTCGCCGATGCGCTCGAGGTCGTTGTTCATCTTCAGGACCGCGATCAGGAAACGCAGATCAACCGCCACCGGTTGGTGCAGGGCCAGGATCTTGAGGCAATCCTCCTCGACCGCCACCTCGAGCAGATCGATTTCGTGATCGCCCTTGCGCACCGTGCGTGCCAGGTCCCGGTCGCCCTGGACCACGGCCCGGATGGCCTGTTCCAGGTTTTCCTCCACCAGCGAACTGAGGTGGAAGAGCCGCTTCTTGAGCTGGTCGATTTCCTTCTGCAGATGAATCTTCATGACCTGTCCTCGTGGGGGAGAATGAGCGTGAAGGTGCTCCCGGCGCCGAGGCGGCTCCGGATATCCAGGCGCCCCCCGTGGGCCTGGGCGATGTGTTTGACGATGGCCAGACCCAGGCCGGTGCCGCCGAGCTGACGGCTGCGGGCCTTGTCCACCCGGTAGAAACGTTCGCACAGCCGCGGCAGGTGTTCCGCCGCGATGCCCGGACCCTGGTCGGTGACCGCCAGGCGGACTTCCCCGCTCTCCAGGCTGCAGGCGATGGTCACCGGCGAATCCTCGGGGCTGTATTTCAAGGCATTGGCGAGCAGGTTGCCCACCGCCTGGGCGATGAGGCTGGGGTTGGCGTCGATCCGCAGATCCCGCGGGCACGCGATCGTGATGCGTCCGCCGGCCCGGACCTGGTCGTTCACGGATTCCTGGATCACCCGGTCGACCAGGGGAGCCAGGGCCGTCGGGGTCTTCGCGAGCGAACCCATGTCGGTTTCCTGTTCCAGTCGGGACAGGTCCAGCAGGTCGGAGATGATGGCCTCCAGCCGGTCGGATTGGTTGTTGATGATGGTCAGGAAGCGGTCGCGCTCCCCGGCCGTTTCCGGCGGATCTTCCAGCAGGGTTTCGGTGAAACCCTTGATGGCCGTGATGGGGGTCTTCAGTTCGTGGGAGACGTTGGCCACGAAGTCCCGCCGCATGGTTTCCAGCCGACGCAGGCGGGTGATGTCGTTCATGACCAGCAACGCCCCCAGGAGGGTGCCGTCGGCCGCCAGCAGGGGGGTGGCGTGGACCTGGACCCACCGTTCCTCGGGCATGGTCAGGTGGATGTCGGCTTCGTGGGTATTTGAATCGGCGAGGACGGCCTGGACCAGGGCTGTCAGGTGCCGGTTACGGCCCACTTCCTGGATGGTGCGCCCCATGGCCGCCGGGGTTGCGGTGTCGAGCATGCGGGCCCCGGCCAGGTTCAGGCCGAAGACGATCTCGGCGCGGTCGACGGCCATGACGCCTTCGACCATGCTGCCCATGACCGCTTTCAGTTCGTTGCGCTCCGACTCGATGGTTTCCAGTTGCTCCTGCAGCTTGGCCGACATGTGCTGCATGGCCTCGCCCACCGTGACGATCTCTTTCGGGCCGCCCACGTCCAGGTCCACGGCGAAGTTGCCCTCGGCCAGCTGCTCGGCTCCCCGCCGCAACCGGTCCAGGGACAGGCCCAGGGAGCGGGATAGCAGCAGGACCGCCCCGCTGGCGACGAGAAACAGGATCACGCCCGAGGTGGCGATGCGGCGGTTGATACTGCTGATCAGGGAATTCAAATCGGCCAGAGACATCGAAGTGCGGACCACGAAGGGTGTGGTTTCGTCCTGGGCCGGTAGGGCCACGTAGAGGCGCCGGTTGCCGAGGGTGGCGCTGTAGCGGGTGGCGCGACCCGGCTTGCCCGCCAGGGCTGCGGCGACCTCCGGTCGTCCGGCGTGGTTGTCCATGGTCCGAGGGTCACCCTGGGAGTCGCCCAGAACGGAACCGTCGGGGCCGATGATGGTGAAACGCACCCCGGTGACGGGCCCGATATTGCGACAGAGTTCCTGGATGGCTGCGTGGTCGTCGGCTGCGACCAGCGGTGATAAATCGCGCATCGTCAGCCGGGCCTGGTTCTCCAGGTCCGCTGCGGTGCGGGCGACGAAGAAACTGCGGACCGAGCGTCCCGTGAACCCGGTCACCAGGGCGATGGCCACCGCCAGGATGACAAAGAGGGGAGGAGCGATGGTCCAAAGCAGGCTGCGCCGGCCCATATTATTCGCCCATCTTGTAGCCGACCCCGCGGACGGTCTGGATCATGCTGCCGTGGGGGCCGAGCTTGCGCCGTACGGCGGCGATCTGGACGTCCACCGAGCGACCGGTCACGGGATAGTCTTCCCCGTGCACCGCGCGCACGATCTGGCGTCGCGTGAACACCCAACCGGGCCGGGAGGCCAGGAAGTGCAGGATCTGGAACTCGGTGCGGGTCATATCGAGGCCTTGGCCGGCAGCGGTGACCTCGTGACGGCCGGGATGGATCAGCAGTTCGCCGATTTCCAGGACGTCGTCCTCGGATACCCGGCGCGCCGGTCCCCGCCGCAACACCGCATTGACACGCGCAAGCAACACCTTGGGGCGAAAGGGTTTGGTGATGTAGTCGTCGGCGCCGGCGGCGAAGCCGGCGATGATGTCATCTTCCTCGCCCTTGGCCGTCAGCATCATCACGGGAATCTCGGCCGCCCGCTTGTCTTCCTTGAGCCGGCGGCACACCTCCAGGCCGCCCATGCCGGGCAACATCAGGTCGAGCAGGACCAGATCGCAGCCCTCGTCCAGGGCGTGGTCGAGCCCGTCCTCACCGGTGTGGGTTTTCACGGTCCGGTATCCGCCGCGCTGCAGGTTGTAGTCCAGCAATTCGGCGATGTCTTCCTCGTCCTCGACGATCAGGATCACGGGTTTGGGCATGGCGAATCCACCTTTTCGGCTGCTGGCATCCTAGCACGGATGCGGTAAATCTCCACCACGGCAGACGGTGGACACAAACCCCGAGAACCGCAAGTTAGGACTTTGTAAACCGGCTCTCCGGGAAGGGGATCCGGCAACGGCATACACCCAATTTACAATTTCCTAACAAACCCGTCGTAATATTTTTACACGAGGCGCCTACCGTGTGGCCCGCATGACCATGTTGCCCCGACCGGGTAACTTCGTTACCAGCAAAGGAAGGTTGCGATGAACCGCACGGCTTTGAAGTGGGTCTTGACCCTGACCTGCACCCTTTATCTGTCCACGGTCGCCCTGGCGGGCGTCGTCGTCGACCCCGCCCTGCCCGACTATGCGCCCAAGGGCCAGGTCTCCGGCAGCATCAAAAGCATCGGCTCCGATACCATGAACAACGAGATGGCCCTGTGGGCCGAGGGCTTCCGCGCCTTCCATTCCGGCGTGAAGGTGGAAGTCGAGGGCAAGGGCTCCTCGACCGCACCTCCTGCCCTCATCGCGGGCACCAGCAACTTCGGTCCCATGAGCCGCAAGATGAAGAGCCAGGAAGTCGACGCTTTCGAGAAGAAGTTCGGCTACAAGCCGGTCCAGCTGCGCACCAGCATCGACATGTTGGCCGTCTACGTGCACAAGGACAACCCCATCAAGGGACTGACTCTGCAACAGGTCGACGCCATCTTCAGCAAGACCCGCAAGGGTGGCTATCCCCAGGACATCCGCACCTGGGGCGACCTGGGACTGACCGGCGAGTGGCAGGACAAGCCCATCAGCATCTACGGTCGCAACAGCGCCTCCGGCACCTACGGCTACTTCAAGAAACACGCGCTGTTCAAGGGCGACTACAAGGACGAGGTCAAGGAGCAGCCCGGCAGCAGTTCCGTGGTCCAGGGCGTCGCTTCGGACAAGTACGGCATCGGCTACAGCGGCATCGGCTACCGGACCTCCGACGTGATGGTCGTGCCCCTGTCCAGCGAGACCGGTTCCGACGCGGAATTCGTTCCCGCCGAGCCCGAGAACGCCTACTCCGGCGAGTACCCCCTGGCCCGTTTCCTGTACCTGGCGGTGAATGCCAAGCCCGGCAGCAAGCTGGATGACCTGCGCGCCGAGTTCGTGCGCTTCGTCTTCAGCAAGCAGGGCCAGGAAGTCGTCATCAAGGACGGATACCTGCCGGTTCCGGCGGCGGTCGCCCGCGAGGAATTGGCGGCGGTGAACATCACCCCGGGTTCCTAGATCACCAGGCGAGGGATATGTCCGACCAACAGACAGACGAATCGCGGCAGAGCTACACCGGCATGAAGTTCAGCAGGAAACCCGCCATGCGGGTCCTGCTAGCCGACCGGTGGGCCGGCCGGATCATCACGGCCAGCGGCATCGGCGGGATTCTCGCCGTGTCGCTGGTGGGTCTGTTCCTGCTCTGGGTCGCCCTGCCCCTCCTGTTGCCGACTCATGTGGAGCGGCAAGCGGTTCTGCCCGCCCCTTCGGCCGGGACCAGCGAAGCGCACGTCCTGGCCCAGGCACTTGACGGATACGGTTCCATGGCCTGGAGCCTGATGAGCGACGGCCGGGTGGTGGTGCAGGAAATGGCCGCAGGCAGGATCCTGGAAGAGGTCTCGGTCGTCGGGCAGGCGCCTCTGACCAGCAATTCCTCTGCGGGCAACAAGGGCGTGGCCCTGGGTTTTGCCGACGGCACCGTGGTCCTCGCCGATTTCGCCTTCAAACTGGAATTCCTCACCGAGGCCGACGTGCCCGATGAGATCAAGGCTCTGGCGCCGGGCCAGAGCCGTCCCTGGCGGCAGGGCGTGATCGCGCGCACCCCGGAAGGCCAACTGCGCCGGCAACGCTTCGCTCTGGAGGCGCAGGAGCCCGTGGCGATCAGCGACACCGCCGTGGTCAAGGTCGATGTCACCAGCACCGGATCCGGGTACGTCCTGGCGGCGGTCGACGCCTCCGGCACCTTCCTCTACCGCAAGCTCAAGGTCCGCACCAACATGTTGACGGGGCAAAAGCACCTCAGCAGCAAGGGTTCCAGCGCGCAGCTGGGTGAATTCGGTCTGAAGGATCCCGGCGCCCTGGCCGGCTTGAAACTCAACGACACCGGGCGCGAAATCGTCCTGGTCTCGCGGTCGGGCCGGGCCATCCTGCTCGTCGAGTACGACGGCGAGATGCTGCTGCAGGGAACAAGCAGCCTGCTCGAAGGCGAGGCGGTCGGCGAAGCGCGGGTCACGGCCGTGGGGTACCTGGCGGGCAACGTCTCGCTGGCTGTGGGGGACAGCAAGGGCCGGATCGCGATCTGGTTCCCGGTAGCCGGTACGGACGGCAAGCCTTCCCGGCTGGTGCGGGCCCACGTCCTGGAACCGGGTCCGGCGGCGGTGACCGCCCTGGCCGGATCGGGACGGTCGCGCATGCTCGCGGCCGGTTTCGCCGACGGCACGGTCAAGGTCTACAACGTGACGGCCGAGCGCGTTCTGGGGGTTACGGACTCCGGAGGCGGGTCCGTTGCCGATCTGGC
The DNA here is from genome assembly GCA_002790835.1 of bacterium CG_4_9_14_3_um_filter_65_15. GTDB lineage: Bacteria > Krumholzibacteriota > Krumholzibacteriia > LZORAL124-64-63 > LZORAL124-64-63 > JAHJTW01. The sequence goes on along the minus strand of PFVX01000068.1, from coordinate 28,282 downwards.
CGTCGCGCCGCGCGAAGACCGGATTCTCGTCGGTGGGGAAACCGCCGTGGCCCTGCTGGCCCTGGAAGCTCCCTACGGGGAAGTCAGCCTGCACACCTTGCTGGGCAAGGTCTGGTACGAGGGTTACGCGGGGCCCACCTACGTCTGGCAGTCCAGTTCGGCCTCCGACAGTTTCGAACCCAAGATGAGTCTGGTGCCGTTGATCTCCGGCACGCTCAAAGCGACGTTCTATTCCCTGTTGTTCGGGCTGCCCCTGGCGATCCTCGCGGCCCTCTACACCAGCGAATTCCTACCCCGTGAGCAGCGGGGTCGCATCAAACCCGTAATCGAGATCATGGCGAGCCTGCCCAGCGTGGTGTTGGGATTCCTGGCCGCCCTGGTCATCGCGCCCCTCGTGGAGCAGGTGGCCGTGCAGGTCATCGCCGTCCTGGTTCTGACTCCGGCTTGCGTGCTGTTGAGCGCCCACCTGTGGCAGTTGCTGCCCCGGGAAACCGCCGCGCGGCTGGAGCAATGGCGGCCGGTGGCCGTCCTGCTGTCCATGGCGCTGGGTTGTGCGGTCTCCTGGCAGCTGGGCCCGATTTTTGAACGCACCCTGTTCGGCGGGGACCTCAAATCCTGGTTGGACGGGCAGATCGGATCGGGTACGCCCGGCTGGGTGGTGCTGCTGCTGCCGCTGGCGGGCATGGCGGTCGGCTGGTTGAACCTGGTCTACGGGGACGGTCTTATCCGGGGGGTGGGCTCCGCCTGGACCCACCGGTCCGTGGCCCTGCTCGATCTGGGCCGTTTTCTCGTCTCGGCCCTGGCGACCGTGGCGCTGGCTTTGTTCGTCGGATGGTTGCTGGATTCCGTGGGGTGGGATCCGCGGGGATCGGTGCTGGGCACGTACGTGCAGCGCAACGCCCTGGTGGTGGGGATCGCCATGGGCTTCGCCATCATTCCCCTCATCTACTCCATCAGCGAAGACGCCCTGGTCTCGGTTCCCGACCATCTGCGGGCCGCGAGCATGGGGGCCGGCGCGACTCCCTGGCAGACCGCCGTCCGGGTGGTGATCCCGCCGGCGATGAGCGGGTTGTTCTCCGCCGCCATGATCGGAATCGGCCGGGCGGTGGGCGAGACCATGATCGTGTTGATGGCCGCCGGCAACACGCCCATCATGGACCTGAACATCTTCAACGGATTCCGGACCCTGTCGGCCAATCTCGCCGTCGAATTGCCCGAGGCGGTCAAGGACAGCACCCACTACCGCGTGCTGTTCCTGGCGGCGCTGACCCTGTTCGCCATGACCTTCGTCCTCAACACCGCGGCCGAAGGCGTTCGACTCCATTTCCGCAGCAAGACCAAGAGGTTGTGATGGCCGCTTCCGGTCGCAGTTCCGTGCGCGCGATTTCCCTGCTGGCGCAAGGCGAGCCCATGGTGTGGCTGTCGGCATTCGGTCTGGTCATGGGGCTGGTCATGGTGACGTCCCTGGTGGTCCTGGTCTTCTGGCAGGGATTGACGACCTTCTGGCCGGCCCCGGTGGTGGAAATCACCACGCGAGACGGCGCCGTCGTCATGGGCGAAGTGACCCGTAGCGAGACTTTTCGCCCTGAGCCTTCCCTGGTCGCGGGATTGGACGCGGAGGCGCAGGAGGCGGCCCGGGCGGAAATGGCCCGGCGGGACGGCCGGCTGCATCGACGGTTGGTGCGCACGGGAAATTTCGAACTGACGGGGGAGCATTTTCGCTGGGTGGAGGACTTCGGCGTTTCCCCGGAAGGCGAAACGCGTCCGGCGTGGGCCATCGTCTACGAGCGCCGGGCCTGGGGGCGGTTTTACGGGACCCCTGCCGGTTTCGTGGCCGGCGATTCGCTGATCGCCACCGATCCGCAGGAGATCTGGAATCTGTACCGCCGTCATCGTCACGACGACGACGCGGGCGAGTTCGCGATTCGCACGGCTACCGCCGCCGGCCAGGTCAAGGACATCGCTCTGAACGACATCGTGCGGGCCTACCCGGCCAACCGGCTTTCGCTCGCGGAAAAGGCGGGGCTCTACCTGGGCCGGTGGTGGGAATTCCTGACCGCGGAGCCGCGCGAAGCCAACAGCGAGGGCGGGGTTTTTCCGGCGATCTTCGGGACGGTCCTGATGACCCTGGGCATGACGATCCTCGTGGTCCCGTTCGGGGTGATGTCAGCGCTCTACCTGCGCGAATACGCCAAACAGGGCTGGCTGACCAGCGTGGTGCGCATCTCCATCAACAACCTGGCCGGGGTGCCGAGCATCGTGTTCGGCGTTTTCGGGCTGGGATTCTTCAGCTACTTCCTGGGCGGCGGAATCGACGCGCTCTTTTTCGCCGACAAGCTGCCCAATCCGACCTTCGGCACCGGCGGGATCATGTGGGCTTCGTTGACTCTCGCGTTGCTGACCCTGCCGGTGGTGATCGTGGCCACCGAAGAGGCCCTGTCCGCGGTGCCCGATTCCATGCGCGAAGGATCGTTCGCCTGCGGCGCGACCCGGTGGCAGACCATCCGGCGGGTCGTGCTGCCGCGCTCGTTGCCCGGCATCATGACCGGTGCGATCCTGGCCATGGCGCGGGGAGCGGGGGAAGTGGCGCCCCTGATGCTCGTCGGAGCCGTCAAGCTGGCTCCCGACCTGCCGCTGGATCTGCACTTCCCGTTCCTGCATCCCGAACGGAGCTTCATGCACCTGGGCTTCCACATCTACGACCTGGGCTTCCAAAGCCAGAACTCGGAAGCCGCCAAGCCCATGGTTTTCACCACCACGTTGCTGCTGATGGGGATCGTGCTCTTCCTCAATGCGGCGGCGATCATGCTGCGCACCCGCCTGGCGCGCAAGTACACGGGGTCGAGATTCTGATGAACGCACCTGAATTCCAGCGCAATATCCCGGCCGATTCCACCTCCCCTGCCGCCTCGGACCGTCTGGCGGCCATCGCGTCGGGCCAGGTGGTGCCGGCGGATATTCACGCCGAGGTCCGTGCGGAGGACCCGCTGATCCGCGTGGAAAAATTCAACCTCAGCTACGGGGCCAAGCAGGTGCTGTTCGATGTCGACCTGCCCATTCCCCGCGGCAAGGTCACGGCCCTGATCGGGCCGTCGGGGTGCGGCAAGAGCACGCTGTTGCGTTCGGTCAACCGCATGAACGACCTCATCGACACCGTCTCGGTTTCCGGGGGCATCCGATTGACCGAGGACGACGTCTACGGCCGCGGGGTGGACGTCATCGAGTTGCGCCGGCGCATGGGCATGGTCTTCCAGAAGTCCAACCCGTTCCCCATGAGCATTCGCGAGAACGTGGTCTACGCCCTGCGGATCAACGGGGAACGGAATCGCCGCGTGCTCGATTCGGTGTGCGAAAAGGCCCTGCGGGGCGCCGCCCTGTGGGATGAGGTCAAGGACCGCCTGGATGAAAGCGCCCTGGGCATGTCGGGTGGTCAGCAGCAGCGCCTGTGCATCGCCCGCGCCATTGCGGCCGAGCCGGAGGTGCTGCTCATGGACGAACCCTGCAGCGCCCTGGATCCCATCGCCACCACCAAGGTGGAGGAACTCATCCTGCACCTGCGAGGGGACTACACCGTGTTGATCGTCACCCACAACATGCAGCAGGCCTCGCGCGTGAGTGATTACACGGCCTTCATGTATCTGGGGCAGGTGGTCGAGTACGGTCCCACGGTGCGGCTGTTCACCAATCCCCATCTCAAGGAGACCGAGGACTACATCACCGGCCGGTTCGGCTGATTTCCCGCAGACAGGCACACCCTCGTTCGCGTCGCAAATGTCCTCGCCCTGCGGGCTGCGGATTATTGCGACGCGAACGAGGGTGTGCCCGCCCGCGGACATGATGCCGAACCGGTCGGTGAGGTAGAGACGTATGGGAGGCAGAAGAGGGAGCCGTTGGGCTCCCTCTTCGCATTCCGCTATGGGCGGCGGGAACGATTCCGGGACGAGAAGTCCACCGTCATCCCCGTGGCATAGGTCAGGATCTTCCCGGTCAGGTCGCCGTAGACGTAGACCTGGTCGTCCTGCAGGTCGACGATATTGACCGAAGCGTAGAGCCTGGCCTTCCTGTCGAGCTTGTAGTTGAGGCCGAAGGTGCCCTCCAGGGTCTTGGACTCCAGGTCACTGTAGTCGCTGATCACGGTGAAGTCGTACGCGCCCTTGGAGTTGCCCACGTGGTCGGGGCTGAGGGGCTCATCGGCGGGGATATCCTCGGGCAGGGGCAGATCGAAGGGATCGAAGCCGCCGTTGGCGAGGGAATATACGCCTTCGAGGTAGAAGTTGACCTTCTCCGAGGCCCTCAGGTTGGCGTTGACGAAGAACACGTTGCTCGTCGTCGTGTAATCGGACTGGGCGCTGGTCGAGTCGTAGGATTGAAGCTCCGCACCGGAGCCTTCGAGGTGACCCGCTCAGCCGTCGAAGAAGGGCGGACACAGGTTCGCGTTGGATTTCAGCGACATGTTGTCCCAGCCCAGGGTGAATAGAAGGCGATCCGTCGGCGCCGTCCAGATGTTGATGCCCGGCGAGAACATGTCCCGTGTGTACTCGTACACGTTCAGGTCATCGTTCTTGTCGTGGGAATAGTTGACGAAAGCCGACACCGACGAACGCGGCGACAGCTGATAGGACATGCGCAGAGCGACCTGGTGGGCCTTGTTCGGCATGGATGTCCCGTTGCCGTAGCGCTCCCGCTGGAAGTAGTAAATCCGGCCGGTGGCTCCGCCGGTGGCTCCGCCGTCGGGGTGGGCGCTGTTGGTCCCGTCGAGGCTGCTTTCGCAGGCCGCCGTGGGGCACCGGCATTCTTCTTAGTTGGGCGGCCACTCCAAGCCTTCTGCCTAAGGTCTGGCTGCGTTGCAGCATAAGAGGTGGCGGGCAGGGCAAGGAAATTTAAGAAAAACTTCATAACTTATTCCCCCTAAACAAGTTGGGCATCTATTCTATCCTGTTAATTCAAGTCCATGCATGGGGTTGCAAATTGTTGATATTAAGAAGCATTTGTCGAAAACTCCAGCTCTCGACTTTCCCGACGGTTGCCGCAGGGTTGGGGAATCGCTCAAAAGCCAACTAGTTTGGTATGTTTTAACTATTTCAAAATATTGAAGTTATGATGATTAAACTTTGATCCGGCGGAACGGATGATTAAATTTTCCTCGTCGGTCTGTTCCTTGAACCGGGAAGATTCCTCTGTCGAATTTTATCCGGGGTCGGAATATGCAGGCCCCAGTCGTTATTTCGCTGACACCCGCCACCGAAAGGCTGATCCGAAATGACCAGACGACTCCTGCCGGTCCTGATGATGGCACTGATCGTCATCCTGGCCGCTGCGGCCGCCTTGGCCGACGAATACCCGGATTCCGATTGCCTCGATTGCCACGGCGACCCCGATGGGGACGGGCCCTTCGTGGAACTGACGGCTCTGGCGGGCAGCATTCATGCGGATCTGGCCTGCACCGATTGCCATTCCGGGGTCACCGACCTGCCCCATGAGGACATCGAGCTCGGACCGCCCGCCTGCGCCGATTGCCATGACGACGTGGCCGCAGATTACACCCAGCACGGCCAGGGCATTGTGGGGGAGTCGCCAAACATTCCGACCTGTTCCAATTGCCACGGCGGGCATCACATCCTGCCCCCGAGCGATCCCGAATCCCTGGTCCATCCCGCCAACATGCCCGGCATGTGCGCCGAATGCCACGAGAACCAGGAATTCCTGGCCAAGGTGGGCATTCGTTTCAAGCACCCGGTGGAGGTCTATCACCAGGGCGTGCACGGCCATGAGCTGCCGGGAGTGAAGTCCTCCGCCGCCTCTTGCACCGATTGCCACGGCACGAAACACAATCCCCACCGGATCCTGCCTCCGGGCAACATCCAGTCGGCCATCAACTTCTTCAACATTTCCAGTACCTGCGGGAATTGCCACCAGGCCATCCGTGCGCAGTACGAAAAGGGGATCCACGGGCAGTTGATCGCCCGTGGCGAAGTGGACGCTCCGACCTGCACCCACTGCCACGGCGAGCACGGCATCCTGTCGCACAGCGATCCGCGCAGCCCGGTCAGTCCTTACCGTGTTGCCGAGGCCACCTGCACCCCCTGCCACGACTCGGCCAACCTGAACGAGCGCTACGAGGTCCCCACGGGCAGCGACATATCCCGGGTCGATTCCTACCACGGTCTCAAGAGCATGAGCGGCGACACCAAGGTTGCCAACTGCGCCTCCTGCCACACGGCTCACCTGATCCTGCCGTCCAATGACCCCGAATCCTCGGTCAACCCGGCCAACGTGGCCAAGACCTGCGGGAATTGCCATCCGGGCATCACGGAGGAGACGGCCGCCAACACGCGCATTCACGCTCCTCTGGCGGCGGAAGACTCGGGCCTGCCCTTCATGATCAAGCGGATCTACCAGATCCTGATCTTCCTGGTCATCGGCGGGATGTTCTTCTACTGCCTGTTGGATTGGCTGCGGCAGGTCCGCAACGTCTTGGCCAAGCAACAGGTGCGCCGCATGGAGGTCGACGAGGTCCTGCAGCACGCTACCCTGGCCATTTCCTTCACCGTGCTTGTGGTCACCGGTTTTTCCCTGCGCTTTTACGATGCCTGGTGGGCGCACTTGATTTTCGGCCACGAGGGCGGAGCCTACATGCGCGGGCTGATCCACCGGATCGCCGCCGGGGTCATGGTGTTCGGTTCCTTCTGGCACCTGGGCTATCTCTTTACCCGCAAGGGTCGGGTGTTCCTGAGGGACATCGCGCCGTCCATTCTCGACGCCAAGCAGGCCATGGGCATGTTCGGCTACAACCTCGGAATGACCAACAAGGTCCCCGAGATGCGCCGCTTCAGTTTCGTGGAGAAGGCCGAGTACTGGGCCCTGATCTGGGGAACGGTGGTCATGGTGCTGACCGGGGCCTCGTTGTGGTTCGAGCCGTATGTCAGCACCTTGGTCTCCAAGGAAATCATCAATGCCTTCCAGGTCGTCCACTACTACGAGGCCTGGCTGGCTTTCCTGGCCATTCTCATCTGGCACATGTACGGGGTCCTGTTCAATCCCCACGTGTACCCCATGAATCCCTCCTGGCTGAACGGCAAGATGCCCAAGGAGATGTTCGAACACGAGCACCCCGCGGCCATCTCGCCCGGAAACGTGGACAAGATCAAGCGGATGGGTTGGGACCGGGAGATCTGATTCCGCCTCCGATCCGCCACCGAACGAAATGCCCGGCGCCTCCTGCGCCGGGCATTTTTCTCAAGTATCGGGGCCGTTTTGCCGATGGGAAAGTGGTGGACGAATACCCACAAGGAGGCGCACGTGTCCGTGTTGGGCATGATCGAACTGGTGTCATGCTCGGGTTCTCCGGGCTCCGGGCCACGCGTGGTCTGTGGTCAAGACCGCTGTCCGCCGGAGATCCTGGAACAGCTGGTCATGGCCCACGACGGCTGGACGGTCGCCCTTGCCCCTCCAGCCGATCAGCCGGTGATCGCCTCGTTTCCCCTGAAGTCTTCCAGCCGTTCGGATTCAGGTTCCCGACACGCGGTTTCCGTCACCTGGCGGGACGATTCCGTGCGGCACTTGTGTTGTCTGGTCACCGAGCAGGAGTACTCCCGGTTCGGCTTCAACCCCTATCGTCTGCTGGACGGGCGGGGACGGGAAGTGCTCCCGGACGAGGTCCGGCCTACGGGGTTCCTGGGCGCAGACCTGAATCCCGACACCAGCAACCTGGTGGTCGAAGGCCTGCAGCAGCTCCTGGTGCGAGGAGAACTCCACCTTCCCCTGTCGGGACCCGATTCCGCCAGCGACAGGATCCTGTCGTTCCTGCTGACGGCGATCCCGAGACAAACCCGGGCCAGCCTGCGCTACACATCCTTCTGCCCCGGTGAACCCTGGCAGTGGAATCTGGCTGCGGTGCACCAGCCGGGCGGATCCCTGGTGGACTGGAAACGCCGGGTCCTGAACCTCCTGGAGGATGACCCCGGCAAGTCCGCGACGGCCTACCTCCGATCGGTGACCGGCCGCCTGAGCATCGGGGATATCCAGGGCCTGGAGGAACTGGCCCGGACAACCCACTACCAACCATCCCTCGAGGTTGGTCGCCGCACGACTTCTCCGGGGCGGACACCCATGCCGGAATCACTATCCATGGGGCGCTCTCCGGCAGCCGCCGTCCCCAGCCAGCCTCGTCCCGCCGCAACCGGCCAGCCGGCCGCCTCTGTTTTGACCGGGAGCCGGGATGAGGGCGCCTTTCCGCGCTCCGCCAGGAAGGTCGTTCTGGAACGGCGCCGCCTGCGTCCCCTCGTCATGCCCGATACCCACCGCTCGCGCCGCCTACCGGGCCAGGTCATCTCCATGTTCGTCTTCCTGGCCGTCATGCTGGGGGGATGGTTCCTCGGCGGTATTCCCGGGCTGTCGGTGAAGTCCCTCGCGGAACGGTTGATCCCGGCCTGGGGAAACGGCGCCGTCCCCCAGGAGGCGCCTCTTTTGACGGTTGTTGATGTGGGCCGGATCTACGAATCGGTGCTGACCCGGTACCAAAACCGGATCCTCGCCAACGGCGGCGACGCCGACAAGGCCCGGCAGGGGGCCCTCGATGAACTGGGCAGAGGCGCAGCCCAGCCGCTGGCCGGGCAGGTGGCCACCTATCTGGACGTGGTGGCGGGGGGAATTCGACAGGGCTCACGGCCCGAGCGGGAGATCCGACGGCTGGAAGCCCTGGTGGCCGAGGGTAAGAACCTGACGGGTGACCTGGCGCGGCTGGAACTGGCCTGGTTCTCCCTGACGGAGCGGATCTGCTGGCAGGATGTCGCCAGCCTCTCGGACAAGGGTGTCCAGGCTCGCTGCGATTCCCTGAGCGCGTTGCGTCCGGCGTGGCGGACCCGGGCCGCCGAAAACCTGAACATCTCCGGTTTGGCGCTCCACCAGCGTCAGGCCGTTGTGGCCGCCGGCGCCATGAGCCGCCTGCTCGGGCTCTTCCAGGCGACGTCCTGGAGTCCCCAATGGCAGGCGGAATTGCAGGCGGCCGCCGAGAAGGTCCCGCCGGCCGCAAGTCCGGTGACCCGGGCCTATCGCAACAGCGCCTTCGCTTTGGCTCGGCTCAAGGCGGCCGAGCATCTCCCCGCCGCCCTCGGCTTGCCGTTCGGCGGCGGATGGTCCCGAGGTGGCTGGCCAAGCGCCGAGGTCCGCGAGACCCTGCCGGTTCTGCGACGAACCGCAGGGATGTTCCGCCAGGGCCAGGCACCGCTGGTGGTGGCGAGTATCGTGGAGATCTACGCCCTGATCGCCGAATCCGGGGCGGCGGCGGTTCGGGCCGGCGATGATCCGGCGTACTGGCGGGATCTGAACGCCAACCCGGCGGTGGCTTTCGATCCCGTCGTCTTCGAGGATGTGCTGAGCCGTCTGCGTTTCGAGGCCTTGCGACCGTATCTGGACCGGGGAGATCCGCCGGCCACCTGGCCCACCCATTTGACCACCTTGGCCGCCGCTCCGGGGATCCTGCAATTCTACGGCATGCTGGCGACCTCAACCTCGAATGTGGGTTGGGCCGGATTCTCCGGGGACGTGACCGACCCCTTCCTGAACCGGTGGGCCCGGTATCTGGCCACGACCTACGGCGCCGAGGCGCGCGATCAGCTGGTGGCCTTCGGCGGCGCCTGGGACCGGATGACGACCGCGGCCTCGGTCGTGCGTTCCCGGGCCGCGGCCGGGAACGATTGGAGTGGGGAATGGCGGAACCTCCAGGGCGCCACCCTGGATCTGTTGGATCGCTACGTTCTGGCCTTCGGGGACGACCCCGTTTGTCGCGCCCAGATGGCCGCCGCGGCCCACCTGCTCGAAGCCATGAATGAACCCGTGAACGTGCATGTGACTGCCGCCACCCTGAAGCTGGAAGCCATCCCTCCGGGGGCTGATCTCGTGCTGGAAGCGGTGGTCATGCCGCAGATGACGACGGTGCGGGCGCCGGTTCCGGCGGTGGAAAGCGGCCGGAAGGTGATTCCCGTGCCCTTGGATTGGAACCTGGAATGGGCGCCGACCAGCTGGGTCACCTTCAGGGTCCGCAAGAGCGGCACGGCGGACGTGCTGCTGGAAGTGGTGTGCCCCTCCTTGCAGGAACAGGCGGGACCCGGGGCCCTCGTGCGGCCCCTGCAGTCCGAGGCCGGCAGCGTGGCTGTCGGGATCGATGCGGGAGTGTGGCGGCAACTGGTTCTGCCCGATCTGGCAGCGGTTTTTTAGACCGGCGGGGAACATCCTCGAAGCCGGGACGTATGACCTCTTGAGAATTCCCCCTCCGGCGCATTTTGCGGTCTACCCCCTTGGCCGCACGCGCAGTGAGGGGGATTTTCTGCGTATCAGCCGGATCGTGAGCGGATCAGTTCCTGGATCTCACCATCTTCGGGGAATCGCTCCAGGGCTTTCTTGCTGAAGATCAACTCTCCGTCGAGACTCACCTCGAACACGCCCCCGCTGGAGGGGATCATTTCCGGGTCGCTGCCGAATTCCTGCTTGATGGCTGCCGCCAGACCGGCGGCTCGTGGCTCGTAGTTTCAAACCTGGCAGTACTCGATGGTCATCTTCATGGATGTCTCCCTTCTTGCTCTGTGCCGATCGTCGTCAGAACTGGATGAGCGGCTTGGGCCAGGCGGCCAGGGTGTCCTCGAAGGACTTCGGCTCGAAGTCGTTGATGTGAACCACCGCTTCGTCCCCGCCGCCGAGAATGATGTCGTGGATGTTGTCCTGGATGCCGTTGCTGCGATCCTCCAGGAGGTTCCTGGTAATATACCAGGTTTCGAATATCCGGCGACCGATAACGCTGTGGAGCTTCAACCCGTTGACGATCACCCGGTCGAAGGCCTGGATGTGGAAGTTGCCCTGCTTGAGGCCGAAGAGGATGACCTCGCCGCCCCGCCGGGTGGACTGGATGGCGTTGTTGACGCTGGAATTGAACCCGGCCATTTCCATGGAGACGTCGGCGCCGATGCCGCGGCACAGCTTGCGCACCTGTTTCACCACCGGCTTGTTCGCGGCCCAGGAATGGGGGCGGTCCGTGTCGATGGGCAAGGGAATGACCTCGTCGGCGCCCAGCCTGAGAGCCATCTCCCGGTTGGCGGGATTGGGCTCGACGCCGATGATGCGGGTGGCGCCGAGGGCGCGGGCGGTCATGATCGTGAACAGGCCGATGGTACCGCAGCCGAAAATGGCCACGGTCTTGCCACGCAGGTCGCAGGTGGTGCAGGCGTGGACCGCGTTGCCGAACGGCTCCTGCAGCGCGGCGACCTTCATGCCGATCCGCCGCGGGTCCGTCGGCCACAGCACGTTGGCGGGCAGCTTGATGTATTCGGCGAAGCAGCCGTTGCGTCCCAGGCCGATGATGACGTCCTGGCTGCAGATGTGGGTCTGGCCGATGCGGCACTGGTAGCAGGTGCCGCAGATGATATGGCTCTCGGTCGAAACGATGTCCTTGGGGCCGAAGCCCCAGCGGGCCTGCACGCGGGAGCCCACGGCCACGACCTCGCCCACCATCTCGTGCCCGATGATGCGCTGGGTATTGTGCTCACGCTTGAGGCTGTCGAAGATCATCCCCTTGAACGCGGTGCGGTTCCAGATGCCGCGGTCGCTGCCGCAGAATCCGGCGAAGATGACCTTGATCAGGACCGAGTCGGCATCGGTCGGGTCGTGGGCCTCGTCGAGGGTGGGTTGGGGGAGTTCACGCTTCACGAACCCGCGGGTCTTCTCCCAGGGCATCGTGGATTTATCGTAGACCAGACATTGCATGGTAGGGGAATTCACTTAGCAACCTCCGCGCCCGAAGTCAACGGCCGGCCGGGAGAGCCCGGCCGGCCGTGGGGTCGTTCCGGGATTCCGGGCTCAGTTCAAGGTGTCGTCCGGATCGATGCCGTACGCCCATCCATCGTCATCGCGCTCGCCGCGGAATCCGGAATCCCGTTCCTCCTCCGCGAGGAGGTCGTCGAGGGAGACCATTTCCGGCGGCCCCGCTTCCGGAGCGGCGCCTCTGACGGGGTTAATGTCATTGGTTCCGCCCAGATCGGCAAGGAATCGATCGAGGCCGCCGAGGGCTGAGTCGGTCGGGCGGGCGTGCATGGGTTCGGCGGTGGAGGGCTCGGTTGCCGAATTCGGTTCCGCGGCCGAGTCCCGCTCCTCGGCGCCGGACTCGAAAGCATCCGACCGGGCGAGGAAGCGGCTGACCAGTTCGTCGGCCAGGTTGAAATAGGCCCGGCTGCCGGAAGTGGTCCGCGCATAGATGACCGCCGGTTTGCCCTTGAGGGCCATTTCCGTCAACCGGGTCGTGCGGGGCACGGAGGTTTCCAGCAGATCGGGCCCGAAATCCTCGGCGACCTGGTCGGTGACGTGCCGTCCCATGCGCGTGCGCCCGTTGACCATGGTCAGGAAGAGTCCCTCGAGAACCGGGGTCTCCCGACCGGCGCCCGGCAGCTGGCGGCGCCGGAAATCGGCGACGAAGTCCATCAGGGGAGCCAGGGAGCCGCGGCAAAGTTCCTCGGCCTGGATCGGGACCAGGAAGGCGTCGGCGGCCTGCAGCGCCGCCCGGGTGGGGGCGCCCAGGCTGGGCGGGCAGTCGACGAGGATGGTGTCGTAAAGATTGCGGGCCCGGTCGATCTCCCGCGCGAAATCGTCGGCGCGCCGGTTCATGTCGGCCAGGAAGGACTCCTCGTCCGCCAGGCTGGTGATGCGGGGGGAGACGAAGAACAGGTTCTCCAGGGGCGAAGGTTGGACGAGTTCGGTCAGGGGGGTGTTGGCGGAGAAGATCTCACCCAGTCCTGTTTCGAGGTCGTCCTGGGCCACACCCAGAGAGCGGCAGACTCCGCACTGGGGATCCAGGCCGACGATCAGGACGGTGTGGCCGGACAGCGCCAGGGCCCCGCCGAGATTGACCGCCGAGGTCGTCTTGCCCACGCCGCCCTTGCGGCTGATCAGGCTCAGAACCCGGCCCGCCACAGTGTCCCAGGGGGTGCGGTTGCGCGGGCTCGTGTGGCCGGGGTCGTGGAAGGGGAATGAATTGTCGGAATCTCGCCCTTGGATGTCGTCCATGATGTCGCTCCTGTGATGATCGGAAGGTTGCCGCTATTAGGGTAAACGCATGGGAATCCAGCTCGTCGGGCCACCCCGAAGCCCGTTTGCCGGTGCGGGGAAATTAAGACATTCCGGGTGGGGGATCAACCCCCGAATCCTCAACCATCCTACCGCTGGGAGTCCTGGGCGCAAAGACCCAGCAGTTCCTGCACGAAGGTCTCGGCCCCGGCGAAGACCTCCTTGATGGAGCCGGCCAGCATGTAGGCCGGGGTGGTGACCATGAGATTTGCCCGGTCAACCACCACACCCTCGACGGCGCAGTCGACGTGCCGGGCTCCCATCTGGTTGACCAGAGCCGCAGTGGTCGGGTCGTTGCCGATGGTGACCCGGGGCGAAAGGTTCGGCCCGAAGATCCGCGCCAGGACAACCGGCGCGATGCACATGGCTCCGATGGGGCGCCCCAGATCGTGGACCTTGTTCAGGAATTCCGTCACCGCGGGATTCACCGTGCAGTCGGCGCCATCGACGGCGAAGGTGCAGAGGTTCTTGGCGGCGCCGAAGCCGCCGGGCATCAGCACCGCATCCACGGTGGCCGGGTCGACGTCCGGCAGGGAGCGGATCTCGCCGCGGGCGATGCGGGCGGATTCCACCAGGATGTCGCGACTCTCGCCCGCAGAGGCTTCACCGGCCAGATGGTCCACGACGTGCAGCTGGGGTCCGGGCGGGGCCGCGATCACGACTTCGGCGCCGGCGCGATCGAGGGCCAGCAGGGCGGCGCAGGCCTCGTGGATTTCCGACCCGTCGAACACCCCGCAACCGCTGAGAATGACTGCAACTCTGGGCATGGCCCTGCTCCTTGGTTATCGCTCCGAGAAGACCCTTATCCGCTTTTAACCCATGGTAAACCGGCTGTCAACCGGGCCCTGGCCAAACGGAGGAAAATTTGGTTTCCCGGTCCCCAACAGCTAGCTTTGAACCCGATCCCAAGGTTGAAGTCCACGATGCGACGCGGCGAAGGATTGGTGCGCAATGACAGGGAAGATCGCGGTGGGGGGAATCACCCGGAAGGACGAATTGGTCCTGGTCCGGATCCTGGGTGCGCGGGCGGGGAACGATCTGGCGGGGAAATCCCTGTCCAGTCTGGGGCTGGCCGGCATCAACATCGTGTGTGTGACATCCTTCGTGGACGGCGAAGGTCTCAACAACATCTGTTTCGCCATCGGAGAACGGGACCTGGATCAGGCCCTGGGATTGCTGCAATCGGACCGTGAGGAGATCCAGGCGCGGGAGATCGACTATCAGCGCGGTTGCAGCGCCATTTCCATCTACGGCCCACACTTCAGCGAGCGGCCGGCCATCGCCGGCACCATCTTCCAGGCAACCGCCGAGGCCCAGGTGCCGGTGAACATGATCAGCACCTCGTTTTCGACGGTTACCTTTCTGACCGATGAACAGTGCGCCGATGCCGCGGTGGCTAAGCTGGGGGAATACTTCCTGGTGCCATGAAGGCACGCTGCCTGCCGGTCCGACCGTCTCAATAATCGAATCCCGAGCTCCCGATGAACTCCCTCAGCAACGACGTGGGGGGGACGCTGCCGGCGTCCATGGGCAGCAACAAAGACAACAGGTCGATGAGCGTGCGCGCGAGACCGTAATGCGGATCATCCGAGTTCACCGCAGCCAACCGGGGTTCGGCCCAAAGCTTCAGCACCGGCAATTCGTAGATCAATCCCGAATTGAAGAACAGATCGGCGTTGTTCTGGTGGGGGAAGATGTGCTTCTCCTCGCCCTGGCGCACCTTGGGCCAGCGGGCCAGGGTCTGGGCGGCGGTGTAGCCGCGGAACTGGGCGTCGCGCACGATGCGCCGAAACAGGCGGCTGTGGGTGGTCTTGATGTAGCTGAAGCGGTCGATGTTCAGATGGCTGAGGGCCGACACGTAGATCAGCAGCTTCTCGTCGCGCGGAATGGCGGGAGTGAGGTCGGGATTCAGGGCGTGGATCCCCTCGACGATCAGGGGCTGGCCGCGCTGGAGCCGGGTGGGTATTTCATCCCGGCGCGAGGTCCCGCTCACGAAGTCGTAGCGGGGCAGGTAGACCTCCCGCCCGGCCATCAGGCCCTGCAGGTCCTCGTTGAAATGGTCGATGCGCAGGGCGCCGAGAGCCTCGTAGTCGTAGTCGCCGTCCTCGGCCAGGGGCGTCTGCTCGCGATCCACGAAGTAGTTGTCCAGCGAAAGAGCGAAGGGCTGGAAACCGAGCACGCGCAGGTGGACCATGATGCGCTTGGCGCTGGTGGTCTTGCCGGAGCTGGAGGGACCGGCCAGCAGCACCAGGCGGCCGTCGGGCGGCAGGTCGGCCACCCGGCGGGCGGCGTCGACGAAGAACTGGGAATGGCGGGCCTCGGCGATCTGGATCAGCTGGGCGGTGCGCCCGTTCACGATGAACTCGTTGAGGCAGCCGGTATCCTGGAGTCCGATGGCATCGGCCCAGTGGGTGTATTCCCGCAGGGTGGCCAGGAAGCGGGGCTGGGGCTGATGGACCGCCGATACCTCCGGACGGCCCTTCAGGTTGGTCAACAGGACGAACCCCGGGCTGTCCGGCGCAAGGCTGAAATCCCGCACATATCCGGTCGAGGGCAGCTGGCGCCCGAAGTAGAGCCGGGGGCTGTTTTCCATGCGGTAGAAGGTCAGGGCGTCGCGCCGCAGGTAGCGCGCGGTGCGGTAACTGCGGTCGTCCCCTTGGCGGCGATAGATTTTCAGCAGGGCGCGCAGGCCGAAGGTCTGGGGCGTCAGGGGCCGGTCCTCGGCGACGATCTCCCGCATGCGATTCTCGAGGAGGGCGATCTCGTCGGGGGTCAGGGGGTCGGCGCGGTCCAGTTCGCAGAAGATGCCGCCGCCGTAACTGAACTCCACGCAGATGCGGTTTTGGGGAAAGACGTCTTCCGCCGCCGCCGCCAGCAGGAACAGGACGGTGCGCTGGATGGTCGTCTGGCACTGGCGGTTGTTGAGCCGGATCAAACGGATGCGATCCCCGGGGGCGACCGGTTCGTGGAGGCTGGCACGGCGGCCGTTCACCGAGGCGATGGCTACGGGGTCGGGACCGGTCAGGTCTGCGGGGCGCTCTTCCTGGAGGTATTGCAGGATGGGAGTCCCGGGCTCGACGGAAACTTCCTTTCCCTCGATCTCGATGGCGAGGTTTTCCTGCTTCATGGCGTTTCCTTTCGCGGCATCGGATTCAGTCGCCGGAGGAGGTGGTCTCACCGGAGGACCCGGACGCGGGGGGAGTCGTTGGAGGGGCTTTGCCGTCTCCACTTTTACCACGGGAATCGGTTATGTAGAAGCCCGAGCCTTTGAAGAGGATTCCCGATCCGCCGCTGATGATTCGACGAACCTTGTGGCGGCATTGGGGGCAGCGCTGCCGCGCAGGGGCGGTGATAGGGCGTTCTTCTTCGAAGACGAGTTCGCATCCGCTGCATTCGTATTCATACGTGGGCATGTTGTTCCTCGGGCCGGGGGTTACGGGACGACATCTGCGATGGCCCTTAATATGGGCCGTGAAGCGGCGCTCCGCCAACCGGATGCCCGATTGCCTATTTGCTTTTCGGCACATAAATGATGTATAATAAGATGACTTCCCGACTCGCCCTGACATCGCTATGGAGGGAGATCCCCATGGGCTTGAGGTGCGTGGCGTGCCTGCGGTTGTGCCCTGTCTTGATTCTGATGATCACGGTTTGCGGCGCGCCTCTGGGGCTCGCCCGCACGCCCGATACCATACCCCTGGCGCCGCTGCCCGACCAATCCGTTTGGTCGGAGGCCTACAAGGCCCGCCAAGGGGCCGTTTACGAGGCCCGGGCGCGCTCCCTCGGCCTCCAGAAGGCGTTTGCGGGGGACCCGGCCAAAACCGCGGCCATGGACGCCTACGACGCCCACTTCTACTTTCTGGATCTCGACCTGGATCCCAGCGTCAACATCCTGACCGCAACGGTGGCCATGGCCGCCACCGTGGTCGCCGATTCCCTGACCGAGGCGGAATTGCATCTGGACAACGGGATGCTGGTTTCCGCAACGCGCGCGGGCGGGGTGGCTGTCGCCTGGACCCACGGATTCGATCTGCTGGACGTGACTCTGGACCGCACCTACCTCCAGGGCGAATCGTTCACGATCGAGGTGGATTACGCCGGCAATCCGGCAGGCGATTATTTCGGCTGGTCCTCCTACAACGGCGCCCCCCTGATCTGGACCCTGAGCGAACCCTACGGCGCGCGCGAGTGGTGGCCCTGCAAGGACCTCAACTCCGACAAGGCCGACTCGGTGGCGGTCGACGTGACCGTACCGGATTCCCTGGTCGTGGCCGGCAACGGCCTGCTGATGGGCACCGACACCCCCGAACCCGGCAAGACCACCTATCATTGGCGGGAGCGCCACCCCATCGCCACCTATCTGGTGTCCGCCACGGCGCATCCCTACACCCTGATCGAAGACACCTACACCGGTCTCCTGGGCGAGACCATGCCGTTGCAGCACTACGTGGTCGCCGACAAGGTCGCCGAGGCGACGGCGGGCTATGCCCCGACCGCCGACATGATCCATACCTTTGCCCTGGCCTACGGAGAGTATCCCTTCCTGGACGAGAAGTACGGCCACGCCCATTTCCTGTGGGGCGGCGGCATGGAGCATCAGACCTGTTCCAGCATGGGGTTCAACTACTACAACCAGACCTTCGTGGCCCACGAGTTGGCCCACCAGTGGTTCGGCGACAATATCACCTGCGCAGATTTCCATCACATCTGGCTCAACGAAGGCTTCGCCACCTGGTCGGAGGCCTACTGGCTCGAACAGAGCCAGGGAGAACTGGCCTACAAGGGCCGGATGAACCAGCAGAAGTATCTCGGCGCCGGCTCGGTCTACGTTTACGATGTCAGCAACTTCAACGGGATCTTCAATTACTGGACCACGTACGCCAAGGCCTCGTGGGTGGTGCACATGCTCCGGCACGTCATGGGCGAATCCGATTTCTTCGCCGCCCTGGCGGATTATCGCGCCGCCTACGGCGATTCCTCCGCCACGACGGAGCAGTTCCAGGCGGTTTGCGAGCAGGTATCGGGTCTGGACCTGGGCCAGTTCATGAGCCAGTGGATCTACGGCGAGTACTACCCCCAGTACGGGATCTCCTGGACCAAGACACCGGTGGGCCCCAACTGGCGGGTGGATCTGCGGATCAAGCAGACCCAGACCAACGCCGGCTTGTTCAGCATGCCGCTGGACATCCGCGTGACCACCCCCCTGGGCGACGAGGCATTCGTGGTCCAGAACCAGGACGAAGTCCAGTGGTACCATTTCATGGTGGCGCATGAGCCCGAAGACGTCCTGGTCGACCCCGACGCCTGGGTGCTTTGCGAGCAAACCGACCTGGGCATCAGCGGGGTCGTGGCTCCGGCTGCCGAGGTGAGTCTTCTGGGTGCGGTGCCGAATCCCTTCAACCCCCGCACCTCCATCCGTCTCAGTCTGCCGACCGCCCAGGAGGTGGGGCTGGTGATCTACGACCTCGCCGGTCGCCGGGTCCGGGATCTGGCGCCGGGGCTTCTCTCCGCAGGGGAGCACGACGTGTTGTGGGACGGGCGTGACCAGACCGGACGCGAGGCCGCTTCGGGCACCTACTTCGTCCGGATGACCGCCGGCGAGACCCACGCCGTCAATCGCCTGACCCTGGTTCGTTAGGCAATGGTCTATCTGCTGGCCGCTTCGGTGCTGTGGGCCTTCTCCTTCGGGTTGATCAAAGCCTACCTGGCGGATCTGGACCCGGTGCTGGTCGCTGCGGTCCGGCTGGTGCTGGCTGCGGCGGTCTTCGCGCCGTTCTTGGTCCGCGCCCGGCTTCGCGGCCGCCTGGTTCCGATGGCTCTGGGCCTGGGTGGGCTGCAATTCGGCGCCATGTATGTGCTCTACATCATGTCCTTTCGCTGGTTGCCGGCCTGGCTGGTGGCCATGCTCACCATCTTCACCCCGCTATACGTGATCATCCTGGCCGATTTCCGTCAGCGCAGTTTCCGGGTGCGTCATCTTCTGGCGGCCCTGCTGGCGGTGGCCGGGGCGGCGGTCGTCATGAGCCGGGGTCTGCCCGCGGGGGCGGATTGGCGCGGCGTGCTCGCGTTGCAGGGCGCCAACGTGTGCTTCGCCGTGGGGCAGGTGTTCTATCCCGACCTGAAAATGCGCAGCGGCGGTCACGACCTGGGTCTGATGGCCTGGCTGTACCAGGGGGCCGCACTGGTGGCTGTGGCGGCGACCCTGGCGACCCGCTCGAGCACCGTAGGTTGGACCGGCCAATCCGTGCTGGTCCTGCTGTACCTGGGCCTGGTGCCCACGGCTGCGGGATTCTATCTGTGGAACAAGGGCGCCGTCCTGGTGGGCCGCGGTCGCCTGGCCGTGGCCAACAACCTGAAAATCCCCCTGGCGGTGCTGGTGGCCTGGTCGGTCTTCGGGGAATCCGCTCCCTATGGGCGGGCCCTGGCCGGCCTGGCGCTGCTGGTGGCGGGGTTGTGGGTGGCGGTGCCGCCGGTTGGGAAGCGGGGGTAGGGGACGGTTTCGTGGACAGCGGGGGGCGCTTGTGGTAGGGTTTTGAGGTCGGATGGGGCCGCGGGATATCATGTACCCAAGCGAGTTTTTTTACGCTATACGAGGAAACACCGCGACTTCCGGGCGACCATCGAGAGAGACGTTTGGGATATCCTGGCCGGGGATGGGGGCTGTCGGGTAACCTGGGCGGGGTATTTGTACCTATCCACAGGAGTTTTTGTGAAACGCACGATCTGGGTTCTGGTGACTGTTCTGCTGCTGTGCGGTTGCGACCTCCGCGACCACGTTGCGCAGTTCGACTGGCCGAAGTCGGATGATTCGCTGGCCACAGCTCTTTTAGATTCGCTGCAGGTGGCCCCAATCAGTCTCCTCCTGTCGGAAGATCCAGGTGACATAAAGCAGCAGCTCTGGGGTACATTCGCGAATCGCGAGCTGGCTCTGAGGTATTCCCAAATCGAGATCCCGGCCGGCGTATCAGCTTGGCCGGTGTTTCGTGGGCGACTGATTGAAGCGGCGAAAGCCGCCGGCCGCAACTCGGAGTCTCTTGCGGGCGCGCTTGACGAAATTGCGAGGCAGAAAGAATGGTTGGTCACGGAAAAGCAAATTTTTCCGTTTGGGGCATTCATCGCCAAGCAACGTGGTGAGAAAGTATGGGCAATCCCCTGTTTGTGGGAGAGCGGTAGATCGTATGACGACGAGGGTATGCCGAGTCCAGTCCGGGCGGGCCATATTCAAATCTGGGCGTTTCTAATTGAGAGTGGTCGTCAAATCGGCTATGTGTCGTGCAAATAGAGTGTTCTTGGGCCAAAGGAATTTTACATAAGTTTGCACCTGACAAGGCCACCGGACACGCCGCTTGCGGGGCAAGCGGTGCGCCCTGGCCGCTTCGCGGCCTGTCCTTGCAGGTGAAACCAACGTCTAGACGACAAAGGAGAAAAAAGGCTCATGCGAACGATGACAACTATCTGTGCCATTTGCCTGCTCTTACTTGCTGGCTGTGCGTCCGTAAACACGAAACTATACGAACCAGCTCGACTGAACGCCGTCGATACATGGGTATTGGAATTCGCCTATGAATCAGGTTCAGTTGAACAGCTACAGAAGAGCAGCGGAGATTCGGAAGTGAAGGTCGTCAGTGAGGGCCATCTTCCCCGAGACCTCCAAATGAGAGATGACCTTTACTATACCCTGAAAGATGAGTACGCAGTCCCGCTGGCAAGGTCAGGATCAGAATCATCAGGGCGAATACAGATACACCCCATCCATTTCTATTCTGGGGGCTTCAAACTCCTCACGGTCACGTTGGTCGACAGGCAGGGCGAACCGCTTGCGAGAATAAAGATCGAAAACGGCGACCGGACAGGGACATTCAAGGATGACGATGACTTTGCTAGGTACGCAGCGAAGGCCATTGCAGATGCTATCCGGAAGGAGTGAAACCATGTCGTCGAACCATAGTTTGCACACGGATTGCCTACAGCGCTAGCGCGCTTTCGGCAACCGGTGAAACTCACGTTGACGCCCCAAGACACCGCCGCAGCGAAACGATCGAATGAGGTAGACATTGGCCAAGCGCAAAAACAACACGAGCAAGTCGGACACGACCTCCGCCAACGTCGGCTATGAAGCCCAGCTCTGGCAGATGGCCGACGCCCTGCGCGGCAGCATGGACGCCGCGGAGTACAAGCACGTCGTGCTCGGCCTGATCTTCCTCAAGTACATCTCCGACGCCTTCGAGGAGCACCACGCCAGGCTCCTCGCAGAACAGGTCCAGGGCGCCGACCCCGAGGATCCCGACGAGTACCGCGCCAAGAGCATCTTCTGGGTGCCGCCCGAGGCGCGCTGGGCGCACTTGAAGGCGCAGGCCAAGCAGCCCACCGTCGGCAAGCTGGTCGACGACGCCATGGCGGGCATCGAGCGCGACAACCCGGCGCTCAAGAGCGTGCTGCCCAAGGACTATGCCCGCCCCGCGCTCGACAAGTCGGTGCTCGGCCGGCTCATCGACCTGATCAGCAACATCCGGGTCGGCGACGAGGAGGCCCGCGCCAAGGACGTGCTCGGCCGCGTCTACGAGTACTTCCTCTCGCAGTTTGCGAGCAAGGAGGGCAAGAAGGGTGGCGAGTTCTACACGCCGCGCTGCGTGGTCAAGCTTCTGGTCGAGATGATCGAGCCCTACCGCGGCCGCGTCTACGACCCCTGCTGTGGCTCCTCGGGCATGTTCGTGCAGTCGGTGGAGTTCATCCGCGCCCATGCGAACGGCAACGGCAACGGCAACGGCGGCAAGCCCGCGAAGGGCGCCAAGGCGAGCGCGAAACCCGACATCTCGATCTACGGCCAGGAGTCGAACTACACCACTTGGCGCCTCGCCAAGATGAACCTCGCCATCCGCGGCATCGACGGCCAGATCGCCCACGGCGACACCTTCCACGCCGACCGCCACCCCGACCTCAAGGCCGACTTCATCCTCGCCAACCCGCCCTTCAATATTTCCGACTGGGGCGGCGAGCGCCTGAAGGACGACAGGCGCTGGCAGTACGGCACCCCGCCCGCGCGAAACGCCAACTTCGCCTGGGTGCAGCACATCGTCCACCACCTCGCGCCCGCCGGCGTGGCCGGCTTCGTACTCGCCAACGGCTCGATGTCGTCGAACCAGTCCGGCGAGGGCGAGATCCGCAAGGCCCTGATCGAGGCCGACCTCGTCGACTGCATGGTGGCGCTGCCGGGCCAGCTCTTCTACTCGACGCAGATCCCCGCCTGCCTGTGGTTCCTCGCGCGCGACCGCAAGAACGGCAAGTTCCGCGACCGCCGCGGCCAGGTGCTCTTCATCGACGCGCGCAAGCTCGGCCGCATGGCGGACCGCACGCACCGCGAGCTGACCGACGAGGACGTCGCCCGCATTGCCGACACCTACCACGTATGGCGCGGCGAAAGGGACGCGGGCGAGTACGCCGACGTGCCGGGCTTCTGCAAGAGCGCGCCGCTGGAGGAGGTGCGCAAGCACGGCCACGTGCTCACGCCCGGCCGCTACGTCGGCGCCGAGGCGCAAGAGGACGACGGCGAGCCGTTCGAGGAGAAGATGCTACGGCTCACCGCGACTCTGCGCGAGCAGCAGGCCGAGGCCACGAAGCTCGATGCCGCGATTGCCGCCAACCTGGAGGAGCTTGGGTATGGCGGGTAGTTCGCTCGCAGATTACGCAGACATCGTGATGGGCCAGTCTCCGCCCGGAGAAGCCTGTAGCTCGAATGGCCCCGGGCTCCCGTTGCTCAACGGGCCTACGGAGTACGGCCCGCATCATCCCACGCCAGCGCAGTACACCACTGATGCTCGCAAGCGAGCACGGCCGGGCGATGTCCTGTTTTGCGTTCGCGGGTCGACCACGGGCCGAATGAACTGGGCAGATCGCGAGTACGCCATCGGTAGGGGCGTCGCAGCGATCCGCCACAAGGATCGAGCGGACCTCCAGCCGTTTGTCCGCGCCGTGATCGAGTACGGACTTCCGGGGCTGTTGGCCCAAGCAACGGGCTCGACGTTTCCTAACGTCTCGGCCACCCAGCTTGCCAGTCTGTGGTGGCCGCCACTCGAAGAAGCCGAGCAACGCGCCATCGCCCACATCCTCGGCACGCTGGACGACAAGATCGAGCTGAACCGGCGGATGAGCGAGACGCTGGAGGCGATGGCGCGGGCGCTCTTCAAGTCGTGGTTCGTGGACTTCGACCCCGTCCGCGCCAAGGCCGAAGGCCGCGACCCCGGCCTCCCCCAGCCCCTCGCCGACCTCTTTCCCGCCCGCCTCGTCGACTCCGAGCTCGGCGAGATTCCGGAGGGGTGGGAGGTCAAGCCGCTCTCCGACTGCGTGGATGTGACGCGTGGCCTCTCCTACAAGGGATCCGGCCTGTCCGACGCCGGCGTTCCCATGCACAACCTCAACTCGATCTACGAAGGTGGCGGCTACAAGCACGATGGGATCAAGCGCTACGATGGCGACTACAAGTCCCACCACGTTGCTCAGCCTGGTGACCTGATCGTGGCGAATACTGAGCAGGGACACGATCGACTGTTGATCGGATACGCGGCGATCGTGCCCGGTCGGTTCGGTCCGGAGAATCTCTTCAGCCATCACATCTACCGTGTCCGACTCAACAAGGCATCCAAGCTCACAAGCGACCATCTGTGCCACCTACTCAACACGCGCGTGATGCACGACATCGTCAGCGGCTACGCCAATGGGACCACCGTGAACATGCTGCCGATCGACGGCCTGCAATCTCCGCTGATTGTGGTGCCTCCTGAACGTGCGATCGCGACTTTCAGCAGCATCGCCAAGGCAGCGCGCATGCGTCGCGAAGAGATCGTCGAAGAATCGCGAACCCTCGCGGCTCTTCGCGACGCTCTATTGCCCAAGCTCGTCTCCGGCGAGCTGCGGGTGGAGGACGCGGAGAGGTTCATCGGGAGGACCATCTGATGGATCACATTCGGAGGCTCGGCAACAGCATTTCGATCCCGATCCCGGCGGACGAGAACGCCTTCACGGGGCGCGAGTGCCCGCAACCGGAATGCGAGGGGTACTTCAAGATCGAACTTGGTACGGGCCTCAAAGGCGGAGGGCTCCCTTGTCACTGCCCGTATTGTGGTCACACCGCTGGCCACGACCATTTCTGGACAAAGGAACAAATCGAGTACGCCAAGTCGGTCGCCATGCGGAAGATTACCGACGCGCTCCACAAGGACCTGAAGAAGCTGGAGTTTGACCACAAGCCGAAAGGCGCGTTCGGCATAGGCATATCGATGAAGGTCAAGCCGGGACGCCCGACGCCCATCCACTACTACAGGGAGAAGCAGCTCGAAACCGAGGTCGTCTGCGTCAACTGCACGCTCCGATACTCGGTCTACGGTGTCTTCGCCTTCTGCCCGGATTGCGGCCAGCACAACTCGCTCCAGATTCTCGACAAAAACCTCGAAGTGGTCGGAAAGATGTTGGACCTGGCAGCGGAGGCGGAGAAAGAGCTTGCTGAAAAGCTCCTTGAGAACGCACTTGAGGATTGCGTTTCGGCCTTCGACGGGTTCGGGCGTGAACTATGTCGGGTCCACGCGAACAGGGCACGGAACCCCGCCAGGGTAGAGAAGATGAGCTTTCAGAATCTCGAAGGCGCAAGAGCGAACGTCCTGGAGGCATTCGGAATCGACCTGTCGGCCGAGGTAGAGCCAGACGAATGGCGTGCAGCTGGCGCGGGCTTTCAGAAGCGTCACCTCGTCGCGCACAAAACGGGAGTCGTAGATAAAGACTACATCACGAAGACGGGCGACACCCGCGCAGTGGTCGGGCGGAAGATTGGTATCGGAGCTGATGAGGTGAGACAGCTCGCGAGGATTATCAGCAAGCTGGCTCTGCGCTTGTCGCATGACCTCCAAGGGTTGGGGACGAGCCCATGACGATCGTCGCCACGAGCGTGACCCGGCTGATTGCGGACATGGCTGAGGGAGAACGCGAGTCTCGCACCCTCGCCACCCTGCGCGACACGCTCCTGCCCAAGCTGATCTCCGGCGAGCTGCGGGTAGCGGATGCGGAGAGGTTCCTGGAGGCGGCCAGCCCATGAAGCGCGAAGCCAAGCTCCTGCTCGAAAAGGCTTGCGACGCGCTGGTGCTTTCCATCGAGCTCTTCAACCGCCCCCACGACCGCGGGCGGGTCAGCAGCACGTTGATCCAGCTCGATCATGGCTTCGAGATGCTGATGAAAGCTGCGATCCTGCATCGTGGAGGGCGCATCCGCGAGAAGCGCGCCAAGGAAACGATCGGCTTCGACGCCTGCGTACGGCGCTCCTTGAGCGACGGGGCGATCAAGTACCTGTCCGAGGAGCAGGCTCTCGTCCTCCAGACGATCAACGGGCTGCGGGACGCGGCCCAGCACCACTTGCTCGACATCTCCGAAGGTCAGCTCTACGTGCACGTCCAGTCGGGCGTCACGCTGTTCCGGGACCTGTTGAAGAGCGTCTTCGACCAGGACCTCAACTGCCACCTGCCGACCCGCGTGCTTCCGGTCTCGACCTCGCCTCCCACGGACCTGACGACGCTTTTCGAGTCCGAGGTCGCCGAGGTCAAGAAGCTCTTGAAGCCGGGCCGGCGACGCCAGGTCGCAGCCTTGGCCCGCCTTCGTCCGCTGGCGATTCTGGACGCCACGATCCAAGGCGAGAAGGGTCAGCCCAGCGACGCGGACCTGCGTCGAATCGGCAAGGAAGTGTCGGGGGGCACTGCCTGGCCCGACGTCTTCCGGGGTGCTGCGGCCGTCGAGATTGCAGCAGATGGCACAGGGCCGAGCCTGTCCCTGCGGTTGTCGAAGAAGGAAGGCACCCCGATCCAACGCGTCGCCGAGGGAACGCCCGGCGCTTCGGTCGTCGCCGTGAAGCGCGTCGATGAGTTGGGCTTCTACAACCTCGGCGCGAAGCAGCTTGCGGAGAAGGTCGGTCTGACCATGCCGAAGGCACTGGCGGTCGTGGATCATCTTCGCCTGCGGGAACAGAGCGAGTGCTACAAGGAGATCAAGATCGGAAGAACCGTGTTCAAGCGGTACTCCCAGAAGGCCATCGAGGCGATCAAGGAGGCGCTGAAGCGTCAGTCCGCGGACGAGATCTGGCAGAAACGCAAGGCTGCAAGCCAAAGCAAGATCAAGGACTGAGAACGCGATGGCGGACATCAACCTGACACAAGCCGAGGCGGATGCCTTGATCGCGATGGAGAAGCATCGCGCGAGCGAGGAGCACGCCGACTTCCCGATGGGCGGGCAGTCGGCGGTCCTGCCGCTCTAGTCGGACGATAAGCGCGAGCAGTTTCTGCTCGACCTGGGCCGGGGGCGCATCGACCTGCTCAAAGTGAAGATGCAGAATCGGGGACGTCAGGTTGTCGTGCTGGTACGACTCGATCTCGGAGGGGCGCCGCATCGCAACCCGGACGACGAAGAGATCCCTGTTCCGCACTTGCACTTGTACCGCGAGGGCTACGGTGACAAATGGGCTGTGCCGGTGCCGGCGGATCGTTTCAGCAACCTTGCTGACATCTGGGTCACGCTGGAGGAGTTCATGCGGTTTTGCAGCGTCACGCAGCCGCCGTACATCGAACGGGGACTGTTCACATGACTCGGGATATCCAGAACCTGCTCGATGCCTACCACGTCTGGCTCAAGGACAAGACTGCCCTGCGCCAGATCGATGAGTGGGTCGAGATCACGACGCCCTACCTCGATCGGCACAACGACTATGTGCAGATCTACGCCAAGCGGGGCAACGGAGGGTTTGAACCGCCCCGGGTTCTCCGGAGCCTCCGTTATGTGAGTCCCACCGGATCGGCCGGACTCCGCTGCTGCTCGTAGTATAGCTCCTCGAGTTCCACAGGTGGGATGTTTCCGATCGGCTCAAGCAGTCGCCGGTTGTTGAACCAGTCCACCCATATGAGCGTCTCCATCTCGACCTGATCGACACCGCGCCAGGGGCCAAGATGCCAGATCACCTCGGCCTTGAACAGTCCGTTGATCGTCTCGGCCAGGGCGTTGTCGTACGAGTCGCCGACGCTGCCGACCGAGGGCTCGATGCCCGCCTCGGCAAGCCGCTCCGTGTAGCGGATCGACACGTACTGCACGCCGCGGTCACTGTGATGGATCAGGCCCTGCGTGTCTCCGCGAGCGTGCAACGCCTGCTCCAGGGCGTCCAGAGCCAGGTCGCTGCGCAGCGAGCGGGATACCCGCCAGCCGACGATCATCCGCGAGAACACATCGATCACGAACGCGACGTATACGAACCCGGCCCAGGTCGCCACGTAGGTCAGGTCCGCCACCCATAGCTGGTTCGGGCGGTCGGCCGTGAAGTTGCGGTCGACCAGGTCCGCCGGCCGATCGGCCAGGTCATCAGGTATCGTCGTGCGAGGCTTGCGGCCGCGAACAACGCCCTGCAGGCCCATCTGGCGCATCAGGCGCTCGACCGTGCAGCGGGCCACCACGGTGTTCTCGCGGACAAGCTGGCGCCACACCTTGCGGGCGCCATAGACCCGCCGGTTCTCGTTCCAGACCCGCTCGATCTGGCCGCACAGAACCGCATCGCGACGCGCTCGCGCGGGCAGACGCGTCGGATCGGCCTGGCGCGCCTTCTTCTCGTAGTAACTCGACGGGGCGATCGGCAATATGTCGCAGATCGGCTCGACCCCGTACGCCTGGCGGTGCTCGTCGATGAACGAGACCATCACTTCCGTCTGCGGTCGAGCTCCGCCTGGGCGAAAAAAGCCGACGCCTTGCGCAGGATCTCGTTCGCCCGCCGCAACTCCCGGACCTCGCGCTCGAGCTCCTTGATCCGGGCACGGTCATCGCTCGTCGTTCCACCTCGGCGGCCGGAATCGACTTCAACCTGCCTGACCCACCGGCGGAGCGACTCGGCCGTGCAGCCGAACTTGGCCGCGATCGAAACCACGGCCTGCCACTGCGAGGCGTACTCGCTCTGGTGGTCGAGGACCATCCGAACTGCTCGTTCGCGGACCTCTGGGGAGTATCGAATTTGCTTGCTCATGACCCCATCCTCTCAAAGAATGGAGTCTCCGGCAATCCCGGGGCGGTTCAATCCGCTGTCCGGTCATCTGTAAGCGTCTAAGCAACCGCATCTATCTTGTGCATGGTGTGTCCGGCATAATGTCTCCTCTTGAAAGGAGACATC
>PFVX01000085.1 GCA_002790835.1 bacterium CG_4_9_14_3_um_filter_65_15 | reverse complement strand
GCTTTGGCCGGTGGCGTGAACCTGATCCTGGATCCGGTGGGGATGATCGCGACGTCGCGGGCGCGGATGCTCGCTCCGGACGGGCGCTGCAAGACGTTCGACGCCTCGGCCGACGGCTACGGCCGCGGCGAGGGCTGCGGCGTGGTCGTCCTGAAGCGTCTGAGCGACGCGGTGCGTGACGGCGACCGCATCCTGGCGGTGATCCGCGGCAGCGCGGTGAACCAGGACGGTCGCAGCAGCGGGCTGACGGTGCCCAACGGCCCGAGCCAGGAGCGGGTGATCCGCGAAGCTCTGGCGCGCGCCGAAGTGACGCCGGCCGAAGTGGACTACCTGGAGGCCCACGGCACGGGCACGAGCCTGGGCGATCCCATCGAGGTGCAGGCCGCCGCGGCCGCACTGGGCGAAGGCCGCGATGCCGAGCATCCCCTTTTGATCGGCTCGGTGAAGACGAACGTGGGCCACTTGGAGGCCGCGGCCGGGATGGCGTCGCTGATCAAGGTGGTGCTGTCGCTGCACCACGGACGTTTGCCGCGCCACCTGCACGTGACCGAGCCGAATCCCCACATCCCGTGGTCTGAGCTTCCGGTGTCGATCCTGACCGAGGGCCGGGAGTGGTCGCGGACCGAGAGGCCGCGGATCGCCGGCGTCAGCGGGTTCGGCGTCAGCGGAACCAACGCCCATCTGATCGTGAGCGAGGGCCCGGCCGAGGCCGCGCATGTCGCGCCGGCCGCCCCGGCGATGCCTTGCGTGCTGCCGCTGTCGGCGCCGACTCCTGAGGGGTTGCGGCGCTTGGCGGCGGCGTACGCGGCCGCTTTGACGGACGATGCCCCCCTGCTGGATGTGTGCTGGACCGCGGCACAGCACCGGGCGCGGTTCGCCTCGAGGGCGGGGCTGGCGTTTGCCGACCACGCGGAACTCCGCGGTCAACTCCAAGCCCTGGCGGACGATGCGCCCGCGGCGCACACGCGCGTCGCGGCCGCGCCGAGCAGCGGCAAGGCTGCCGCGGTGGCGTACATGTTCACGGGCCAGGGGGCGCAGTACCCGGGCATGGGCCGGGAGCTTTACGACACCCAGCCGACCTTCCGAGCCATGTTGGACCGCTGCGCTACGGTGTTCGACGTGCAGAAGTCGGACGGTGCGCCGGGCCTGCTGGACGTGATGTTCGGCGACGACGCCGAGCAGCTGCAGCAGACGAGCTACACCCAGCCGGCTCTGTTCGCGCTGGAAGTGGCGCTGGCGGAGTTGTGGAAGAGCTGGGGCGTCGAGGCCGCGGTGGTGCTGGGGCACAGCGTGGGCGAAATCTCGGCGGTGTGCGTGGCGGGCGGCTACACGCCCGAGGACGGCATGCGTCTGATCGCGGCGCGCGCGCGGCTGATGGGATCGCTGCCCGCGGGTGGCAAGATGGTGTCGGTCCAGGGCGCGGTGGAGAAGGTCGAGGCGGCCGCTGCCGCAGACGATGCGCTGTCGGTGGCTGCCTACAACGGTCTGGAAACGGTCCTGAGCGGCCCGGCTGCAAGCGTGACGGCGGCGGCGGAGCGTCTGGAAGCGGACGGCTGTCGCTGCACCATCCTGAAGACGTCGCACGCATTCCACAGCGCGTTGATGGAACCCATCCTGGCGGAGTTCGGCGAGGTCGCCGCGGGTCTGCCGGCGGCGCCGTTGCAGATCCCGGTGATCAGCAACCTGACGGGCGACGTGATGGCCGCAGGCCATATGATCGAGCCGGGTTACTGGGCCGAGCACATCCGTCGTCCGGTGCGGTTCGCGCAGGGCGTGGCCCGGTTGGCCGGGCAGAAGGTGGGATGCGTGCTGGAGATCGGTCCGCACCCGGTGCTGACAACCATGGGCCAGCAGTGCTGGCCTGAGGATGCAGCCGAGCCGCTGTGGTTGGGTTCCTTGCGTCGCAAGGAACCGGAGTTGCCGGAGATCGCGGGCGCGATGGCGGGCCTGTGGGCCGCCGGCGCGGCCGTGGACCTGTCCGCTTATCACGGAGAATCCTGGGCGCAGGCGCAGCTGGCGGATCTGCCGGGCTACCCCTTCGCCCGGGAGCGTTACTGGATCGAGGTGCCGCAGGGCCGCCAGAGCCCGCGGATCAAGCTGGGCAAGAGCCTTTACGCTGTGAGCTGGCGGGAAGCGGCCGCCGCGCCGAACGCCGCCTCCGGCCGCTGGTTGATTGTTGGCGAGGGTCAGGGTCTGGGCTCCGCGTTGGCGGCGGCTCTGAACGGGACCGGCGTGGCCTGCGACCAGATGGAGACCGTGACGGCCGAAGCGCTGCAGTCGGTCGACCAGGTCGTGTTCCTGGGCGGGCTGGATGCGGGTGTGGCGACGAATTTCGCGGCGCTGCAGACGGCTCAGCAGGCGGGCGTGGGCCGGGCCCTGAACCTGGTGCAGGGTCTTTTGCAGACGGGCAGCCTCGCGAAGGTGTGGCTGGTGACGCGCGGGACGCAGACCGATGACGCCGCCGGCGCGGACCAGGCTCCGCTGTGGGGCCTGGGCAAGGTGATCGGCGCGGAGCATCCCGAACTGTGGGGCGGCGCGATCGATCTGGCCCCGACCGCCCCGGCGGATGAGGCCGCGCAGTTGATGCGTGTCCTGACCGCGGGCGACCCGGAAGATCTGATCGCCCTGCGCGGCGGAAGGCGCCTGGTGGCGCGGCTGGAGCCGCAGGATGTGCAGGGATTGCCGTCGCGGCTGGACGTGACGGGTGCGGGCACGGTGCTGGTCACCGGCGGCCTGGGCGCCCTGGGCCTGCAGGCGGCGCGCCGGTTGGCGGAGCGCGGTGTGCCGGCGCTGGTGCTGACGAGCCGCCGCGAACCCGGCCAGGACGCCGAGCAGGCCGTCGCCGAACTGCGAGCGACGGGCTGCAAGGTGGACGTGCTTTGCGCCGACGTGGGCACGGAAGCGGGAGTGGCGAAGCTGCTGAACAAGATCGCGGCGCTGGATGTTCCGGCGCTGACGGGGGTGGTGCACGCCGCCGGCGTGACGGACGTGACGTCGCTGGAGGATCTGACGGCCGAGAAGCTGGACCGTGTGCTGTCGGGGAAGGTGAACGGGGCGTGGCTGCTGGACCGGATGACGCGCGAGCGTGGTCTGGAGCTGTCGCTGTTCGTTTGCTTCTCGTCGATCGCGTCGGTTTGGGGCGGTCACAGCCAGGGTCACTATGCGGCGGCGAACGCGTTCCTGGACTCCCTGATGCAGACGCGCCGGTCCGCCGGTCTGCCGGGCGTGGCGGTGAACTTCGGTCCCATCGCGGGCGGAGGCATGGCGGCGGCGGAAGACGCCGGCGCGTGGCTGGAGAGCCGTGGCCTGAAAATGCTGTCGCCGAAGCTGGCGCTGGACGGCCTGGAAGCCTTGGCCGCGGGCGGCCGCTCGGGCGTGGTGGCGGACGTGAAGTGGGACGTGTTCCGCCCGCTGGCCGAGAGCCGGCGACCCAAGCCGTTGCTGGAAAAAATGGGTTCCGGGAGCGGCGATGAGGGCTCTGCCGAAGTCACCGGCGCGATGGCGGAAATCCTGACGGCCGCAGGGGACGAACGGGTGGACATGCTGGTCGAGACCATCGGCCGCGAAGTCGCCGCGGTGCTGAACGTGCCGCGCGAGACGGTGACCGGCGACGTCTCGTTCTTCGACCTGGGCATGGACTCGCTCCTGGCCCTCGAATTCGTGCGGCGCCTGGAGCGCGGCCTGCCGCGGACCAAGTTCCCATCGTCCCTGGTCTACGAACATCCCACGGTGTCGGGACTGGCGGGAGTAATCGCCGGCATCATCGGCGGTGCCGATTCATCGAGGCCCGAAGCGTCCGGCGCCGCCCGGGCGACGGCGGATACGCATCGCCAAAAGGGTTACTCCTACCGGCGCTTCCAGCCCGCCGATCGGGATGCGCTCGTTGCGTTGTACGGCACGGTCTTCGGCCCCGACGTGGGCCGCAACGCCGAGGTGATCTGGAACTGGAAGTTCCTAGACAACCCCCAGACCCCGCCCGAGGGCCCGCTCGTCGACGTGCTGGTGCACGGCGGACGGCCCGTGGGCATGAACGGCGGCATCTGGACCCGGTTCAAGGCGGGCGACCAAACCCTGCCCGGGGTGTGGGGCTGCGACACCCAGATCCATCCCGATCACCGGCGGGCGTCGGTGGGCTTCTTCAAGCACGTCGAGGAAAGCACCCCGGTCGTCAAGCTCGGGACGCCGAATGCGGACCTGTACCGGGTCGCTGCGGGCTCCGACAGCGTCGTCGACCTGGGCCGCTTCATGAACCTCAAGGCCGTGCTGAACCTGGATAGCCTGCTGCGGTCGGAGGGACACAATTCCCTGATGGCCTGGGCGGGGGGTATCGGCAGCAAAGTTCTGAACACCGGTTGGAACCTGTTCGCCGCGCCCCGGCCTCCGCGTGGGGTGGAGGTGCAACGGGTCTCCGCCTTCGATGAGCGGTGGGACGGCCTGTGGCAGGATGTTTCTGGCGGTTACGACGGCATCATGGTCCGGGACGCCCAGTTCCTCACCTGGCGCTTCGACCGTTGCCCCAACCGCACCTACACGCGCTACGCGGCCCTTCGCGGCGGCAAACTGGTGGGCTATCTGGTCACGCGCGAATTCGTGCGCAACGGTAGCCGACGCGCCCTGGTGGTGGATTACCTCATCGGAATCGACGACCAGGGAGCCCTGGATGCCCTGATGCACCAGGCCATGACCGATATCCGTCACGCCGGGATCGACCTGGTGACCTTCCCGCTGGCCAGCAGCCGGCTGGATCACATGGCGATGCTGCGCCGACACGGGTTCCTGTTCACGCGTGAGCGCCGTCACGTGACGGCGAGCAAGGTGGGTCCGTACGAGGCCCTGGCGGGGATCGAATCCTGGTTCTTCACCCTCGCGGATGCCGACGCGGATTATTCGGGTCTGGAGGACGAGGAGGATTGACCCGGCCGCCTGCCGCCCCCAAAGAGCGGCAGGCTCGTGTCAGGTTCGGGTCAGCGGCCCAGGACCTTGCGGGCGGTTCGCCGCAGGTTCTTGGGCAGGAGTTGGGTGTAGGTCTTCTGGACCTGGAACAGGAGCTTGTTGGCCCGCTGCAGGCTCCGCACCTCGGCCGCCAGCCCCACTTCTTCCTCGATCTTGGCCGCCAGCAGCTTGCGGGCGTGCTCGTACAGCGCCATGTCCATTTGGGCGCACTCGGCGACCCTCTTCTTCAACTCATCGGTCACCACCAGCTTCTGGCCGCGGGTCACCGCGGCGTTGCGCCGGATCGACACGATGGGCTTGCGCCAGCCCAGCTTCCGCTTCATCAGCAACAGGCTCTCGTCGAAGCGCTCGAGAGTGCCGGGCACGTCGAACGTCTCGAGGTTGGCCTTGGCCCTCTCCAGGGCGTCGGCGGGCAGGGGCTCGAGGCCGCTGCCGTCCATCTCGCCGAAGGTCAGGTAGCCGCTGAACTGGGAGGTCTGCATGTTCATGGAGTTCAGGCTGACCCGGTGTTCGAGGTGGGCTTCCGGCGAATCCAGGGTCCCTTCGGGGAACTTCAGGCGCACCGAACCGCGGCTGATCAGGTGCTTGTACTCGGAGATGAAGCGACCGACGGGATCCCGCAGCACGGTGATCAGGCGATAGGGAATCGGCAGCTCGTCCTGGATGCCGAAGCGGACGTGGCCCCGCACGCAGCGGATCCTGCTCTTCTCCTCGTCGCTCATGGCCAGGAAACGCTGCTGGCTCTCGTAGTGGTTGTAGCCGACGCCGACGATCTGGTCGCGGCGATACTGGCGGTTGATGATGCCGGCGACGGTGGACCCTCCGGTCTTGGGCACGTGGATGAAGACCGTGGCCGCAGGTTTGTTGGCGAATCGCTCGTTCATCATGGCTGGAAGGGCTCCTTGGCTGGGGGAATCGCGTCGTCGCGGCGGTTCATCGAATTCTTCTCAGGGCCCTGCGCAGGCTGCGGGGCACGAGTTTCTGGTAGTTGCTCTGCAGGTTCACCAGCCTGCTGTTGCGGCGGTGGAAGCTCGCGGCTTCCCGGGCGAAATCCTCGCCCTCGGCGGCGATATCCCGTGCCAGACGCTCGCTGGCGTAGGCGTACAGGCGCCGGTCGGGCGCCATGAGCTCGGTCAACCGGGCCCGGTCCTGGGGGGTGATGTCAACGGTCACCGGCGACCGCTTGTTGACGTTTTCCCGCAGGTAGGAAATCTTGCGGTGCCAGCCCAGCTTGCGCTTCATCAACACCACCGATTCGTCGAAGCGGTCCAGCACCCCGGTCACCACGCAATAGCGGTCCAGGTTGGCGATGGCGGTTTCCACCGCGTCATCGGGCAGTGGATCCAGGGGCACCGTCAGCCTGCCCAGGGGCAGGAATCCGCCGGCCATGCGCACCTGCCAGTTCAGGGCGCCGCTGGCCAGGATGTGGTCCAGGTAGGCCCCGAAGGAGGTCAGGACCTCGTCGGGAACGGGCAGGTCGGGCCGCACCTCGGGAAACTCCCGCAGGAACCGGTACTCGGAGATGAAACGCTTCACCGGGTCGCGCAGCATGGTCACGTAGACCGGTTTGCCCGGAAGATGCTCGTGGATGCCGAAGGGGTAGTGCCCCTTGACGCAGCGCACGCGCGCCTTCTCGTCGTCGGTCATGGCGAAGAAGCGGTCGAAGGTGTCGAGCTTCTCGAAGCTGACCTCGCAGAAGCTCTCGGCGGGATACTGGCGCGTGATGATCTGCCCCAGGGTGGTGCCGCCCGCCTTGGGAATGTGCAGGAAGATCAGCACCGGATGGTCGCCGCCACCGGAGGGATGCCCGGGATTCGTTCTGGTGTCGCGGGTGGTCATGAATCCCTCCGACTCATCGCAGCCAATGCCCGAGATCCCGACCCAGCAGATCCTGCAACTCGAGGATCTCGTCCCGATAGACGGCGATGAGCTCCTGCCGGGTTTCCGGTTTCATCTTCACCTTTTCCAGCACCCGCTTGCCGATCATGCGCTTCAAGCGTCGCCGCATGTCCGGCGAAACCAAGGATTTGAAGACTGATTTGAAGGGATTATCGGCTTTCAGGAAGCGGATGATCCCCGTGTTGGTCGGGCGTCCGGATACATTATAGACCTGGGCCGTGTCCGGCGCGAAGTCCGGGTCCACGCCGAGCAGCGCGTAGCATTCCCGGCAGATATTGGCCGTGTCGGAAATGAGATCCTCGAACAGGATGATCTTGATCTGCTCGGGGGCGAAGGCCTCCTGGTAGGCCCGGATCTGGCTGCAGTAGCGGCCGGCCCCGATGTAGTCGTAGAAGAGGCGCTCCCCCGCCGCCTTGCGCGCGGCGATGGCCGCGGGCTGGATGGCCTCCTCGAATTCCAGCTCCTCCATGAGCTTACGGCCGAAGGTCCAGTACATGGACCAGGCGCGGTCGACCGGATTGCGCAACAGGATGAAGAATTTCAGCTGCCCGGCCCGTTCGGGGCCGTAGAGCGCCTTGATCTTGGGGATGGAGACCGCGGGAGTGAAAAGGTACGAGGGCGAGGCCTCGCCGGTGATCTGGTTTTCCCCGCAATCCGAGAACTGCTCCACGTAATCGGGCA
The DNA here is from genome assembly GCA_002790835.1 of bacterium CG_4_9_14_3_um_filter_65_15. Taxonomy (GTDB): domain Bacteria; phylum Krumholzibacteriota; class Krumholzibacteriia; order LZORAL124-64-63; family LZORAL124-64-63; genus JAHJTW01. The sequence continues at coordinate 25,974 of PFVX01000085.1, read as the reverse complement.
GTTCGGTGATCGCCCCGGCCAGATTGGGGATGGGTACGTCCGTGTCTTCGGGCGGGGGAAAGCTGAAGAACCAGGGTTCCTTCACCGCAGGGGAGTGGATTTGGGGGTGTTCGCCCAGGTAGCGGAAGAGGGAACTCGTCCCGCTTTTGGCCGCGCCGAGTATGAAGAAATCGGGCAGCTTGACCGGACCGAGATCCGCGATGGTGATTTCCATGCCCAATTCCTCCCCTGGCAACCCCGGATACTCCAAGCCTGGATCAACCGGGGAAACAGCCCTTTCGGGGCTTCCGGGGTGGTCCAGGCCGGCGGTGCAATCTATCCCGAGACCAAAATAATGTCAAATCCCTCCCGGCGCTCCACAGGGAACGATTGTATTGTTTGGGGGTTGGACAGGGGGTTGCGAAAGGGATGTCCGAAGGTCTCGCGATTGTCCCGATGTCCGTCATGAACCATAGGAGGAGGGGCCCCGATGAAGAAAATCGCCCTGTTATCGATTTTGGCCGTCGTATTACTGCAGGCCGGCTTTGCCCATGCCGAGGACAAGAAGCAATTCGGGTCGGATCTGGCAGTCATTCTCAAACCGCTTTCCGGGCAGGAAGAAAAGGCCTTCAAGACCAGGCTGGACCTTACCGAGGACCAGCAGGCCAGCCTCCAGAAGATCAACGCCCAGTACGGCAAGGATGTCGAGACGCTTTCGCGCAAGTACAAGTCCACACGTGAGGAACTGGTCCGCGCGATCCAGGCCAACGACCCTCAATCCCGCAAGATCCTTCAGGCCCTGCGCGATGTGCACAAGTCGCAGTCGAACCTGGTCGACCGGGAAGTGGATTACTGGAATGCCATGTCAGGGGTGCTCACTCCCGATCAGGCGACCACCTTCTGGCAAATGTTCGGCAAGAGCCGTCTGCGGGGCGGAAGCGGCAACGATGATTTCATGATCGAGCCCGGGGCCCACGGCGGCAAGCCCGGGGCAGTGGAGGAATCCGGATCCTAATCCGGACCGACGTCGGATTGGGAAGATGAAATAACAAGGCCCGTGGCTCCGGTCACGGGCCTGTTCTTTCGGGGGCCGCGGCCGTCGCCGGTTCCGGCGGCGCCTCGTCCTTCTTCCCGCGGCCCAGAACCGCCCGCTCGAAGGCGACGGCCAGGCTGATGAAGATCCACACGTACTTGTTGTACTCGTTGGGCATGAACAGCGAAACGGCCATGAAACCCAGATAGGAGTAGTGGAAGGCTTCGGCCCAGTCCCGGATCTGCTGGGTGGGACCCCGGTGCCGCACCCGGTTCAGGCAAATGGCCCCCAGCACGATCATGGCCACGAACAGGAACATGCCGATGAGCCCGGTCTCGGTGCCGACCTCCAGGTACATGTTGTGCAGCTGCCGGTTGATGAACAGGCGCTGGGAGGGCATGAAACGGTAGATGGGGTCGGCGTAGTAGTACTGGAACTGCCCCGGGCCGATGCCCAGCAGGGGATGCTTGAAGAGCAGCTGCAGCCCGATGGTGTTGTAGCTGATGCGTGCCATGATGGACTTGTCCTGGTCCCAGTCCTGGACCAGGGTCATGAGCCGGTCCCAGTACTCCGTGGGCACGAACGGGACGGCGACGATGACCACCATGATGCCCACCGCGACGGCCACCGGCAGGTAGCGGTGGCGGCGGAATTTCCAGAACAGCCAGATCACGAGCAGGACGTACACCACCGCTGCGCTGCGCGCGAAGGACAGGATGATCGCGACGGTGCCCACGACGATGGTGGGGCCCGTCACGAGGCGCCATTCCTTCCGGCGCAGGAAAAGGATCAAAGCCAACATGGTGCCGGCGAGGTTCATGGTGGCCGCGGTGGTGGGGTTGTAGTCCGACCCGCCCGCCGACCGGGATACCCCCTGGTACGAGGCCACCGTGGCGGCGTGGGAGCCTCCCACCAGGTGGGATCCGGTTACGTAGTCGGAGACCACCATGGCCGAGGAGATGCCGGTCGAGATGATGACCGCCAAGAGCAGGATCCGCACCTGGGAGAAATTCTTCACCACCCGGATCATCAGATAGAGCATTCCCAACAGGCTCACGTATTTGCGCAACGACCAGAGCCCGAACTCCATGTCCTTGATGAACATGAAGGACACCATGAGTGTTAGCCCGAACATGACCGCCAGCTGGACCAGGGGTTCGGTGTGGCCCCAGCGGAGCTTCTTGGCGCCCTTGAAACCCATGACGATCACGCCGGCCAGGGCCACGGCGGTGACGATCTTTTCCGGGGTCAGCGAGGACGTAGTGGGGAAGATCCGCAGCAGGGCGTCGAGCTGGACGAAAAAGGTGATGAACAGCATCCCGTAGAAGGGGTGGACGAAGACCAGGAGACCACCCGCAGCGGCCACAGGCAGGGCCGGGGCCACGACCCCGTATCCCTGCATCGAGGCGACGACGACGATCAGCGCCATGAGCCCCGCCCCGGCGAGGATGGTCAGGTTCAGGGGCAGGGAGCGGTTCATGAGGGGAATCTCGGCTTTCGGGAATTCGGGTCCGGGTCGCTTCCAGGTCCCTCAGATTAAGTCGGGTCCGGGCGATGTCAAGGCGGCAAAAGATGGAATCGGTGGAGAATGTTGTGGCGGCGAGGCGATAATGGGATCATAATGGTGCGCCTTATCGACCCGGGCGCCAGACCGGGTCGTTTCGTCACCACCTGAGTTCGAGGAAACGAAGCCCGATGGCGACTAGGTCGAAGCTCGGCAAAACCATTTCGTCCATGGCGAAGATCGCGGTCACCCGTGGACTGGGCCTGGTGCTCGCCATGGGTGTTTCCTCGCTCCTGGCCAATCGCCTGGGGACGAGCGCTCCCGCCGATGCCTTCTTCCTCGCCCGCCGACTGGCTGTGGGATTTTCCGAGGCGGCCAACCGCATTTCCAACGTGATGCTGGTGCCGGGCCTGGTGGCGATCCTGAGCACCGGGGATGTCGGGCGGGTCCGGAAGGTCTGGCATTCCTATCAGCTGCGGGCCATGCTCTGGTTGCTGCCCGCGGCCGGGGTCTGCGCGCTGGCCTCGCCCTGGATCATCCACGTGGCCGGCCCCGGTTTGGAACCCGACACCGCTCATCTGGCCTCAGGCCTGCTGCGGGTCCTGCTCTTCATCATTCCGGTGACGGTCTTTCGGGCCATCAGCGGGGCCATGCTCAACGCCGGCCGGGTATTCGGCGTGCCCGAGCTCATGGCGCAGTTCTCGCGCTTCCTGGTGATCATGGCCCTGCTCCTGCTGGTGCCGCCGTACGGTGTGACCTTCCTGGCGTGGACCATGCTCGTCGGATCGCTCCTGGCGGCGTTATCCCTCACCTTGATCACCGATCGCTCCCTGGGGCGGATCAAGCCCCGGAAAAAGCCCGGCACGGGCGACAGCGGCAACGGCCCCGGGCGGCTGTTTTTGCCCGGCCTGCTCGTGTTCGGCACGAACCAGGCCCTGATCTGGTTCGAGTTCGGAATCGCTTCCAAGCTCGGCGAAGGCAACATCGCCACCTACGAATACGCCAACCGGCTCATGGCGATCCTGCCGGGGCTGATCGCCGCCAGTCTGACCACGGTCATGTACACCGAGTTCTCCCACCAGATGGCGCGGGGCGAACGCCAGGAGATGTATCGCAGCCTGGCCCGGTCGTTGCGCTCGGGCCTGTTCATCCTGGCTCCGGTGGTGGCGTTCCTGGCCTTCCAGGGCGAGGCCATCGCCCGGCTGCTGCTGCACCACGGCAGGTTCGACGCCGAGGCGGTGAAAATCACCGCCCGCACCATGCACATGGTGGCCTTCGCGGGCGTGGGGACGTTCATCTCCCGGGTGCTGCTCTACAGCGTGTATGCGGACAAGGACATCAAGGTGATGCGACTGGTGCTGTCCGCCATGGTCGTCAAGGTCGTGGCCAGGATCGCCCTCGTCCTTCTGCTCGTCGGCCCCCTGGGGGTCGCGGGGATCGCCCTGGGGCGCAGCCTCTCCATCCTCGTCCGCATGCTGGTGATCTTCCTGCTGCTCTACAAGGTCTGGGGGCGGTTCCTGCGCCTGTCCGACATCCGCAACATGATCCTGGTCCTGGTGATCACCGCGGTCTCCATGGGCAGCACCCTGTACCTGAATCGGCTGATGACCTGGACCATGGACGGCAGTTTCTGGATTCGCCTGCTGGGCGTGTCGGTTGCCGCGGTGGTCGGCTTTGGTTTGTTCCTGGGCTTGTCGGCCTTGGTGCGCCTGCCAGAACTCAAGGCACTCAAGGGCATGATCAGGCGCCGCAAGGCTGCCTGAGCCAGAGGTTTTCCCCCTGATCGAATGACCCCCATCTTTGAAAGTTGTTGCGCCCCATGGGGAACAAGAGCAAGAGCGGTAAGACGGTCGGGTCGATGATCAAGATCGCCGTGACCCGGGGCCTGGGCCTGGTGATGGCGCTGGGTGTTTCCTCCCTGCTGGCCAACCGCCTGGGCACCAGCGATGCGGCGGACGCCTTCTTCTTCGCCCGGCGTCTGGCTGTGGGATTTTCCGAGGCGGCCAACCGCGTTGCCAGCGTGATGCTGGTGCCCGGGCTGGTTTCCATCCTGACCACCCGGGACATCGCCGGCATCCGGAAGGTCTGGCACGGCTACCAGCGTCGGGCGCTGGTGTATATGGTGCCGGTTGCGGTGGTGGGGGCCTTGTTCTCCCCCTGGATCGTGAAACGGGTCGGCCCGGGAATGGCCCCCGACACCGCACACCTGGCGGCGACCCTGCTGAGGGTTCTGGTCTTTATCATCCCGGTGGTGGTCTTCCGTTCCATCAGTGGGAGCATTCTCAACGCCGGCCGCGTATTCGGCGTGCCCGAGCTCCTGGCCCAATTTTCGCGGTTCCTGTTGATCCTGGCCCTGATTATCCTGGTGCCCCCCTTCAGCGTCACCTTCCTGGCCTGGGTCATGCTCACCGGATCCATAATGGCCGCCGTGTCCCTGACCTTCGTCACAGGCCGCACCCTGGATCGGATCCAACCCAAGGAAAAACCTCGCCGCAGCGACGGAGGCAACGGCCCGGGACGCCTCTTGATGCCCGGGCTGCTGGTGTTTGGGACCAACCAGATCCTGATCTGGGCGGAGTTCGGTTTCGCATCCACCCTCGGTCCCGGCAACATCGCCACCTACGAATACGCCAACCGGCTCATGAACATCTTGCCGGAGTTGATCACGGCCAGTCTGACCACGGTGATGTACACGGAGTTTTCCCACCTGATGGCGCGCGGGGAGCGTCAGGAAATGTACCGGAAGCTGGCCGTCGCGTTGCGGTCCGGCCTGTTCGTGCTGGTGCCCGTGGTGGCCTTCCTGGCCTTCCAGGGGGAGGCGATCGCCAGGCTGTTGCTGCAACACGGCAGGTTCGACGCCGAGGCCGTGAAGGCCACCGCCGGCGTCATGCACATGGTGGCATTCGCGGGGATCGGGACTTTCGTCTCCCGGGTGCTGCTCTTCGCCATGTACTCGGACAAGGACGTCAAGGTGATGCGCCTGGTGGCCATCGCCATCGGGGTGAAGATCGCGACCCGGATCCTGTGCATCACCCTGCTCGTCGGCCCCCTGGGGGTGGCGGGCATCGCCCTGGGCCGCAGCATTTCGATCCTGTTGCGGATGTTCGTGATCTTCTTGCTGCTCTACCGGGCCTGGGGCCGCTTCCTGCAGATGTCCGATATCCGCAACATGCTGCTGATCTTCCTGTTCACCCTGGTCTCCATCGGCGGCACCTTTGCGGTGGGACGGCTCTTCGGGTTGAACGACGGCGGAGGCTACCTGGCGAACCTGGTGGAACTTGGGGCCACAGCGGGGGTGGGATTCGGGCTGTTCCTGGGCCTTGCGGCGATGGCCCGTTTGCCCGAGCTCCAATCCCTCAAGGGCATGATCAAGCGCCGCAAGGCCGCATGATCACCGGCCCAACACCCTCACCAGCCCGGGCTTTTCGCCGGCCACATAGGCTCCACCGGGCAGCTCTTCACTGACCACCAGGGGCAGCGGGCCCCTCGGCAGCAATCCGTCTGCGGGGGGCAGTTGGATCTCGTAGCGACCGAACTGCGCATCCGTCACCACGATCATTTTCTCAGGATGGACCGAAGCCGGGAGCTGGTAGGTGGTTTCGGCGCCGGTCTGCCAGATCACGTAGGTGTCGGGTTTGCCCGTGCGGTGGATGATATAGGTACCGGGAGTCGGCTTCTCCACACTGGTCATGTCCTCGACCAGGGCGCCCAACAGGTGGTAGCCCCAGAAGCCGCCGGTGGCCTGCTGGTTCTCGTCGATGAGCTGGAGCTGGGAATTGCCCCAGGTGGGTCCGTTGTCGGGGTCGTATTCCCGGCCGAACATGGACAGCCACATGGTGAACTCTAGTCCCCGGGACAGGGCGTCGAGATTCATGTCCATGGCGGTCATGAAGTGTTCGGTGGGGGTGATGTCCAGGTCGTAGGCCAGGTTGGGTCCGCCGCATTCGGAGGTGATCAGGGGCGTGTTGCCCACCTCTTGCCGAATGCGTGCGATGCGGTACTGGTTGTATTCCACCGGGCCGTACATGTGCAGGTCGACGATGTCGTAGCGGCTCTCGGCCAGCACGCGCTCCCGGTCGGCGACCGCTTCGGCGATGCTGGGATCCTGGCAGAGTTCCACCGTCAGGGTGTCGTTGACGGTCTCGTTGTAGGACAGCCGGGCGGTGTATCCGCCCATCCCCGCGTTGAGCACCATGGCATCCAGCCCGATGGAGGAGATCCCCCCCAAGACCACGTGGGCGTTGGGATCGGTCGCCTTGACGACGTCATAGGATGCGTTGAAGAATTCGATCAGCTGGTACAGGGTCCCGGTCCAGCCGCCGTGGAGGTTGTTCTTGGACGGCCACTCGTTGATGAACTGGTAGTAGAGGACCGGCTTGCGCAGCTCCGGCATGTCGTTCACGCCGTCGCCGTCGTAGCGATCCACGCACAGGGCCATGAACTCGGTCCAGTCGGCCATGTCGGCGGGCGGATGGTTCGCCGCCAGATCCTCCGAGGGTTCGATAGCCCACTCGGCGTCGATCTCGAAGGTCAGGAACGCGTCGATCCCCAGGGCCTGCAGCACCTGGATCTTGGTGTCGGTCCCTCCCCAGAGGTATTCATCCTCGTTCGGTTCCCGGTCTTTCCAGTGGACCGTCAGGCGAACCACGCCCATGCCGCACTGGGGGAACAGGTAGTAGTTGTGGGGATTCTGGGACGGGAAGCCCAGGCCCAGGCGAGAGCTGGGCTCGAAGGCCAGATCGGCCAGGGCCAGCTCGGTGACCTTGGCCTCGGGGGCCTGTTTCCAGGTCACTTCATATCGCAACGGGTCGCCGCCGGCGTTCGCAAGGCAGGGAAGGGCGAAGGACAGCAGCAGGACGGCGGTCAGCAGGGTTTTCATGCGCAGCCATCTTTCCGTGGGGTCCAATCCAACAGTCCAACGCCATAAGGCAGCAAATCATGTGCCGGGGATACGCTCGGGCAGGTGGTGTCGCCCACAGGGTTGGTCATGCAGGCAACAGATTGAAACGGAGGAAGTTGGAAATTGACCGGGGCGCGGCCGGCCGCCGTCCTCCGGGACGGAGGGGCTCCCTGGATCATGCAGAAAGCAAGGGTGGCGGAAAAAACCGCCCAGCCCGGATTCAGGGCTAGGGTCCGGAACGGTCCCGCATTTGCCAGCACCACTGCGGCCAGGTTACATCCTGTTGGCCGGGGGAATTCCGGTGCAGAGCCGCCAAGAGCGGCCAGGGCGCGAGGCGGGCGACGGCTCCGGCAAACTTCAGAACGGCGTGGTCCAGGCTGGTCAGCCGCTCATTTTCCCGACCGGGCCCGGAAAAGCTGGTGTTGGCGGCAAAGCGCTCGGCGAGCATTTCGGGGTCGAACCCGCAACCGAGGGAATCCCCGATGCGTCGCAGGACGTCCGGGGTGTCGGCCCGCAGGTCCTCGTAGCTCACCATCAGGGCGCGGTCGCACGAGGCGCAGAAGTGATCGAGGGCGCGGGTGTGCAGGGAGATGGAAAAAGCGCCGCGCAGGACGCGGGGGATGCGCCGCACGGGACCGGGCGGCGTGCGGCCGAAGGCCCACAGGCGTGAACGCAGCAGGGCGGCGGGATCGCGGCGAATGCCCACGAAGCGGGCGTCGGGAAAAAGGGCCGCCAGGTCCGGGCCCAGCAGGGTGTGGTCGGGACTTTTTTCCAGCCAGTGGGTGGCGGCGCAGCGGGTGGCGAGGTCGTCCATGACCCAGCGGAAGGCGGTCGCGTAGCTGCGGGGCCGGGCGGCGATAAAGGCTTCCCGGTCGCAGCCCGACAGCAGGAAGTAGTCACAGGTCGTGAAGGCCTCGGCGAAGCGCCGGAAGTTGTCCTCGTCGTCCAGGTCGCCGAAGGCGCGGGCGAAGTGGGAAAAGAAGATGCTCTCGTGGACCCCGCGATGCTCGACGGCTTCGACGGCCGCCACGCGGGGGTGTCCTCCCAGGCAGTTGGCCAGCCAGGTCGTTCCCGAACGCTGCAGGCCCAGCACGAAAACGGGGACGGCGCTCACGGCGTCCTGCTCCCTGCGCTCAGGTTCTTGGCGGTGTGGGCGGCGAACAGTTCCAGTTGCCGGTGAGCGTTGATCACCACGTTGAATTCCTTCACCACTCTCTGGCGGCCACGACGGGCCATGGCGTGGGCCGCATCCGGTTCGGCCTGGACCCGCAACAGGCAGTCGGCGATGGCGGCGGAGTCCTCGGGTTCGACCAGGAACCCGGTCACCCCGTGTTCCACCAGCTCGGGAATGCCCGAGACGCGGGTGGTGATCACGGGACGCTGATGGGCCAGGGTTTCGATGACCACGTTGGGAATGCCCTCGGTGCGCCCGCCGGGACCGATGATGCTGGGGGTCACCACCACGTGGGCCTGGGCATAGCGCCGGCCGACTTCCTCGTGCGGCTGCGGGCCCAGGAACTCCACGCGATCCTGGAGGCCGAGGGTCCGGACCAGTTCCCGCAGAGTCTTCTCGTGCGGGCCTCTGCCCACCAGACGGCAGCGCCAATCGCCCAGCTCGCCGTTCACCGCATGCAACGCTTGAAAGAGGAACTCGATACCCTTGCGAACCTCCAGAGACCCCACGTAGAGCACCTGGAAGGGTCCGGGGGGCGTGGGGTCCAGGGCGGGCACCTGCTCGGGGTCGAGGCTGGAATGGATCACGTGCATGGTGCGGTCGGCCAGGGAGGGCACCCGGTCGCGCAGGAATGTCACGTTGTAGTTCGTGATCGTGCGGATGAACGCCGCCTCGCCGAGCTTGCGGTCCAGCATGGCCTGGGTAATGAAGATGTCGTGGGCCCGACAACTGACGCTGTAGGGCAACCCGGTCAGGCGGCCGACGATCCAGCAACAGGTGGCCGGATGGGAGGCGAATTCCCCGTGCAGATGGTCCGCCCCCCAGGCGGTGAGGTCCTCGGCCACGGCCAGGCACTTGGGAATCAGGATCAGGGACTTGGCCAGGGTGACCGGATGCGACCAGAATCCCCGCAGCAGGTCCCATTTGATCCGGATGATCGTCAGGGGTTTGCGCAGCAGCGCACGTCCGGTGGCCCCGAGCACGCGGCGATCGAACAGGAAGCCGAACGACCGGGCCCAGCCCAGGATGGGGCGCGCGAAGTCGTGCACCTTGTCGTGCTTGCGGTACCGGGACATGTGGTACAGGCGGATCTCGTGCCCTTCCCGCGCGAACTGCATGACGTCGCGCAGGATGAAGGTCTCGGTGGTCTTGGGAAATTCGGTGACGACGATTCCCAGGCGCATGATATCCCCCGCTGAAGTGGTGACCCTTCGGGTCAGGGCTGCGATTTTTGCGGCGCGCCCTTGATGGCGTTGATCAGGTTCCGCACCCCCTGGCCCAGCATGAGCACAGGATACCAGTAATAGTTCCCCAACCCCACGCCGACCTGGGCGCGGAAGAAGAACACGTCCGCGGTCAGACAGGGCACGCCCAGCACGTTCTTGCCGACGTGAGTGCGGCTGATGAGGGTGGGGTCCTCGTCGGGGCGGTTCTCCAACCAGCCTCCGGTGGTGGCCTCGAAGCCCGCGGCCAGCGCCAGTTCCCGGGCGCGGTCGGTGGTTCGATTCTGGGGCCAGCAGAACACCCGGGGCGGCCGGCCGAGCCGTTCGCCAAGTTCCCGGCGGCAGAGGGTGAGCTCGTTCTGGACGCGGACGGCGAATTCGTCCGCGGTCTCGCGGTTGCCCTCGTGCCAGCGCCGGCTGGTGAGGGTCGGCCCGTTCTCCGGCACAGGCGATCCCAGGGTCACGGCCGTGGGTTCGTCCTGGCGGTACCATGCGCTCTTGTCTCCCGGCACGGCCGACCACTGGACCCAGGCCAGGTTGCGCCAGTTGTCCCGGGTCAGTTCCCCGATGGAGGCCGGGCCAACCGGAATGCGGCCGTGGTCGGTGCCGTGGGCCTGGATGTCCACCAGTCCGGTGTCCATCATGGCGCGCATCTCCGCCGCGTTGAGGTACCCGTCCCATTGCAGGGGGGCGCCACCACCGCCGAGGGTGGGGCGCAGGTCGTCGCCGGGCGTGATGAAGTCCGTGGAGACGAAAACCGTGGCGGGCATGCCGTGCTTCTTCAGCAGCGGCGTGGCGGCCACCCAGTTGTCGAGGTAGCCGTCGTCCAGGTGCAACACCACCGAGCGCGGCGCCAATGGGCGACCTTCGCGTCGGGCGTCGACCAGTTCCCCGGTGGAGATGACCCGGCAACCGGTTGCGGCCAGCACGGCCAGCTGACGGTCGAACAGCTCGCTGCCCAGGGAGATGTCGGCGGCCCAGGGCAGCCAGTCAGAGTCATCGGAGACGCTGTGGAACGTGAAGACGGGAACGGCTCCCGGACGCCACAGAATCCGGTGCGTGAAGAGGCCCACCACCAGGGGCAGCAGCAGCCACCACGGCGAAGCGCCCAGCGCCAAACCCACGACCGCTGCGGCCACAGCTGCGAGCAGGAACCCGAAGGCGACCATGGCCTTCATTTTGCGCAGCTTCCGGGGGCGCTTGGTGAGGTGTCGATCGGCCTCGCTCATGGGAGCAACCGCCTGATCATGGTCCCCGCACCGCCCTTGAAAACCTTGGCCCACGGCAGCTTGGCGACGGTCTCGAAGGGCCGCAACATCCGGTGCCCCAGGTACGCGATGCGCCAGGAGGCCGGGGCGGAGCCCGCAACCGGTTCGTATCCCAGGGCGGAGAGCTCGGGCCGGGACTGGTCCTCGATGATGGCCGTCTGCACGGGAGAAAGGTGCCCGCGCCACTTGTCGAGCGAGGCCGGGTTCAAGGGCTTGAGCACCGGGAAATTCCGCAGGGATTCCTCGTGGTCGGGGTACAGTCGATAGCGGGGGGCGTCGGCGCGCGTGAGCATGTCGGGGTGGTAATCCTCGCCGATGAAGGCGCAGATTTCCCGCAGCACTCCTTCTCCGTCCCGCACCAGACGCTCGTAGCCGACCATCATCAGGCGGTCCTGTGCGGCCTGCCGGCTTGCGGCGCGGACGCTGAGCCGCCACCGCCGGGCGTGCACGTGGGGAAAACGACTGGACCGGGCCCAGTTCTTGGCCAGGATGGACGAGACCACCGCGCGGGGATCCCGCTGCATGTACAGGATCCTGGCGTCGGGATACCACTCCAAAAGAGTTTCCAGATGCTCGGCGTGTCGCGGAGTCTTTTCACCCCAGCGCGGCTTGTCGGTGCGGGCGGCGTAACAGCGGCAGATGGCGGTGAAGATCCCCCGCCAGCTGGCCTCGATGTTCTCCTCGACCTCGCGGCGCACGGCCTCGGGGGTCAGGCCGAACGACGGCAGCAGATCGCTCTGCGCCAGCGCCTGCCAGAACAGTTCGAAATCCCGGGGACGCGAGGGGTCGAGGTGGCCGTAGACCCGCATCCAGCTGTTGATGAAGTTCGTCTCCGGCGCGATGGCCAGATGCGGATGACAGCTGAGCATCATCCGCATGAGGGTGGTGCCGGAACGGGGCAACCCGACGACGAAGACCGGATTTTCCGGAATCAATTCCATGTCCGGTTGATGATCTGATCCATGATCCAGACCGAGGTGACAACGGAGAGAACCGGCAGGAGGTTCTTCAACACATAGCCGAACTTGGTCACGTTGGACTGGGAGACATGGATCCGGTCGCCCGGTTGCAGGGGGATGTCGCCGTTTTCGACGGCCTCGAAGTAGGTGAACTTGTAGACCGTCGAATCGGTCGCGGTTTTCCGGAACAAAAGCAGGTCGTCGAAGGAGGCCGAGTCCATCTTGATGCCCCCTGCGTTGGCCAGGCCCTCGATGAGGGTGGCGCCCTTGCTGGGCATGGGATAGGGGCCGGGCTCGGGGACGTCACCGAGGATGAAGTACAGATTCTCATTGATGGGGGGCACGAAGATCTTGTCCCCGGCTTGCATCAGGATGTCGAGGTTGGGGTTGTGACCGTGCTCGGCGGCCCACAGATCCAGAGGATAGGAGTGGCCGTCGCGGGTCAGTAGCACGCGGGTCAGGTCCCCGTCGTTGCGCGGACCGTCGGAGGCGGCCAGCGCCTCGCCGATGGTCTGCAGGGAGTTGGTCAGGAAAACGGTGCCGGGTTTCTGGACCTGGCCGCCCATCAGCACGGGATGAGCGAGATAGTCCACGATTTCCACCTCGACCTGGGGAGAACCGACCAGGGACTCGTAGGCGTTCTCCACCGCGACGGCCACTCCACGCAGGGACATGCCGCTGACGGCGAGGGGACCCACGAAGGGCAGTTCGATGTCGCCCTTGGCGTTGACGGTGGACACCTGACGGCGGTTGTTGCTGTTGGCCGGGACGGTCGAGCCCAGGTCCGGTCGTCCCCAGACCACCACGGTCAGCACGTCGCCGGGTCCGATCTCGTAGAGGGGCCGGGGGTTATCGGGGGTGATCCGGTCCAGGTGAACGACAGCCGGAGCGGCGGCGGAGTCGGCGGGAACCGGCACCAGGGCGTCCAGACCGCGGATGGTATCGCGCCCGTAATGGGTGGCCCCGCATCCGGTCAGGCCGATCAAACCGGCCAGAAGTATCAGTGCCGTGCTGCGCTGCAACGCGTTCATTGGTTCCCTTTCCAGGTTCAAGCTGATGGCAGGTCCGGCGTCATCCCCAGTTCTATCGACCCCGGCGGACAAGTATAAAGATTCATTCGGTCGAAATTGCAACCCATAACCAGAATTTTGCCGCAGATTTCCGTCGCTTGATCACTCCCGCGGCGCATGTTCCAGCAGACACGCGCCCGAAAACCGCTGCAGGCGGAAGTCGCTTCCCCGGATGGCCACGGCGCCCACGTATCCGTCGCTCGGCGCAAGGGAGACCACCTCGATGCCTGCGAGATCCCCGCAGGCATCGGGGCCGGACAGGTTCACGTCGCCTGACGGGGCGATGCCGACGGTGAAAGAGGACAGGGGGAACGAGATTCCCCTGCCCAGGGCCTTGACCACGGCCTCCTTGACCGTCCAGATTTCCAGGAATCGCCGCAAGCGCCGGGCTCCCACATGGCCGGCCAGATCGGCGGTCTCGGCCGCGGACAGGACCCGGGGGGCGAGGTCGTCCGGCTCGATGTCGCGGTCGGCCGGCTCCAGGTCCACGCCGACGGGTCGCTTTCGCGCCACCGCGATCAGGGCGAAGCCGCCTGCATGGGACACGTTGAATTCCCGCGTGTCGTCGGGATCCGTGTCGGCCAGCCCGGGCTTGCCGTGGGGTCCATCGGTGAAGGTCAGCTCATGGGGGTTTCTCTCCAGGTGCCGCGCCAGGAGCAGACGGAGCCCGCAACGAGCCACGGTGAAGCGGCGGCGGTCGGCCTCCTGGACGAACCGGTCGGCCCGATCTCGTTCCGATGCCGTCAGGCGCTCCCGGCAACGGTCCAGGGTGACGGACGGAAGGTCCACGGGAAACCGCCAAACCTGCACGTCCCGGGCACCCAGACGGGGCGGGAGAGCAGGCTCGGTCCAGGTCGTGTCGGGCGTCTCCATGTCAGGCCCCGGCCAAGGCGCGTTCGCAGGCCTGGGCTGTGGCGAGGGCCACCGCGGGGCCCTGCTGCTGGATGAAGAAGTGGCCGCCCGGGAACATGGTCATGTTCACCGGACCGGTGGTCACCTCCTGCCAGGATCGATACTGGTCCTCGCCGACCCGGTGGTCGTCCCGGCCCCCGAAGGTGGCGATGGGGCATCCCAGGGGCTCGCCGGGGGTGTAGCGGTAGGTCTCGAACAATTCCAGGTCCGCCTGCAGGGGGGGCACCAGCAGGGCCACCAGATCGGGCTCGGCGAGGATTTCCTCGGGAATGCCGCCGTACCGTTCCTGCATGCCGCGGATGAATTCGTCCTGGGGCAGATGGTGCAGGGGAGGAAACGGGTCGGGAATATGGGGACCGCGCGCGCCCGAGGCGATGAGCAGGAAAGGCTCGGCCTGGCCGGCCTGCCGCAGATGGACGACCAGCTCGTATCCGATCAGGGCGCCCAGGCTGTGCCCCAGAACTGCATAGGGAACGTTCAGCAGCGGCGCCATCGCCTCGGCGGCCTGTTCGATCAGCGAACTCATTCGCCGCAAGGACGGCTCCCGCAGCCGGTTGCCCCGACCGGGAAAATGAAGGGGGCAGACCTCGATGTCCGCCGGGAATCGGGCCTGCCAACCATGGAAAACCGTGGGTGCCCCGCCGGCAAAAGGAATGCAGAACAAACGAGCCCGGGGCGGCCGGTCGGCGGGCCGGTTCGGGAACCAGGGATTTGCTGGCGCCATGGTCAGCGCCCCTTGGCCCGGGAGCCGTCGCCCTGAAGGAAGGCCAAGGCCCGGAAGGTGCTGCGGAACATCATGCCCAGGGACTTGGAGGTCGTGGCCGTCTTGTCCATGGAGTTCAGCAGGGAATGGGCGCAGCCCAGCAGCTGGTTCCGGGTGGCCGCGCTTTCGGCGTGCGCGCCGCCGTAGGCCAGCCCCAGCATCATCAGGTAGGACCCCGCCTGGAGGGTCTTGCTGTGGTCGTCCTGCCGGTAGTAGAATCGGTTCTCCGAGGCGGCCCACTGGTTGCCGGTGAAGAACACGCCCACGTCGATCACCATGGCCAACGCCCGGGAAGCGAGGGCCTGTCGGTCCTTCTGGTGGGCGTGGTGGTAGCGGGCCAGGGCCTCGCTGACCACGCCGGCGTGGATGACGCCCTCGTACTTGCGCGGGGGCACTTCCAGGATGACCGACACGAGCTGGTCGGTCTTCTCGGCCAGGGCCGCCGCCAGAGCGGGCTCCGCGTGGGCGGTCAGCGTCTCCAAGGAAAGGAGATTGATCAGCGTCCAACCCGCGGTCCGGATGTGGACCATGTCCTTGTCCCGGTTCATGCCCTCGGTCATCTCGATGGTCCGATCCACCAGCCCTCCGTCGGCGACGAAATCCCCGGCGATACGCAGGGCCATGTCACGCAGATGGGGATCGCCCGTCAGCAGATGACCCCACACCAGCATTTCCACCAGGGTGTGGGAGCCCGAATGGGTTTCCTCCACGTTGGGCGCGTCGTAAAAGTGGAACCGGGGAAAGTGGTCCCAGTCGCCACCGTAGCGGGCGAAGAACGGGGCGAAGATATCGTCGACGGACCGGGTCATGGTCTTGTCGAGGGGGGCCATGCTCATGCCCGCGCGCTGGACCAGCGCCAGATCCCGGGTGGTGATGTCGCCCTTCTGGGGTTTCTGCCGGGCCGCTTGCGGGTCGAGTTGCTGGAGCCGCTTCTTGATGCCCGGGCTACCGCGCCGGTATTCCTGCATGGATTCCTCGGCCATGAAGTAACCCAGGGAATTGGCGATCTCCCTTTCATGGGCGGCCGGATCGGAAATGTTTTCGGCCCGAACCCCCTTGATAACCCTGAGCGCCAGCTTGTGCGCCCGCCCCTGGGTGTCCTTGCTGGGGGGGTAGAGTCGGTCGATGGCCTTGACGATGCGCTCGTCCCCGGAGGGCCGGTCCGACCCCTGCCGCCAGGTCTGGACCAGGGCCGCACCCGCGGCCTTGCCTACGGTGCCGGTGATGGCGTAGGTCGTCGAGCGGTGCTGGTAGACCTGGCCCTTGAGGTTCACGCAGTTGTCGGCGAACTGGACGGCCATGTCCAGGGCGTCGTCCAGGGGGCCGGTGTCGCCGGAGTGCAGGACGTACTGCAAAAGGGCCGAGTCCGGGTCGTATTCGTGGTTGTAATAGCCCAGGTAGGCCGAACCCTCGTCGGCTGCGAAATCTCCCCAGCTGGCCATGCCGCGGTTCACGTCCTGTTTCTGGCTCCGGCGGAGGTTGTCCACCCCGGCCAGGAGGCTCTGGTCGATGCTGCGGCTGTCTTGGCCGGCGGGACCCAGCAGACCCGCCGCGCCGGTGGAGGCGATGTATGCGGGGTCCAGCGCCCCGTGCACCGGGTTGTTGATGCGCCGGGCCAGATCCCGGGGTTCGGCCCCCCGCTCGAGGATGATCTGGTGGCTGACGTGGTAGCCCTTGTCCGCGGGATAGTGACCGAGTTTGTCACCGGGGTAGAGGGACAGGCGCATGACTCCGCCGGCGCCCGTCAGGTTCACCGGGCCGCGGTCGTCGGCCCGATAGACCGCGGCGGTCCATTCTCCCATGCGGATGGCGCCCGCACCGTTGTCTGCATCGGCCCGGCCGGAGGCGGCGATCTCGAGGGACAGATCCCGCCAGGACGCGTCCCGGTTCAGCTGGGCGATGTGGGTCGTCACCCTCACCCGGTCCGAGGTCAGGGGTTCAACCCAGGTCTGGACGAAATGGTCGCCGACGGTTCGGCTCTGGCCGTCTTTGACGTCGAAGCTGAATTCTCCGCGTTCGGTGCGGAGTTTGAGGGACATGGCCGGCAACTTCACGGCCGGAGCGGCGGGGGATTTCCCGTCGGCGAGGGCCACGGTCAACCGGCGGGTTTCGCCGGACTTCAAGGCCAGCGGGAACCGGGCCAGGGCCCACCGGACGGAGCCGTCGGGCCAATAGCTCAAGGATTTCGTCCGCACGGGCAGGGCCTGGTCTCCGGAACAGACCGTCAGGACCTGGTCGCGGCTCATGGCGCCGGGGGCCAAAGGGATCCCGGCTTCCACCAGGGCGCTCGGGCGAGCGGTGTGAGCCGTTTCCGCCACGGTCAGGGTGATGCTGCCGGGGCAGTTTCCCACCACGGTGCCCCCGGAATTTCCATTGTCGGCGTTCCCGATGTCTGTGTCTCCGCCTTGGTCGCCTCCCGAGCCCTGATCTTGGTCCTGAGGGTCACTGGTATCGGGGGGAGTGGAAGCGCCTCCCCGGTGTCCATTGGGCCGTCGCGGCAGGCCTTCACAGGCGGAAGTGACCAACAACAGCAGCACGACGGCGGCGATCCGTGGCAGGCGGGACATGGAAACCTCCAGCGGTGGGACCACCAGCCGGCGGTTCGCCGCCGGCCGGACATGGGCATGAAACCTCAGGGGAATTCAAGCGGCAGGTTAACAAGGACCGGGACAATCGTCAATGTCTCGATTTTTGATTTCAACAACCAGAATCAAGAAAATCGAGAAATTCCATCGAAAATGCTCTTTATTCTCGATAACCATCTTGACTCGGGGGGGTTTTGTGTGCTATGATCATCCTGCATTCGTATTGGGGGACGAATTTTTTGCGTATAGTACGGTGTTCATGGGGGGAAGGTCGACTCCTTGGGAGTCGATCGGGGGAGTGGAGTTGTCATGAAACTTGTGGCGGAGCAATTGATTCCCTCTCCTCGGAGAGCGGAAATCGGGGACTTTTCCCCGAAAGTGCGCCGGGATCCCGGAGCTCCCGTAGCTGAAAAAGAAACCAACGCCGTCCCCTACCTTTGCCCGGTTACGCGCTGGGATACCATCACCGGTGCGGAAAAAACCCCGTGGTGCGTTTCCCGGGCCAAGCGGGCGATGGACGTGGCCCTGGCTCTGGTGACCCTGCTGGTCTCGTTGCCGGTATTCATTCCCATCGCCATCGCCATCAGGTTGGAGAGCCCGGGTCCGGTCTTCTTCAAGCAGTGGCGGACCGGCCTGTTGGGCAACCGGTTCCAGATGTGGAAGTTCCGGACCATGGTGCAGGATGCGGAAAAGCTCAAGGACCGCGTCATGCATCTGAACCAGCACAGCAAGGACGGACCGGATTTCAAGATCGTGGACGACCCCCGGATCACCCGGGTCGGCCGCTTCCTGCGCAAAACCAGCCTGGACGAACTCCCCAACCTCATCAGCGTGTTGCAGGGACACATGAGCCTGATCGGTCCGCGCCCCACCTCCTTCGGGGTAGAGAATTATTCCGATTGGCACCTCGTGCGCCTGACCGTTCCGCCCGGAATCACGGGTTTGTGGCAGATCAGCGGCCGGAGCGAGGTCGATTTTGACGATCGCGTCAAACTGGACTATCAGTACATCCAGAACCAGTCGGTCCTGCTGGATCTGAAGATCCTGCTGCGGACGCCCCTGTGTGTCCTGGGCGGGCGCGGGGCCTGCTGACGGGAATCCCATCCTCTGGTCCGTTACCGCCGTTATTCAGCCCATCCGAGGGAGCGGGAAGTGTCCGCAATTCTGGCGATTGTCAGCAAGAACGGCGAAGAGCTGCCTCCCCATCACTTCCAGGGAGCCCTGGCCGCCCTGCGCTGGCGGGGGCGTCATCATCAAGTCGAGGAATTGCCCACCGGATGGGTGGGAGTGGTCCATCCCTTGGCCTGCAGTGACGGGTTGTGCGGCACCGATCTCCATCGAGACGACCACGGGAATATCGCCGCCTGCCACGGCCACCTCTATGATTTGCCGGACCTCTACCGCAGCATGGAACAACCCCTGCCCGAAGATATCGCCCTGCACCCGGCGCGCGCGGTCCTGGATGCCTGCCTCAAGTGGGGTCGCCAGGCTCCGGAGCACTGGAGCGGCGAGGCGTCGTTCGTGTTCTGGAACGCCACCGAGCACCGGCTCATGGCCGGCCGGGATCACATGGGCACCCGGCCTCTGTTCTATTACGACCACGGAGGGATGGTTGCCTTCTGCACCGACAGCAAGGCCCTGCTGACCCTCGGCGGACGGATTCCCGAACCCGATCCCGTCTCCATGCACCGTTTCCTGTGTCTGGACTCCTGGCAGGACGAACGGTCGTTCTTCCTGCGCATCAAGCGTGTCCTACCGGGATGCATGAAGATCCTGGTGGGGGAAAAGCTCCAAAGTTCCCGTTACTGGCAACCCGGCTGCACGGAAAACCCCCTGCTCCGGGACCAGGAAGATTTCCACGCGGGGTTCAAGTCCAAGATCTCCCAGGCCATCCAGCGCCGGGTCGCAGGCACGGGTTCCTTCACCCTGGACCCCCGGCGGGACGAATTCCACTACCTGCTCGGAGCCCTGCTGGGCGAAACCGAATTGAGCCTCAGCAGCGAAGGTATCGACGGTCACGGAGGCGACCGACCCCGGGGCATCCTGGCTTCGCCGGTTCCCATGGCCGAGCTGACCGGCGACGAGTTGCTGGACGAGATGGACCGGATGAACATCTTCCACGACGAGCCGGTGGCATCCCTGGCGGTGATCAGCAGCTGGATGCTGCGCAACGAGGGCAGCCAGAGCGAGGCCGGGATCCAACTCAACCAGATCGGCGCCCGGGAACTGCTGGGGCAGGAGGAGCTCTCGCTCAGCTATCTGTTGCGCTCCGGTCGGATGAACGCCCTGGCGCATGGGATCCGTACCGCGGGGCTGGCGAACCAGGGCCTGCGCAAGGGATTTTGGGCCGTCATGCAGCACGTGTTGGGGCCCTTGTTGCCGCCCCTCCTGCTGGATACCCGGCGCAGTTTTCGCCACAAGGATCGCTTCCCCTGGCTCAACTCCACCCTCACCCGGCTTCCCCTGGAACGCAGCACCCGGTTGGAAGGCGAATTCCCCAGCGAGGTCCATCACCGTCTGGCTTTGGCCATTACGCATGGCGTCCTGCCCTTGAAGCTGCACTACGAGGACCGGCACGCCGGCATCCTGGGTTTGGAGACCCGCTATCCCTTCCTGGATCTGGAAGTTGTGCGGTATTGCCTGTCCCTGCACCCGGACAACCTGTACGGGCCCCATTCCCTGGGCGCCAGGGTGCGTCAGGCCTCCCCCCAGGTGATCGGCGCCGACGGCAAGCGTCCGGTGGGAGCGGTCATGCGTGAGGTGCTGGAAAAGCACTGGGAGGATCGGCGTTTTCAGGAGCGGATCGTCGATACCCTGTCGCGATCGCAGCTCGTTTCCGATGGGTGGCTGCGGGCCGACAAACTGGTTCAGCTCCAGGATCGGGTCCTGCGGGGGAACCGGAACTTCCGCCCTCACTTGTGGCGGGTGCTCACTCTCGAGGGCTGGTACCGCCAGCGTTGGTCGGCTCAGGCCAAGGCCGTCCGGCAGCCAGCGCTACGAATTGCTCCGCGATCAACCCAACAGTCCGGTTGATGCCGTAGTCTGCGGCCCGCTCCCGCCCGCGCTTCGCCAGGTCGTTGGCCAGATCCCCATCCGATAAGACCTCCGCCATGGCTGCTGCCAGGGCCGGGATGTCTCCCACGGGCACCAGCTTTCCGTAACGCCCGCCCTGCAGGATCACGCGCGGGCCGACCGGGCAGTCGGTGGAAACCACCGGGGTGCCGCAGGCCATGGCTTCGATCAGCACGTTTCCGAAACCTTCCCGGCGCGAGGACACCACCGCCAGGTCGGCGCGCTTCATCACCGGATAGGGGTTGTCGACGTGTCCGGTCAACATGACCCGATCCTCCAGTCCCAGTTCCCGGATCAAGGCGGCCAGAGCGGGGCGCTCGGCACCGTCACCCATGATCACCAGCTGAGGCGCCGGGTCACTATGGGGAAGCAGGGCGATGGCGCGCACCAGGTCGTCGAACCCCTTGGCCTCGTCCAGGCGCCCGGTGGCCGCGATGAGGGGAACATCGGGATGCGGCAGGGGGATCTCGGGGTCCCGGGCGGCAAGTTCGGCGAAGCGCGCGTCGAGCACGGGGTTCGGCTGGACCATGATCCTCAGTTTCGGCAGGTTCAGGACTTCCCGCAGCTCCTGGCCGACCTCGGCCAGGGGCACCGACACCGCCGCCGCGCGGGGGTAAAGGGTGCGCATGGCCCATGCGCGAAGGCGAGGGTGTTTGGCGGTGTCCAGGAAGACCCGCGGCGAGGTGTGTTCGCTGGGAACCACCAGCACGCGACCGCGCAGTACGGCGCCCGCCAGCAGGGCGGTCATGTTGGCGGCGTTGGTGCCCGAATAGAGAATGCGGGCGCCGCATCCGTCGACGGCGCGCGCCAGGGCGAAGATGGCCTTGCGGGCGGGCAGGCCACCCAGATCCAGGACCGGGATGTCCCCGGGAACCTTCTCCAGCAGGGAGCCGTTGCGGCGGCCGCAGATCAGCACCGGTCGGATCCGCGTCCGGTCCAGATTGATCAGGAGGTTCACGACGACGCGTTCGATCCCCCCGGCATCGAGATGGGGAACGTGGAATGCCACGGGCAAGGGTGACGGGATTGGAGAGGGTGTGGGTGTCATGCGGGCTCCCGGCGTTCCGGGTCAGGCCCCGTGCGCCATGGTGTCGAGTTCTTGTTGCTCCCGGTGCCACGCCAGGGTCCGCGCCAGAGCCAGGCGGTGGTCACGGTTGTGCTTCAAGGGTATCCGGAACTCGTGCCGCTCCCTTGAGTTCAGGCTGATCCAGAAAGCGGCCAGGAACTCGCGCAGGTTCGCCGATGCCTCCAGGTACCGGGCCAGGATCTCGCCGAAGGGCAGGTGGTCCCACTCGGCCAGGGCGGCGCGCTCGGTGTCCTCGAAGTCCAGGGGAGGCGCGGCAGGCATGCTGCCGGGATCGAGACGGCGGCGGAAGAAGTCCACGGTGAAGCCCATCCAGAAAGCCAGGTGAGCCAGAGTGGCCCGGCAACTGGGGGCGTCGTCGGGGCCGGGCAGTTCCCTCCAGTGGAGGGGGAAGCCGACCACCAACTCCCTCAGAAGTCGGTCCTCCATTTCGTAGGCTTCAATCAGGGTCCGCCAGGGTTCCACCCTGTCCTGCACTTTCCGGCGAGAAAGCTGGGGCCGCGTGCACGGTCTCCATTCCGCGATGGATCCTTGCGCCAACAAGGTGAACTAACCATATCCGGGCTGTGGAGGCAAGTCGTGGATTGACCGGCCGGGATTTGCAGTGGACACGAAGGTACGGGCATAGGACTCTCGTGGCGGACCTGCGACGGGAGACGAGAATTCAAGGTTGTGCCCCGGCCCGGTTTCCGGGGGGCGGAAGGAGAGTAACGCGGTGGCGGACAACGGGTATCGCGGCATCATCCTCGCTGGAGGATCGGGCAGTCGCCTGCATCCCCTGACCTTGACGGTCAGCAAGCAGTTGATGCCGGTCTACGACAAACCCATGATCTATTACCCGCTGTCGACGCTCATGCTGGCGGGCATCCGGGAGATCCTCATCATCACCACGCCCCAGGACCAGGGAGCCTTCAAGCGGCTCCTGGGCGACGGGTCGCAGTGGGGTCTGGATTTGCGCTACGTGGTGCAACCCAGTCCGGACGGATTGGCGCAGGCCTTCCTGCTGGGCGAGGAGTTTCTGGATGGTCATCCGGCCTGTCTGATCCTCGGCGACAACATCTTCTATGCCGAAGGTCTGTCGCGGCGCCTGCAGGTTGTGGCCGACCGCACCGCCGATGCCACCATATTCGCCTACGTGGTCAATGATCCGCATCGATACGGGGTCGTCGAACTTGACGCCGCCGGCAAGCCCCTGACCATCCAGGAAAAGCCTCTGCATCCTCGCTCGAATTATGCGGTGACGGGTCTCTACTTCTTTCCTGCCGATGTGGTCAAGGTGGCCCGGGCGGTCAAGCCGTCGCCGCGAGGGGAACTGGAAATCTCCTCGGTCAACAACGCCTACCTGGGGCAGGGCCGGCTCGTGGTCGAGATCCTGGGTCGGGGTTCCGCCTGGCTCGATACCGGCACGCATCAGTCCCTGTTGGATGCCGGGCACTTCATCCGCGTCATCGAGGAACGCCAGAGCCTGCGGATCGCCTGCCCCGAGGAAATCGCCTGGCGCATGGGTTTTATCGACGCAGCCCAGCTGAAACAACTGGGTGAAAATCTGCGCAACAGCGGCTACGGCCGGTATCTGCTGCAGCTGCTCGAACACGGGCTGCGGCCATGAAGGTGTTCGAGACCGACTTGCCGGGTGTGCTGGTCTTCGACCCGCTGGTGCACGGGGACGAGCGGGGCTATTTCATGGAGACCTACCGCGCCGACGATTTCTCGGCCCACGGGGTGGCCGGCCCCTTCGTCCAGGACAACCAGAGCAGCTCCGCCAGGGGCGTGCTGCGGGGGTTGCATTACCAGATCAGTCGGGCGCAGGGCAAGCTGGTGCGCGTGCTGAGCGGAAGGGTGTTCGACGTCGCGGTGGACCTGAGAAAATCGTCACCGACCTGCGGCCGGTGGGCGGGGGTCGAACTTTCCGGCGACAACAAGCGGCAGCTGTGGGTCCCGCCCGGGTTCGGGCACGGGTTCCTGGTGCTGAGCGAAAGCGCGGAATTCTTCTACAAGTGCACGGACTATTACGCCCCCGAGCACGAGAGGGTCATCGCCTGGAACGATCCGGACCTGGACATCGCCTGGCCGGTGACGACCGGAATGACGGTGACGGTCTCGGACAAGGACCGCGAGGGTGTGGCTTTTTCCGCGGCGCAATTGTATCCCTGAGTCGAAGGAGTCGGGCGTGGCCATGCGCATCGGACAAGGTTGGGACCGGCACCGGCTGGCTCCCGGTAGGCCCTGCGTGCTGGGCGGAGTGACCTTCCCGGACTTCCCGGTCGGGCCCGTCGGCCATTCGGACGCGGATGCGGTCTGTCACGCGATCATCGACGCGGTGCTGGGCGCGGCCGGCCTGGGCGACATCGGGGACATGTTTCCGGATACGGACCCGGCCTTCGCCGGCGCCGACAGCCGGGATCTGCTGGCGACGGCCTGGGGAGCGGTGCGTGAGCTGGGCTGGTACCTTGTCAATCTCGACGTGGTCATCATCTGCGAAGGGCCGGCCATTTCACCCATGCGGGAGGAAATGCGGGCCAAGATCGCCGCCACCCTGGGTTCGACGGCCGCGGCGGTGAACATCAAGGCGACCCGAGGCGAGGGCATGGGGCCGGAGGGCCGCGGGGAATGCGTGACGGTGCAGGCGGTGGCCCTGCTGGAGGATGCATGAAAATCGCAGTGCTCATGGGTGGGGATTCCAGCGAAAGGGAGATTTCCCTGCTCTCCGGCAAGGCAATTGTCGCGGCGCTGGGCGAGATCGGCCATGAGGTCCTGGCCGTGGAACTGCAGAATGTCCGGGACGTCCTTCACGATTCCCGGCTGACCGATGTCGAGGTGGTGTTTCCCGCCCTTCACGGCGGTTGGGGCGAAGATGGGCACCTGCAGGCGGTGCTCGAGGTCATGGGAATCCCCTGCGCCCTGTCCGGGCCCCTGGCCTGCGCACTGGCCATGGACAAGGCGGCGACCAAGCGCATCATGCGGGGTGCCGACATCCCGACCCCGGATTGGCTCCAGGTCACCTGGGACAGCGCGGCCCACCGAGCCGGCGCGGTGATCGGGCGCGACGACGGACTCCCTGGGCGGGCCCTGACCCTGGACCATGTCAAGGAACGCGCCGAGGATGAAATCGGCTTTCCGCTGGTCATCAAGCTCAACACCGGGGGCAGTTCGGTGGGGTTGCGCATCGTGGATGGCCCCGACGATTTCCATGCCGCGTTCACCGAAGTGGCTGGGGCCGAGGCGGGGCCGGTGGCGGATATCCTGATCGAACACTACATCCCGGGCCGGGAATTGACCGCCGCCATCTTCCTCGGGCGGCGCCTGCCCCTGGTGGAGATCCGTCCACGGGACGGATTTTACGACTACCGGCACAAATACACCTCGGGGGCCAGTGAATACCTGGTTCCCGCACCCGTCCATTCGCCCCTGTACGAGGATATCGCCCGCGACGCCCTGCGTATTTTTGAACTTTTATGCTGCAGAGGCCTGGCTCGCGTGGACTTCCGGCTGGACGGGGATGCCTATTCCTGCCTGGAAATCAACACCATCCCCGGCATGACGGGCACGAGCCTGGTGCCGATGGCTGCGGAGGCCGTCGGAATCGGGTTCGGCGAACTGCTGGAAGACCTGTGCCGAGCGGCATTGGCGGACGGGTCCGGCCGAAATTAATTTCCTGGCTGTCTTGACATATCTTTGCTGCAGGTTATATATTCCCGGACCCAATTCGGTCGGGATCCCAAGAGGGATCAGGGCCGGATTGTGGCTGATTGCGGTGAGGGCTGTCCAGCTTCGTTGCTGGTCGGCTTGAGGTGAGTTTGGGCTGGCGTAGCTCAACTGGTAGAGCTCCTCACTTGTAATGAGGTGGTTGGGGGTTCAAGTCCTCTCGCCAGCTCCACCATCAGGTGAAGCTCGCCCAGGACGCGGAGGTACCGGTTGCCGAAGCGGTTCGGGCTGTCGCCGGGACAGGTCGGGGGGGTTCCCGAGTGGCCAAAGGGAACAGACTGTAAATCTGTCGGCGAACGCCTTCGGAGGTTCGAATCCTCCCCCCCCCACCACGAAAGCCGGACGGAGCGGGAATAGCTCAGTTGGCAGAGCATCAGCCTTCCAAGCTGAGGGTCGCGGGTTCGAACCCCGTTTCCCGCTCCAGCAGCTTGGCCTGAAATCGAGAATTAGGAGCCCACGTAGCTCAGCCGGTAGAGCACTTGCATGGTAAGCAAGCGGTCAGCAGTTCAAATCTGCTCGTGGGCTCCAGTTTTGTGTTTCCGGATGTTTCGGAAAACCCGGATGAGGCGTGACCGGGCCGATGGCTCTTGGTCCCCGCATCCGGAATGTCCCTGTCGGTAGTCAAAGTCAGGATCTGTCCACGGGAGGAAGCCGCAAATGGCGCGCGAAAAGTTTGAACGGACAAAGGATCACGTGAACGTTGGAACGATCGGTCACGTGGACCACGGCAAGACGACGCTGAC